>CASFNB010000045.1 GCA_949295915.1 uncultured Pseudomonadota bacterium | reverse complement strand
TGATTTACTTAAGTCTAATGTAAATGGTTTAATATTCTCAAAAGGTTGCGTTTCTGCCATAAAATAAAAGAAGTATGCCAGTTTCTGTACCAAAGTTATATCTCTCCATAATGGCAATCTATAAACGATAACTTCTTTTTTACCCTCATTCCCATATATATTACTTATATGAGATACGACGTCAAACTTATTTTTGTACCAATTAACTATGGAAATAAAGCCTTTGTAAGCACGTTGGCTTTGTTTCTTCTTTTTTATTTTCTGTTTTTTTCGCATGAAAATATCCTTTCTTTTTTGATTTAGAATTGTCACTTCATGCGGATTTGATAAAAAAATTTTTCCAAAACGTTTTTTTATGCGTACTTTTGAGATTTTTTGATGTATATAAAAAAACAGACAAGCGGTTACATAAAAAGTTTGTGTCATTAACGTCATAAACTTTGAAAAAGGAAGGAGGCAGCCGAAACTACCTCCGATTATCCTTAAGCCGCATTATCATCAGGTTTATTATTATCATTTGCCGGGAGAGGCAAGGTGCTGAATAAAGCATTTACATGCAGAGGACAGAAGTGTTGACCGATTGCTTTGCGAAGATTGTTTTCTTCTGTTTTGTTCAACATACCGTTTTCTTCTCTCTTAAGATTTAGTTTGTCAAAGAAGTCTGGTGGAATATCCATGATACGTCCTAACTCCCTAAGCGAAAAAACGCGGCAATCACTATATTCCTGTGTTTCAGGATTATATCTTCCCGGATGAAGCGAATACACATCGCTGATGCTACCATTACCAGTTGTAATTGTTGGACATTGATCTTGCCACGGAACTCTTGTAACGCCTGTACCATAATTACCATTGCTATATTCACCGTTATCCGTTAAAGGCTGGTATTCAGCTTCATTATCCCAAGCAGTGCAGCCTGTCGGAGTATGTGCCAAGATTTTAATAATATGTTCTGGTAGTTCTCTGGCATAATGCCATGGGTCGTTTGGATCGATTTCTCCGTTGCCTAAGCTCATTAAATCCCCAATGACTTCCCATAACATTTTTCTGACCGAGTGTTTTTTAGGAAATTTCCACGGTTCGGTGCTTATATCTTTGCGACAACCAAGGATTAGCAAGCGAGATCTGTCTTCAACACAACCATAATCAGCTGCCGTATAGATGCCAAAATTAAGATGATATTCTTCGCCTAAAACATCGCGCAAATATTGTCCGATACAACGGATTTCACCGTCTTTATCTTTAAGGACGTCATGGGCAATCTTAGGTTTGGCATCAACAAATCCCGGAACATTCTCAAACACAAAATATTTAGGCTTTGCTTTGAGAATAAAATCTGCGGCATAATAAAATTGCTTGGCCTCAGGTACATTACCTTTATTTGGTGAATTGTTAAGATTAGAAAAAGGCTCACAACAACAGCTAGCCATGACGATTTCACAGCCTTGTTTTTTATGCCATTCCAGTGTTTCATTAAAACACTCATCGGAAGTAAAATCACCTTGCACCATGTGACAGTCGGGATATAAAAGTTCGTGCCAATGAGCTCGTGTTTTGTCCCATTCCGCAGCTACTCGGCAATGTAAATTTAACTCGTGAATTCTGGACAATCCAATGGAAATGTTTGAAAACAACGTTGTTATATACATCGGTTTTTCCAACTCTAAAGTTTTAGTTTCCGTCTCTTCCATATAGTCCAGTATAAATTTTGTATGTTTAATTTTCTTATTATTTTTATTTTGCTTTGCTCTAATTGAAGCGGACTTTGACAAAGCCAGGGCTCTGGTTGGTACATCATTTTGCCGTAAAGCAAGTTCAAGTGCAGCTTTTACACCGTCCCAAGTTAAGTGCTGAAAATCCCGAGCCAAGCGAGGAGAAAGTCCGTAATCTTCCTTAATAATTTGGGATTTTGTCCTTTCTTGTCCTGATGCCCGTCCTTCAGATTTTGAGTTGGTTCCGTTTAGTCTGGGAATTTGACGTAATGCCTCGCCAATTAGGCACTCAAGAACCAATACATACGCAGCCCGCACTTGCAAAACAGCTTTCTTCTGGCTGTACAGCTCTATTGAAAACGGAATGCTTTTTAACCGGTTTTCTTCGGTGTCAACCCATTCGCGAAGTTCATTGATTTTATCCGTTAACTCTTTGCCATTTAATTTTTTAGTAGGAAATAAGTTGT
>CASFNB010000044.1 GCA_949295915.1 uncultured Pseudomonadota bacterium | reverse complement strand
CGCCTCCATAAATAATAGAATTAAAGCCTATACTATCCATGATAAACCGTTTTTTTTTTTTGCAACCAAAAATTAAAGACAGGCATAAAAAAGTTGCGACAAGTTCTTGAATTTAAAAAGAAATGGGATTCGGTTAGTTTTATCTTGGCAAGCAATTTTTTTTGTTTTATGTTAAGGCTAATTTGATAAATGATAATAATTGAGGTGAAAAAGAATGAAAACCAGAACTCGTTTTGCCCCAAGTCCTACGGGATATATGCACATTGGTAACTTGCGCACGGCTTTGTATGAATATTTGATTGCCAAAGCGCAAGGCGGCGATTTTATTTTGCGTATTGAAGATACCGACCAAAAACGCTATGTTGAAGGTGCAACCGATATCATTTATGCCACCTTAAAACGCGTCGGCACGAATTGGGATGAAGGTCCTGATATTGGCGGTAACTATGGCCCGTATATTCAATCGGAAAGAAGAAATATTTATGCCGAATATGCCCATAAATTGGTAGAATTAGGTGGCGCACATTATTGCTTCTGCTCCAAAGAAGATGCCGATGAACAAAAAGATGAAGAACAAAACATCAAGTTCCAAGACCCTTGCAAACATTTGAGTCTGGAAGAAGCCAAAGCCAGAGTTGCTAAAGGCGAACCTTATGTCATTCGCCAAACGATTAACAAAAGCGGCAAATCAAAATATCACGATGAAGTTTACGGGGATATTGAGATAGATTATGACGAGTTGGATGAAGGCGTGTTATTGAAATCGGATGGATTACCGACATATAACTTTGCCAATGTTGTCGATGATCATTTGATGGAAATCACCCATGTCGTCAGAGGAAATGAATATATTTCTTCCACACCGAAATATAATTTGATTTATGAAGATTTCGGTTGGGAACATCCGCAATATGTTCATGTGCCGCCGGTTATGAAAGATGCGCAACATAAGTTGAGTAAGCGTAACGGTGATGCCTCTTTCCAAGATTTGGTTGCCAAAGGTTATTTACCGGAAGCCATTATCAATTATATAGCTTTGCTTGGCTGGAATCCGGGAACCGATCAAGAAATTTTCTCGCTTGATGAGTTGAAGAAGATCTTTTCCGTAGAAAGATTGAACAAATCTCCGGCCATTTTTGACATTACCAAATTGACGTGGATGAACGGTTGTTATATCCGCGCTTTGCCGATAGAGGAGTTTCACAAATTGGCAGAGCCATATTATAAAGAGTGTTTGTCTAGAAAAGTTGATGAAGAATTTTTGAGCAAAGTCTTGCAACCGCGTGTTGAGGTTTTGGGAGATATTCCGAACCAAATTGATTTTATCGAACAGGTTAAAGATTTCTCAAATGACTTATATTTCAATAAAAAGATGAAAAGCGATGCCGAAGTTGCCAAAAAGACCTTAGCCGAAGCTAAAACCGTTTTGGCGGAAGCTGATGTCTGGACAAATGAAGCTTTGTTTGAAAAGCTGAAAGCCTTGGCTGAAACTTTGGGCGTTAAAAACGGTCAAATTTTATATCCGTTACGCATAGCGTTGTCCGGTAAAGAAACCACCCCTGGAGGAGCAACTGAAATTGCCGTGATTTTGGGTAAAGATGAAACGATAAATCGAATCAATCAAGCCTTGGCAAGATTATAATTAAAATAAAGCGAAAAAGAGCCGAATTTTAAAGTTCGGTTCTTTTTTTTTGTGCTTTTAAAATAACAAAAGCCCTGAATTTTTTTTATACGCCAGCTGAAACGTAACAAAATTCAAGGCTTTCATGTCAAACAGCACAAACTAATATCCATAACTCTTAATTTTTGTTTTTATCTGCCAAACCGGAAAGTATCTGAGCAACTCCGGTAAAAATTAATAATAGAAAAAGCAACACACCGAAAGAGGTGCTGATTGCAAAAAATATTTCTTTCATAGTTATAAATTTAATAGTTAATAGAAAAATTTGTTTTATGAGTAGATTCTAGAACAAAATTATTCTGAGTCAATAGGATAGAGACAAAAAAATCATAATTTTTTAACCCTGATTTTAACGATTCGTTTAACTTTTTTATTGCGAATCTAAATAAAATCTGATTTCTAACTAAAAAATAAAAAAAAGAGGAATCATAAAAAGATTCCTCTTTTTGAGAGAATTAAGAAAATGTTATGCGCGCATTTTTCCTTCAATAGCTTTATTCATAATATTAGAATCCATTTCTCTTTTAACGGCTGGTTTAGCCTCGGTTTTAGCTGTTCCTCTGAGCTGTTCCATACGATAAGCCAAGCGTTGTTGAGGGGTCAATCCCTCCATCATTTTTGCTTTTTCGGCCAAGCGGTCAACACCGGTATTATTGTTAATATCTTTAATACCGGTTGTTTCACGAGCCTCAGAGCGAAGCCCCATTTCTTTTGCGGCATTATCACGAATTTCATGGATCTTATTAATATCACTTTGATAACTTTGAGCTGATTGCATAGCAGTTTGTTGAAATTTCAAAGCATCTTCTTTGGCTCTCATAGCAGAAACGCGTTCATGATTGTAATTTTGTAAAATAGAGCCGCGAGTTTCCGTTAATTGAGCAAAAGATACTCTTTCTTTGTTGTCGTAGGTTTTATCTTGAGGTCGTGAACATTGTTTCAACCATTCAAAAGTTTCAGGATTTGCAATAATTTGTTCTTTTAATTTTCCGATTTGAGCTTCTAACGTAGCTTTTGCATTGTTAGGTTTTAAGAAATTTTTAGCTTTATTTTTAAGCTTGCCCCAAAAAGACTGTTTAGAGCCATCAAGGTCAACAGCTTTTTCAGAAAGTTTTTTAGCAGCAGAAGGCATTGATAAGTCTGTATTAATCATAGATGCTAAATAAGATTCCGTTTGTGCCGCTAATTTCGGATCGGCTTTTTTAACCCATTCAAGCGTTAATTTAATATGATCCATTGCAGAAGTAACTTCTTTTAATTGAGAATATTTTTCAGAATAATTATTCTCTTTATTTTTCTGGTGAGAGAATTCTTTTTCAGCCCATTGAGCTTGCTCTTGTTTATAAGCGGCTAAATCTTCAAATTTTCCTTCTTTGTCTAAATCAAATAGGGCTTCTCTATGGAATCTCTCTTCGTTACTCATATCAGCCATTGTTTGTCTCCTTATTCTGGATTTAACATAAACATAGAATATCACAATTTTGGTGAAAAAACAAACAAAAAAGATTTTTAGAAAAATTTAAGATAAACATATGTCTGAAAAACAAGCCATTTTAAGCTTGACTCTTGCAACAAAACCAATTATAAATTCAGCAACATAATAACTTTTCCAAGTGAAAAGCACGAGAAACATATAACACTCCAAGGAGTGCCGCCAGTCAGCGAGGGTTCGCACACTGGCGTGCAATAGTATGTAGGCACTTGTTTCTTCGAAAGTATCGTGAGAGCAACGCGGTACGCGAGGCAAGAGGGTGAGTGGGTGTTCGCTCAGGCCGTCGCCTGCGTGCAATAGTATGTAGGCACTTGTTT
>CASFNB010000043.1 GCA_949295915.1 uncultured Pseudomonadota bacterium | reverse complement strand
AACCGCGTTGCTTTCCATGTGCAAGGCGGAGAGTTTGTGCCTTGTTCATTCATCATTGTCATCCCGAATTTATTTCGGGATCTCATAAGATGCTGAAACGAGTTCAGCATGACTGTGTGGGGTATCGGAATGACAAAAAATGTGATGCTGAAACAAGTTCAGCATGACTGTGTGGGGTATCGGAATGACAAAAAAAGAATGAGATGCTGAAACAAGTTCAGCATGACTTATGAAAAGAAAAACTAAAAAAAGGAGAAAGAATATGAATACAATACTTAAAAGAATTTTGGGAGCAAGCCTCGCGCTCGCGGCTTTCTCCTTTATCACACCGTCGCATGTACTGGCTCAGACCTGCGTCACACCGCCCACTTGCGAAAGCTTAGGTTATACAATGACAGAAGCTGACTGTGAAGGGTATAATTTTCTTAAATGTCCGTTTGATACCAGTTTCGGTTACTGTAGTTCTGACAGTGGTGGAAGTTCTGAAAAATGCAACACCCCCTCAATTGGGGATTATCTCTATTCCGATATGAGCTGTTCTGCAACCTTAGATAAAAGTAAAACCGTAATCGGGATTATTTTTGATGATGAAAACCGCTTAGCTATTGCATTAGATACAGAACGCAGAATGTGGTCAAATGGTTATTTTGATATTCCCGGATTAAGAAATTGGAGTACTAATAGTAGAACATCTGATTGGTCAGGAAAAAGCAATACCAAAAAAATTATCGATTATTGTAGAGCTAATAATAAATCTTGTCCGGCAGCAGAGTATGCTTATTCTTATACAACAGAGGGAACTCAAGCCGGTGATTGGTATTTGCTGTCAGCAGGCGAATTACAAGCTATTTATGATAATAGAGATGTTTTAAATTTAAGTTTATCTTCGGCTGGAGAACGCAGTTTTAATAGATATGATAATTATTGGTCTTCTTCCGAATTTTCTTATTATGATGTTTGGGGCATTGAATTCATACAGAATGATGATTGGAGTCCCTCCAATTCCGACAAAAAAGAAAAATTTTACGTACGTCCGGTTATTCAATTTTAATTCTGTAATTCACAAAAAAATCCTCGGAATTTTCCGAGGATTTTTTTCTTTAACTTTTCGCTAAAATTATTCGGCGTCTTGATTGTCATCACGAGCTTTGGCTGCAGCAGACAAATCGTCGGCAATACGAGCAGAACGACCACGCAATGCGCGCAAGAAGTACAATTTGGCACGGCGAACTTTACCGATACGAGATACTTCAATTTTAGCAACATTTGGAGAATACAACGGGAAAACACGTTCTACACCTTCACCGAAAGAAATTTTTCTAACTGTGAAGGAAGAGTTCAAGCCGTCGTTTTTACGAGCGATGCAAACGCCTTCATAAATTTGGATACGTTCTCTGTCGCCTTCTTTTACTTTGGTGTGAACGCGCAAGGTGTCACCAGGTTTAAAACTAGGAACGTTTTTACCTTCGGTGAGCTTTTCCATTTGCTCTTTTTCAATATCTTCAATTATGTTCATCAGTTTTACCCTTTTACTAATTTTTTTAACTTTATATATCTAAACTCTTTTAGAATCAAGATATTTCTTTAACAAATCAGGTCTTCTTCGTTCAGTTATTTCCAAGGCTTCCCGGTGTTGCCAGTCAGCAATTTTTTGGTGGTGTCCGCTCAATAAAACTTCCGGAACTACCCTGCCCTCCCACTCTATCGGGCGGGTGTATTGCGGGTGCTCCAACAGATAGTTTTCAAAACTCTCGTCAGTGGTGGAATCGGCATTACCCAAAACGCCGGGTAAAAGCCTAATTACCGCATCTAACATAATTTGCGCCGCTTGCTCGCCTCCGGTCAAAACATAGTCGCCTATGCTTATCTCTTCAACATCAAAGGCATCTAAAACTCTTTGGTCAATGCCTTCAAAACGACCGCAAATAATTGTGAGTTCTTCTTCTTTGCTCAACTCTTTGACTTTGTCTTGGCTCAAGGGCACACCCCTCGGGCTCATGTAGATGATTCTGCCGCCATGATAATTGGCTTTGATTGCCGCGCCCAAAACATCGGGACGCATGACCATTCCGGCACCGCCGCCGCAAGGTGTGTCATCTACCGAGCCATGCTTGTCAAAAGCATAATCTCTGATGTTGACCGCCTCAAGCGACCATTTTCCTTCTTTTAAGGCGCGACCGGTTAAAGAATAACCCAAAAATCCCGGAAATATCTCCGGAAATATGGTCAAAACCTTAACCTTCATTATCCTCGTCCTCAAAAGAGATTTCTTCCTCATCTTCTTCGGCAAAGTTTATGAGCGAACGAACAATAATATAACCATCTTTAATATTTATTGTCGGGACATATTCTTTTGTAAAAGGCAGCATTTCAGACTTTCCGTTTTCGCTTAATTTTATTTCAAGCATATCTCCGGCACCAAAATTATAAACGCCGACCACTTCACCCAACACCTCAGAATCCTCGTCTTGAACTTTTAACCCGATTAAATCGGCATGATAAAATTCTTCCTCTTCCAAGGCAGGCAAAACATCTTTGCTTACATAAAACCCTGTGCCCTTCAAAGCCAGAGCTTCATTTCTGTCATCAAGCCCTTTTATCTTGACCCGTAACAAATCTTTAGAATGACCAACGACTTTAATCTCAAATTTGCGTGTCCCTTCTTTGTTCTCAACCATTCCATATTGGTCTATGTCTTCGGCAACTTCGGTAAAGCTCTTAACCTTAACCTCGCCCCTTATTCCATGAACTCCGACGATGGCACCCAAACATATGCGATTGTCTTTTTTGCTCATCTAAAGCTCCGTTAAAAAATAACTAAACGTTCAAAGTTTCTTATTCAGCAGAAGCTTCAGCATTAGCAGCTTCTGTAGCAGCTTTTGCTTTTTCTTCTTTTTCTTTCAATCTTTCCATAGCTTTGGCTTTAGGAGCAGATTTTTTCGGTTGAGCATTGATAACCGGTTTTGCTACCAAGCCCAAATTAGCAAACATTTTTGCCAATCTGTCAGTCGGAAGAGCACCTTTAGAAAGCCACTCTTTAACTTTTGCTTCATCAACAACCAAACGATTTGCGTGGTCTTGAGGCAACATCGGGTTATAGGATCCAACGCGCTCAATGAATCTACCGTCACGAGGAGCTCTGGCATCGGCTACAACGATACGATAGAACGGACGTTTTTTAGAACCACCACGAGATAGTCTGATACGTACTGCCATTTTATTTTATCCTTTCTTTATTATTAACACTACCGGATTGGTTACCCTTTCCGGCACTCAAATCCGCTCATCAGAACGGAAATTTTCCTCCAAATCCGCCGAAGTTGCCTCCAAACGGACCATTTTTCATTAACTGAGAAGCAAGCGGTGATTTCAACAATGAACTCATACCGCCTAACTTACCCATCTTTTTCATCATGGTTGACATTTGCTCATAAGACTTGAGCAACTTGTTAACCTCGTGAACTTCTACTCCGGCACCCATAGCAATTCTCTTTTTGCGAGAAGCCTTGATAATGTCCGGATTTTTTCTTTCGGCCTTGGTCATGGAAAGTATAATGGCTTCTTGCTTTTTGATTAAGCCGTCAGAACCGGCGGCCTCAATTTGGCTTTTGAACTTGGACAATCCCGGAATCATCCCGACGATAGAACCGATACTTCCCATATTTTGAATCTGGCGCAGTTGACCTAACATATCTTCCAAGTCAAACTTGCCTTTCATCATTTTCTTTGCCATTTTTTCGGCTTCTTCATGATCCACCTTTTCAATGGCTTTTTCAACCAAAGAGACAACGTCTCCCTGACCTAAGATTCGTCCGGCCATACGTTCCGGATGAAACTCCTCAATCTCGTCAATCTTTTCACCTGTTCCCAAAAACTTGATTGGAACGCCCGCCACCATTTTCATACTCAAAGCGGCACCGGCTCTTGAACTGCCGTCCACTCTGGTCAAGACCAAACCGGTGATGCCGATTTGTTCATTAAACTCTTTGGCTACATTGCAAGCTTCTTGACCAATCATTGAATCGGCAACCAACAACACCTCAGTCGGATTGGCGATTTTTTTAACCTCTTTAACCTCATCCATCAGCACTTGGTCAATTTGCAAACGACCGGCCGTATCCAAGATGATGACATCATAGCCGCCTTTTTTACCTTCGCTTAGCGCGCGTTTGGTAATGGCTTCCGGCTTTTCTCCTTTAACTATCGGCAAACATGTGACACCGATTTTTTCCGCTAACTGAGCCAACTGCTCTTGCGCTGCCGGACGATAGATGTCCAAAGAGGCCAATAAAACTTTTTTCTTTCCCTTCAACTTGTTGGCAATTTTGGCAGAAGTTGTGGTTTTACCGGAACCTTGCAAACCGACCATCAACACGCAGACCGGCGGTACGGCGCGGAAGTTTAACTCACTTCCTTCTTCCGAACCCAAAAGTTTGACCAACTCGTCATGAACAATTTTGACAACCATTTGTCCCGGTTGGATGGATTTGACGACCTTTTCGCCCAAAGCCTCAACTTTAACCTTGGCGATAAAGTCTTTGACCACCGGCAAAGACACATCGGCTTCCAATAAAGCGATGCGAATTTCGCGCATGGCTTCGTCAATGTCTTTTTCCGTCAATACACCTCTTGATGTAATCTTGGAAAAAATCGAACCTAATTTATCTGTCAGAGCCTCAAAAATTGTCTTATTCCCCTCTTTTTTCCTTGCGAACCTCACAGAAACAAGTGCCTACATACTATTGCACGCAGGCGACGGCCTGAGCGAACACCCACTCACCCTCTTGCCTCG
>CASFNB010000042.1 GCA_949295915.1 uncultured Pseudomonadota bacterium | reverse complement strand
CCGCTCTCAAAGGTATGAGTATAAACAGTTTCCTCGTTGGTTGTTGTCGGAGCTCCAAAAATAGCTCTTAACCAAACGCCAATGTTGCGAAAATCAATCGGTATTGCCATATCTCCATCAACATTGATGACATCCTGAAAAGGTTGTGTCGGGTCGCGACCTAATCCCAAGACATTTGACGAAACAAGACTTTGTTCACTATCAAGAGATGATGAAATAAAAGGTATTTGCCGATATCCGCTGTCCGGCAAAACGCCGTACTCACTTTCTTCGGCAATTAAAAGCTGGGCATTCCAGCCGTAAGCTCTGGACATTGTATTCTCCTATAATAAAGCGTTTGTGGTTGAATATTCTAAAACGACCGGAATTACGGCCGCTTTAATGTTTGGGGCTCCTTCGATATATTCTTCCAAAATTTCCGGTTGTTTGGGATATATATAATCGGTTAAGCCGTTGAGTTTATCTTCGCAACAGAGCAAAGTGCCGACTTTGACTAAGATTTCATCTAGTTTTTTATCACGCACCTCTGATTTTGCGTCTTGAACAATAACTTCTAGTTCTGCCTCGTGATGAAAAATACACATTGGCGGCGATAAAATGACTTCCGGATCTCCTTGCTTGCCGTCCCTTAAAATCAAAATTCCGTTTTTAGGTATAGCTTGCGGAGCAAGTTCATTTCGCTTAATTGTTATATCCAAGCTCTTAAGCCTTTCAAATAAGGCTGATAAAATTTCTTCACGTTTGCTCATCATCTTTCCAATTCTGTAAAATTAAAGTTGGTAGCTTGTTTTGCCATTTTAGACTTTCGGCTTCAAAGTTAATCAATTTGGGCATTTTTACTTGTGGCACTAGCCAGAAAGCAATTATTGTCTTGCGTTTTTGTTCGTGTACCAGCAAAGAAGCTCCGTGTGGACGATAAACAAAACGTAAGCGAATACCTTTTGAACGCTCATAAAGTTCAGGAGTAATTTTACATCCGCGTATTTTTTTGGGAATAGCCGGAGTTGGAATAGCAAGCCAAAATCCGTCATTTCCTCGAATTACCAGCCCAAACTCAAAACTCTGCATAATTTTTTCAGCTTTGGAATAGATATGTCCGGCGGCATTTAAGCTACTTTTTGATTTTGGGTAGATATCGCCTCGCCAAGTAAAAGCTAAACGAGAGCCTAATCCTGCCGATTTTACTTGCGTTCGCATACTTTCTTTGAGTTGGTTTGTTGCGAGAGATACGCCTCTGGTAACAGCTATTTCAGCATTTTTTAGTTCTTTTTCGAGATATTCGGTTAATTTTCCGCTTAAACTAGCTTCTAATCGCATAAAACTTCACATATCCAAATTAGATTATTTGTGTCTTTTATAGGCTCTTGGCTGACGGTATATGCAATATCATCACAATAAATAACGTCATCTATTTTCAAATCAGGGGCATCAGATATTCTGATTTTCATAGTATTAGTTGCTGTGTGGGCTTGAGAAAAGCCCACACTGACAACCATATCGGGACGCAAGAGAAAAATTAAAACATCTTTGTCTTGATATTTTCCTGCTTTTCCCAGCTTTTCAAACAGACTATCCACCGCTTTTTGGAACTTTTGGACCACTGTTTTCCGTCTCCTTTTTATTTTTGGCGTTGTTTTTATCAGTTTTCTGAGAATTGTTAGTGGGTGGTGGTGTAGAAGTCTGTTTGTTTTCCGTTTTACCGATTTTTCTCACAAAACCGCGGCTCAAAAGGGAATTGGCTTCTTCTTCATTGGAAATATCAATTTCGCTGTCCGGAGCATATTCCTTTTTTCCTAAAACGACCGTGATATTGGCTAATACTTTCATATTAAAGCTCCTACTTAATGGTTACACACATAGTTGCGTTAGGACGATAAGGTACAATCAACGGAGCTGATTGTAAGAGCATCCAACGAACGGCAGGGTCATTTTCTAGCCAAGATTTAGAAAAATAACGGGTTGATTGAAAAGCGGCTTGTTCATCTTTAATGGCTCCATAACAGCGTACGCCTTCAACGCCGCTACGACTACCTAACAAAACCGTATTTTCAGGAAGAATTTTCTTTTCGGTATCATTTTCGATATATACATCGTTATATACCCAAACCTCAAAATCGCCAATGTTACCAACAAATCTGGCTTTTTCATTACCCAAGATTACAGGGTCAATGTTCAAAGTGTTGTTTGTGCCTCGGCGATAGTCCAAATATTTTTGAACAAAAGGATTGTTGCGAAAGATTTTCCAAGCGGAAGGCTCTAAAATCACGGTATTAGCGACAACTCCTGATTTGGATTGAATTGTTCCAGCCCAATCTTCGAGATTGTCTAAAATGTTTACGCTTTCTTTGTCCCAAGTGTTTTCACCGGCAAGAACTTTCGTAAATGAAGCATCGCGGCCAAAATCAACGGTTACAGAAGGGTACCCATCACCAGCTACCGTGATTTTTCCGGTGCGAAGAACTTCCGAAGCCATAACTTCTTCTCTACGAGTTAAACAATCAAGTTGATTGCTAAGTGTTACGGCAACGGCTTTTTCCAAGCGTTGAGCAGGTGTCAATTCTCCGCCAATTCTTTCGCCTGCCATACGTTTGAAAGGCATATCCGGCGTAAATCTTCTTTTATCTTTGACATAAGCCGGTTTGAAAGATTTGGTTTGATAGCCTTCGTGTTCAACGACTTTTCCGGGCATTAACGGCGAAACAAACGGAGAAATTCTCGGTTTGCTTTCTTGCGTATCAAAATAAATTTCTTCGGTGTCGGAGCGGAGTTCTTGAGAAAAGAACATATCCAACAAAAAAGAAGGTGGAGTTTTTAAGTTCTCCACCACTTTAGTTAAGACATGAGTTGAAAAAATATCCATTTTTGTTTCCTTATGCTTGAGTTTTCTTAATGAAAATGCTCTTTTCGCGGAGCTTTTCGGTTACGGTGTCCTCGGTGAAACTACTATCGAATGTCAAAGCATCCGAATTAAATTCACCTGTAAAATAAACCACGGCCTGTTTATCTTCACTTTCGGCGTTGACGTTTTCCGCCAAAATTGCGACAGGGATTTGTGAGCCATCGCTTACGGAAGAAACGGAAAGTTTGTATTTTCCTGATTCCGTAATTTTTCCTAAAACAGTACCTCGGGTATAATTTCCTGCGGTAACATTTACTAATCTGGCAACCCTCGGAAAATCGCCAGCTAACAAATTATCTGGCTTGAGAGTGCCTTCGTCTTTACAATTTGCGTACATTTTATTCTCCGTTAGAAGAAGTTGCTAAAGAGGCGACACGTTGAGCGAAAACGTCAATATTGTCTGGCATTTCCGAATTTGCCGGTACAATTTCGGGATTAGCGATTGTAGCCATGGCTTTCTCAAAGGGGGAAATTGCCTGTTGTTTAGGCATTTCTTTCAAAAGCTCAATAATTTGAGATGATGAAAGGTCCGTGCTAACCAACATTTTATTTGCAATTTGCTCTCGTCCTTGAGCTTCGTTGCTGTCAAAGACTTCTTTCATTCTTTGACGTTCTTGTTGTTTGATTTCCTGTTCATTCATATTTTCAGTTTCCTTTTCTTTGTTAAGGTCTGTTAAAATTCGCTCGAATGAGCTTTGGCGATTAGCCAGACCTTGCCAAATCGCCTTTTTACCGACAAATACATCTCCTTGCCCAAAATCTTTGATGACAGTTTCGGTTGAAACATCACGATAAAGGGCAATTTTATTGATGAAAACTTCGGCAAGAGAATCTAATCTATTTTGAATATGAGCTAATCCTTCAGGAGTTTCAGGATTAATTCGTTTTAATGGACTTTGCGAAGAAACAATTTCGATTTCATTTTTTCCGTCTTGACGTTCATAGACGGCAACGACACCAATAGAGCCAACCAGCGCCGTATCTGTAACAACAATTTCATCACAGGCCGCCGCGATCCAATAAGCTCCGGAACAACAATTTCCTGAGGCATAAGCAATAATAGGCTTTTTTCCTCGGGCTTGATAAATCATATCGGCTAATTCGGAGCAACCATTAACTTCACCGCCGGGGCTGTCAATATCAAACAAAATGGCTTTTACTTCTTGATTTTCTAGTGCCTCATTAAAATCTCTGGCTAGAAGTTCATAAGAAGTCGCGCCACTAATCACCGTGAAAAGGTTTGCATAACGGAATAAGGGGCCGTGAATAGGAATAACTGCGACATTGTTTCTCACGGAAACAGCATAAGTATTTTGCAATTTCCTTCCCAGTTGAGCTGCGATGGCTTCCGGATTGGCATTTTGTCGCTTGGCTATATTTATTATATTTTCTAGCGTATCGCTTGTCGTAGCCCATGGTTCATTGGTTATTTTGTTCCATATTCTCATTTGTATTTTCCTCTTGTGTTAAAAGTTCAAGATTTCCGTTTTCGCTTGGAGAAATGCCAAGCTCTTTCATTCGTTTGAGTTCTCTTACCCTTTGCATTAAAACTTCTTCCCAGTCTAACCCTTGAGAAGCGCATTCATCTTCTAAAGTTGATAATCCGGTTTCCATTCTGATTTGAGAAGCTTGAGCTTCTTTAACTGGGTCAACCCAACCACGCCCGGGGCCTATCCATTTACAACGACACCAAGCGGCTTTGTTTTCATAAAAGTTAGGGGCTTCAATAAGCCCCTTGTTGACACATTCTTCCAGCCATAATTCAAAGACCGGTTTAGCCCAATAGTTGATTATCCAACTCCTTCGACCGTTGAAAAATCGCCAAGCCTCAATTAAAGAAGCCCTTGCAGATGAGTAATTTGTTTTAGAAAAGTCTTTCATTAACAGTTCCAGCGGAATATTTAAGCCGGTTCCGATATGCCTTAAGACATTCTCAACAAATGCGGAATAACTGGAATTAGGTCTGCTTGGCGTAAAGGCGGAAACTTTATCCCCCGGAAATACCGGAATGATTGAGCCGCCCTCTAATTTAACGCTCCAGTCTTTTCTTTTTTCCAAGTAATCATCAACAGATTCCCCAAACATTTCGGCAATAGCTTCGCTATCCATTGGCGTTTCAATAAAGGCGGCAATCATGGCATTAACTACGGAAGCCTTTAACTCTGAACGCTCATAATGGTCCAACATCTTAAAAAGTGGCATAATTGAAGTAAAAAGTGGCTTTCCGCGGTTTTGCCCGATACGCTCGGGGTGATGAATATGTAAAATGAGCTTTCGACCGAAAGAAGTGCGTGCAGGGATTTTTTGCCATTTATTG
>CASFNB010000041.1 GCA_949295915.1 uncultured Pseudomonadota bacterium | reverse complement strand
CGTGCCTCGCCAACTGCGTTTCGGTCACTTGTTTTCTAACCTCGCTTCGGAAAGCTCACGCTTCCCTTGCTCGCTAATAAAACTGCGCCTTTTCGCCTAAAAACAACCGGAGCATCGGTTGTTTTTAGCCTCAAGCCCCTCACGGGATCACAAGTTCGAACCTTGAAAACATTTCTATCAAAAAAAACAGCCTACACAAGGTAGGCTGTTTTTTCATTGGTGGGTATGACAAGGATCGAACTTGTGACCCCTACGATGTCAACGTAGTGCTCTCCCGCTGAGCTACACACCCATTATCTTCTTAATAATATTGTGGCGGTCGAGCACGTGCCTTGAGTATCTAAACTTCGCTTCGGTCGTTATCTCTTCCTCGCTCAGTTAAGATAGTCAAGATGTTACAGACAAAAACAACAAATCTTTGTTGTTTTTACTTAGCCATCCCGCTGAGCTACACACCCGTTATTTATCTATTATCCGCAACCTTTCCGCCGCACTTTTTTTTCGTATATATGATGATTGTAGCTTTGGCAAGTGTTTTTTTTATTTTTTCAAAAAAATCTCTCTCTGGTTATTAAATATTTAAGGAATTGGCTCTATATTAACTACGTTTTTAATAAATATATCAATATCGGGGTTTAAATTGACTGACAAACATATTGATTTTCGTATCAATTATAAAAAGCTCAAAATTTTTGACGAATTTAATACCAAAGACTTTCAATATCCGATTGTCTTATCTTCGCCCCATAGCGGACGTGATTTTCCGCAAGAATTTTTGCAAAATTCTTGCCGCAGCGAATCTGAACTTCGTTCTTCGGAAGACTCCTTTGTCGATGCTCTTATTATTGATGCCAGCAATGCCGGTATTCCTTTGATTTCTATGAATATTCCTCGAACTTTTGTTGATGTTAATCGTGATAAAATTGAAATCGACGACTCCATGTTCTTTGACAAAGTCCCTTCCGTTGATGCCGTCGGCAGCAGAAGATGTCGGGTCGGGCTTGGCGTCATTCATCGTATCGTTGCCCAAAACAAACCTATTTATGACGGTTTGATTTCTTATCAAGAGGTTCTGGAAAGAATTAAATTTGTTTATGAACCTTATCATAAACGCCTTAAACAACTTATTGATAAATGCCAAAAAAAATTCGGGTTTTGCCTGCTTGTCGATTGTCATTCCATGCCTTCCAAAATCTGCAACATCATGAACGAAGTCAAACCCGTGGAATTTTGCATCAGCAACCTTTTTGATGAAAGTTGCCCTGAACAGATTTCTCAATTTATCGGCTCTCTGTTATCTCAAAAAGGTTATCGCGTGGAATTTAATCGTCCTTATGCCGGTGCTTTCATAACGTTTAATTACTGTCAACCCAGAAAAAACATCCATACTTTGCAATTGGAAATTAATCGAAGCCTCTATATGGATGAATTTGTGTACAAAAAAAATGATAATTTTCAAACAATTAGCACCAATATATCCGAGTCGTTAATTGCCCTTGGTAAATTTTTACTAGATTTTCAAAAATAACTATGCTATAAAACCTTCGTTTTGGAATATATATTTTATTAATAATTGGTCCAAAACATTTTCACCGGTGCCGTTTTCGGCATCGTAGGTTAACTAACCTCAAAGGCGGTGCGATGTGCCGTTTGCCTTTTAAGCAAACTGAAATTGGCTCATTTTTTGCATAAGGGATGTTTGTGGCACTTTGAGGGAAAAGAGGAATGCGTTTTAGCGTATCTAAAAAATTTATGTTTTTTTTAGTATTGCTGATGTTAATTCAGCCGGTACAGGCCAAAGTATATAATGACAGAGTGGATGATGCTATGGTTTGTACTTATGCTACTCAAAAAATGGAAAAAGTGTATCAAATTAAAAGACACTTGTTAACGACAATTGCAAATGTCGAGACCGGAAGATGGGATGCCGAGAAAAAGCAAAAAAATGCTTGGCCTTGGACAGTTAATGCTCAAGGGAAAGGCATGTTTTTTGATTCCAAAGAAGAAGCCGTGCGCGAGGTGAAGCGCTTACAAGCTCAAGGCGTAAAAAGTATTGATGTCGGTTGTATGCAAATTAATTTAGTTTATCACCCTGATGCTTTTAAATCGCTTGAAGATGCTTTTGATCCGCAAAAAAATGCTCAATATGCTGCTAAATTCTTAAAGTCTTTATATGAAAGTAACGATAAAGATTGGATTAAGGCCGCAATGGCTTACCATTCAAAAGTTCCGACAAAGGCTTTGCGTTATAAAAAGAAAATTGTCTCAACTTATGAGGTTGTTAAACAAGCTCAGTTGAAACTTGAACGTGCCTTGTTTGGTGAGCAAAACATTAACCAAGAAAATGTTAAATTGGCACAAAAAGATGAGCCTCTAAACAAACCCTCTTCTGCAGCTCAATGGCGCGAAGCTAAATTGACAGAATGGCGCTCTCATCATAATTAATAAGGCATAAAATGTCTGAATATTGGAAAAAAGCCGGTTTTTATTGGCAAGCTTTAGGCGGAAATAACATTGACCAGATCAGCGGACATTGTTACCAATATTCAGACATTGTTTACAACAATCAAAATCTGCTCGTTCCGACAACAATTATTATTGATATCGGTAAATTTGATAATTATCAGGCTCTGGGGATTGATCATGCCAATGCTGCCGTTCCAGATATTCGCAATTTGCTCGGAAAAGCAACAATTTCCGCACAAGCTGTTTTTTTGACTCATTCACATCCTGATCATATTAACGGAATCCCTCATTATATTAAGGCAGGATATAAATTTCCGCCAATCTATGGCGGAAAATATACCAAAATGATTTTAGAAGATTTATTGCTGCAATTTGGAATTGAGCAAAATTTGTGGCCGGAATATCATGTTATTAAAGATGGCGATGTTATCAAAATCGGCTCTCTTAAAATTGAGACCATTGCTTCTTCACATACCTGTTTTGATAGCTTTGGTTTTATTATTTTCTCTCAATATTCTACGGTCTACCATACCGGTGATATGAAGATAGATGCCAGCACATATTTTCGTAAGCCGACCAATCTTAAACGGATTAAAGAGTTATCTTCACAAATTGACTGCGTTGTGGCTGATTTTTATGGCATTGACGATGATGGATTTGCCGTTCGAGAAGCGGATACTTTTAAAAAGTTGGTTGCAATTATCAAAAGCTGCAAAAAAGATAAGATTTTCCTTCCCGTTTATCCAACTCATCCTGAAATGTATATAATTACCTTTCTCGCGGCCTTAAAATTAAAAAAGAATGTTGTCTTTTTTGGAAATCCAGACTTTTACAGCTATCTTAAAAGAATTATTGATTATGGCATCTCTTTTACCGATATGGCTAAGAACCGAATTAAAGTTATCTACACTCATGACCGTGATGAAATTGCCACTCTTGACAATAATTATGTTGTTATTGGGACATATAACCATGTTTCTTTGGCGTTTGACGCCACTCCGCAAAACAGTTTTGGCATTATAACCGCAAAAACCTATTTTAATCCACTCAAAGGACAATTCAATTCTCACAACATCAAATTTGTTTCCGTTGATGATTATCCTGTTTTACAAGGTTTCGGACATGGATTTTTCGGCGATTATGAATATTTGAACTCTTTTCTGTTGCAACCAACGTTCATTCCCACACATTGCCCCATATTTGTTATTAATAATTGCAGAGAATTGGCCGATTTTATTAAAATGAATTTAATTGAACAAACTCCAAGCAATAATGAAGTATATCAAATTGAAGGAAAAAAATGTATTTTGGTTCAAAAAAATTCTTCTTTATGGCTTGCCGTAACTTATAATGCCGGATACGCTTATTTTACTGAAGTTCCGCAAAAACCTACATCCGGTGAAGGTTTTTTAAAAAGGACCATTAGCAATAAAAGATGTCTTAAACATTTTAAAATGTTTTTGCACAAAAGAAAATCCATGCAAAAATGTTGCCTCGATTATCAGCCATAAAATATTATTTATTTATTCATAAAATAGTATAACTTTTATGTGTAAAATAAATATTTTATTAATTTTAAGTTGCATTATTTATATTTTTGCTATATTAATGTTTATGTCGTTATTAAAGCCTCAACTTAAGGTAAAAACATGACTAAACTCATAAATAAAATTATTTCTCTGCACAAACGGAGAACAAGTATGCGACTAGCAGATTCAGAATGGGAAGCCATGGATGAAATTTGTCGCTTTGAAAATATTTCTCGCAACAAGTTGCTGGAATTTGTTGAACAATGTAAAGATAAAGAACTCGGTCTTTCTTGCTGTACCAGATTGTTCTTGCTTTCTTATTACAAAAATAATGCAAAACTAAAATTTCGTCCTTCGGGAAAAAATTTAATGAAAGCATTGCAAATTTTTGCTACAACAACAAATGCTCGCACAAAACTTTGACGCCAAGCAAAATAAGAATGACGCCTGAGGCTATTTCTATTTTTTGGGTGGGAATTTTGGGAAATGAGCGGCTTAGATAAAATGCCGATAGACTACATATTAGCGTGGTTATGCCTATAATGCCCGATGTCAAAAGTATAGATACATTGATAAAGTAGAGTGTTACTCCTGCTGCGCAAGCGTCTATACTTGTTGCAACGCCTATGGCTAACATACATTTAAACGATATATTTTTATTTAAGACTTCATTTTCTTGTTGGTGCAGAGATTCATGAATTACATTTAACCCAAGCAAGACAAATACTAAGAAAGATATCCAATGGTCAAAATGGCTCAAGTAGGCGCTGATACTACTTGTTCCGAGCCAGCCGATTATTGGCATGACAAACTGCCCAAAACCCGTTGAAAAAGCTATTTTCAAGGCATTTCCGATTCTGTTTTTGCGTATCAAAAGTCCATAAGAAAAAGAGACAACGGCGGCGTCAACCGATAAAGCCATTGCAAGAAGAAAAATATCTACGAATGACACAAAATTACTCTGGATTATATTATTCTAAGTTGTCCAATCCGTCTGACGAATCGGGAGTTATATTTTTTTTGACTATTGTATTTTCAATTGCAGCTGCTTTTTCCTCAGCAGCTTTTTTTTGCAACATTCCAGAGAAGCCAAAATATAAAAACAAGGCACCGATTATAACGCTTATAAAAATAACGATAATCTTTTTCTTTTCCATTAAAAAGCTCCTTTATACATCAAATATTTGATTTTAATTTTATAAAAATTTATCATAAAAGTCGAGAATAAAAAGATTATGAGGCACGAATGTTTAATATTTTGTTTCAAAAGCTACAAACTTCTCCTTTTCGTCGTAAATTTATACTTTCTGATTTGGATAAAATATATGTTCAGCAAAAAGGACTAGATGTAATCCGTCTACATGCTGCCGATTTTGTTGCCAAAAGGCTTGCTCCTGCTTTTATCCCTAATGACGGCAAACAGACTCCCATGAAAGGGCATCCTGTTTTTAAGGCTCAACATGCAACGGCGTGTTGTTGTCGCAGTTGTTTATATAAATGGCATCGCATTCCGCAAGGAAGGAATCTTACGCAAGATGAACAAAAGTATATCGTAGATATTATTATGTATTGGATTGAAAAACAACTCTGACAAACTCAGCGTATTCGACGGCAAAAAGTTTGTGGCTTGAAAAATTATCCACAGTAGAGTTTTTTATCTGTTCTTTCCTCTGCAAATTGCTATAAAATTATGTATATATTTCACCGGTTGCTAATATGCGAAAAGCAAATGTGAGAGCCGGTTTGAATGTTGTGGAAATGTGAAAACGACACAAAAAATTTGTGTTGTTTTTGTGGCTGTGATATATTGGATAATGCGGCGTTAAAAGCCAAAATCAAAAGGGAATTTGTTTTTGATGCAGACGAGGAGCGAGAAAATGATTCAAGAAATGAAGCATAGTTTCCCTATCCGATATCATGGAGGTGAAAGATGAATGATATTTCACTGAATGTTTCCATGCGCAGTAATTTGCTCAGCTTGCAACAAATTTCCAAATTGCAAGACAGAACGCAATTAAGACTTTCTACCGGATTGAAAGTTAATTCCGCGAT
>CASFNB010000040.1 GCA_949295915.1 uncultured Pseudomonadota bacterium | reverse complement strand
AAGACGTAGCTCGGGCGCCCGTCCTGCAAAATTGTTGAAATTTTAGCGAGAAAGGATTCGAGTTATGACAGAGCTCAAATTACAAGAAAATATTATTGATAACGAATTATTAGAAACTTCGGCAGAAGCCACAGCCACTGAAAATGAGGAAACTAAAGAAGCAACAACTCTAAAAAATAATGAGGAAGCAGGTAAATCTTTAGAAAGCGAGATTAAAAAGGCACTTAAATCCCTTAAAGATCAGAAACTTTCCAAAGAAGAATATGAAGCAATTTATGAGAATGCTTTTAAGGAGGCTCAATCTCTCTTGGAAGCAGACTTAGAATTGGCTGAAAAATTTAAGAATCTGCCAACTGAGGATGGTTTTAGAAGCGATAAGTATAAATTGAAAGGAGGTGAAACCGCAACAAAAACTAAAACAAGAATTTTAGAGGGTGAATACGGCTTAAAATATAAACAAGCATGGGAAATTCAGCAGATTGATAAAGATTTGGTTGAACAAACCATCACCGAAGCCCGTAAACAAGGTGAGTTACCAACTAGAAAATTAGCCTTAAAAATAGCGCGTAAAAAACGCTCAGAGGAGAATAAGTGGAAGAAACTGATAGAAAAACAAAAATCTTTTGCAGACATACATCAATCCGAAGCCATAAAGCTTGATGGGGATAAATATAACATCATTTATGCCAATCCGGTGTATGAAAGCGAAGAGAGCGACAAGACTTTGGCTATATCCATTGAGGAAATGAAAAAGTTGCAGATTCCATCAGATGATAACGCTGTTTTGTTCCTGTGGACGACATCAGAGGATTTAATTTCATCCTTAGAAGTTGTTTCGGCCTGGGGATTCACTTACCGAGAACACGCCATTTGGGACTTTGTAAAAACGAAGAAAACTCATTTTTGTTTTGAAGCCAGACACAAAGTTTTATTGGTCGCAACTAAGGGAGATAGCCTTCCAGAACCGGAATTAATCAAAGCATCAGTTTTTCAAGAACGGAGCGAAAGAACAGATTTGAAACCAAGATATTATTATGAGGTCATCGAAAGGATGTTTCCCAGTGGAGCTTATTTGGATGTTTTTGCCAAAGAACCTTTCAATTCCAAATGGACAACATTTTTTAACAACAAAGAAGAGGAGTAATACCTATGAGAGAAATTAAAGCAGCAGTTATGTTTGCAAATGCTGGTATTGGCGAGTTTTATGCTCGCCATGCCAATGTGAAAGTTGTGGTTGCAATTGAGTTGGAGACAGACAGAGCAGATTTATATAAGAGCATTTATCCTGATTGCGAGGTTATAAATGGCGATGTAACCAATCCTGAAGATATGGAGAGATTCTTAAAAAAGTGTCGAGAGGAAAACGTGGAGTTATTGCTAGCGAGTCCGCCTTGTCAGGGACACTCCAAAGCAAATCAAAGTGAAAACAAAGATGAGGATATTCGCAATCGTTTGGTTTTAAACGTGACACAAACTATAGACGCTTATCCCTTTAAAAATGTGCTCATAGAAAATGTTCCTGACTTTTTAGATTACCAATCGGATACAATTTTACCTGAATTTGGAGGTTTAACAGTTAGAGAATATTTAGAAAAATTTTTTGCGGAGAGGAATTTTAAGGTGGATATCAACCAATATGTTAATGCGCGTGAATATAGCGAAACGCCACAAAACCGTACGAGAGCGATTGTTCTTGCTTCAAAAATTTCCAACTGGAGCTTGCCACCTAAGTTACCAAAAGAGAAGTGGAAAACCATAGAGGATGCCATTGGTGATTTGCCAAGTCTAGAATCTGGAGAGCGAGGAATAATAAAATATGAAAACGATCCTGATTGGAAAGATAGGTTAGACATCCTTAAGTATCATAATGCTCCCTATTGGAAAGAAAAGGATGTTAAGATAATGCAGCATACAGCAACGGGCTGTTCCGCTTTTGACAATCTGCCTCCGTATAGACCGACAAAGAAAAACGGCGAACCTAAGGAATATTATCGCTCAGCTTACAGAAGACCAAAGTGGGATGACGCTTTCCCGTGCGTTCTTCAAGGTTCAGATGGTATGGGAGGTATGGTAACATGCCATCCCGGAAGAGAATTGCCTGATGGAACCTATAGCGATGCACGGGCCTACACAATTTTAGAGTTGCTAAGAAGTTATGCCTTACCGGACGTTTTTCCTTTTCCTGCTTGGGCTAGTGATGATGAAAACTTACTGAGAGATGTTTTGGGGGAGGCTTTCGCACCGCTTTTAGTAAAAAATATTTTGCTAAATATGCCTAGATAAGTATTGGTGAGTAATGAAGGCGAGGACTAAAATTTAAAGGCCTTGACTAAAATTCACTTAACAAAAAAAATAATCTTATCCGGTATGGTACGGCATAGTGTGGCAGTATGGTATCCATGGAGGGTGTAGATGTTGGGTTCCTACCCTGGAGGCGGATATACTCCTCCATCGATACACCAGCCCCATGTTAAAATAAAAAGACAAAGATGGTTAAATCCTTGCCTCTTAAGTCATTTAACCAATATGATTGATGAACTCCAAAATTATATTGTCGTGTTATTCATCAAATCGGAGCGGTAAAAACTCAACCTGTGCGTAAGTTTAGGATAACTCATAATCCCAATACCTAACGAGATGATAATTCAACTAACACATTGAAAAACAAATAAACTAGATTACAAAAGTTCGGACAAATTGAAAAAATGACTATTTAAAAAAATTAAACATCCGAACTTGTTGAAAGCCTTGGAAATAAAAGAAAAAGCAGCCATTTTCATGACTGCCGTTTGTATTGGTGATCCCAACGGGATTCGAACCCATATTACCACCGTGAAAGGGTGATGTCCTAACCATTAGACGATGGGACCATCGTTACTGACAAGAGGGTTTATACAGATATTTTTTTCTCTCGTCAAGTATTTTTTTTCATTTTTTTTATTTTTTATGCGTATTTTTTTACTATCTCATATACTGCATTGAAATTAGGTAATTCTGTCTGAACTTTTACATATTCGGCATAACGGATTATCCCTTCCTTATCAATGACAAAAACCGCCCTGCCCAGAATTTTTAAATCTTCTATCATTGTACCATATTTCATGCCAAAATCATGATATTGATAATCAGATGTTGTCATAACATTTCTTATGCCGTAAGTTCCGCAAAACCTTCTTAAAGCAAAAGGTAAATCCATACTCACAGACCAAATTATGGCATCATGTAATAAGCTGACTTCTTGATTGAACTTTACCAGCTGTCTGTTACTTACCGGCATATCGGCTGACGGAATGGAATTTAATACAATAACCCTCCCCGCAAAATCTGCCAATTCTATCGGCTGCAAATTTTCATCGACAACAGTAAAATTCGGCGCCTTGTCGCCTACTGATAATTGTTTTCCTAAAAGATGAGCTTTTTTGCCTTTGATATCTATTTCAAACATTAATTCCTCCATATTTTTTATTAAATATGGCTTTTATGCAGAACTTTTACAATATCACTCATATGCAAAATTTTGATTTTTTTCTCTTTCAAACTCGGTAACCACTGCTTTAAGGCTTCGTAGGTGCCGCTTTTGGGGTGACCTATGGCAACGGCATAGCCGTTTCTTTTAGCTATTTTCTCAGCAATTTTCAGCTGATTTAAAATATAATCAACTTGATTTTTGTTATCTATAAAAACATGTCTTGTGGCGTAAGAAACACCATTTTTTTGGGCTAACTCTTTGCCTACGGAATGCGATGTGGTTTTGGAATCTAAGAAAAATAAATCTTTTTCTTTCAAAACTTCCATTACGACCTGCATCCTTTCTTTATCTTCGGTAAATTTGCTGCCCATATGATTATTAATGCCTTTAATGTCAGAAAATTTTGATAACATTTTTTCCAAGCCCAAACGCACGTCCTTTTTGTTCATTTTTGTTGTCAAAACGTCGGGGGCAACATCTGCTTTAGAATAGGGTTCCATCGGTGCATGCAACATGATTTCCATACCTGCTTTTTTTGCTGCTTTGACCTGATTATCCAAATCTGCGCCATAGGTTAAAAATGATGCCGTTAACGGGGCTTGAAGCGAGATAATATCCGCCGTTCTTTTTTTGGCAATGCCCATATCATCTATAACAACCGCGATAACCGGTTCTTCGCCAAAATATGCCGGCTTATATTTCGGAATGATATTTAGTTTTTTTACATCCGTATGACGTTGATATACATGATAACCTTCGGCAATTTGTTCCGGCGTTAATTCCGGCTCTTCCCAATCTTCCACGATAACATTATCAGGTAATTTTTCTTCATAGAGTTTATCTAACTCTTCTTGCGGCAAATCTGATTCATTTTCTCTTTTGTCTGCGGCTTCCAACTCTGCCAACTTTTGATAAAAAAGTGCCGTGCCGTCTATCTCGGTTTCGGATTTGTTTTCTTTTTGATTTTCCGAAACAACCTTTTCAGGATAAGAAACAGGCTCTGTTACTTCCATAACCTTTTCAAACTCGGGCTCTGCATATAAAAAATCGGCATCATTTTTACTCAAAGGGGCTATATTTTGCTGAGCTGCTATTTCGGCGTCAATAATTTCACTTTCGAGATTGATTTTATAAATCAGCATTCCCAACAAAAAGAAGCCAGACACAAAAAAGGCAGACAGCAAAATAAATTTCACTGCCTGCTTGATGCGATATTTCTGAGCTTCTTTATTGCTGTTCAGAATTTTCAAGACTTAATCCTTATTGCGCAAGGTTGGGAAGGCTATTACGTCGCGGATGGTTTCGGCATTGGTCAACAAAATGGCCAAACGATCGATACCCATACCCATACCCCCTGACGGAGGAAAACCGTTTTCCAAAGCATTGATGAAGTCTTCATCCAACATTTGTGCCTCATCATCACCTTTTTCACGATCTGCACATTGAGCTTCTAAACGCTCTCTTTGTTCCAACGGGTTGGACAACTCTGAATATGCGCAGCCCATTTCCATGCCGCAAACATAAGCATCAAAGTGTTCAACCAAACGCGGATTGCTTCTGTGTGTTTTGGCAAGCGGTGAAATATCTCTCGGCATATCCATAACCAATGTCGGCTGAATGAGGTTTGCTTCAACTTTTGCATCAAATACTTCGGAGATAACCTTACCCCAAGAAATGCAATCTGAGGCATCTACGCCAACAGATTTTGCCAAATCTTTTGCTTCGTCCAAAGTGTTGGCTTGCATAAAGTCGGCACCGGTATATTCTTTTACCAAATCAATCATTGATTTTTTGGCAAAAGGTTTAGATAAGTCAATTTCGTTACCACGGAAATTGATAAGCGTTGTACCCAAAACTTCTTTAGCGACAAAAGCCATCAAATCGGGGATAAGTTCTGCCATGTCATTGTAATCGGCATAGGCTTGATATGCTTCCAAACCGGTAAACTCCGGATTGTGAGTTTTATCAATACCTTCATTGCGGAAGTTACGACCTATTTCGAACACACGGTCAAAGCCACCGACGACCAATTTTTTCAAATATAATTCAGGTGCGATACGCAGGAACAAATCCATATCCAACTTATTGTGATGGGTGATGAACGGTTTTGCGTTGGCGCCCCCCATAATCGGGTGCAACATCGGGGTTTCAACTTCCAAGAAACCGTGTTGTTCAAAATAGTGACGAACGGCTGACGTAATTTTGCAACGTGTTTCAAAAATTTTTCTCGAATCATCATTCATGATGAAATCGACATAGCGTTGACGATAACGCGCTTCAGTATCAGTCAAGCCATGGAATTTTTCCGGCAATGTTTGCAGAGATTTTGAAATAATGTCAAAACTTTTGGCAGCAATGGATAATTCTCCGCGCGGTGTACGACGGATGAACCCTTTGATACCGATGATATCGCCAACATCCAAACACTTCAAGCGAGCCAAATTTTCTTCATCCAGATTGTTTTTATGGCAGAAAATTTGGATTTTTCCGGTCGAATCTTTCAAATCGATAAACATACCGCTGTTTCTGACGGCCATGGCACGACCGGCAACAACAACCTCATCCGTGGTTTCGGCGCCTGCTTCCAAATCTTTATATTTTTCTTGTAAATCGGCAGCATAACTATCCGGACGAAAACGATACGGATAAGGATTATAGCCTTGTTCTTGCAAGGCGTTTAATTTTGCCAAGCGGGACTCGCGATGAATATTTGTTTCTGTTGTCATTATTATATCCTAAATTATGTTCTTTATTGCTTATTTTCTGTTTTGGCTCTCAATATATACAGGTTGAGATTTTTTTTCAATAAATATTTAAATTTATCTTTATTTTTTACCCATAAAGCACTATAATACATATGAAAATTGAAGAATGAAAGAAACAAAAAAAAAAGGCCCAAAGATGAATAAAGAAAAACTGTTGCAAAAAATTGAAAAAATCAAAAAAAGCATATCCAAGCATTTGCTCCGTACCGGTATTTTTGCCTTAACGGCAGCCGCACCTGTACATACTGCGGGCAACTCACCTAAAGCTGCTTCCGATGATTTTTCTCCTGAGGAATCTTTAACCGCTGAAAACATTTTTATTGCTCCCGAAGCCGTTAATATTGCTCCTGAAAATCATCCTAACCCAATTTATGAATTTACCAACAAGGTTTATGACAAGAATAATCGCGAAGTCAAAGATTTTGCCAATGTGACAAAATATTCTCTTTGGGATTGTTCTTATAAACGTGAAGTCGGAAATGAAAAAAATCCGGTCGGAGTTGCAAAAACTTTTTACGGCTCTTTACAATTTAATCGATTTAATGCTGAAAATATGGCTATTTACGGTTTACTTGATCCATCATACGAAAATTTGGCTTCAAAATTCTTTGTAAAAAAAGCAGGCTTTTCCAAAGCAGTTGAAAATTTTAAGAAATCTGCTCAAAATTACGAAAAAAAATTTGGTGATGATAATTTGGTTTATCACATAGGTTCCACGGCAAGAAAGGTCTTAGCTCATTATATCTCTCCAAATTTTAAAACCATTTTTCAAAAACAAGGTTTAGAAAACACACAACAGTTTTTAAATTTACAAAGAGCTTACGCCTCTGCGGTTTATTGCTCGTTTGATGCAAAAAATCTAAATAAAATTGTATCAACACTTGAAAACGCAAATATTAAACCAGAACAAGTAAACCCTGCTATTTGGGGCATGTTTTTGGCTAAACATATCAAGGGCGGGTTTGGAGGTATTGCCAACCTGATTAAAGGAAAAAAACTTAGTCAAATTAACAGCCTTGCTTTTGTAAATGCTGTTGCAAACAAATATCCTGATGTTTTTAAAGAAGGATCCGGTAAAGAAGCTTATAAATTTGCCAAAGAACACTATAAAGAAACTCACTCTATCACTACAATGAAAGAGCTCTCCATTATCTTAAAAAGACCTGAAATTTTAGATAATTATCTTAAATGTTTGAGTTTTAATCAAAATGGCACCATTAACTTTGAGCAAGCGCAAGAATTGGTTGCCAACGGAGTGCCGCCCAAACTTGTTCATCATGATGCAAAATTTGCTGATTTGCTTCCAAATAAAAATGAAAAAACTAAAATCAGTTCGGTTACTTTAAATAAAATTAAGGCTAACAAAAATCTGACAATGAATGATTTAATTAAACGAAAAAAATCTAAAAGCAGATAATCTATTGACAAAACAAAAGAACTAAAGTAGAACAAATATATTGATTTTGTTCTACTTTTTTTAAATTTGAGAGTGCTCATGCTGACAGAAAAACAATATAAACTTTTGCTTTTTATCAACAAAGTTCTTAAAGAAACCGGTTGTTCTCCTTCTTTTGATGAAATGAAAGATGCTGTCGGCTTAAAATCTAAATCAGGAATCCATGCTCTGATTGAAGCTTTGGAAGAACGAAATTTTATTCGCAAGCTTCCACATAAAGCTCGCGCTTTAGAAGTTTTACGCTTGCCCAAACTCAAACCAAGCGCCATTATAGAGGAAGAAAAAAAACGCGAACAAGCTCTGCAATTTTCTGCAGTCGAAATTCCTCTTTACGGAAAAATTGCAGCCGGCACTCCGATTGAAGCCATTGCAAACGAAAACGAAAAAATTGCCGTACCGCTGGACATGGTTTCAAAAGGGCAGTTTTATGCCCTTACCGTCGAAGGAGACTCTATGATAGAGGCCGGAATCTTGGATGGAGATACAGCCATTATTCGCAAAGCAGAAAATGCCAACAACGGCGAAATTGTCGTTGCTTTGGTTGATGACTGCGAAGCGACACTCAAAGTGCTCAAAAAAGAAAAAAACGAAGTTTTGCTCATTCCCAGAAACAGTACTTATGAAACCAGACATTTTTCTCCCGAAAGAGTGAAAATTCAAGGTATTCTATCCGGAATCATCCGTAACTATCATTAAGTTTGCAAACGCAATACGTTCGATCGACCAAACACGGTGTGTTTGACGGCGAAAGTCAGATTGCTGTGTGGACGAGAATAAACTTTGTTTCGGGCAACATGAAAGCACCTCGCGTACTTGTCACCCTGAACACCACCTTTATCGTCACCCTGAATTTATTTCAGTGTCTCATGAGATGCTGAAACAAGTTCAGCATGACAGTGTGGAATGTTTGGCTGCCGCCGGCCGAACGCAGCG
>CASFNB010000039.1 GCA_949295915.1 uncultured Pseudomonadota bacterium | reverse complement strand
TGAAAAAAACGTATCTTTGCCCGCGCAAAATGGCACTTCGGCGATGGGCGAAGCTACTGTGCCGGATGTAACCAAGACGGAAAAATCTTCTGTCCGTTCTACAAATGCCGATATACAGAAACTTCCTTAAAAACCGTTGAAGGTTATCAGGCTTGGGAAATTTTATTAAAACTTTCCAAGCCTGACCTATCTCTTGCCCTCTCCTTAGCTCAAAATCTTGGGCTGGATATGGAAATTATGAGCGAACTTTTGCCAGTTGGTCTTTTTGCAATTTTGGATAATCAAAAAAATGAGTGCAGTTAAAAATTTAAGTATCAGATTATCAGCCATTGGCGGTGATAAAGTCCGGCAGGAATTTAAAAACCTCGGAAATGACGGAGATAAGGCTTTTAGGCGTATTACTCAAGTTATTACTCCGGCTAATGATAATTTGAAGGCCTTAGATGCAACAGCTCGCTCTTTTAATGAGGTTATTCGGCAAGGTACGGCTTTATTTGGAGCTTATCTTGGATTTCAGGGCTTAAAGAATACATTTTCTTCGATTTTTAATGCAAATACAACCTTTGAAAGATTATCAGCTTCATTAAAAACCGTAACCGGTTCTACCAAAGCGGCTCAAGAAGCTTTTACGTTAATTGAAAAATTTGCGATTAATACGCCATACCAGCTCAATGAAATTGTTGAGGCTTTTATTCGTCTTAAAGCCTTAGGGCTTGACCCTTCGGAAGAGGCATTAACTTCTTACGGCAACACAGCTTCTGCATTTAGCAAAAATATGATTGATTTTGTGGAAGCTGTTGCCGATGCAACTGTTGGTGAATTTGAAAGGCTCAAAAGTTTTGGTATTAAAGCCAATACATTAACTGATGAAGTTAAATTCACTTTCGCCGGAGTTACAACAACCGTAAAGAAAAATGCCGCCGATATTGAAAAATATCTTCGTTCACTCGGTGATGTAAATTTTGCAGGAGCGATGGACGAACAAATGAAAACCGGAGCGATGGACGAACAAATGAAAACCATGAACGGCGTATTGTCCAATATTGAAGACAGTTTTGAAAAAATCTATCGTCAAATCGGGCAAAGCGGTCTTAATGAAGCTCTAAAATCCACTTTTACTCAATTCAACGAATTAGTGGAAAGTGGCGGAGGTGCCGCAGATACCATAGGTAAAACCTTAGCAACCGCGGTAAATATCGCCTCGGACGCTTTCTTTTTATTAGCAGAACACGCAGATATAGCTCTAACTCTTTTGAGTGTTCGCCTTGGTTCTTCGGCAATTATGGGCGGAATTAATCTGCTTAAAGCCGGAGTTGGTTATCTGCAGGTTAGCTTAGCCGGTCTGTCTGTATCAGCTAAATCTGCCGTTGCCGGAATTGCGATGATGAGCCAAGTATCTAAATTGGCGGCGGCGCAAATGGCTATAACCGCAACAGCCGCCGGAGTTTTGAAAGGTGCGCTGGCTTTTATCGGTGGTCCTGCTGGTCTGGCTGTTTTAGCTGGAATGGCGATTTATAAACTTGTAGATAGTCATAATGTTGCTAAAAGAGCCGCTAAAGACCACGCCGAAACTTTAAAGAAGTTGCAAGATGAACTCAAAGCCACAGCTCAAGAAGCGACAAAGTTTTCTGCCGAACAAACCAAAGACATGGCTTTGGCTGAATGGGGCTTAAAACTCAAAACCGCCGAGCAAAATATAAAAGACTTGCGAAAAGAGTTAAAAAATACCGGCGGATTATCCTTTACAACGAGATTTACGCCGAACGCTCTTTTAGAAGATTATGAGATTTATGCAAAAGACTTAGCAAAAATTTTGAAGGATTCCAAATATAATTTGGAAGAATATGAAGAAGAAATTTGGAAATTGGCGGCGGAATATCCTGATTTTCAGCCACAAGCTCAAGAAATCCAAAATAAACTTCTTTTATTAAAAGCCGCGGAAGAAGATGCAATAAAAGCCAGAGATGAACTTAGTTATTTAGAAAATCCAGAGCTTAGGCCTAAAGTAGAAGTTGCCCCAGAAACAGAAGATACGACCGTTACGCCTAAAGTAAATGTCAATGCAGATGCTTATAAAAAAACGATTGAAGACCTAAAGCAAAAGGTTTTAGAGCTGGAAAGTCCTTATGATCAAGCTATGGCCAAAGCTAATGAGTGGCGAGAAAACACACTCAATAACCTAAAATCGAATGCCGGAGATTATGAAAAATACAAAGAACAAGTTAATCAAGTTTATGATGACATGGTAAAAAAAGCCAATGAAGCGGCCTTAAACTCGTCAAAAACTTTGGAAGACGGGTTTAAGCGAGGTTTTCAAAATGTGCAAAATGAACTTAGCGATTTTGCAAGTTTGGCAGAAAACGCAGTAAAAAACGCTTTCTCAAATATGGAAAATGCGCTTGTTTCTTTTGTAACAACCGGAAAAGCGAGCTTTTCAGATTTTGCCAATGCAATTATCAGCGATATGATGCAAATTGCTATCCGTCAATCAATTACAATGCCTTTATTAACTGGCATTAGCAGTTATCTTGGGTTTGCGATGGCGCATAGTGGCGGAGTTGTCGGAGCTGATAATTTAGCAAGTAAAGCTGTAAATCCGGCGGTTTTTGTTGGTGCGCCAAAATTCCACAGCGGTGGTTTGGTTGGTGATGAAGTTCCGATTATAGCCAAACGCGGTGAAACAATCTTCACTAAAGGGCAAATGCAAGCCCTCGGTGGTGAATTAAATCGCAAAACGCCGGTAAATGTTAATGTAAATGTCCATAATAACGCTTCCGGCACAAAGGCTTATGCGACTTCAAGCCAAGATAATGACGGCAACGTATCTATTGATGTCATTGTTGAACAAATCGAAAGCACAATCGGCAAAAACATCAGCAAAGGCGAAGGATTATCGCCGATTTTAGAACAACGCTATGCTCTTAATCCAGCTTATGGGAGTTACAGATGACAATAAATTTTCCAAAAACACTACCTTATCCGACAGTACAAGGTTATGCGATAAAACCCGGAGAAGCAATCGTTAGAACCGAAATGGAAGCCGGACCGGCACGTCAAAGGCGGCGATATACACAAACTCCGAGCCGCATAACCGTAAAATGGATATTTAATTTAGAGCAATTTGCCGTATTTGAGGCTTGGTACAAATATTATGCCCAAGAAGGCGGCGAATGGTTTTATATTACGCTTTTGGGCGGAATTGGCTTAATTGAACAGGACGCAAGGTTTACACAACAGTTTGAAGCGAGTTTACTCAATGGCAGACTATGGGAAATCAGCTCCGAACTAGAAATCCGCGACCGCCCAACCTTACGAGAAGACGGCTTAGAACTGTTATTAGACAGCGATTATCACAAACTACTTCTTAGCGTTGAACGTCTTCATACTTATGTAAATCGCACACTTCATAATCACTTAAACTAAAAGGAAATCAAGCAAATGCCTAATATTCAAGAACGATTAGACCAAGCGGTAACGGTAGCCGAAACCGCTTCTCAAAAACTTCATCAAACCGTCAACGGTGGAGAAACCGAAACTGTAACGGTTGAAAGTGGCGAAATTCCTACAGTAGCTAAAGCCATTAAAGATATTAAAGATACCATTTTATCAAATACAAATAATTTGGTAGAGCAAGCCCCAAATGCCGCTCAAGAAGCTGTAAGTGCCGTTGATGAAGCCAAACAAACTCTTGCCGATACCAAAAATTATGTAGATTCGGCTAAAGAAGAAATATCAACGGCTTCTACTTCGGCTGTCGAAAATATCCAAAATCAGGTATCATCAGCCGAAACCAGAATTGACAACAAGATTAATCAAGCCGAACAATCTTTGGACACGACAATTTCATCTGCCGTTGATGAAGTAAAAGAAGCGGCTCTATCCGCCGCTCAATCTGCCATTGATAACGTAACCGAAGATGTTACTCAAGCGGCAAGTGCCAAAATAGACACCTATGTTCAAACAAATATTCAGCCCCAAATTGACAATTATGTAGAAACCAATAGTTATCCGGCGATTGATAATTATATTGAAACAACGGCAAAACCAAATATTGATGAACATACAGCGGCTTTACAACAACAAATTACTCAAAATAAAAATGATATTTTATCAATACAAACTCTAAAAGCCGATAAAGCTCCGGAGATAAACGAACTAAGCGGCACAACCCTGAATTTGGAAATTGAAAAAATTTACAAAATCTCTGTTCCACAAGATTTTTCAGGGGCATTGGAATTTGTTTTGCCTAGTGTCAGCGATAACACAAAGTTTCATCAAATTATGGCAAAAATGCAAAACTTAAAAGAAAATCTAACGGTTGATTGGGGAACACAAACTTTCTTCAACGGCAACGTACCTGAAATTGGCATTGGTGTTTATAGTGTTTATTTTGATTATAACCCACATACTTTATTATGGGTTTGTGGTGTAATGTCGGAGGAAGACAGTGCAAATACATTCTAGTAAACTTTTATTATCTGATTGTTCGATTATTGTCAAAATTATCGCCTATCCAGCTAATGCCACCGTTACTATCAATGGAATAAAAACTTCCGAATTAGAAATAAAAAAAGGTGAAATTGTAAGCTGGAGCGTATCTTTTGCTGGATATTATTCGCAAAGCGGAAAATTTGAAGCCAAAAAAGATGTAGAACTAACAATAACCTTGGAAAAAATCCTTTACACATTTTCAATTACCACCTCTCCGACTTCGGCAAAAGTTGTGATGAATGGCGTTGAAACCAAAAGTGTAACCGTAGAACCCGGAACCAATGTCGCTTGGGAAGTAAGTGCAACCGGCTATTACAGCCAAAGCGGCAATCAAATTGTAACCGAAAACACAAGTAAAAAAATCACTTTGAGCAGTAAAACGAAAGTCATTTCCGTATCTTCTGCCACAAAAACTTCGTATGATAATGAAAGATTGCCCGGAAGTGCTTACATGGCTTATGGCAATTCTTATCGCTTCACTTATTCATTTATTAAAGGAAGAAGCTACACCATAAAATATTCTATATCATCCGGAACGTGGCTTTACGAAGCTTTTACTTCTACGGCAACCGGTGTGAATACTTCAACCTCTATGTCCAAAGGAAAACCAACAACTCTAACTCAAACTATATTTTCAACCAATAATGGCTCAAACTCCGCTTCAAGTATTAGCGTCAATAAGACTTTTACTGCTTCTGCAGATGCTTCTTATATCTTTCTTAATCAAAAAGGTACTCAAAAATACCCGACAGTTGGCTCTTTAACCATTATTGATAACACTTAAAAGGAAAAATAAAATGTTTGCACGCTTCAATAACAAAGACAATGTTGAATATGCTCCGAAAAATTACGGCTCTATCAGTAATTTTGACAGCAACGAAAAATTAATGCGAAAATTTGGTTTCTTGCCGATTGAAACACAAGGCGAAATAGAACCAAATAAAAAGTATAAATCTGAATTTGAATTAAAAAAGGATAAAATCATTGAACATTTAATTGAAATTCCAATGACCGATGAAGAAATTCAAATAGCTCGTTGTGAATTGTATCGAAAAAAATCAGATAGTTTAATTTTGGAAAGAGAACGAGAAAAAGCTCTCAATCAATGGAACGATGACAAAGAAAATGATTTTATTCAGAAAATCAAAGAAATATCCGTTCAAATTGAATCTTTATTTCCATATTCCAAAACCGCCGAGGACACTAAATGAGTGATAATACCTTATCTGAAGCCTTAAAAGAGGCTTATGCTTCAGCTCCGAGTGATGTTGTAATTTTACATACCTTGGAGCTAAGGCATCCGGCTTTCAAAGATGAAAACGGCAATTCAACCGCTATTCGGGTTGTGCGCGATAATGTTAATCATACTTGCAGACTGGAAGACAATGCGCCGCTAGATGGGGGTAAAGACGTTGAATTTATCGCTTTAGCCTTTGATTTACAACTTCCGCCGGTAGAAAATATTCCGGTACCGGAAATTAGCTTATCTTTAGATAATGTTTCAACCGAGATTATGCGTTATTTAGATCAAGCTATTGAAACCCAAGATATGATTGAGATGACGTATCGTCCGTATTTATCAAGCGATTTGAGCTATCCGCAAATGGACCCGCCAATCACCTTGGTAATAACGGAAATCACCGCCGATATATCAAAAATATCTGCCACGGCCAGAATGATGGATATTGGCAACAAATCATTTCCTGCAGAAAACTATACCGTGAAAAAATATCCGGGGCTTAGCAGATGACACATTTTGCAAATAAATATATAGGTCGTCCATGGGTAGCTGGTGCACAAGGTCCTGACAGTTTTGACTGTTGGGGCTTTGTTCGTTTTGTGCTGTTGCACGAATATGGCTATCAGGTGCCACCGGTTAATATCAATCCCAACAATTTAAGAGATGTTCTTAAGGCTTTTCACGCTGATTTAGCTTTTCAAGCCTTCGTTGAGGTTGATAAGCCTCAAGATGGAGATGTTGTTTTAATGCGACAAGCTAAAAATCCAGTCCATGCCGGTTTATGGCTTGATATTGATGGTGGCGGTATTTTGCATTGTGTTCGTGGAAACGGCGTTATTTTTCAAAAAGCACCCTCTCTTAACCTCTCCGGTTGGTTTATTGATAGTTTTTACCGAGTGAAAAATAAACAAACAACTTGACCTTGCGGAGATTAGATTGTATAATCTACGCATAATTTGCGGAGATTATAAGATGTATATTTACGAAAATCAAAGTTGGCCTAAGTTTACATGGCGTATAGAAGAACTCACTGATTTACTTTCAAAAGTTTCTTTTTTACAAGGCAACCTATTAGGAAAAATGCAACAGCTTGGGTTTGATTTACAACAAGAGGCTTTTTTGCATAATCTTACGGATGAAATTACTAAATCCAGTGAAATTGAGGGCGAAAACCTTAATAGTGAGCAAGTTCGTTCTTCTATTGCTCGTCGTTTGAATATTAAAAATTCCAATTCAATTATAAGCAGCCATCATATTGATGGAATTGTTGAAATGATGGTTGATGCAACACATAATTATAACGCTCCTTTAACTAAAGAGCGAATTTGTGGTTGGCATGCCGCTTTATTTCCGACCGGATATAGCGGAATGTATAAAATTAAAGTAGGTGATTTACGCGATGATGCTGACGGTCCGATGCAAGTTGTTTCATCTAAATCCGGCAGAGAAATTATTTATTATGAAGCTCCGCAAGCTAAGTTTTTGCCGGAAATGTTGCAAGAATTTTTAAACTGGTTTAATTCTTCTATAGAAATTAATCCTCTTATCAAAGCAGCTATCAGTCATTTATGGTTTATAACTTTACACCCGTTTGAAGACGGAAATGGACGTATTTCACGAGCTATTACCGATATGATGTTAGCTAAAGCAGAAAATACAGCATATCGCTTTTATAGTATGTCTGCCCAAATTCAAAAAGAAAAGAAGATGTATTATCAAATTTTGGAAAGCACTCAAAAAGGCGATATGGATATTACCGGTTGGCTTAAATGGTTTTTAGAATGTTTGTTGACATCTATGAAGAACTCTGAAAGTCTGATTGAGAAAATCATGCAAAAATCAAAATTATGGCAAAAATTTAATTTGGTTGCGTTAGATGATAACCAAAGAAAAATTATAAATATGCTATTTGATGGTTTTGAAGGAAATCTCACTTCCGGAAAGTGGGCAAAAATTTGTAAATGTTCGCAAGATACTGCCGGTCGCTCACTTAAATATCTGGTTGAAAATGATATATTAGAACAAGTAGGTGCCGGTCGCTCAACGCATTATATTCTAAAATGCGGAGATTAAGAGGTTTATTCTCCGCACATTTTGCGTAGATAACAAATGACTTATTTTAATTACTTTACAAATCCGTTTAACCTAAACAAAGGACGGATAAGCAAAACCTTATCCAAAAATCAAACAATTTGGCAAATCGTAAATAAGCAAAAGATTGATTTATCTCGTCCGGTAGTTTGTTTTGTAAATGGCGTTGCCAAACTTCGTAAAGATTGGTCTAGCCCTTTATCATCTCAAGATGTTGTCAGTTTTGTTGTTTTGCCTTTGGGCGGTGGTGGTGGAAGTTCAAATCCGCTTAAAACGGTATTAACGGTTGCTTTGATTGTTGCCACGGTTTATACCGGCGGAGCTGTCGGAGCGGCTTATGGTGCCGTTTGGGGTGGTGTGGCTGCGGCAGGCGTTTCTATGGCTGGCGGAATTTTAATCAATACTTTTGTACCGACTCCCAAACCAGCTCTTAATGGTATGACATCTTCCGCTTATACGCAAAGCCCGACATATTCTTTGCAGGCTCAAGGAAATGAAGCAAGGCTTGGCAATCCAATTCCGGTGATTTATGGTCGCCACTTAATCTATCCCGATTTTGCCAGTCAACCTTATTATCGCTATATTGATAATGAACAATATGTTTATCAGCTCCATTGTATCGGACAAGGCGAATATGATGTTGAACAAATCCGCATTGAAGATACGCCGATTAGCTCTTTTGAGGAGATAACCTGCCAAGTTATTCGTCCTAGCGAAAAAAATACGCTTTTGGATGAAGATGTAATTACTTCTGCCGAAGTTGCAGGCCAAGAATTGTTGAAAGGAGAAATTTGTGGTCCGTTTATCTTAAATTCGGCAGAAACAATGATAACCAAGATTGAAGTAGATATCGCATTCCAGCGCGGTTGTTATTATGCCAATGACAGCGGTGGTTTATCTTCCAAAACAATTCAATGGAAGATAGAAGTTCGCTCGATTGATGACAATGATGCGCCGCTAGGTGAGTGGTACACTTTAGGAAATGAAAGTATTACTGAAGCCACACATAACGGAATATATAAGACTTATACTTATGATGTACCTGCAGGACGTTATGAAATCCGCGCAACAAGGATTGATGACAAAGATACATCATCGCGTGCCGGTCATGAAATCCGCTGGTCTTCTGCCAAAGGCTTTGTATTATCTGCCAAAGATTACGGAAATGTAACTTTATTGGCAATTATAATGAAGGCAACGGACAATCTTTCGCAAAGGTCAAGCCGCTTGGTGAATTGCATTGTAACACGCAAGCTCAAGACTTGGTCGCCGCTTTCGGGGTGGTCGTCTTCTGTTGAGCCGACACGTTCAATCGCTTGGGCTTTGGCTGATATTTTGAAAGCCTCATACGGTGCTAATCTCAAAGACAACGCTATTGATTTACAGGCTTTATATGATTTGGATAGAGTTTGGAGTTCGAGGGGCGATACCTTTAACGCGGTATTTGATAGTAAATTAACCGTATATGAAGCCCTGTCAAGAACGGCAAAAGTCGGAAGAGCCGTTGCATTTATTCAAGGCGGTATTGTCCGATTTGTCAGAGATGAGCCTAAAACCATACCGGTTGCTTTGTTTGGACCACGAAATATTGTCAAAAACTCTCTTTCGATACAATATCTTATGCCGTCCGAAGATAC
>CASFNB010000038.1 GCA_949295915.1 uncultured Pseudomonadota bacterium | reverse complement strand
CGCTTATGCTCCGCCGCTTCGTTCGTCGTTCGGCTAAAGCCTCACCGGCATACTTCCGTCTGCCTCTCCTCCTTGTCAAACAGCTTCTTCGCTGGTTCGAGACAATGCCTTCGGCATCTTTAAAAACAAAAAAAGACTACACAAGGCAGCCTTTTTTGTTTTTATGGTCGGAATGACTGGACTCGAACCAGCGACCTCTTCGTCCCGAACGAAGCGTTCTACCAGGCTGAACTACATTCCGTTACTCTTAACTCGTATGTACATATCACAAAAAAAAAATTAAACAAGTCTTTTTTTTATTTTTTTTGTATTAAACTTTACAAATTTTTTGAATCCCTGACAGATTAAAATATCTCGGTTCATTCCTTTGCGCACATATTGCTAAGAGTTTCTCTTTTTCTATTCTTTTCGGAATAATTAAGCGTAAGCTCGTTTCTCCATTGCTCTTTTGATATTCTATTTTTATTTTTTCTTGCTTTTGTATGGCTAAATTTAATTTTTTCTTTTTTTGTTCTTCACTTAGGTCAAGTGGTAAATATTGTTCCAAAAAATTGTAAATTCTATCGTCAGTCATCACATGGCGCTTTTGTATCGGTTTGGTTAAGCTCAGACCTTCAAAAGATGTGCAGCGGCTTAAAGCAACATATAATTGTCCGGTGGCAAAGGTACCTTTGCCAATGTCTATGGTTACATGATCAAAGGTTTTGCCTTGACTCTTGTGTATGGTAACTGCCCATGCCAGTCTAAAAGGAAATTGTGTGAATGAGCCAATAACTTCAGAAATAATTTCTTTGCCTTCCATGGTATATTTGAAAATTTCCCAAGAGTAGGGGAAAACCTCTACCAGCTTGCGATTGTTCATCAATCTTACCGAAACATGCTTGATACGCCCGTTTTCGAGAAAGATTTTTTCAATGTATCCCAGACTGCCGTTAACCCAACGATTTCTACTATCATTGTTCAAAAACATGATTTGAGCACCCGTACGAAAATAAAGTTCTTCACTGTTGGGGTATGATTCTCGATTAAAGCTGCCGTCAATAACGGCATTGGCACAATAGGTGATGCCCTCCAATTTATTTAAATGTTCTTGGTTGATCTCTTCGGCTAAGGCGTTGGTAGAAGTTAAAAAAATCTGAAATTCGGTTAAGTTATAAAATTTTTGCTCTGTATTCAGTCGGCTGTTAAGTTTATTTATATCCGAATCGGTAACCGTATTGTTACGAAAACGGCTTAACATTTCTATAAACTCAGTATCTCTTTGGCGGTAAATCTTTTGCAGTTCCACAACTTCCAAAGTGATTTTTTTGAAAACTTCAGCGCTGAAAAAATAAGGCGAATCGTATTTTTGAAAAAAATATGTTTGTTCTACATTGGAAATGACCGGCGGAAGTTGGTATAAATCACCGACAAAGACCATTTGTACGCCACCGAACGGCGCATCTTTTTCCGGTCCGTAAAGCTCTAAAAATGTATTTATACAATCTAATAAATCGGCTCGCAGCATGGAAACTTCGTCAATCACCAAGGTTTCCAGATTTTTGAATATACGTTTGCTCCGCGGTGTAAAATCGCCGGATTTAATTTTTTCGGGGGTGATATTTATCGGAAAGCCAAAAAAGCGGTGTATGGTTTGCCCCTTGACGTTGAGTGCAGCAACGCCGGTCGGAGCCAAAATAACCATGTTTTTGTTTATATGGTCGCGGCTATAAGACAAAAAAGTGGATTTTCCGGTGCCGGCTTTACCGGTCACAAACAAATGTTTGGCGCTGTTATTGATAATATCCAGTGCTTTGGAAAATTCCGTCGTTATTTCAATTTGTTGCGGCATATAAAGTCCTTTTATCATGATAAGCCTTATCCATACTATACAAAAAATTTGCAAGAACAATTTGAAAAATAAATTTTATTCACTATATAATATAAAAAAACTGAGGATTATTAAAATGGATGCCAATGCACTTTTTAGATTGACCAACGGGTTGTATGTTTTGGGCGCGGATGATAACGGAATGCCGGTCGGCAGTTTGATTGATGCCGTTTCGCAAGTGGCGCACTCTCCGGATATTATTATTGTTTCTTGCGGAAACAACAGCTACACCAAAGAAGTGATTGACAAAACAGGCGTGCTTTCTTTGAGTGTGCTTGGTAAAAGCGTTAATCCTTTTGTTATTGCCAATTTTGGTTTTCAATCTTCTCGCAATGTGAAAAAGTGGGATAATGTTGAAGCCGATATTAAAGATGGCTTGCCCTATTTGAAAGATTGCACCGCTGTTTTGAAAGCTAAAGTTATCAGCAAACAAGTTTTTTCCAGCAATACCATGTTTGCCGCCGAAGTTGTTGACGGTGAATGTCGCAAGGGAGAAGAGGCTTTGACTTACGCCGATTATCGTAACGGATTTAAAGATAAGGTTATGCAAAGCTTTCAAGAATATAAATCTAAACTTAACTCTCAAAAATAAGGAGATTATAATGACTGAAGAAAAGAAAAATTTGAAATGGGTTTGCACCGTATGCGGTTATGTTTATGATGAAGAAACCCCGTTTGAAGAATTGCCGGAAGATTGGGTTTGCCCGCTGTGCGGTGTTGACAAATCTTTCTTTGAACAAAAAGAAATGTAATTTGTATTAAATTCAAAAAAAAGCTCCTCAAACGAGGAGCTTTTTTATATCTATATTCCTGAAGTTTATTTCTTCGGTGTTGCTTCCAAAGTTTTTCCATCAAGAGTATATTTTTCAATTTTGCTGTTTTGAGCTGTTTCTTGGAAAGATTCAGCCAAAGCATTTTGAGCCAACATAGCGCGTAATTGCGGTTTGATGACCTTTAAATCTGCCGGTTTGGAATCTCTGACATCTTGAATCATGATGATATGGTAACCGAACTGAGTTTTAACCGGAGTTTTTGAATATTCTCCTTTTTTCATGGCAAATGCAGCGTTAGCAAATTCCGGCACCATTACGTTTTTGGTGAAATAACCAAGTTCGGGTTTATCTTTGCTGTATTTTTTAGCTAAGTCATCAAATTTTTCGCCTTTTTTGAGTTTGGCAATAATATCTTTGGCGGTTTTTTCATTATCTACCAAAATATGTTTGGCTTTGATTTCTTTTTCAGATTTGAAAGTTTCTTTATATTCATCATAAAGTTTTTTGATTTCAGAATCGGTTACTTTCTTATCTACTTCTTTTTCCATGTAAATTTTGCGAGCCAATTCTTCTTTGGCTAATTTTAATTGAGCCTTGTATTCCGGTGTGTCTTCAATCTTAGCTTTTTGAGCTTGTTGGTAAACCATTTTGCCGCTGATGAAACCATCTAAAGCTTTGTTATAAAATTCTTCAAAAGAAACCCTGTCTTTAAGTTGAGGGTTGGCTTTGTAGGCTTCGCGGATTTCGGCAACGGTGATTTTATCTCCGTTAACAACGGCGGCAACACCGTCTTTACCTTCGGCGCAAGCATTACCGGCATTCATTATTAAACTGCCGAGTACGGCAAAAGCAATGTATTTTTTATCCATGCTGTTTTCTCCATATAGTTTTATTGACTGCTCCTATTTATACAACATAAAACTTAAGATTGCCAAATATTTTTTTGCTATGGTTTATAACTTTTGCGCCGCTCTTGACTTTCGGACGCAGAAACACTATTTTCTTTGCTAGATTATAAGATTTAAATGAGGAAAAGTATAATGTTAGGCAGTTTGGCTCGTAAAATTTTTGGTAGCGCTAATGATCGTTTTGTGGCAAAGCAATATAAGTTAGTACAAAAAATCAACGCTTTGGAACCCGAAATAACACCGTTGAGTGATGAACAATTACGTGCCAAAACAGCCGAATTTCGTGAACGCTTGAAAAACGGTGAAACTCTTGATGATCTGTTGCCTGAGGCTTTTGCCGTAGTCAGAGAAGCCGCTAAACGAACGCTTGGACAACGCCATTATGATGTTCAGCTCATTGGTGGTATCGTCCTCCATAAAGGGATGATTGCCGAAATGAAAACCGGTGAAGGTAAAACTTTGGTGGCAACATTGGCGGCTTATCTTAATGCCTTGGAAGGAAAGGGTGTCCATATCGTTACCGTTAATGATTATTTGGCCAAACGTGATGCCGAGTGGATGGGACAAGTTTATCGCTTCTTGGGCTTGACCGTTGATTATATTGTACATGGAAAAGATGATGATCAACGTCGTGCCGCTTACAACTGCGATATTATCTATGGAACCAATAATGAACTCGGTTTTGACTATTTGCGCGATAATATGAAATTTGAACGCGCCGATATGGTGCAACGTCCGTTTAACTTTGCTATTGTCGATGAAGTGGATTCAATCTTGATTGATGAAGCTCGTACGCCATTGATTATTTCCGGTCCGGCCGAAGATAGCTCTGAAAAATATATCCTCGTTAACAAAATCATTCCGCATCTTTTGGAAACCGATTATGAAAAAGATGAAAAAGCTAAAACCGTGGTTTTGACCGAAGCCGGACAAGAACATGTGGAACAGCTTTTAAAAGAAGTCGGTTTGATTAAAGACGGCGGCTTGTATGATATTAATAACGTTACACTCGTTCATCACGTTAATCAGGCTTTGCGTGCACACAAAATGCACATCAGAGATATTGATTACATCGTTAAAGACAATAAAGTTGTAATAATTGACGAGTTTACCGGTCGTATGATGGAAGGTCGCCGTTACAGCGATGGCTTGCATCAAGCCATTGAAGCTAAAGAAGGCGTGCCGATTCAATCTGAAAACCAGACTTTGGCATCAATCACCTTTCAAAACTATTTCCGTCTTTATCCCAAACTCTCCGGTATGACCGGAACGGCTATGACTGAAGAAGGCGAATTTAATGAAATTTATGGGTTGAATTGTGTCGAGATTCCGACGAATCGTCCGGTTATTCGTATTGATGAACATGATGAAATTTATCGTACCGCCAAAGAAAAATACAACGCCATTATTAATACCATTTTAGATTGCCACAAACGCAATCAACCGGTTTTGGTCGGTACAACCTCTATTGAAAAATCAGAACTTTTGGCAGAATTGCTCAGAGCAAAATCTTCGGTGCGATTTGAAGTTTTGAATGCACGTCACCACGAACGTGAGGCTGCTATCGTTGCTCAAGCCGGTGTGCCGGGGGCTATCACCATTGCAACCAATATGGCTGGTCGCGGTACCGATATTCCGTTGGGTGGTGATGTTGAAATGCGCCTTAAAGAAACTCTTAAAGGAGATGAAACTCCTGAGCAAATTGCTGAACTTCGCGCTAAAATCAAGGCTGAAGTGGAAAAAGCTAAAGAAGAAGCTTTGGCTGCCGGCGGTTTGTATGTGATTGGTACCGAGCGTCATGAAAGCCGCCGTATCGATAATCAGCTGCGCGGGCGTTCCGGTCGTCAGGGAGATCCCGGACATTCTAAATTCTTCCTCTCTCTGGAAGATGATTTGATGCGTATTTTCGGCTCAGAACGCATGAGTGTGATGTTGCAGCGTTTGGGATTGCCCGAAGGTGAGGCTTTGGTACATCCGTTTATCAGCAAAGCTCTTGAAAAAGCTCAGAAAAAAGTAGAAGAACGTAACTTTGATATTCGTAAAAACTTGCTCAAATATGACAATGTGATGAATGATCAACGCAAGGTTATTTATGAGCAACGTAAAGAATTGATGGAAAGTGAAGATGTTTCCGATACCATTCAAGATATGAGAGATGAGTTTGTTGATGCTCTTGTTCATCAATATGCTCCTTATGGTACAATGGCCAGTGAATGGGACTTGGAAGGTTTGGCGCAAGAGTTGAACCGAACCATCGGTATGAGCTTCCCCTTGAAAGAAATGGCAAAAGGACAAGAATTGACCGCCGATATGTTTGCACAAAAAATTGTTGATGCCATGGAAGAAACCCTGACCGAACGCAACAAAAATGTTCCTGAAGCCGTTATGCGTTTTGTTGAAAAATCTATTCTTTTGCAAGTGTTAGATCAGCTTTGGAAAGACCATATTGCTGCTTTGGAATTGATGCGTCATACCATTGTTTTACGTGCTTATGGGCAAAAAGATCCTTTGAATGAATATAAGAAAGAAGCATTTAATATGTTTTCTTATCTTTTAGACCAGCTGCGTGAAAAAGTTACTTTCTTGATTTGTCATGCGCAAATTCAAAGCAACTCAGCAGAAAATATGAGCCGTCCGCAAGCTCAGCAAAATTATAAAGAAGTGCATGAAACGCCGGAATCTGTAATGGGGGGGACACCTCAAGCTCAGCAATCCGAGGAAAACGAAAAACCAACCCCGTTCCAATATAAGCCGTTTGATGCTAATGATCCGACAACTTGGGGTAAGGTTGCGCGTAATGATCCTTGTCCTTGCGGTAGCGGTAAAAAGTTCAAACATTGTCACGGCAAGTTTAATTGAAAATAAAAAGCTCTGAATTTTTAGTTCAGAGCTTTGGGGGGTGGCCAAATTCGCTTAAAAAGCTAGAACCGGGCGAACCTGATAGCGAGCATATTTACCGTTTAGAAATCCGTATTTTAAGTCGTAACCCCAATCTCCACTTTCAAAAGTTAAACCCCAAGCACCACTGTCATTATGTTCTGAAGAAGACCAATAATAAGTTTTGTAAAGTTGAGTCCCTCCGGCTAAAGATAAACTTTCATTTAAAACTGAACGATTATCATAAATAGCCTGCAACTCTCCTCCTGCGGGTAAATACCAATCACCGGCTTTAGTTCCTGCTGTTGTATAATTATAGGCATATTCTGCTGCTGAAAAACTATAGTTATTGGCGATTGAAGCATTAATCAATATTAGTGTGTTGCTTTTTCCTGACCAATCAGATATTGGAGCATCATCCCAATTTGGTAATTCGAGAACATCAGTTTTTAACAGTGCCCAATTTTCTAGTCCTTCATCCAATGCAATCGCTAAACGATGTACAGGATTAAAAATAATCCCAATGACGGTTTTATTTTCATAAAGTGCCGTTGAACAACTCATATCTGAGTAAAGAAATGCTCCGATAACTGGAGTGTCACATTTTCCCGAGTCTTCGTTTCCGGAATCACAATAACCAACACTGGTGTCAAACGGACATTTTAGAAAATCATGTCCGTCACAATTGGCAATAGTTTTGGTATAACCCAAGCTTTCGCAAGTGGGCGGTGTGACGCAGGTCTGAGCTTGTACTTGCGACGGTGTGATAAAGGAGAAAGCCGCGAGCGCGAGACTTGCCCCCCAAATTTTGTCAGTTCTTGTATTCATATTCTTTCTCCTTTCGTTTTTTCTTCACAGTCATGCTGAACTCGTTTCAGCATCTCATTCTTTTTTTTGTCATTCCGATACCCCACACAGTCATGCTGAACTCGTTTCAGCATCACATTTTTTGTCATTCCGATACCCCACACAGTCATGCTGAACTTGTTTCAGCATCACATTTTTTGTCATTCCGATACCTCACACAGTCATGCTGAACTTGTTTCAGCATCTTATGAGATCCCGAAATAAATTCGGGATGACAATGATGAATGAACAAGGCACAAACTCTCCGCCTTGC
>CASFNB010000037.1 GCA_949295915.1 uncultured Pseudomonadota bacterium | reverse complement strand
AGAATCCATTTTTCCTAAAAAAGGCGGAGAGCGAGGCGAGTAGTAGGCGCCGAGGGAAAAAGTACCGCAACGTATAAAAGCGTACGTGAGGACGCTTTTCCCCGAAGACAACGCCCTAATCGCCCGCTATACGTCTTTTTTAGAATAATCGCAACACGGCTTGGCTGGCTTGCGATGCTAAAGATAAAGAGTTGACCGCCAAATTTTGTTGCGTTTGCAATGAAAGCATGTTGGCGGATTCTTCATTCATATCGGCAAGCGTGAGTTTATCGGCACCTTCCGTCAAAACATTAATGAGGTTTTCAGTAAAGGTTTGCCGCTCGGTAATGATGGAATAATAATTTCCGAGTTGAGAGGCGGCTGTTCGCAATTTATTGCGCACCGCAAGCACTTGATCAAGAGAGGTCTGTACGTCTTTGCCGGTTTGCCAATCAGCAGTGAGCAAGCCCAAAGCTTTTGATGTGACATCCACCCCTTGAACGAGAATATTTGCCGATTTATCTTCGTTGAAATTAACCTTGAGCTTGTCTTCTTTCAAGAGGTTAATCCCTTTGTATATACTGTCATTAATCAGCATATCATATTGCGACAAAGCAGAGTTGAATTGCTTTTGATAAGACTGATAACCTTGTTTTTCTTCTTCGGCACTTTGTGCCGCTTCTTGTAGTTGCGCCTCAATAATATCTGCCGCCGTCTGCCATGAGGACGCAGTTGCCACATCCAAAGTTGCTTCCACATTATCGGCAGCGATATAATTTGTAACTGAAGTAGAAGTATTTTCATCGCGATAATCTTTTTGTACTTCATACCACTTGGTTGTTCCGTTTTTCTCAAAAGCAATCTTCGCCCCTTTGGCAATTTCTAAAATATTATTGTCTAAACCATCATTATAACCATTATAAAATCCTGATGCCGTTGTATTTAGGTAAATTTGCGCTGAGGAAGAAATATGAGTCTGATTACCACTTGTTACTGAATTAATAATTCCATAACTGTTATTTCCTAACGTAGTAATAGATATATTACCATTTAAATTATTAGTAGAGTTAATAAGAGTAAGAATTCCATATCCGAATTGTCCGGTCGTTAGAATATTAATATTTGCGCCGGAAAGAATATTGCTGATTGAGCCGGAACTGGAAAAGATTCCGATTCCAAGATATCCAGAGGTTTTCATATTCATCTTTCCTTGAATATTTGTTACTCCACCGCTTCCCGCAGCTATTGCAGCACGAGCATAGTCATTTGTATTTGTATCACTAAACTTGGCAACAATATTTAAATTTTGTAAATCAGTGACAACACCGGAACCTGAGGATTTTATCGCAACAGCTTCGCCGATGGTAACGTTGTTCACATAATTGATACTCAAGTCACTGACCAGACAGCCGGTTTTCTTTATATCTATCAAGGCATGGTTTGCAACGCTATCGGTTGCTGATATACTCGAAAAACCTTCACCGTCTTTGAAGTTGCCGAAATAATTAACCCCGACCAGTTTTTGATTTTCTTGTAAGGAGAGACCGCCGGTGGTGGAAATATCGCCTAAATCGATTTTGCCGTAAACACAAATCGTTTCTTTACCGCTGTCAACTGCCGCGCGCAACTCATCGGCAGTACTCACCACCGCGCCGTTGTTGCCGACTTCTTTGATAAAATATTCCTTTTCGGGAACGTAACTCCCCGTATTGACTTGCTCGGCAATCGCTTTCATTTGCGAGATTAAATCTTCGGCTTTTTCCAAGCCTTCATTCGCGGCTTTAATGGTTTGCACGCCTTGCCCCATGGAATCAAGAAGCGCACTCAAGTCATCGGCACGAGTAATATGAACTGGGATTATCTATCGCGGAATTAACTTTCAATCCGGTAGAAAGTCTTAATTGCGTTCTGTCTTGCAATTTGGAAATTTGTTGCAAGCTCAACAAATTATTGCGCATGGAAGCATTAAGTGAAATATCTCCGGTCATTTTTAGCTTTTTTACCTAAAAGAGTTTAAAAAACAAGCATTTACCATTCACGATACTTGTTTTTTTTTTTTTGCAACCAAAAATGAATCTTTTGCACAAGCTTAATTGACTAATCGGTTGTATTTAAAAGAAAAGCCTTGTCCCTTTCGAAACAAGGCTTTTTTCCGTAATGTTTCTTATTTATTTTTCACCGACTTTGGTTTCAAAGGTTAGTTTATCACCGGCGGCGGCATAGGTTTCAATGGTTCGCGCGGCTTTTTTACTTAAGGCTACGCAACCGGGACCGGAAACACATCCGCCTTCACAGCACATGACTTCTATCATGTTATTTTCCGAACCTTTTTGAGCATAGCGTTTTAACAATTTTACGCTGTCTTTGGTTAAACCGTCTATCTTTTCGGGGCGAAAATCAACTTTACCTTCGACCAAAGATTGAACCGCACCGGCAACACCGCCGCTTATCGGATATAAACGTCCTTGCGCGCAAGAAACTTTGGAAAATTCTTCTTCTCCGGCGGTTGCAACGTCTATGTTTTGAGCTAAAAACATGGCAGCAATTTCTTCAAAAGTCAAAACATAGTCGACGTAGGGATCTGTTTCTGCTTCAACGCGTTTTGCTAAACACGGACCAACAAAAACAGCTATACAATCCGGCTGTTCTTTTTTGATTAATTCTGCCGTATAATACATTGGGGTATGTGTGTTTGATACATAGGGTTTTAATTCCGGAATGTGAATGTCAGCCGCGCGGAAATATGCCGGACAACAAGATGTTGTCATGAAGTTTGCACCTTCTTTCATTCTTTCTAAAAATTCCGCTGCTTCTTTTTGGGTGGTGATGTCGGCGCCGACAGCAACTTCCATTACTTCATCAAAACCGATTTTTTTCAACGCAGCTACCAAATTTTGCGGCTTGCCGTTAAATTGTCCGATAACGGCAGGTGCAACCATGGCAATAACTTTTTTCTCTGTTTCGTGAATTTGTTTTAATACATCTACCATTTGAGAGCGTTCAACAATGGCTCCGAACGGGCAGGATGCCAAACATTTGCCGCAAGAAATACATTTTTCATGGTCAATGTGCTCTATGCCGTTTTCATCTTTGCTGATGGCTCCGACCGGACATGCTTCTTCGCAGGGGAGTTTGGTTTTGATAATGGCGCCATAGGGGCAGGAATCTTTGCAAATTCCGCAGTTGATGCACAAACTTTCATCTATAAAGGCTTTGCCGTTAACAAAACTTATAGCTTTTTTGGGGCAATTTTCCTGACAAGGACGTGCAAAGCACCCCTGACACATGTCGGTTACAACATGATGCGGTTTGGCACAACGGTTGCATGCAGAAGGAATTACCGCTATTTGGCTTGCTACCAATACTTTGCGTTCCAATGCCATTTTTCCAAATTCGGATAAAGAATGAGAATCGGCATCTATTCCGTCATCGGGACTAAAGCCCATAGAGGTTAGGCATTGTTCTTTGATGACTTTTCTGTCTTTTTCCAACGAACCGCGAAAGGGGGTGGAACCATCAGGTTTGATGTCTGAAGGGATGGTATCGGCGTGAGAAAATTTGTTATCAAAGTAGTGTTTGGCTACTTCAATTAAAATTTTTGCGCGCATAAAATTGGCGTTGTTTTTTGGTGTTAACAATATCTTATTCCTTCTGTTAGGGTTAATTTACGGATATTTATTTTATACCACTTTTTAACACAAGAATATCTGCCGTCAAGGTAAAATTTTTCTTTCTTTTATTATACTTTAAGAATATTTTATTGTTTGTTAGCAAAAAAGTAATTCTCTTGTCTTAAAAATAAGTCAACATTATAATAAATATTGTTCTGAAATCGGAATTTTGGTAATGGCTAAAAATGTAATATATGAAAAATATTTGCTAGATGCTCTGGATCGGGTGGCTCGTAATCCGACCGGTTATTCCGTTTTGTATATTAATATTTCTAAATTGCGCCCCAAAAATCGCCATCCCGAATTTGTTAAAATCTTTGCTAAATTGTTTGATAGTGTTGTCGGAAATGCCAGAGGTACATTGTTTATTCTTTCTAATGGCGATTTTGCCATACTCGGGCGCGACATTACTCATGAAGTGGTCGATCAAGCCGTACTCAAATTACGTGACGGATTGGCAACGGATCCTATTTTGCATACGCACGATAGTCAGGATTTTTTTGAAATTTATGATTTTCCTCGTGATTTTGCCAAATTTTATGAATATGTTTCCAAAATGAAAGAGCAGGCTTTGCTTTCTGTTTGGGAAGAAGAAGTTAATCAAAAGCGGCCGGTGCGCGTCGATGAAATTGATGATTTGATAAAAGCTCTCGATTTTATTGATATCAGTGAAATCGTGAAAAGACAAAGTGTGTTGCGTATTGGGAGCGACGGTGCCTTCCATGTATGGTTTCAGGAATTTTTTGTTGCGGTTAAAGATTTGGTTAAAAAATTTGATTCCAGTCTGGATTTGCTGGCTAATCGTTGGCTCTTTTATTATTTAACACAAGCTCTTGATAAAAAAACAATTGCGGCTTTTTCTACTTCTAATTTGCAAAATTGGCCACAAGAAATTAGTTTGAACCTTAATTTATCTTCTGTTTTTTCTCACGCTTTTGTTGATTTTGCTAAAAACTTTTTGAAGCCGGACCAAAAAATTATTGTTGAAGTTCAACTTATGGACGTTTTTAACAATCTTCCGACTTATTTTAAAGCAAAAGAAATTTTGCGTAGCGGCGGTCATAAGCTCCTTATTGATTCAGTACCTCCGGTTACACTTAAAATGTTGAACGTGGCTCGCCTTGATCCCGATTTGATTAAAATTTTTTGGGAACCTTTGTTGGAATTTGATGATAATAATGCCGAACTTAAAGATATTATTACTCATGTCGGGCGTGAAAACATTATTTTGGCTAAATGTGAAAATGAAAAGGCTATAAAATGGGGCGTGAAATATGGTATTACGGCTTTTCAAGGTCCATATATCGATAATTTGGAAGTTGCTTTGTTGCGTAAAAAATGCCCAAATGCAAAAAATTGTACTGTGGCTGAGTGCTTGAAAAGAAAAAGACTGCTTTCCGGTTGGTATCGTGAAGGTTGTTCTCAGAAAGAGTTTTTGGAAATGTTGCTTTAAGGTGGTTCTGCATGGTTATTTTTAGCAAAAATACGGAATTGTCTTTAACACAAAAAGATACTATCATCTTTGATTTTCTGTATAAATTGGGCGCAGAAGCGGCTAATTATCAAGCTTTATATTTGCATATTTGTAATTTGCAAAATCAGAATTTGCGGTTGTCTCAAAGACAAGCTCTGATTGAAACTTTTGAGGATGTGGTCAAAAAAACAAACGGATCTATCTTTACTTTAGATAATGAAGATATGGTTATTGTTTTTGGTAAAACAGCATATGATGAAATTCAGGCTTGTTTAATTAAGGTTCAATTTTTGTTCCATGATGACCCGAGTATTCGTGCCGCGGTTGATTTGATGCAGTGCGGATTTGCTGAAATTTTTGATTTGAAATCGCAACTTGAAGATTTTAAAAGTCAGGTTAAAAAAACAAAATCTCAAATTTCCGGTTCCGATTTTCGGCAAAAGTCAATGCCGACCGCAAAAACTAATGCTGCTGCTAGTCTCTTGTCAAACCGAAAAAATAAAAGAGAATTGACACCGACTATCCTTTCAAAAATGCAAAAAGCGCTATCCATGATGGATTTTTCCAGCTTGATTCGACGTCAGTCCGTATGTGCCGTTATCGGAAAATCTGCCCCACAGATGATTTTTGATGAGGTGTTTGTTTCTATTGCCGATTTGCGTGATATGCTTATGCCTGATGTCGATCTGTTTTCTAATCCATGGTTGTTTATGTATTTGACCGAAACTTTGGATAAACGTGTTTTGGCAAGTTTGAGCCGCCATGACGATGGGGCTTTAACCAGCAATTTCAGTTTGAATATGAATGTCTCTACCATTTTATCGGATGATTTTTTGGCCTTTGATGAAAATTTGAATCCGGTACAGCGTTCTACTATTGTTTTGGAATTTCAGCTGATTGATATTTTTAGTGATATAAAATCTTTTATTTTGGCCAAGACTTTTGCTCAGTATCGCGGGTATAAAATTTGCATAGATGGAATTACCGTTGATAAATTGCAGTATATCGACCGCGAGAATCTGCAAAGTGATTTGATTAAAATTATTTGGCATCCTTCATTTATGGATGTTATTCGTGAGGACAAACATTTTACCGATTATGTTAATAAGGCAGAGCGTGCACGCATGATTTTATGCCGCGTGGATGATCCGCAGGCGGTAGAAATCGGCAACTCGCTCGGAATTAATCTTTATCAGGGACGCTATATTCAGCGTTTGCTTGCCGCCCAACCAAGGAAAACCATTTTTAACATCAGAAAATAGACTCTTTTTTTTGATATTTATATTTTTTGAGCAAGCCTTTTCCCTGAATTTACGGCAGCCTCAAGACTGCAAGGATAGTCTTTCATGGTCCAATCGCCGCAGAGGAACAAATTTTGATATTGCGTCAATGCCGATTTAGGACGCAACGCTTGATTCTTTTCATCTTGCCGGATGGTTGCACGTTTATGTTTCAAAACGCGGTAGGGCGGCAAAAAAGCAGGGATTAAACCATTAACGGAACGAACTTCTTGCCAAACGAATCGAGCTAATTCATCATCTGAAAGTTTGATATTGTGACTGTTGGAGATTGTAACGGCAACAATATCTTGATTGATAAAAATCCAATCGGCAAGGTTGTCGGGTGTGCCGAGAAAAGGAATGTTTTTTGGTAAAGTTAATGGAACGCCGGTGCGAAAATAAATGTCGGTAATTTGGTTAAACTCAAATTGCGGACCATTAAAAATTTGCTGATATTGATGCGCGTCAAGAGCTGAAATTACAACATCATCTTTGTTTAAATTTATTTCACCTCGATTAAATTTCAGCGAATTTATTTTATCTTTCTCGGAAGTAAAAGTTTGTAGTTTCCAACCGGTTTTTACTTCATCGGCAAAGCCTGATAAAGGTGCAATTAATTTGTCACTTAAATCGCCTCGTGAAAAATAAATTTTTCTTTGTGTAGGAAAAAACGGAAATAATTTGCACGCTAAAGAGATTAATAACGATTTGGCAATTTGTTTGGCTTGCGTATTGAAAACAGATAACAAAAGAAATGGAATTTCTTGCCGACAGCATGAATGAATTTGCTTCTCTTTCCAAAAGAAAACTTTTTTATAAAATTTTTCTTTTCCGAGAAGTTTCTTAACTTCTGTGTTTGCCCCTAAAACAGCATGGGTGGCGTTGTCGATATTTCGTTCTAATTTCTTGTCATAAAAAGAAAAACATCTGCCGCCTAAATGAGCTGCCGCTTCATAGATAATGATATGCGCATTTTTATGTTTTCGGCGAATGAATTTGGCTGCGCTTAATCCTGATATTCCTCCGCCGATGATATGAAATGTTTTCGTCGTCGAAAACATTTTTCTACCTGTAAAAGAAGGCGCGTAACGCCAAAGAAAGTTTTTTCATTTTACTTAAATGCGGCTTGGGAGAAATGACCTCCCAACCGCGATTTTGCATAATGTCAAAATAGCGTTTATAAATGTTTGCCATCATCAAAACCGGACGTGCGATTTTTTTATCCAGTTGTTTTATCAGTTGATAAGATGTTTCATAATCTTCGGCGGCAATTTTAGCTAATTGTTCGCGTGCATGAGCCAAATTGGGATTAACAACCACACTCATCGGATCGGTGGAAGTGATGCCGGCATTTTCAAGCATTTCTTTGGGGATATATAAGCGACCGTCCTGTGCATCTTCTTTGACATCACGCAGAATGTTGGTGATTTGCAACGCATTACCCAAGGTGGTGGAAAGTTTTTCTATCAAAGCTTCATCGGTTACTCCAAAAATTCGTAAGGATAAATTTCCGGGGACGCCGGCAACACCGCGGCAATATTCATTAAATTGCTCCATACTCGGTGCGCACAACGGGGTGGGCAAGTCCATTGATATGCTGTTGATGATACGGATAAATTCTTCTTTGGGTAATTTGAAACGCATGCAATTTTTATAAATTTTACGACCGATTTCGGTTTCGGGAACTTTTTTATCATAAATATTGTCAATTTCCTGACGCCAAGCATCCATTAAATCGAGCTTTTCGGTAACATCTTTATCGCCATCGACAATATCATCAATATGGCGGCAAAAAGCATAAATCGTATACATGGCATTTCTTTTACCGAAAGGCAAAAAGCGCATACTCCAGAAAAACGAAGTACCGGATTTTTTGACCATTTTTTTGATATTGTTCATAAATTTTTATTCCTTATAAGACAAAGTCTTCTGCTTTGTCGTTAATCCTTTATATATTCCCGATATTATGCCTCTAAGCCAATCGAATCCCGAGAGTTTGATTTCTCGGGCGAGAATATCCCCTTTTAATATTTTTTTTATCATAATATTGGTTAAGGAAAGGATAATACATACCTCAATACGTAAACTTAAGCTTTTTATCAGTTCAGGCAAAATGCTGCCTTCTTTGACCAAGCCTAAAGTTTTTTCCATAATATGCTTAACGGCTTTTTGCACGCTGACTGAGGATTGGTTCTGAACTAAATCTTCCGGACGCAAATGATATTTTTTCATAATCTCGGCCGGAAGATAAAGACGCTTTAACAAGCTGACGTCATATTTTAAATCTTGGACGTGATTGACAATTTGTAAAGCCACGCAGAGCGAAGTTGCCGGTAAGTAAGTTGAAGGATTTTCCTGATGTACCGCAAGCATAAATTTTCCGACCGGTGCGGCAGAATATTTGCAATAATCCACTAACTGTCCCCAAGTTTGATAATCAAAGCCAAGCGAATCTTTCCGAAAAGCTATGAGCAAATCGGTTGCCAAATCGGGTGATAAATTATGCTTGGCAAATTCATCTTTCAAAATTTGAACAAATTTGAGTTTTTGTCCTTTGTAGCTTTTTTGTCCGGTAAAAATTTCTTCCAGTTCGTAAAGTTTATCAACTTTGTTTTGCGGTTTGAGGTGCGGATTATCGGCGATATCATCGGCATAGCGCGCAAAACGATAGTAGTCGGCAACAATTTTGCGGATGTCTTTATTAAACATCATCATGCCGACGGGGAAGTTTTCTTGATGTTTATTTTTGTGGCGCAGCTTCATCATGCTTTATCTCGTTTATCCATAGTTCGATTTCTTTTAATGCGCGTTCGGAATAGGCTTTTTTTCTATCCATACCTTTTATTTTTCTAAACTTGCCGTTAGCGGTTTTTTCACCGCTGATGGTCGGAAAAATACCAAAGTTGATGTTCATGGGTTGGAAGTCTTCGATATTGGTATCATCAATCAAATGATTGAGCATTGAACCGAAAGCGGTGTTGCGCGGCGGCAAAATCGGGGTATTGCCGTTGAGTTGTTCGGCAGCAAAATAACCTGCCATATAGCCGACGCAGGCACTTTCAATGTAGCCTTCACAACCGGTGATTTGTCCGGCAAAGCGAATGTTGGGACGTTTTTTTAGACGCAAAAATTTATCAAGCAGAATCGGCGATTTGATAAATGTGTTTTTATGAATGCCTCCCAAACGTGCAAATTCGGCATTTCCCAAACCCGGAATCATACGGAAAATGCGTTGTTGTTCGCCGTATTTCAGTTTGGTTTGAAAACCGACCATGTTACGCAAGGTATCTTCTTTATTATCTTGGCGCAACTGAACAATGGCATAAGGCTTTTCCTCAGAATGAGGGTTGGTCAGGCCAATGGGTTTCATCGGACCGTAGGCAAGAGTTTCCATGCCGCGCTCTGCCATAACTTCAATCGGCAAGCAGCCTTCAAAATAGCGGACATCTTCCCAATCGTGAAAATCAACTTTTTCACCGTGTAAGAGTTCATTGACAAAAGCATAATATTGCTCTTGGCTGAGCGGGCAGTTGATGTAATCCAGTTTATCGCCTTTATCATAGCGGGATTGATACCATGCTTTGCTAAAATCAATACTTTCTTTATAGACAACCGGAGCAATCGCATCAAAAAAAGACAAAGATTGATTGTCGACAAAGTCTAAAATATCGTGCGCCAATTTGTCAGAGGTTAAAGGACCGGTAGCAATAATCACCTCGCCGAAATTTTCATCGGGAAGTTTGGTAATTTCTTCATGTTCGATTTTTATTAAGGGATGATTCTTGATTTTATCGGTAACCATTTGAGAAAAAGCCATTCTGTCCACAGCTAAAGCACCGCCTGCCGGAACTTTTGTCGCATCGGCACAGCTCATGATTAACGAACCGGCGCGGCGCATTTCTTCGTGCATTAAGCCAACGGCATTGTGCTCGTAATCGTCTGAACGCAAAGAGTTGGAACAAACCAATTCGGCAAAATTTTCGGTTTTGTGTGCCGGAGAATAGTTAAGGGGGCGCATTTCATGCAAAATGACGTGAATGCCTCGCTGGGCGGCTTGCCAAGCGGCTTCACTTCCGGCCAAGCCGGCGCCGATGATATGTAATGTTCTTTTTTTCATCATGTTTCCTTAATTTATTTCTTTCTTTATAGGCAAAGGTGTAAGAATTGTAAATATAAAAGTTCTTTTGATAAATATATCGAAATGTTTGCTATGTACTAAAAATTGGGTTAGCATGACTACCGGTTAATCGATTAATGAAAAGAGTTGTTTTTATGAAACGTTGTTTGGGGGTAAAGCATTTGTTGGTTATGCTTTCTGTGGTTGTTGCCGCAGAAAATGCTTTGGCGCAAAATGCAAACTTTTCTCAAATGAACGGGTTGCAGCCTATTGCAACCTCGACTCCTGCCGAAAACGGAACTTTTATGTCTGATGAGGATATGAGCTTGGGGGCCGATAATGATGTTAATTTTGAGCCGAGTATAACCCAGACTCACGATAGACAAATAAATATACCTCAAAATAAAGCTGATGTAGGTTTGAATGTTAAGGGCGATACTTTGACCGAAACTTTGCAACAGCAGGATCAACAGCATTTATCAGGTGTCAAACTTCCCGATATGTCCGGCACTTGGGTCGATCAATTGGCAATCAGCGTTCCTCAGGCAATTGCTTCCAAAAACGGTGATGCGCAAAATGCAACATCAGATTCCGATAAAACGCTGAGCAATTTAATCAATGACTCCCGTGGTCAGGGAAAACGCTCAAATGCTTCCGTGTTTGATATTTCGGGAATTATGCTCCGTATGAATCTGGCTCAGGCTGAAAAGGCAATGATGATGCGTGGTTTTAAACGTGTTTCGCAAAAAATGGAAATTCCTAATTTTATAAAATGGCGAAATGAGGAAACGTGTCGTAATAACGGTGTGGTCGGATATGAGCGTTTGATGAATTGTGTGGTTGAAATTGCTAAAAAAAATAATTACCAATATGTTGAAACGGCAAAATATACCAAATTTTCTACCAAAGAAGAGGTAGAAATCAAATTGACTTCTAATTTTACCGGTAATAAAATTTATCGTATTATGTACAGAAGTATGTCCGGCAAAGTTGTCGGAAGCGGCGCTAAGGCAGCTTATTTGCGCAATATTAAAGTTTATGATTTTTGGAAAAAAGTAAATCAAAAATACGGAAATCCTGATAATAAGGAAGAAGTTACTTGGGGGTTGGGGTTGAATAAGCCTTATATGAAGGCTTCAACCGGATTTCTGGTGCTTGAAGATCCCATGCTCAGAGAGTTGGATTATACCAGAATGTCTCGTGAGGATCAACGTTTTATGAATACGGATTTGTATAGTTTCTAAAATAAAAGGGTTGAAAATGAATAAGGCTCCTATTGCAGAATTGGTGTGTACCAGAATCAGTCATGATTTAATCGGAAATATCGGTGCCGTGGCTAATGCGGTGGAATTGTTGGAAGAAGGCGATACCGATTTTTTGGATGAAATTAAAGAAATTTTGAAGGTGAGTTCTTCGGTTCTATCTGCCAGATTGAAGTTTTTTCGTATGGCTTTTGGTTTGGATAATGCTAATTTAACAGATATGGCTTTAGTTGAAAAAACAACCAGAGATTATTTAACCACAATCGGAAATAAAAATTTTCCGATTAGGCTTAATATGGAAAATTTTTCCGTAAAATATACCAGAATCATGATGTTAGCGGTGATGATCTTGGCAGATGTTCTGATTAAAGGCGGAGAAATTAATGTTTTTGAGCAAAATTGTAAACTATTTGTTAATATTTCTGCTGTATCAAAAATCTCTGCGTCAAAAACAGAAGACATCCTGGCGCTTCTTTCCGGACAAAAGGAAGAATACCTTGCTCAATATGCTCCGGTTTTCTATTTAAAGAATTTGGTTAACAAATCCGATATGACATTGTGTCTGTCGGAAGGGGATTCTTTGGGCTTTGTAATAGATTGAGGAAAAAAATGGCAACCTGTTTAATTGCTGATGATTCAAAAATTATTCGTATGGTGCTTTCTAAGATCATGACAAATTTGGGTTTTGACGTGATTGAGGCTGAAGACGGTGAAGATGTGGTGAAACAATGGCGCCAAACTCCACTTGATTTGATTATCATGGATTGGCGTTTGCCGGTGATGGAAGGTATTGATGTTTTGTATATGATCCGGTCTAATGCTAAAATGCAACAGCCCAAAATTCTGTTTTGTTCTTCGTTGACAGAAGAAGCTAAAATCAGAGAGGCTTTGCAAGGCGGTGCCGATGACTATATTATGAAGCCTTTTGATGAGGAAATTATTGAAAGTAAAATTACCATGTTAGGATTGATGTAGGGGAAAAATATGCGAAAAAGTGATTTCGATTTTTTGATCAATCTTTTAAATCGGCAAGCCGGATGGAATTTTTCTGAGCGTGAATATTTTTCCATTGATAAAAAAATTTCTAATTTTATTCGCGAAAAAGGTTTTGCTTCAGTTGAAGATTTGATAACAGAGCTAAAGTCCGGACAAAAGGCGCTTATTTCTCAGGTCATTGAAACTTTAGCTTTTGCTGATACTCATTTTTTTCGTGACTGGAATGTCTTTCAACAATTTGAGCAATATGTTTTGCCTTTGGTAAAAGAAACAAATCGTAATATTAAAAAATTGCGCATTTTGAGCTTGGGTTGCTCAACCGGACAAGAAGTTTATTCCATTGCCATTGCAGTTAATAAGGTGTTGGCAAACAGTGATTGGCAAATTGATATTATCGGTACGGATTTATCCTCAGCGGCCATCGCCAAAGCTCAGCGTGGTTATTATGATCAATTTGAAATTCAAAACGGCTTAAAAGCAGAGCTGATGATTGATAACTTCACTTTTGAAGGAACAAATTGGAAAGTTAATGATAATATTAGAAAAATGGTTGAATTTCGACGCTACAACTTGCTTGATGAAGCCACTTTTAAAGAAGATTTTGATATTATCTTTTGTCGTAACGTTTTACGCTTTTTTGTTCCGGAATTGCAGGAACAACTTTGTGCTAAAATACATGCCATGCAGGTCCCCGGTGGAATATTATATTTAGGTAAAGGGGAAGAAGTCAGAGGCTTATCTGATTTTTATGGCGTTGTTCCCGGCATGTCTTGTGCTTATCAATTTAAAAATGTTAAAGATGTGATGTTGACTTCCTCGCAAGACTATGCCATACAAGGAACAGCCAATGATGATATGCCGCATTTTGTTAGACCGGCATCTTTGGCTAATCGCCGACCGTTAATGTCTGATTTATTGCGTAAATAAAAAAGTTTATCTGCCAAACTCAGAGAAATCTGAGAAGAAAAGCGACTCATGATTTTGAGTCGTTTTTTTTATTTAAAATTATCCACAGTAGTGTTTTTTATCTGTTCTTTCCTCTGCAAATTGCTATAAAATCATGTATATATTTCACCGGTTGCTAATATGCGAAAAGCAAATGTGAGAGCCGGTTTGGATGTTGTGGAAATATGAAAACGACACAAAAAATTTGTGTTGTTTTTGCGGTTGTGATATATTGGATAATGCGGCATTAAAAGCCAAAATCAAAAGGGAATTTGTTTTTGATGCAAACGAGGAGCGAGAAAATGATTCAAGAAATGAAGCATAGTTTCCCTATCCGATATCATGGAGGTGAAAGATGAATGATATTTCACTGAATGCTTCCATGCGCAGTAATTTGCTCAGCTTGCAACAAATTTCCAAATTGCAAGACAGAACGCAATTAAGACTTTCTACCGGATTGAAAGTTAATTCCGCGAT
>CASFNB010000036.1 GCA_949295915.1 uncultured Pseudomonadota bacterium | reverse complement strand
ATATATTACCTGTTCCATTTCTTCTTTATAGCGCGAAGATATGGGTATGTCTACATCTACCTGCTTACGCAGGTAGTGTTACGTTCGAATCATAAAAAAACCTGTCAAAATTGACAGGTTTTTTTGTAAAACTTGTGAAAGAAGAAATTACTTCAATTCAACTTTAGCACCGGCGGCTTCAAGTTTCTTCTTAATTTCTTCAGCTTCAGCTTTAGGAGCACCTTCTTTAACAGTTTTCGGAGCACCGTCTACCAAGTCTTTAGCTTCTTTCAAGCCCAATTGAGTGATAGCACGGATTTCTTTAATAACGTTAATTTTGTTAGCGCCTGCTTCAGCCAAGATAACATCAAATTCATCTTTTTCTTCAGCAGCAGCACCGGCAGCAGCACCACCGGCAGCAACGGCAACGGCAGCAGCGGCAGAAACGCCCCATTTTTCTTCTAACATTTTAGACAAGTCAGCAGCTTCCATAACAGTCAAAGCTGACAATTCATCAACTAATTTGGCTAAATCGGCCATATTTTTTCTCCAATAAAATAAATTAAATCAAATTAAAAATCTTTTTACTCATACTCTGTTTTTTATTTTTAAGACTGTTAGTACGTCATTAGTTTTGAGTGAAATGTACAACAAAAGGCACATAGACGAAAAACCAACAAGTAATAACGACATAAAAATAAAAAATAATTAAGCAGCTTCTTTTTCGCTGTAAGCTTTGGTAACTCTTGCCAATTGAGCAGCAGGAGCTTGCAACAAACCAATGATTTTGGCTCTGAGTTCGTCCATAGAAGGAATAGAAGCCAATTTCTTGATTTCATCGATAGAGATAACGCCGGTACCCATAGCGCCGCCAACGATGAGCAATTTTTCATTAGTTTTAGCAAATTCAACACAAGCTTTGCAGGCAGAGATCGGATCAGAAGCGAAAGCAATAGCTGTCGGACCTTTGAACAAATCAATCAAACCTTCAAATTTTGTGCCTTTAAGAGCCAGACGAGTAATGCGATTTTTTGTAACTTTAAAGCCAGCGCCTGCTTTTCTAACATTGTTACGCAATTCAGAAACTTCGGCTACGGTTAAGCCTTTGTAGTGAGAAACAACTACAACTTCTGAATTATTGAACAATTCATTCAGTTCGCTGAGCAATTGTGCTTTTTCTTCGCGATTCACTTATTGTCTCCAAAAAAACATCTTTTACTTAAAGATGTATTCAACACATTTCCACAATCGGCACTGTTTCAAGAAAAGCCAACGCCCTTCTCTTCCACTTTGCCCACCGCGGGACCTAATCTGTCCAGGAGAAAAAAGATATAAAATTTTTTGCCTCCCGTCTGCGTAGGATATTTAAGATTTCGGTTTTCAAAAGGCTCGAAAGTTTTTTCTACAAAAAGCCCCTCACCTTTCATCCTCGCAACCACCTACGGTCTTGGACAGTTTCCAAAGGGAAAATTCCGAACTCTGATTTCAGCATTTCAGGCAACTACCCTCACACCTACTTCCCTGCTCGCCCTCGCCCCTTGGAGAGCGGGTGATGATAAGTTCACCACCCAAAACTTTTCATCAACTTTGAGCACCCAATTCATCGGCACTCAAGTTACGAGCATTACAAAGCTGTTGTATCAACTTTAACACCGACGCCCATGGTGCTGCTCAAAGAAATTTTCTTCAAATATGTACCTTTGGCACCGGCCGGTTTAGCTTTGATAATGGCATCGATAAAGGTTTTAGCGTTATCATAGATTTGATCTTCGCTGAAAGAAGCTTTAGCAATACCGGCATGAACGATACCGTTCTTTTCGACACGATATTGAACTTCACCGGCTTTAGCTTTTTTAACAGCGTTAGTAACATCCATGGTAACGGTACCGAGTTTCGGGTTCGGCATCAAGCCTTTAGGACCCAAAACGCGAGCAACTTTACCGGCAAGACCCATCATATCCGGAGTAGCGATGCAGCGGTCGAAATCAACTTTACCGGACAAGATAGAGTCGATTAAGTTTTCAGCACCGACGATATCAGCACCGGCAGCTTTAGCTTCATCAGCTTTTTCGCCTTGAGCCAAAACGGCAACACGAACGGTTTTACCATTGCCGTGCGGCAAAGAGCAAACACCGCGAACCATTTGGTCAGCGTATTTCGGGTCAACACCGAGGTTAATTGCAACATCAATGGTTTCGTCAAATTTAGCAGTAGCGTTTTCTTTAACGATTTTAACAGCATCTTTCAAGCCATAAGCTTGATCTTTATTAACTGTTTTATAAGCGTTTACGATTCTTTTTCCCATCACACTACTCCACAACCTTAATGCCCATAGAATAAGCTTGACCTTTAACCATGTTCATAGCTGCTTCTACGGTTGAGCAGTTAAGATCAGGCATTTTAGCTTCAGCAATTTCTTTAACTTGAGCCATTGTAATTTGACCGGCAACAACTTTAGTCGGTTCTTTAGAACCACTTTTAACGTTGGCAGCTTTTTTAATATAGTAGCTAACCGGCGGTAATTTTGTAATAAATGTGAAAGATTTATCTTCGTAAGCGGTAATAACAACCGGAACAGGAATACCCGGTTCCATTTTTTGGGTTGCAGCGTTAAATTGCTTACAGAAATCCATGATGTTCAAGCCTTTTTGGCCGAGAGCCGGACCAACCGGAGGAGAAGGGTTAGCTTTACCTGCCGGAATTTGAAGCTTGATTAAACCTAAAATTTTCTTCTTAGACTTAGCCATTATATACCTCAATTTTCGGGTTCGTGGTCGGACCATGGCTGGTCTCCCACGAAATTATGTTAAAACGATTCGCTCATAAAAGGACATAAGAATCCCTTTAAGAGTCGCTTTTGTATACCACACTCTTTTCAGATTGCAAGCATTTTTTGTAAAAAATTTCACATCATATGTATTATTGATGTCAATAACTTACCACAAAAAAAGACGTTTCTCGCAAGAAACGTCTTTTTTTAGATTAATTTTTTACACAAAACTATCTCTCCAATTGCGGAGCTTTGTGCCAAAATCCATATTCCTTAATTTGATTGTCCTCAAAATCATAACCGCAAAAAGCAATATCTCTTTGAGCCCAAGTGGTATAATATCCTTCTCTTCGGCTGTAGTTATGCCTGAATTCTTGTTCATAAGCAATTCTGGTAGAAAGGAAATCTCCACCGCTTTTTATGACCAAATTATAACGAGGCTGTTCTTCATGAATAACAATTGAACCGGAATCATATGCCCAATAAAAACTTAATTTTGTTTTATATTTAACCAACACCATCTGAGTAACCGGCTTCGACAAATAACAACTCACATCATATCTTTTAACATATCCGCCTAAAGATACGTAATCTGAAACATATGATTTTGTTGGTGGAAGCGATAAAAAACGAGACTCACTTTTTACTCTCAATACCCCCTTATTCCGATTTTCAATTTTAATAACAAAATCTTGTTCTCCGAGAATAAAATAGCGATTATTACCGCCCTGTTGTTCAATTTCCAAAATATAACCGGCATCAGGATGATAAGAAAGATAAAAATCTTTAGGAAACAAGAAATTAAGAGAATCTCCGCTCTCCAATTTTTTAATATCATCTTTCTCGCCCAAATCAGCAAAGCGCCGTGCAATGTCCTCGTGAAGATACCGTGTTTTCAATCTTTCTGACATTTGATAAATACCTCTGTGATAAGATTCCACACCGGCTGTATCACATGCTGATAAAAAAGCAGACACACACAGCACAAAAAACATTTTTAAATAATTTTTCATAATTTTTATTTTTTTAATTAAACAATAATATTTTGAATAAAGATTAAATAACATATTTTAACAAGTTGGCAATCTCAATTTTCATTAATTTTGTAGACGAATATAATTTCTTTTGCTATGCTTGCAAAAATAATCCTTTGGAGAAGCAGAGATGAGCAAAAAAATTTATCGCTGTATCGGTATCATGACCGGCAATTCGCTGGACGCCGTCGATGTTGTTTTGTCAGAATTTGATGATGAACACATCAAAGATATTTGCGGCATTTCGCAAGAAATTCCGACTGCGTTAAGCAATCGTTTCAGACAGCTCAAATTTTTGCTTTCGCAAAACAATTGCGATATAGATGGCTATTATGCCAAGAACAAAGCCTCTTTTTTATCTCTGCACAATGATTATATTTCTCTGGTGGCACAAACCGTCAATCGCATGCTGAAAGAAAAGAATATTGATAAAAAAAGCATAGATGCCATCGGCTTTCACGGACAAACCTGCGGCCACTGTCCACCATCAATTGCTCAAAGCAAAGACCCGAACCAAATTTATACGCTGCAAATTGGCTCTGGACAAATGCTTGCTGATTTGACCGATATTCCGGTTATATATGATTTTCGTTCCGATGACATCATGAATTTGGGTGAAGGTGCACCTCTGGCACCTGTACACAATCAACATATTGCTCAAGACCTAATCAGCAAAAAAATCTTTCCTGTTGCCTTTTGTAACGGCGGCAATACCGGAAACCTATCCATCATCTCACGCCACAAAATCACCGGCAGAGATGTTGTAATGGGTTGGGATGTCGGTCCTTTCAACCATTTTATCGATATGTTAATGCGCAACGAAATGCACCTTCCCTGTGATTTGAACGGGGAAACCGGAAAAAAGGGAAAAATCAATTTTCGCTTGCTGCGCAAACTTTTTGAAAATGCGGTTTTAACCAACATTCAAGAAAACTTTATAACCATGCCTCCACCTAAATCCTCAGATCCGGCATGGTATATTTTCATCCCCGAATTAACGGATATGGGCATTGCTTTTGAAGATAGACTACGCACGGTAGAATTTTTCAGCGCATATGTTATGGTTTATAATTTAAGTTTTATACCCAAGGAAGTGGAATTTCCCAAATATTTCTTATTTTTTGGCGGCGGCTGGAAAAACCCGATTGTCTTAAATGACTTTAAAAATTTACTCAACGGAGATGCCGAGGTTTTACCCGAACATCAAGAAATATTTGATAAGATTTTAACACCTGAGGCCGTTGTCCGCTGGTCTGATGACTATGGTTATAACGGCAAATACATGGAAGCGCGAATTTTTGCCGACATGGCCAAATGCTTTTTGACTAAAGAACCGTTTTCTTATCCTGAAACAACAGGATGTCTTCAACCGACCATCGGCGGGATTATGGCAAAACCCAAAGGAAAAGATAAAAAACTTTGGTCCCGAGCCGCACCCGGCTGGGCTGAAGAAAAATAATTAACAAAAAAAGCTCCGAAAATAAATCGGAGCTTTTTTTCAAAACTATCACCTTATTTCACTTTTTCTACTTGATTGAATTCCAACTCTACCGGTGTAGAACGACCGAAAATAGAAACAGAAACTTTCAAACGCGACTTTTCGGTATCTACTTCCTCCACCAAACCGATAAAAGAAGCAAACGGCCCATCATTAACCCGCACCTGTTCACCGACTTCATAGCTGACAATTGTTTGCGGACGTTCAATACCTTCCTGCATCTGAGTAATGATTCTCTGAGCTTCGGCTTCGGTAATCGGATAAGGCTTGTTACGGCTACCCAAGAAGTTAGTAACTTTCGGATTGTTTTTAATCAGGTGCCAAGCATCATCAGTCATAATCATCTTAACCAAGATATAACCGGGGAAGAATTTACGTTCAGAATTAACCTTAGCACCTTTTCTGATTTCAACAACTTCTTCGGTCGGAACCATCACATCAAAAATTTTATCGTCCATTTTTTTGAGAACGGCTTGTTCTTTAATAGATTCGGCAACTTTTTTCTCCGAACCGGAATGAACATTTACAACATACCAACGAGCGTCCATAAAATTAATCTCCAAGACCTAAAACCAACTGTACAGCCCAACCCAAAATTTGGTCAACAAAGAAAAAGAATGTTGCGGCAATAGCCACCAAGACGATTACTACCAAAGAAGTTTTAAGAACTTCATTTTTGGTTGGCCAAGTAACCTTTTTAACTTCTTGTTTAACTTGTCTAAAAAACTGAATCGGACTGATTTTTGCCATGGACTATATCCACCTTAACTAAAAAAATTAAACACCTCAGAACCAATCATCCATAACAAAACATTCGGATAATACAGCTCCGACTATTGTCGCAAACATATTAAATAATTTTAGATATGTCAATAACTATATTGCCGCTATAAGCTAAATTAAACAAACAAAAGATTCTTTCAAAGCTTAAACAATTTTTTGATAAGAGAAAAAATACTGATAGTTGTACGATTATAGATTCGATTATAAAGAGCCTTTTTAGGATTGGTCAGCCATCCCCACCCTCGTGGCGCTTTTAAACCCAAATTATGCCGAATAATACGTTTGACGGAAGTTCTTGCTCCGATCATTTTACTTAATGACGGCTTTCTGATACCAAATTTCATACACATATCTCCTAAAAAATTTTTGACATTAAAAAAAATGTTTATAACATCAAAGTTACTAAATCAATAATTATGGACAACTATTTTATCTTAATTCTACTCTGTCTGGTTACTCTTGTCATTTATGACATAATTATTTTCAGACAGATGGGAGTCCGTGAATGTATAATAACATGTCTGCTGATAATACTTTTCTTTATGAGGGGAAGAGAAGTGTTGAAAGTTTCAGCCGGTGTGAAAAAATCATCACCCTCAGTGAAAATACGTTCACCGACTAAAGCAATAGGAATGCAGCCACATCCTGAGGATTTTAAATCCCGAAGCTGCTGAGTTAATTAACCCGAATAAGAAACGACGGTCATCCCCCACGAAAAAAACTTTCGTGGGGTTTTTATTATATAAAATTCCAAATTTTATCTATCGACAAACATAACGACAAATTTTCAAAAAAAATAGCCGAAACTACATTTTTTCATTTGACATTTTCATTTTTTCGCTGTTATTCTTTGCAAAGTTAATCAATGAAAGATAAAGACAATCATGCGTGAAAATAATTTGGCATATTTGCGATTGTTGCCGCTAAACCTGAGACTTTTGCGGATGATGATTGTTTTGTCTGTTTCTGTTATCCTCATTATCCGCCTCTGAATGCTTCAAATTATTAGATTTTGACATTTAGAGAAAGAAATAAACCACTAAAAAATTTTTTGAGGATAAAAAAATATGTTTACAACATCATTAAATTTTAACACCAAATTACATAAAGACCTAATTCCTATTAAGCTTTTTTTGCAATTGCGCCGCCTCTGAATGTTTCCATAAGAAATTTAGGCATTCAGGGGCAGATAAAATAAATTTCAAAAAACACATTAGATAAAAAAGCACTAAAGAGAAATAAAATGAAAAAAATCAAACAAATAACAACAGATTTAAATAATGTATTAGAAAATGTTGCCGCGCAATTCAAAAAAGAAAATATCAGCGTCGTTATGCCGACATATATTCCGCAACGCGGTGAAATCTTACAAGAATTTGCCTCCCGCGGTATAGAAACCGCAATATCGGGAGGTATGGAAGGAGCACAATGCTTCGCCAGCATTCCGCAATTCGGCATGATAGAAGATACTTTCCCCTACACGGACGGTTTTCCGGACTACATCACCAAACGAATAACCGATTTACTGCCGGAAGCCAGACTAAAAGACCGCAAAGTTGCCATATTTTCTTATGTAAATAATTTAGGTTGGGGACGTCACATAAAAGAAAGAGGTCTGAACACCGAAATTGTTGCAACCGTCGAACAAAATTTACGCAGTTATTTTGAAGAGAAAGGAAACTTATTAAAAATTCTTGATACGGCCGGACTTTCCGCATATAAAATTCCGACCCGCCATGTCAGCAATGAAACCCCGATAGATGAACTGATCGATGTATATGAGACCATAAAAAACGAAGACGGAAAAGTCGTTGTACAAGATTGCTGTTCGGAAAACGGCAATGCCAGCGGTAAAGGAACGGTATTTATAGATTCATGCGAAGAATTTGTAAAAAACATAATCTCACATAAGGGAAAAAGAAAAGTCGCGCGTTTTATTAACGGATACGAAAGCAATTTATCATTTTTTGCAGGAAATACCAAACCGGACGAAAAAATGCTCGGAGCCAAAAAAATGGATATAACGCCGCAAATGGATGCTTTTGACCCGAATACATTGGACAAACTTTTAGAACAAGCCGCAAAGGCCGGAATAAATGAAGATAATATTGTTACGATTGTCGGTCGCGGCACGCTGAAAGCCGTAGGCGACGAACATTTAACAAGCACGGAAAGCAACGGTGTCGGCAATGATGTCGGTTATGTATATCCGGACAACATTCGCAAACAAATATCAGAAATCGGCAAAAAACTTTCTCGCATAATGGCCTTAAGCGGCAAAGTCGGTATCGCCGGAGCCGATTTGATAATAGATAAAAACAATAAAATCTGGATAAATGAAATAAATGACCGTCAACAAGGTCCTACGGCACAAATGTCAAAAGATGCGGAAGCAAACGGTATTCCGTCCTTATTAAAAATTTCCTTATTAAGCAGTTATGCCGATTTTAATGACCCTGAAGTCAGCCGTGTATTTAAAGAATTACAACAAAATTCAGAAGCAATACATGAGGCTTATGTAACAAACCCCGGAGAATTTTACATCAAAGTAAATTCAACTCATCCCAAAGGACAAATAGAACACGTACAACATAACCTCAAAGCCGGTTTTTACGAAATAAAAAAACAACCTGACGGTCAATGGACATTAGATTTCGGCTCATATAAAAAACCTAACAGCAAAACGGCTTATGAAACAAATCCATCGCAAGGGAAAGTCGTTGTTAAATTAGTCGGCGGCGATTGGAAACAAGGCGACCCCGTTGACAATGCTTCGCAATTATTCCGTCTTACCGGCATAACCAATCCGCAAAATCCGCCTTTTGTAATAGAAAAGGGCAAAACGCGCCTGAATAAGAGCTGGCAACCGGTTATAGAAGCTTGCTATGATTATATGTTCGGCCAAGGATACACCCACAAAAACAAACTCTGGAAACAAAGGCATCAAAATGACAACCGACCTGTCAGCTGGACACCCGTTGCCGAGCGCAAACAAATACACGCACCGCTGAACCAAAACAATCTGTTTTATTTACGCATGGCTATGGGAGGTAGAAACGGCAAATGAAAATAAGTAAACAAACAAATTTTGTCGGCAGCACCCCCATGGGAACGGAATTAAGCATTCTGAATTATGAAATTGATTCTGAAAAAGCCGGAAAACATATATACATTCAAAGCGGCATCCACGGCGGCGAAATCACCCAATGGATTTTGCACGAATTGTTCTCTTTTCTTAAAGCAAATTTGCAACAAGGAAAAGTAACTCTCGTCCCTTGTGCCAATCCGGTATCATGGACACAACGAGTTTACTATTCCACCAACGGAAAATTTGACTTTTACATGGGCAAAGATTGGAACCGCAATTTTCCGGGAAACGCTGACGGCTCGATGGGAGAACGTATTGCCGGCATTTTGTTTGGAAATGCCCAAAAAGCTGATTTTGCTTTGGATTTACATACATCGAGAGAGTCCATTCCCTTTGGCATTTACTCTCGTCCGGAATATGAAGATATACTTAAAATAATCGGCATAAAATACAATCAATTCATAGATATGCGCAACGCATCGGCTTATGCCAACACCCTAAATGCTTGTCTTGATTCGGTCGGTGTCCCAAACTTATGTATCGAATGCGGCAGTCATGATGCTTATGAAGAAAAGAACATTCATGAGGTTATGGAAGGCATAAAACGCCTTTTGGCATCATTTGAAATGATTGATAAAAAACAATGCACTCCGGCTCCGGCCGAAATCAAAACCTTTGCCAAAACCGTAAAATATACGGCACCGAAAGGCTGCGTATTGCTTCTGGCCAAACCCTTGGGCAGCAAAGTGCAAAACGGCGATGATTTGTTCTATTGCTATGACAATAATGAACTTGGCACCAAAGAAACCGTGAAATCCAAACACAACGGCGTATTATTCAAAGCTTCTCCCACGCATATCTATTGGAGCGGAGATGATGTCGTCCAGTTGCTGTTGGATGAAGACACCCGAACAATAGCCACCGCAGCCTGATTAAAACCTTAAGCATTTAACCTCAAAATAATTTGAGGTTAAATGCTATAAAAGGCAGGCCATAGAATTCCGAATAAATTAAGCGCTGATAAATAAAATCGCCGTGTTGCGTTTCAGCGACACAGCGAATTAAATTAATCAACATCTGAAGGAGGAATTACCCGAGGTCGGCTTTTTAACTCTTTACAATAAATTTCATATTTTAATTTGTGAAACCAACCTGATTTCCACTCCTTAATCTGAGCATTTGCAAGTTCCATATTAGTCATTTTTTTTGCTTTATGTATAAAATAGCACTTTATACAAAATACAATCAAGACACAGAATACAACAATAATCAGAACAGCCCAAACAGCTATTGAGAAATAAATTTTCATACGCAATTATATTTAAGTTGTTTAACATAATTATATCAGAATAGATTAGCAGTATATTATGTTATTTTACAAAATCAAGTGAGAAACAACCTCAATGAATACGCAGTGTTTGATATATAAAGAAAAAAGACGCTTTTCGGCGTCTTTATCTTGATTGGCAGGGGCAGTAAGATTCGAACTCACGACATTCGGTTTTGGAGACCGACGCTCTACCAACTGAGCTATACCCCTATCAAACTTGCGTATTATTAAATACACAACTCTGTACTATAAATCAAGTCTTTTTTTATAAATCGGTATAAAAGTTTATAAAAAACTCCTTGTCCACCCAAAGACAAGGAGTATTAAACTTAGAAAGCCGCAACGGCTCTGACATAAGCACAATTATTACTTTTTTTATAATAATCAATCTCACCACCAAACACTCCAAATACATTTGCAGCATCAAATTCTGATGATGATAATATCCAACCCTCTAAAAAATCCTTCATTTTTTCTAATTGATTTATTGCAGGGTAAAAAGCTTCACCGGGAATTATTCCGTTTCTACAATAAGAAGCGCACCATTCCGCAGCAGAAAATTTAATATTATGTTCTTTTCCATAAGCCAAAATTTTTCGAGTATTTGCTTGACCATCTTCTTTATCATTTGCACCAACCAAACATTCTTGACTAGACCACGAACCAATACATTTGCCTCGCAGTAAAATCAAACCCCGTTTTCCTAAAGGTGCTGTTTTATCAGGATTAATCCAAGCCACACGACCTTGACGATTAGGATAAGCCTCAGGATCAGGTGAAAATTTTCGACCGGCAAAAGCATACCAACCCAGTTCAACCTGAGGAAAGATATTTTCTGACAAAACCATATCTTTTGCCACTTCTTGCGCTAAATTCAAAAACTTTTCGGCAGAAAGAGAATTTTGCACTTGAAATGGATAAACAAGATTTTTCAACAAATCTTTAAAAACTTCTTCATTAAAATTTTGATTCATATCTTTATAATTTTTAAGATTAATAATAAACTTTTGAGCGTACTATAAACACCTCATGAATAAATTGCAAGAAGAAACTCTCAAGAGGAGGGTTGACAATTATTAAATTTGCCTCCTATAATTTGCCTGCCGATTAGAGGTAGTCGGCGGTGCCTCAAAAACACCCTCATAGTAAAAAAATCCTCCGTTCTGTTTGAGCGGAGTGCCGGTAATATATGGAATAACGGCGACTGCACTATGACAGTTTTTGAGCTCCGCTCGCCTTAGTTAAAAACTTTGGCGAGCTTTGTTTTAACCATAAAAAACAGGAGCTAAAAAAATGAATACAAGCGAAATCAGCAAAGGAATATCATCACAAGTTTTTGAAGTACGCAAAGAAATCGGCGCAAAATTATTACAATTTCGGCTTGAAGACGGATTGAGTCAATCCGAGGCGGCCGTTCTTTGCGGCATATCCAAACACCGCATCCAACTCATTGAAAACGGCTATTCTCTGTCTTATCGGCACTTAGCTCTCCTCGCCCGCCTGTATGGCTTCCGCTATGAGATTATCTTAAAAAGATAAAAAAGATTACATCACTCTGAACTCATTTCAGAATTTATTTTTACAATTTATCTTGTTATATATTATCGCCTATCGATAGGCGATAATATATGCAATATCAATATGTTACAATAAAAAAATTCCGAAACAAGTTCGGAATGACAAAACATGGCTCAATGAAAAACTTTCTCCACAAGGCACTTTATAGAAACTCGATAATTGAGATGAGTAGAAGCAAAAATAGAAAAGCCGAAAATCCTAGTAACCGCTAAGTAAAAATGCCTTTAATATGGCATTTTTATCTGCAAGGTCTTTGGAACATCTTGTTGAGCTAGGTGATGAAAAATCGCCGCAGCGAAACTAGATGCCTAAGTAAAGAAGTACATGAATTTCGACCGTTCTGTAGTTTTTACGCTCATCATCACCTCTACGAACTTTCCTCGAGGCACTTTTTTAGAACAGATAGAGTGAAAATAAGAAAGGGAAAAATTCTAGTGTAGTTAAGCCTACATGAATTTTTCCCTTTTCGAAATTTTCGCTCTAGATGAGCTGTTATATGCGTTCCAAATTCTAAAAGCTCAAGATTTGAGGATTATAGCGTGAAAAACAAGTCTCTCGGAGACGCGCGGCCGAAACCCTCCACAAGGAAAACTCGAATGTCATGCTGAACTCGTTTCAGCATCTTATGAGATTCCGAAACAAGTTCGGAATGACATAAACGAGGCACTTTATAGAAACTCGATAATTGAGATGAGTAGAAGCAAAAATAGAAAAGCCGAAAATCCTAGTGTACATATGCGTACATGAATTTTCGGCTCTTTCTAATTTTTGCGATTAATCGCTCAATTTGCGAGTTTCTATCTATTACTTAAGAATTTTAGAAACCACACCAGCACCTACAGTGTGACCACCTTCACGAATAGCGAAACGCAAACCTTCGTTCATAGCAATCGGGTGGATCAATTTTGCTGTCATGCGAATGTTATCGCCTGGCATTACCATTTCC
>CASFNB010000035.1 GCA_949295915.1 uncultured Pseudomonadota bacterium | reverse complement strand
CTCTGACGGATGCGGCGGTACGCGCATTTACTGCAGAGCTTGTTCTCCGGCTTCAAGTGAAACCGGTTGTCAATATGGTACTTATTCTTGTTCCGACGGATGTGGCGGTACTCGTTCTTGCTGTTCTTCTGCTCCCGTTTGTACACCAATGTCCAGTGAAACCGGCTGTTCTTATGGAACATACTCTTGCTCCGATGGATGCGGAGGAACACGTACTTGCTGCTCTTCTAAACCGACCTGTACTCCGTATTCCAGCGAAACCGGTTGTTCCTACGGGACTTACTCCTGCTCCAACGGGTGCGGCGGTACCAGAACTTGCTGTTCTTCTAAACCGACCGAGCCATCAAATCCTTGTGCCGGTGTAAGTTGTCCGACAGCTAAATCCTGCACTTACGGATGCTCTTCTTATTCTACCGCGACCAGCTGTTGCTCCAGCGTTTGTACAGCTTGCAAAGATAATCCTGACTGCAGTGTCGTATCAAAATCCTGCGATTATGGATGTGCTTCCACAAACTCTTGCGGTAAATGTACGGCTTGCAAAACCCATACTCACTCTTATTCTTGTCCGGCTGGATATAGTTCTACATGTACTCTTCCGCAAACAATTACAGGAACGACAAGCAAAGTTTGTTCTTGCGGAGCGACATCTGGAACATGTTATAGATGTTCTAGCGGAACTCTAAGTTGTCCGGGAGGTGCTCCTTATAGTCCTTGCAAATGCGGAGGAACTCATGGAGGTCCGATGAGAGCTAGTGCACACTATTGTTAATAATTCTCAAAAGGCACCAAGAATTGGTGCCTTTTTTCATTTTATACTGAAAATTTAAGCCGTTATTCTTCTGATGTTTTCTTTTTGAAAAAGTGCATATAAGTCACGGGTTTGATGTCGGTTGCCTTATAGACCATTTTTCTGATTTTGGCGCGGATATATTCCTCTATTTGCGCTTCTTTATAATTGAGTTTTACCACTTCGGTCGGCAAAGTTTGTTCTACATTGGCTTTGATTTCTTCTGCTAATTTCTTAAACGCCTCTTCTTCCAAAATATCAATCGAAGAAATTTGCAAATCTTCCAATTTCCAATGTTCATCAAAAACAACGCTGATAAACAAAGAACAATTATAAGCTATGCGCTTGCGATTTTTGATTAATTGTGAATTGAGCGAGGTGAGCTGATTTCTGTCCACTCCGATGATATCTGTCGGAATCTCCCCCACATTCTCAATTTGTCCGCTATTTAGCAACATAACATCGCCGTTTTTGGCAATTGCAACTTCCTTCACGCCGCACTCCAACGCAAACCTTTTCTGGGCACGAATATTGCGCTTGTCGCCATGCACCGGTAAAACAATTTTCGGCTTTAACAGCTGATACAACTTTTTAATATCATCTTTGCAGGCATGCCCTGAAGTATGAACCAAATATTCTTCGCTGGAAATGACCTCAACACCGGCATCGCGCAATTTTTCTTGCATTCTTTCGATTTTTTCCTCATTTCCGGGGATAATCTGCGAAGAAAAGATAATGGCATCGCCTTTACCCAAAACAATATTTTTGTTCTCGCCATTAACAATTCGGGTCAAACCACTGCGATAATTGGCCTGCGAGCCCGAGCAGATGTACAACATTTTATCCAGCGGAATATCTATCGCTTGTTTGGCTTCAACATAGCTCGGAAGATTGGGCAGATAACCGCATTCTTTAGCGATGTTCAAATTTTGAATCATACTCATGCCGGCAATCACCGGTGTCCTGTCGGCGGCATGAGCAGCCAAAATCAAACTCTCTAAGCGGGCAATGTTTGAGGCAAAACAGGTGGCCACCAATGTATTTTGAAACTTGGGAACAAGTTTTATCAGCTCTTCTCTAATCACTGCCTCAGACGGACCGGAAACTTCATGATTCAAATTGGTCGAATCGCCGATATATAAATCCACCCCCTCTTTTGCGATTTCTTGCAAACGTGGATAATCGGTCGGCATAAAAGACATTTTTTCATCATCAAAACGCCAATCGGTGGCATGAAAAACATTACCGTATTTGGTTTGAATGTACAAACCGGCACTATCCGGCAAAGAGTGCGCAATCGGCACATATTCTACTTTGAAATTGTCTAACTCTACAATTTTGTTATCGCTCACCGAATGGAGCTCAACTTCCGTATCAAGTTTATATTCCACCAAGCGGCGGCTGATATGTCCGAGGGTGAAATCTGCCGCATATACCGGACATTTTAACTTGGGCCAAACATGAGCAATCGCGCCAAAGTGGTCTTCATGCGCGTGGGTGATAAACAGTGCCTCGATGTCTTCTTGGTAAGGCTCTAAAAAAGAAGCATCGGCAAAGCCTAAATCAATGCCGGGAAAGTCATCATTCAAAAAGCCATAGCCGCAATCGACGACAATGATTTTTCCGTCAACGGCATAGGCATACATATTGAAACCAACTTCTTCCGCCCCGCCTAAGGCAACAAAATATAAACCTTCTTTGTTAAAACAATTCATTTCTTTTTCTTAACCTGTTATTTTTTCTTATCTATATAGAAAATATCGCCGGCATAAATTTTTTCAAGTCCGTTTTTACGCTCAAGCAGCAAAACACCATTCTCATCAACATCTCTAAAAATGCCGAGTTTGGTCTCTTTGTCGGTATGCACCTCTATTTCTTCCCCCAAGCCTTTGACATTTTGCAACCATTTTTCTCTTATCGGGGCAAAGCCTTGTTCTTGCCACAAATGACAATTTTTATCATATATCTCTACATATTTCTTAAACAAAGTCAATCTATCGACCGTATAGCCTTTGTCTTGCAAACTTGTTGCCGGATATAAAACACCTTCCAATTTTGGTGCCCCGACCAGATTGACACCAATGCCGATGATGAGATAATCACCCTCGCCTTTTTCTAACAAAATGCCGGAAATTTTATTATTCTCGACCAAAATATCATTCGGCCATTTTAATTTTATATCAATTTTTGGGAAAAGCTCTTGCAAACTTTCAAACAAACTCAAAGACACAACAAAAACAATTTGCCCGATTTTGGACAACTCCACCGGTTGCAAAAAAGACATAAACAAATTGCCCTCATAGCCAACCCAGCTTCTGCCTCTGCGACCGCGACCGTTATTTTGTCTTTTGGCAGTCACGACGTAATTGCCGCTTTTGACCTCTCGGCTTAAAACATAAGCCTCATCATTGGTGCTGCCGACATCTTCTTTTTCTATCCACCGCCAAAGACCAACTGTTTGCATTTTCTACCTCATTATCGGCTCTAACAAAAGTTCAAAACGCTCAATGAACAATGCCGGATTTAATATGCCGATCAGAAAAAATACCATATTTACAAATAAGCAAAAATAAATTCCCCTATCGGCTCGGTCAAAAATTTTGCTTCGCGGTTCAAAAAACATAGTGCGGATCATCTTAAAAAAGGCATTTAGGAGCAAGAGCAAAGCTATCATGGCAACAACCACTTCGCCATAAGCATGATTTATCATCATATTATCTATTACTTGCAATTTTCCCAAAAAGATGAGCATGGGCGGAGAACCGGCTATTGATACAATAAATACCGTCAGCAATACAGAAACATAAGGTTTTTGCGCAAAGACGCCGGATATATCAGATATGGAACTTAAATATTCGCCATTACTCTTAAAGGCAAAGAACACCGTATAAACGCCCCACATGGTCAGCAGATATGATACTAAATAGACAAAGCTGCTGGTAATGCCATTATTGCTAAACGGCAAAATTCCCAAAATTATGAAACCTAAAGAATAAACACCGCAATAGCCAAACATGCGGCGCAGGTTTTCTTCTTTGATGGCGCTGATTGCTCCCCATAATAACGAAATAATTGCTACGATTTGCAAAAAAGGCAAATATACGGCTTGCATGGAAGTAAAAACATCGGTCAGCAAACAAAGCAAAACGGCATAGCCCCCAACCAACGGCAACAGATTGTTTAACATGCAAACCGGTAAGATGCTTAAACCGGACAATTCGATTTTGCAAAAATGTAACGGAGCTACACCCATCATGAATAATAACGGCAGGAAAATTCCGGAAAAAGCCATGATATCTTTTACATTCCAAGCATGTTTGGCATAATATTTAGCAACCACCTCATAATTCCAGCTTCCCGTCTGGGCATGAAACCACAAGGCACTCATCAACATAATGCCTGAAAATAGGAACATAAAAGCAAAATAGCGGCTTCCACCTTCTTCATATTCATAATCTTCAGCTCCCAGCTTCAACATAAAATATTGCAACAATGAGGCGACAAAATACCCCCCGACCAAAATGCCGAAATGAACCGTCGAAATCATCACATTCAAACTTAAGATGATGCCAAGCCCCAAGGTATAATACATGGCGGAAGAGCGGTTCTTATTTAAAAACCATTTGCAAGATAAAAAGAATGTTCCGAAAGCCAAAAGCTCAATAAATATTTTATATAATGTTGTATAGGTATTGTTTTGCATCAGCATCGGAAAAGGTGAGCGATTGTAAAAGATAACCGTTGCCAACATGGAAAGCAACAACATTATTTTTGATACGGAATAAAATGTTTTTGCCGTTTTGGAGCTGCGATAACGGCTTATCAGCCCTATCAAAGGTAAAGCCAATATCAAAAATATTTCGGGAGAAAAAGTTACGATTTTTGCCAACATTTCTTATCTCCTATGCCCCAATCACAAACCACAACGGTTTGATGAACGACATCAACAATACAAAACAGATAAACAACATAAAACTGAAAATTCCCCGACTGATGTCATTTTGTCCCGATGCGGTTAAAGCGCATTTTTCAGCATCACGCAAACGGAACAATTCTTTTAACAACGCCGAAGAAACAATCACCAAAGACAGCAACATGATGATGCCCATTTTGATATTAACCGCCAGCAAGTCCGACAAAATCAAAAAGTTGTTCAAAAACAATGAAGACAACGGTAAGCCTACGGCTGACAAAGTCATGAATGAATAGATGATGGATAATTTGGGATAAGCACATAACAAACCATCATCCAGCACACCTTGTTGATTTTGTTCTTTGGCAATATAGTGTGAGAAAACTTCCATTGAGGCGACAATAATCAAATAGCTGAAGAAGGAGAAGGCAATGTTTAATAAAATGACTTCATTTCTGGTCAAAATTCCCAACATATACATAATATAATAGACTGTGATGTATGAAAAAATTTTGTATTGTCTATCTTTGTTTATCAGACCTATAAGTGCAATAAACAACATGGTGACGACACCGATAATTTGCAAAATCAAAATATAGTTTCCTAAAATTGACGGCAAGGTTTTGGGCAAAAAACGAACAAAACCATAAATTCCGGTCAAAGGCAAAATCATGGAGATCAAGAAAATCATCGGATTGCGAATGCTGGAGTTGACGGATGCTATCCAATAGTGGAAAGGCCAAACCGGGATACGTGACAATAAAGAAATGAAAATTGCCGCCCAAATAAAATATTCCAACCGACTATTTAATTTCATATTATTTAATTGTTGCAGCTCCAACATACCATGTTGATAGTTGAAAAGCAGAACCGTTGCCACGAAAAAGATGACGGCTCCTAACATATTATAAAGCAAGAATCGGTTAATATACTCTTGTCTTTTCACATCACCGAACATGCCGAGCAACATAAATAACGGCAGCAACATGGCCTCAAAAAAGATATAAAATGAGAAAATATCAGCCGCCACGAAAAATCCGGTTATCATGCTCAAAAACATTAAAGACCAAACCATCAATGATTTTTGATGCTCAAGATTGTTTCTTACACCGATAAAGCCGATGATAAAGGCAATGTGAATTGCCAAAAGCAACATTAATGACAAAACATCTACCCCAAAAACAATATCAATATTGGGGTTTTGCATCCAGTTGTAAGTTTCTACCAGTTGCAATCCGGGTTTATAAACTTCCATCAACATAAAAATGCGCAATATCATAACAATATTGGCGATGACGGCAAAAACAGCAACACTAAAAACATTGCGTGTGCCGTTATCTCCCGCTTCCTTGGCAAAAAGCGTAAACAACATTCCCAAAAACGGAATCGCAATAATCAAAGATAAAATGGAAAAGGTATTAAGCATTACTTATTCCCCATATAAGCCAAGAAAGCAATTAAACCAAAGCTTGCTAAAACATAAAAAATATAGAGCTTGGCTGAAAACATGTTTAGTTTGGAGACGCTGCGAATCATCAGTCCCGTTGCATCTCTCAAAGAATTGATGATGGTGCGTTCAATCAAAATAAAGTCCACCAACAACCACAAAATGCGTCCCAAAATGGTCAGCGGCGTGATGATTAAAAAGTCAAAAATTGTTTCAAAAGCATCACTTTCCTGCACTAACTCACTGTTATACAAGGCTTCTGTTTTGCGCAAAGGATAAAATATCAAACAAACCACAAACAAAATGAACATTGCCCCCGTTTCGATAAGCGCTTTTTGATAAGAAAAACTTGCCAACAAACCCCCCAATGCCAACAGAGAAAAAAGCAAATACCATGCCGGATTTTTGAGCATTGCCAAAACACGTTCGTCAGCGTGAGTTTCCCCAAAAAAGATTTGTCTTAAAATATGAGCCACAACGATTGTCAAAATTGCGGCAAAGCCCAAAGCAACGTAATAGGCATTTCCGGAAAAAGAGATGAGCAGGTAATGCAGCAAAGCAAAAAAGGCTATCATTTGCAGCAAAAAACCAAACTTGTTGCCACTGATAAAGCCGCCCATTTTAGAAACATTCAGCTCATAAGAAGAAGCATAATAAACGGCATAAAGCATCAAACAAAAGACAGCCCCGCCGAAAAGTATAATATTTTCAATCACCTTAAAATCGGCGGAGAAAAAAAGAAGCTGGATTAAACCGAATCCGAACAAAATTTGCACCAGACCAATTGTTTTTTCTTTGATGTTATTCATAAACAAGGCGCTATATATGCCGCAGCATACGGTTAATACGGATAATGTTTTCAAAATCGGTTGTCCGTATGCCGAAACTGAAGTTAAAGGATAGAACTTATGCAAAATAATCAATCCGGCAAAAGGTGTGGAACAAAAGAGCAAATATGCCAATCGGTTGAAGTGCAAAACGCTTAAATCGTATAATTGATTGTGAAACATGAATAAACCAAGTTTTAAGCTGATGGCAAAAGCCAGCAAAATTGCCACCAAATCGCGGTGAGCGCCAAGCTTGTCAAACATCGGTAAAGATTTGAAATCCAAACTACCGATATAGCCATAGGTCAGGCTGCATACGCTGAATAAACTCAAATCGGCAAGCAAATTATAAAAAGCATATTTTTTTCTGGCATCCATATCATCAATGATGCAAAAGCCCAATACGGTCATTAAACAGCTGCAAATTAAAAGCTGCATCAAATTAACCGCACATACCGCCCCGCAAACAACGCACAAATTCAAAGCTACTAAGCAACAAAAACGTTGTTTACGCATTTCTTCCGAGTTGAAAACTGCAACTAACATGGCAATTATGGATAGTAGAAATATCGGTAAAATCTGCTCAAATTTTCGGGTATTGGAAGATAAATCAATATCAACCTGCAAGCTCATGTATTTAAGCCATTCAAAAGAAAAAGGCTCGTTCGTGCCGGCAAGATAATTTTTGCTTAAAAAAAAGAAAATGACGGATGTAATCATAAACGTCATAAAGCTCATAATCCGATTGCTTTTCGGCGAAACCAGAATACTACCCAAAGCGCCCCAAAGCGCCAAAACGAATACACTGTTTGCTATCATGCGTTCCTTGCCTCATAAAACTTTGTACAGCATAGCAAAAAACTTGAGTTTTTAAAGCGTTTATTAAAGGTTATAAAGAGAAATTATGTTTAAGCAAAGGGAAGCTCTATCTTAAAAGTTGAGCCTTTGCCGACTTGGCTTTCAATGTTTATATTGATTCCGATATGGTACGCAACATTGCCGAAACCAATTTTTTTGAAGCAGCCGAACATATTTCCGTTTCTTTCTGGCTGACTTTTATTTTAACCGGTATTTTACCCGCTTTTATTTTGGCAAAAATTAAAATCAGCCAAGCGCCGCTAGACAAAGAAATTAAGACACGCGCTAAAAATATTTTGCTTGCGCTCCTCATCCCTGTTTTCTTTGTGCTTTTGTGCTTCAAACAATATGCCGTTATTGGGCGCAATCACAATGACATCACAAAATTGATGAACACTTTTAATTATCCCTATGCTTTTATTCGTTATCATCAGAAGGATGTACGGCATTTTTTGTCAGCGCCCTTATTATTATGCTGTTGTTTAACCCGATTTTCAATGTACGTAATGTTAGTATTATCGCTTGTATGGTTGCAACTATCGCCGAACTTTTTGAAGACAAAATCAAACTGGATGACAATCTTTCCATTCCGCTTCTTATTGGATTTATTTTATATTTTGCATAAACAAAAAAGCCTCGGCTTTTATGCCAAGGCTTTTTTGTTTATCTGCCAAAACTTGTCTATTTCTTTTTCTTTGAAGAAGCAGAAGTTTTGGAGATGGTTTTAATTGCAGCTGCTTTTGATGTTGTGCTTTTGCTGCTTTTTTTAGATGTTGTGCCGTTACCTGCGATTTGTTGCAAAGCCAAATTCCAGTTTTGCAAATCGTTACCGTTTTGGCAACCAGAGTTCAACCAGTTGAAATAAGCAGCTACACGAATATCATTTTCATTATAATTTTTCATTTTCATTCTCCTTCATTCTCCAAAATTAGTTTGTATATGAATCTTACGCAGACAAATCTAAATATTTGATTAACAACATATAAAAATTTTTAAATTTCATAAAATTTTCATAATATATTGTGAAAAGATTTTTTATGGGCATTTTCAGTCTCAATTATAAGTGATTTAAGACAAATCTAACGTCGATGAATTTGCTTTTTTCTTCAATATTCTTTTTCCCTTTAAAACAAAAAAAGCCGCCTCTCGGCAGCGTTTTTTTGTTTTCTATGGCGGGAGTGACGAGGCTCGTCTAACTTGGTAAGCGCGCTTCGCTTGCTAACCGCGTGTCGGGCACTCGTTTTGTAACTTTCGCTCTCGCGGCTTCCGCCTTATCGCTCAATAACAAAACTTCGCCTCTGCTCATAAAAAACACCGGAGCAACGGTGTTTTTTATTTCTCGAGCTCGCGACCGAGGTCGCTCCTTCTCGCCTCTTCCTTCTTTCCCTTTAAAACAAAAAAAGCCGCCTCTCGGCAGCGTTTTTTGTTTTCTATGGCGGGAGTGACGAGGCTCGAACTCGCGACCTCCTGCGTGACAGGCAGGCGCTCTAACCAACTGAGCTACACCCCCTTAAGGTTTACGTCGTATCTTATACATAACAAAAAAAATAATTGCAAGTACTTTTTTTTAGCTTTATTGCATTTTTTTTATAAATTTTCTTTATTTTGTTTTCAGTCTACTGTTTTTTATATGTTTTTTTAATATCGCTGTTATTAAAATTTTAATCTTTTTTTTGTTATATTCTTTCTTACATGGTTAGTTATACACATTTATAACTAATTTTGTTTTGAATTTTTATAATTTTAATTTTATATTTCGAAACGTTGGTATTTTCCAACTTTTTTCACTATTTAAGGTGTGGTTTTTTATGGTATTAAAACTTATTAATAATATTAAACCAAAACATAAACATCGCGTTATTACTCTTGGGTATGCCGTGGCCGTTACTTCTGCTTTTATTTTGTCCTTGGCAAACAATACCAATGTAAATGCTTCTGTTTCTTTTCAAGATAAAACCGATTACTTAATGTTGGAAAACGCCATCAGCGAAAACATTGAAGATACTTCTTCTTTATATCCGGCAGAAAGAATATTGAATATCCGCTCCTTGTTTGACATGGTCAACAATTATCAGCGAGAAAAAGATTTTGAAAAAACTTTTATTGTTAAAAAAGGCGATAACTTTATTTCTATTCTTCAGTCGGTCGGTTTAACTTATGACGAAGCTCACAAATTAACCTTAACTCTTAAAAAGATATACAATCCCGCAAATCTTCGTATTGGTCAAAAAATTGTTATTTCCGGCATTTATGATAATAAACTAAAAAAACTTTCTTCCCTCGACAATATTACCATCTTTGAAAATTCTATCAAAAGCTATTCCTTGTTTAAAAACGATTCCGGTATCATGGATGCAAAAATCATTGAGGAAGAATTAATTTCTGAGGTTAACAGTGCAAACGGTACAATCAGCGGATCTTTATCTAAATCTATGAATAAACAAGGCGTACCCAATAAAATTGTTCAGGAATTTGTTAAAATCTTTTCTTATTCCGTTGATTTCAGACGTGATGTTCGCAAAGGTGATAAATTTGAAATTATCTTTGAAAATAACATCACTAAAGACGGGAAAGTTGCCTCCTATGGGGACATTCTTTATGCCGGTTTGCAATTGAAAAATGAAAAAGTAGCTTTGTACAGATATACTGATGCTAAAGGAAATTCCGATTACTATACGGAAAAAGGACAAGCTATGAAAAAAACTCTGCATAGAAAGCCTTTGTCCTTCCAAAATGCTCGGATTTCATCTCCTTTCGGAAAAAGGAAACACCCCATTAAAAAACGTTGGATCATTCACTGGGGTGTGGATTATGCTGCACCCAAAGGTACAAAAATCTTTGCCGGCGGCGATGGTGTAATTCAGATTGCGAAATATAACGGCGGATATGGTAATTATATTAAAATTCGCCATAATTCTGAATATTCTACAGCCTACGGGCATATGTGGAAATTTGCAAAAGGAATAAAACCCGGTGTGCGGGTTAAACAAGGACAAGTTATCGGCTATGTCGGTTCTACAGGGTTGTCCACCGGACCACATTTGCACTATGAGGTCATCCGTAACGGAAAACGCGTTAACCCGACGACCATTCGCGCTGCCACCGGAAATAACCTAGCCGGAAATAATTTGAAAAAGTTTAAACTTATGGTCAGAGATATTAAATCTTCATACAGCAAAATGTTTGCCATGAAAGAAAAAAATAAATTGGCTAAAAAATAGCTTTTTCCTTTTACACTTTAAGAAGATACATTTGGTATCTTCTTTTTTTATGAATGAAAAAAAATTATCATAAAACTTTCATACTATGCAGGTTGATTTTGTATTAAAAATCGCTTATAAAGATAAAAATATTAATCGGGAAATAAAAATGAAAATATATACTTGCATTGCTTTTATCGTCACTTTTTTGGTAGCAACAAATACTTTTGCTGCCTCTTTGGATATTTCCCCGACACAAAATATGCCAAATTCATTTCAATTAGCCGAAGCAGTCTTCTTACCGGATTATGTAGAAAAAGACTTTAATTTTGAAAAAAATCCTCAAACCGGCAATTGTGATGCTTATAGGTTTGATTATTCTAACTGCTTGGCACCAAGAGTTCCTTCAGGAGCTTGCCCCTATGATGCTACGAAATTTAAATATTGCGGTTGTGATAGCGCAAAATTTAAATACAATGCCGAAAATTGTCGTTATCAGGCAGAAACACCCTATTTTTCAAATGCGAATCGTCTATTAGCCGGAGAATTTTGCCAAACTTCCGAATCTTCTCAGTTGATGGCCTCCGAATGTAATTGCAAATATTTCCGTTACACAACAGATGCCAGCTGCGGCGATGCTGAAAAAATAATTGACGAACGTTCTGCCTGTCAAGAAAACGACGGACAAATCCGCTATGAAAACTGCAAGTGCAATCCGCAGCTTTATCCCTACTCTTTCAAAGGACAGCTTCGGTCACAAGCTTTCTTAGATGAAGTTGCCAAATATTGCGGAAATGAAAATAACTTTTTAACTTGTCAGAATTATGGTGAAGAAATTGCCTTTAAATGCGCCGTAGACACTAAATATAAATATGACAGTTACTCTTGCAAAACAGAAAATCCGGCTTATGAAGTCAGTGGCGATCGTATTAATTTTTATAACGGGCACGGAAATGATATTACGTTATATACCGAATGTAATTGTCCCTCAACTTATAGTTCAAATTGTAACGGAGCATATGGTTCTCAATTTTACGCTCAGGGCGGAAAATCATTGGAATGCAGAAGGAAATCTCCCCAATGCCAAATGGGATTCTTTCAAGGTCTGACAGATAAAGGGCTTGCAAATTGTTATGATAACATCCACGGTTCTGTCATCCGCGTTGCAGAGACTTGTATTAAGAGAGACGGGACCAAGGTTTATCGTTGTGAATGTTCCGGTCAAGGAAATTGGGATTTTTCAGGCTCTTTTTGCGGTACTTGTGTTCAGAACAGTGATCATATTGTTTGTATGGAAAACGGAACAGAAGTGGCAAGTAGTTGTTTGCATCAGATTTAATCTGAAATTACTTTTTCACAAGCCTTGTTTGAGAGAACAAGGCTTTTCTTTTAAATACAACCGGTTATAACATTTTTTTGAGCCAAAACATCACATTTTGGTTGCAAAAAAAAAAAATGGTGTATCATTGATAGAATAAAGGATGATTTTGAGCGATTCGGCCGTCCCAGCACGAGTATCGTGCTTTTGAGGCGGATTTGAAACTCAAATATTAGATATAATTTGTTATGTACTTATCCTTAGAATGAGGAGGGGCAAAATGATAAACGCTAAATTTGGTCTTTATTCTTTTATATTCAGCTTGATGCTGGGCATGGCGCCGGCATGGGCTGATATTATTGATATTTCACAAGTTCCCGAAGATAAAAAAGTTTATGTTGATGATTGGGATAAGCTTAAATCTGCCGTTGAATCTGCTGCGGAGGGTACAGTTATTA
>CASFNB010000034.1 GCA_949295915.1 uncultured Pseudomonadota bacterium | reverse complement strand
AACAAGTTCAGCATGACTGTGTGGGGTATCGGAATGACAAAAAATGTGATGCTGAAACAAGTTCAGCATGACTGTGTGGGGTATCGGAATGACAAAAAAAATGTGATGCTGAAACAAGTTCAGCATGACTGATGAAAAGAAAAACTAAAAAAAGGAGAAAGAATATGAATACAATACTTAAAAGAATTTTGGGGGCAAGTCTCGCGCTCGCGGCTTTCTCCTTTATCACACCAACGCATGTACAGGCTCAAACTTGCGTCATCCCGCCGACTTGCGAAAGTTTGGGATATACGCTGACGGATGCAGAATGCAAGGGAAGGACCGTAATTAAATGTCCTTTTGATCTGTCTAAAGTTTTTTGTGTTTCTGCTGCTGAAGTTGGGGAAAGCGGTGAATGTTTAAATGTTGGTGATATTCTTTATTCTGATATGACTTGTTCTTCAAAGCCTATATCGGGAAAAATTGCAATCGGTGTTGTTGTCTCTATCGCCAGAGGAACGGCTGTTGCTCTGGACGGAGGTGCAGCTCAATGGTCAACAGAATATTTTAATGTTCCTAATTTATCAAATAATTTTTCTGCTCCTACAGCTGATTTTAACGGAAAAGGAAATACAAAAATTATTGTTGACTTCTGTAAGGAAAAAGGCTACTCATGCCCTGCTGCTGTATTTGCTTATACTTACAGAACCATCGGCACTCAGGAAGGGGATTGGTATCTTCCGGCTGGAGGTGAATTGAAAGAAATTTATGATAATAGAAAAATATTAGACGAGACTTTTAGTACTTTAGGTAAAGAATCGTCTGGTGGTAGTGTTTATTGGTCTTCTTCACCGAGTAATGTTTCCTATGCTTGGGGCTTATCTTTCCGTGGTGGTGATTGGGGAGACTACAACAAGAAGTCGTCCTCTGCCGTTGTCCGTCCGCTTATCCAGTTTTAAGCTACTTTAGTTACAAAAAAAATCCTCGGAATTTTCCGAGGATTTTTTTCTTTTAACTCTTCGCTAAAATTATTCTGCGTCTTTATTATCATCGCGAACATTCCGTCCGAACTGCAAATAATGCACTATCGTCACCCTGAACGCACCCTTATTTGTTTCAGGGTCTTTTTTTTATGAGATGCCGAAACAAGTTCAGCATGATAAACGTAGCACGTTTGGTCGCACCAGTTTGACTGCCGCGCTGTTCGTGCTCTGAATAAACAACATTCTTAGCTATCCTTCCGCTCTTCTATGCGTTAAAATTCAAGCCCCAATCTTTATAACGAGCCGGATCTTCTATCCAATTTTCACGAACTTTGACAAACAAAAATAAATGCACCCTTTCTTCCAATAACTCTTCTATCTCTTTTCTGGCAGCTTGACCTATCTTCTTTATCATGCCTCCGCCTTTGCCAAGAACAATCACCTTCTGACTGTCTCTTTCTACATAGATGGTTATTTCCGCTCTGACCGAGCCATCTTCCCGCCTTTCCCATAATTCCGGCTCTACCGTCAAAGCATAGGGTAATTCGTGGCGCAAATATAAAAATAACTTCTCCCTTACTATCTCGGCCGCCAATAGCTTTAACGGCATATCCGAGATTTGCTCTTCATCATAATACCAAGGACTTTCCGGCAAATTCTCTGCCAAATATTTATAAAATTCATCCGTTTGTTCTCCGCTTAAAGCCGAGATCATAAATGTTTCCTTAAACTTGCCGGCCGCATTTAACTCTGCAGATAACCCTAATAACTTCTCTTTTTGAATTAAATCTATTTTGTTTAATAATAATACTGCTTCTGTTTTATTCTTATTCAGCTTATCTATAATTGCTTTGGTTTCATCATCGAATCCACGTTTGGCATCCACAACCAAAACCACAATATCGGCATCTCCGACGCCACTCCATGATGAAGCAACCATCGCTCTGTCCAACCTTCTTTTCGGCTTAAATATTCCCGGAGTATCAATAAATATAATTTGCGTATTCTCGTATATTCCAATCCCTTTAACCTGTGTGCGCGTGGTTTGTACCTTGGGCGAAACTATACTCACTTTTGAGCCGACAAAATTGTTTGTCACTGTCGATTTTCCGGCATTAGGGGCCCCTATCAAGGCTACAAAGCCACACCGTGTCGGATGCTCATCTTGTTGTTTATCTTCAATCATAAACGCTCCAACTTCTTCAACATTTTTGCTGCTGCTTCCTGTTCCGCTAACTTTTTATTTTTGCCTTTGCCTATTTCCGGTGTTAGTCCTTCTATATCTACAGAAATATAAAAAATCGGCTCATGCTCGCTTCCTTTTCTTTCTTCTAGCTTATAAACCGGCGCGCCATACCCTTTGGCATGCGACTCCTCTTGTAGCTTGGTTTTGGCATCTTTCGGCGGAGCAACGTTTTTATCTATCAAATCTTTCCAATGGACTTTGACAAACTCTATGGCTCTGTCACAGTCGGAATCAATATATATTGAACCTATGACTGCTTCACAAACATCACATAAAACATTTTCATTTTCTCTGATTTCTTCATTTGCCACAATCATAAATTTATCTAACTCAAGGTGTTTGGCTATCATTGCGACCGTTTCCTTACAGACCAAAGCCGTATGACGTTGCGACAAACTGCCTTCCGGTTCATGCGGAAAAATTTTATATAGCAAAGCGGCAATGGTCAGACCTAAAACCCTATCTCCCAAAAACTCAAGTCTTTCATAATTTTTATCAATATCTGCCGAAACACTACTATGTGTTAAGGCTTGCTTTAACAAGCCGATATTCTGATATTTATAGTCTAAAATTTTTTCTAAATTTTCTATCATATCCACAACCTTGTTTCTTTATACACAACAAAAATATGCTCATAAATTTTGTTCAAAATCTATTAAGCCGATGTTGACTTCTCTTTTATGCTCTTTTAGTTGATTTTATCAAAAAGTCTGTCCCAACGAATTTTCTTGGGCCATGTCCACGGTAAATACCACGCTCCTTCGTCATTATGCGAATAGAATAAAAAGCGCGCTTTCCCGACTAAATTTTCTTCCGGTACAAAACCTACGCTGATGCGACTGTCATCCGATCGATCGCGATTGTCTCCCATCATAAAATAGCTGTCTTTCGGTATCGTTATCTCCGGCATATCATCAGCCGGCTCATAATCGGAAAGCTCCAATATCTTGTGTTGCTTTCCTTCCGGCAACGTTTCTATATATTGATGAAACCTCTCCGCATTGCCTTGATGATCCCTTAATACAAAGTCATCTATCTTCTCTCGCGGCAAAATTTTGCCGTTGATATAGACCCTTCCCTTTTCCAGCTTAATTTTTTCTCCCGGCATGCCGATTATTCTTTTGATAAAATCCGTCCGATTATCTTGCGGAAATTTAAAGACGACCACATCTCCTCTTTGCGGCTTGTCTTCCCATATTCTGCCTTCAAATAACGGTATGCTGAACGGAAATGAGTGCTTGGAATAGCCATATGTATATTTGGATACAAACAAGTAGTCTCCGACATATAAGGTCGGGTACATCGAACCGGAGGGAATCCGAAACGGCTCAAATAAAAATGTGCGAATCACAACAGCTATGGCAATGGCGATTATTACGGTTTTAATCGTATCCATAACACCTTCATTTTTTTCCATAACAACCTCTTTTTCTATCATGTTTTATTATAAAATCATGACACCTCTTTGGAAATTAATTTCTTTTATCAAAAATAATTTCTAACGAGGCGTCGCGCTTTTATACTACTCATTATTTTATTGTTGGCAACAAATATTTTACCTCTTAACAAAACTTTAGTCATTCACTTAAGACTAATTTTCCAATTAAATTGCCAAACGGTATCAACCCTAAACTGCCCCGACTGTCTTCCGACTGATCGCGATTGTCTCCGATAAAATAGTAATACCCTTCCGGAACGGTAATTTCTTCAACATTATCTAACACTTCATTATCTGATATTTCGATTATTTTATGTTTTACGCCTTCCGGTAAATCTTCTTCATACATATTATAAATCCATAAATGCCCTTTCCTATCCGCATATTCATAAGTGCCGATATAGGTTCGCGGTATTAAACGATTATTAAGTATCAGTCTGCCGTTTTTTATCTCTACTCTGTCTCCGGGAATGCCGATAATGCGCTTGACATATGGCCAGCGAGCTCGCGGATTGGGAGACCTAAATACTGCAATTTCGCCTCTTTGCGGATATTTCGGAAAAATTCTTACACCTTCGGGAAGCGGTACTGAAAATGGAAATGAATAACGCGAATAACCATAATTATATTTGGTTACAAAATCAATTTCTCCAGACTGCATGGTCGGAAGCATGGATATGGAATATATCTTAAATTTTTCAAAAACAAACAAACGAATCAGAATCGATAAAATCACCCCTATCACTATCACGCGCCAGAGATGAAATTTTTTCTTTTCTTTCACTTTATTTCCTGCTTACATTTTTTCAATAACGACAAATGCTTGAGCCCACGGATAATCATCGCTCATGGATACATGAACTCCGGCATTGCCGTTTTCACATAATTTTTGTGCGTGTTTTAATGCGCCTCCGCTTAATTTTAACGTCGGTTTTCCCGATGCCAAATGGCGTACTTCAATATGCTTCCAAAACACACCCTCTCTAAAACCTGTCCCCAGCGCTTTGGAACATGCCTCCTTAGCGGCAAATCTTTTCGAAACCATACTGGCATATTCCTTTGCGGAAATATCTGCTCGTTTGGACATTTCTGATAACTCATACTTTGTAAAAATCTTATTCAAAAAACGTGGGCCGAATTTTTTTATGGTTTCTTCTATGCGGGAAATGCTGGCTAAATCACTCCCTATTCCGACTATCATCTTATTCTCCGTACTTTATTGGTTAGCTCGCGATACGTATGATACAACTTTTGATGAACGCAATGCCGTAATTATATCCGTTAAATGCTTTAAGTTTTTGACTTCTATATCTACCAAAATTTCAAAATAACTAATTGTTCTGTTTACTATATTCAAATTGGCAATATTTCCGTTGTATCGAGCTACAACATTTGAAAACTCTCCCAGTGCTCCGGGTTCATTCGTCAACATTACCTTCAACCTTCCGGTATAGATGCCGTCTTGTGTGGCTTCTTCTCCCCATGATATGTCCAGCCAACGTTCCGGTTCCTCGGCATATTTTTCCAATTGTTTGCAATCTATCGTATGGACGGCAACACCTTTTCCCGTCGTTACAATACCGACAATTCTGTCTCCGGGCAACGGATGGCAACACCCTGAGAAATGGACTGCCATTCCCGGTATCAAGCCGTTTATTTTTAAATCTTCTTTCTTATTTTTGCGCAAACTCTTCTTAAAGACCGGTTTTAAGGAATTGACCACCTTTTCCAGCTTGGATTGTTTGTATCCCGGATATACGGCTCTTAATACATCCCAACCACTAATCAAACCCTCGCCGACTTTGGCATAAATATCATCAATAGATTCTGCTTCAAAGTTTGGCAAAACATTGACTAAACCTTTATCAGAGAGTTCTAAATTTTCTCCTTTGAACGTTCTTTCCAAAGTTTGTTGTCCCATTGCGATAAACTGTTCTCGCTTATGAGCTCGTACATATCGGCGAATCGCTGCCTTGGCTTTTCCGGTTACAACAAAACGTTCCCATTCGGTTGATGGATGTTGTGCTTTTGAAGTTAAGACCTCAACCTGATCTCCGTTTTGTAAAATTGTTCTCAGCGGTCTGATTTCTCCGTTGATTTTTGCTCCGACACACGTATCTCCGACAGATGAATGTACGGCATAGGCAAAATCTACCGGCGTTGAATTTATCGGCAATCCGATTAAATCTCCTTTCGGCGTAAAGCAGAACACCTGATCGTTATACATCTCAAGTTTGGTATTTTCCAAAAACTCTTCCGGATTGGAGGCTTGTTCCAAAATTTCCAACAGCTCTCTCATCCACTTAAAATTGCGACCGACGACTCTTTCCCCTTGCTTATATGCCCAGTGTGCTGCTACGCCTTTTTCTGCAACTTCGTGCATTTCATACGTTCTGATTTGGATTTCAATACGCGTATTTTCCGGCCCGATTACACCGGTATGAATTGACTTATAGCCATTGGGTTTTGGGGTGGAAATATAATCTTTAAACCGGCGCGGCACCATGTGATATTTGCTGTGCACAATTCCCAATGCTTGATAACATGTGGCAACATCATCCACACAAATACGAAATGCCATAATATCGCATAATTGTTCAAAAGAAGCATTCTTTTGCTGCATTTTACGCCATATGGAATATGGTGTTTTTTCGCGTCCGGTGATGGTGGCTTTGATACCGTTTTCTTCCATATCTTTTTGCAATTGTGCAATGATTTTCGGCACCAAATCATTTCCTTGCTCTCGCAAAAAGTTCAAGCGTGCAACTATTGAATCGTGCGCTTCTTTATGCAACTCGGCAAAAGCTATCTCTTCAAGTTCACTTTTAACTTCCTGCATACCGATACGTTCAGCCAAGGGAGCATATATATCTAAGGTTTCTTTTGCTATGCGAGCTCTTTTTTCAGGGGCACAGAAATGCAGCGTACGCATGTTATGCAATCGGTCTGCAAGTTTAATCAACAAGACACGGATGTCTTCAGACATTGCCAGCAAGAGCTTTCTAAAATTTTCCGCTTGTTTCTTATTGGCTGACTTTTGTTCAATCATGGCTAATTTGGTTACACCGTCAACAATCAAGGCGACCTGCTCTCCAAATAAGCTTTTTATTTCTTCTATTGTTGTATCCGTATCTTCAACTGTATCATGCAGTAATCCTGCTATAATCGATGCACAGTCTAACTTAAACTTGGTTAAAATACCGGCGACTTCAACCGGATGTGAGTAATATGGGTCTCCTGATGCTCTTAATTGGGCACCATGTTTTTTCATGGCAAAAACATATGCTCTGTTTAAGCCATCTTCATCCGCATCAGGATCATAGGATTTTACTAAATCTACCAATTCATACTGTCTTAACATTGAGCCCCTGCAATCTTAAAAAAAATACCACTTCTCAGATATTACCGAAATTGTTAAAATTCTACAATATAAAAAATTAAATTTTATTAAAATACATTGACTTTAAATGCAAAAAAGAGGCAAAACCGCCTCTTTTTATTCATTTTAACGGAAGCCTTATTTATTCTTCGTCAAAATCATCCGCAGAATCGGAAGCAAAATCCATTCCGTCGCCGTACCCGAGATCTTCATCATCCAAATCCACGCCAGTCTCGTTTTCGACTTCGGCATCGAGATCTATATCATCGTCTTCTCCACGAACTTGCATATTGTCTCCGAGATCATTTTCAAGAACCAAACCGGAGAATTGTTCATCCAAATCTGACAATTCTTTTTCTGCCGCCATAATTTCGAGTTCTTCTTCTTCGGGTTCTTCAACTTCAACATATTTTTGTAAGCCCATAACCAAAGATTTTTGCAACTCTTCTATACTGATGGTCTCATCTGCTATCTCTCTCAGCGCAACAACCGTATTTTTATCATTATCCCTTGCAACCGTAATCGGAGCTCCGGAAGCAATATCTTTTGCTCTTTGAGCTGCCACCATTAACAATTCATATCGATTGGGAATTTTATCAATGCAGTCTTCTACAGTAACGCGTGCCATATTATTTTCACCTTAAATAAATTGCTGTTAAACAAAATTATTCATACTTATACATATTATGTTTTCTAATTGCAATAAATTTTTACAAAAAAATCTATTTTTTTATTATTAACCTTTTCTTTTTTCTCTTTTTTTTAATAATGAACGGCAATTGGACTCGACACTAACATATATTTCATTTTTTTAAATTTTTCATCAAGAATCCGCCGATTCTTTCGGACCTCGATGACATCGCTCATCGGAGCCTTATACATTTCCAAAATTCCTTGTATGGTTGACATTTGAAAACTTGGTTTTCGCGGACTGTATGCGGTTATTTCCGGTTGATAAAGACCTTTGGAATATGCCTTTAATTCTTTTATGGTTGCGCGATTGACTTTTGAGACTCTATACGCTTTGATGGTTTTATCACATGTATAAGCCCATGTATTCAACGTAAACCCTTTTTTTCCGACTATTGTTAAAAATTCATTCTCTTTATTTTTGCCTAGAATTTTTATCTTTTGAATCAATCTTTGGCATGGGTTTACCTGATCTTTAATTTGATTGTTATCTTTTATCCCTATCCCGTTTTCAATTTCATACATATCCAAAAAAATTCCGGCATTATATGTATTTATATAATTTCCATCGCGCTCGCCAAATTCTTTTACTTCATCCAGTGTCTCAGAAAAAGCTTTGACATCCGCCGCCGTTAAAAGACTGGTTTGTGTTGGTTCCAACGTACGAAAATCGCTTCTTGTTACTTTTTTTGTTTTTTCATTACCCTGAAAAAAACGTTCTGCCGGAACCAGTTTTTTTATTTTTTTATAAAATTCGGCATCATAAACAACTTTCGGATAACTCGAACGAATGTAGGGTTGCTCTTGTTTCGGTAGATTTTGCGGCCAAGCTTCCGGCATTAAGATAAAATATAACGACGGAGATAAAAACTCCAAATCCGGAATATCTGCCAATTGCGGTGCTATGCGCTCGGGAAACTTGTTTTTGGTTTCTTTTATTCCGGGTAAGTTTAATATTTTTTCAGGAATTCCCGGAACCGTGTGCATATACGGACCAATATATGGATAAATTTCCTTCGGCACGCTTTGAAGCATATTTAAAAGCATTTCCTCACTCTTAAAGGGAATGCGATTTTCTCTTTTACCGTTTGCGGCTATTCTTACTCGAAATATCTCATCAAAAATTTCACTGATATTCCAACCATAATCATATTTTTTATCATACAGATCTTTCGGGTCAGCATATTTTTGAGCCAACTCTTCAAAGCTTGGCAACGGCGCATCCATATCTATTTTAAAATATTTAGCATAATCTTGCGGGGTTAGCGCCGCGGCTTGCTTCCACAAAAGCAAGCCGCACAGGCTTATTGTTATCAGACTTTTTTTCATATATTTCGATTTACCCTGACCGTAAAGTTTAAGACTTTTTGATCTTGCGGCTGCAACTCAAATCTCCATTGCGATATTGAAGCATTTTTTTGTTTGCTTTTCATATTTTCTTGCAAAATCTCCCAATTATTATAAATATTTTGTTCAAAAACAATCTCTGCCTTGTTAGCTGAAACATTTTTGAAGCTTACTTCTACTTTATATTCATAAATATCCTTAGAAACGGCTTTAGCATCCGTAACTTTTCCGTTTGCATAAATATCAAAAGCCTGCCCGATATTTAATTCTGCTTTTTCTCCGACAGCTGTTTGTTCTATGCGGTTTTCACCCAAGAAGACCATATTTTCTTCATCTTTATTTTCATAAAAACGCACCATTCCGGACGGTAAAGGCTGCCCTAAATTAGAAGATTTTTCATTATTCAATTTAAAAACAATATTCGGATGCTGTTTTTCAAATTCACTTTTAGAAGCCCCTACCCCCAAATAAAGCGGTGATGAAAAACGATATTCTTTTTCATATTTTACGTTATTGATATTCATCAAGCTGATTTGTTTTGACTGCTTATCTTTGATCGTTGTTTTTTGCGGCAACTTGTACATATAATAATCAGCAACGCTTTGCGGAGCAATACTGACCGTACCGGCAGCATCCATTGCGGCATTTTCCGTTCGTGCGGCTTTTACCATCATCGGTCTGATTCCAGCCCCAGAAAATGTTGAGGTATGATTGACACTTCCCGAAATCAGTTGAACTTTGGCATTTTCATAATCGGCACCGGTTTCATTTTTCAATGTAATCCATGTATTTAAGTCAAGTTCCGAATCTGATACTATTTTTGCGACATAGTCTGCTTTCCAGCTTAAACCACTTGCCAAATATGTTAGTTCCAAGTTTTTGGTTTCTGCCGTTTGATTTTCTATTCCGGCAACAAGCGTCGGTTTCACACGTAGATTTTGCGGTACATTATCAAAAATTACACGCCCCGGAAAATTTGCTTCAACTCCGTAATCAAAACGCAAAACCGGACTACCGTAATTGTTGCTGAGCAATATTGCTTTATTAAAAATCATTTGTCCGTTCTGCGGATTTTGAATTGCCGTTTTTACTTCTTTACCGATATAACTTTCCAATAAATTATTGCCGGTTAAAAGATTATAATCATAATTCTGTTCCAAAACATTGATTCCGGCACCGCTTAATACGGCACTCTCCGGCTGAATGGTACTGGCCACACCTTCAAAAGCTACTTCATTTTTTCCTTTATGCAAACTGACTTTTCTTGTATCATGTATCAGCCCTAAATTGTTATTATAGACACTAACGACCATATCCGTATTTTGTTCTTGTCCGACCAATATTTCTTGAGCATGGACTTTACCTCCGCTAACCGCATATATGCCCATCAGAAGCATTAAAAACTTGTTGCTTATATACATAACTCTCTCCAAAATTGTTGTTTCTGACTTAATATAATCTACTTTTTTTCAAAAAAGAAGTGATAATTTGTTATTATCTCTAGACTCGAGATAATTATTGCAATATAAATGAAAATAAATTGTTTTTGTATATAAGGAGTTATAAGATGGCTTGGACTGATGAAATGGTTGAACAACTCAGAGAAATGTGGAAACAAGGATTGACCACAGGAGAAATTGGTAAACGTTTGGGCGTTTCAAAAAATTCCATCGTCGGAAAAGTTCATCGTTTGGGTTTATCCGGTCGTCCTTCTCCGATTAAGAAAAAAGATACTTCTGAATCAACTCAAAAAAATATTGGAGTATCTGAGACTCCGGTAAAAACATCTTCGCCTAAAACCGAGAAAAAAATTAATAAAACCGATAAAAAAGCCGAAGAAAAAGAACTTCCGATTTTCAGCGAAGAGAAAATTGAAACATCGGCTTTGTCTCATCACAATCATAATGGAAATACCTCTCTTACAGATCTGGATAATCATACTTGCCGTTGGCCCATCGGTGACCCCAAAGATGAGAATTTTCATTTTTGCGGCAAAAAAGTCCGCATCGGACAGACATATTGCGATGAACATGCCAATATTGCTTATGTTAAAGCCATAAAAAAATAATCTTATTCCAACCTTGTAAGGAAATATATTATGTCTTTAGGAACTATCTTTTCTTATATTGCAGCGGTTGCTGTCGTTCTTGGTTCAATCTTAACTGCAACAGATACCCCCGGAGCGTTTATCGATATTCCCAGTATGATTATCGTGGTTGGCGGTACGGTTGTGGCTTTGTTTCTTTCTTATGAAACCAAAACCGCCGTTTCCGCTCTGAAATTGATGGGAACAACTTTTCTAAAACACCCTGATTCCAATATATCTCTTAAAGATGAAATCGGTCGCATTGTTCGCTGGGCCTATATTATTCAAAAAAACGGTCTGCAAGGCTTGGAAAATGAAATTACCGATGATTTACGAAAAAAAGATGCTTTCGTTGCTTATGGTACCGATTTGGTTATTACCGGTTATACCGGTCAAGAAATTAATCAAATTTTGGATCAAATGCTTGAAGCGGAAACCGATCGTAACAAAACCGCTCTCGATGCTTTGAAAAAAATGGGCGGTGATGCTCCTGCTTTCGGTATGCTCGGAACTTTAATCGGTCTTATTATCATGCTTGGAAAAATGGGCGGTGATCCATCCGCTATCGGTCCTAGTATGGCAGTTGCGTTGGTAACAACTTTCTATGGTATTATTTTGGCACGCCTTATCTTCATTCCGATTGCCACTAAAATTTCTGCACGCTATGATCGCAGCCTATTCAAAAATACCATGCTGAAAGAAGGTTTGGTATTGCTGGCAGAACGTAAAAGCCCTCGCTATATTCAAGATAAAATTAACTCTTTCGTTGATGTTAGTGAACAATTCCTTATTGATCGAGATATGAATAATTCTTCACAGCAATCTGAAAACTAGGAGAAAACCATATGAAAAAAAAGCCTGAGGAAAAGCTAGATGAAGACTGGATGTCTACATACGGTGATATGGTTACTTTACTTCTGTGCTTCTTTGTTATGATGGCTTCCGTATCTAAACCTGATTTGGCTTTGTTTGAGCAAATTCAAGCCAGTATGAATAATGCTCTCGGAAATAAAGATAATGAACGGCCTCTTCAATTGATGAAAGCTGATTTGGAAGACGATATTAAATCAACTGATATCAGCGACAAACTTTCTCTTGGTAGTGATGCTCAGGGATTAGTACTGGAAATGGACGGCGATACGTTTTTTGACCAAGGTTCTGCCCAGCTCAGTCCAACAGCAATTTCTTTTTTGAAACGTGTTTCTGCTACATTACTTTCTGAAAGATATAAAAATTTTAAATTCAGTGTTGAAGGACATACCAGTGATGAAGCTTTCTCAAATTCATTATTTGCTTCTAACTGGGAATTATCAGCTGCTCGTGCCGCTGCTGTTGTCAGATTTTTAGAAAGTCGAGGTATTCCACGCGTTCGTATGCAAGCTGTCGGTTTATATGATGTTGCTCCGAAATATCCAAACTTAGATCCCTACGGGGAACCAATCCCCAATAACCGTCGCAAAAATCGCCGTGTGGTTATTCATATTGAACCATCTTATAAATGAAACTCCACCGGCTAATGCCGGTGGTATCATTTTATATTATGAGACACAATTTTTCTTTTAAATACAACTGTATATATCATTTTTTTGACATTATCCTTTAATTTTTGGTTGCAAAAAAAAAAATGGTTTATCATGGATAGTATAGGCTTTAATTCTTTATTATTCATGGAGGCGCATCATGAGAAAATTTGTTTTATTAACTCTTTGTTCTCTCTGTTCTTACGTGGGACTTGGAATTTTTAACTCAGCTTTGGCTCTTGACTCTCCTCCGTTAATAACACGCCAACCTACACCTACTATTGAATTAAATCCTATCCCTGAGGGGGCTTTCCAAGTGGCTAAGACTACTTTCTTACCCGATTATGCTGAGGGGCCTTTTTCCGGTTATAAATTAAACGGAGACTATAATCCCAAAGGCGATTGCGACGATAAGAACAGTCTTTATACCACAAGTAATTGTACTTATCCGAAAGCGGTTGTTTCTGCTTCTCAATGCCCTTTTTTACCCGGGCATTATAAAGAATGTAAATGTCTGCCCCAATTTAAGCTGACATCTTGTTCTTCTCCTTATATTTTGGGCGGGGATAGTTGTGACGGTAAATATGAAAAATGCGTTTGTCCGTCTTCTGTTTCTATGTATTATCCGAATGACTATTGTACGCAATATTGTGAGGGTAAATGTATTGCTAAATCTTGCTCACCCGACCGAGATGAAACAGGCTGTCAATATGGTACAGGCTCAACC
>CASFNB010000033.1 GCA_949295915.1 uncultured Pseudomonadota bacterium | reverse complement strand
CGCCTCCATAAATAATAGAATTAAAGCCTATACTATCCATGATAAACCGTTTTTTTTTTTTGCAACCAAAAATTAAAGACAGGCATAAAAAAGTTGCGATAACAGGCTGTATTTAAATAAATTAGGCGCATGTCAATTAAATTTTGTTCAACTGTCTAAATGTTATTTTTTAGGACCGGTAATATAATTTTCAATCATTTTATCCATTAAAACGTCGTACTCAGCTTCAGAAAGAATATTATCGCTGTTTGTATCAATTTGTTGAAAAACCTGATAAGAAATTCGTTTGGCTTCAAGCATTTTGTAACGTACGAACTCATTTTTTGTAATGATTCCGTCCTGATTGGTGTCCATTTCAACAAATTTCTTTTTCATCATCATACGAGCGCGTTGCTCTGGAGAAATCCGAATGCCACGATTGAGCATATTGGTAGAAAAACCTTCTTCTTGAAGCATATTTTTAGGTAAGGGAGATTTATCATCCAAAGAAAAGGCATTCGGCTTTGGTTTGCTTGGAGCAATAGGCATCTCGATTGGTGATGGAGCAATTTTTTCTTGGATAACTTCTTGGATGGTTGGTTTATTTGTGGTCGGAGTTTCTGATATTTCTTCTTTAGACGTTTCTTGGATAGCGCTTTTTTCTTCGACGACAGGGGACCGAGTGTCATCATCTTTTTTTATTGAGGCATCAAGCGTCTGACCGGTAGATGATTCTGGTTCGGAAGATATAGAAGATTCATGAGAATTTTTAGCCTCGGCAACAGCGTTAACCTTATCTTGAGAAGAAACCTTTGTCGTTTCATCTGAAGAGGCTTTTATTTCATTTTTTTCGGATATGGAAACCTCAGTTTCCTTCACTGACTTAGGTTGTACCGAAGGTTGAATTTGCACAGCCTCGGATATTGTATCCGGTGTCGATTGCGGTATCTTACCAACAATTTGTGAAGGCTCTTCCTTTGAGGAATCAGAAGCCGCAACTTTGGGAGTTGCAACGGGAACCGGTAAGATCGGTTCGTCAGATGGAGCCGCCTGAAGAGGCAGAGGTGCGTTATCTTCTTTCTTATGGGCTTCAGAAAAATTTGTTTCTGCCAAAACTTTTTGCGGAGTGTTTGAAACAGAAGTCTTTTCTTTTTTTGTATCAGAGCTTTTATCTAAAGGAATATCATTAAAAATCTGCACTTCATCATCATCTGAAGTTAAATCGTTTAAAAAATCTTCAGAAAAGAAAATAGTCTGGGCATCTTCTTTACTCAAGGTTGAAGAATCATCTGAAACCTCTGAAAGAGCATGCTCTTGAGCCCAAGCAGGAACGGTCAACAAAAAGGATAATCCTAAACTATAGATAATTTTTTTCATAAGTCGATTCACTCCACAAAATTACAGAAGAATTTTAGGTTAAAAAGAAAACATAGTCAAAAAAAATAATAAAAAAAGCCCCAAAGAAAATCTTTGAGGCTTGTCTTTGAGCAATTTGCTTAGTAAGAACGAGCGTAAATCACATCCATTGTTGCCGGTTTACCTGTCAGCAAGCAAACACCTTCGGTATTGCTTTGGTCAAGAGGCAAACAACGAATGTTAATTTTCATTTCTTTCAAAATTTCTTCGCTCTTTTCATCGCCGCTCCATTTACCGCGAACAAAAGCAACTTTTTGTCCGTCGGTACCTTCAATCCAGCAGTTTGGATTAGCAAAATAAGCCTTAAATTCTTCAGGAGTTTTGATGTCTGTGCGAATATTATTGTCTAAGCGCTTTTTAGCTTTGTCAAACATGGCTTTTTGGATATTTTCCAAGCGTTCGGCAATAGTGTTGACAAATTCGGAACGATGAGCAATTTCTTTGCCTTCGGGTGTACCGAGTTTAAGACGTTCTTTAACCATGAGGTTGTCACCTTCAACATCGCGCATACCAATCTCGCAAATAACCGGAGCACCTTTCTTGGTCCATTCCCAAAATTTATCAACGGATTTACGATCCCGTTTATCAACTTTGATTCTTATTTTTTCGGCAAAGGGAGCTTTGGTTTTGAGCTCTTTAACCAAATTATCAATATAAGCCATAACTTTGGCTTCATCATTTTCGTTTTTAACAACCGGAATGATAACCACTTGGTAAGGAGCAATTCTCGGCGGGACGACCATACCTTCGTCATCGGCATGAGTCATAATCACGCCGCCGATAAGACGGGTTGAAACACCCCAAGAAGAAGTGTAAGCAAATTCGGGTTGGTTATTGGCGTTGATGAAAGAAATATTAGCCGACTTAGCAAAGTTTTGTCCCAAGAAGTGAGATGTACCGGCCTGCAAAGCTTTACCGTCTTGCATCATGGCTTCAACGCAATAAGTATCAACGGCGCCGGGGAATTTATCAAATTCGGGTTTGCGCCCCATAATAACCGGCATGGCAAGCGTATCTTCGCAAAGTTCGCGATAAGCGTGCAGCATGCGGATGGTTTCTTCTTCGGCTTCTTTAGCGGTAGCGTGAGCCGTGTGACCTTCTTGCCAGAGAAATTCGCGAGTTCTTAAAAATAGGCGAGGGCGCATTTCCCAACGAACGACGTTAGCCCATTGGTTAACCAAAACCGGCAAGTCGCGGTAAGATTTAACCCATTTTGAAAAAGAGTCGGCAATAATTGCTTCACTGGTCGGACGAACGATAAGAGGTTCATCAAGTTCGGAAGACGGAACGAGTTTGCCGTCTTTCATAGCCAAACGAGAGTGAGTAACCACAGCCATTTCCTTAGCAAAGCCATCAACATGTTCAGCTTCTTTTTGGAAGAAGGAAAGAGGAATAAACATCGGGAAATAGCAATTTTCGTGGTCGGTTTCTTTGATCTTTTCATCAAAAACATCGCGGATTCTTTCCCAGATTCCGTATCCCCACGGTTTAATAACCATACATCCGGGGCTGGAAGAATTTTCGGCCATATCAGCTTCGGCTACAACGTTTTGATACCATTCAGGATAATTTCCTGCTCTAACATTTTTTAGTGTCATAAGTTTATTCCTTAAAAAGTTTAATATCGCAATTAAAAGCCCGTTCCCCCAATGGAACAAGCTTCGCGGAGCATAACAGAGATAATATATATTGTAAATATATAAAGTAATAAATTTCGCTTGCAAATTAAAATGGGAGGACTAGACTCAAATATGTAACTAATTTTGGAATAAGAGATTTTATCTTAAAGATTGTTTCTTCCAGAGCAATGAATAGCGTTGTCTTGGCCAAGCAGTTTAGTAAAACCAAAGTGTAGTTATATGGATTAACCTGTTTATGCAAAGGATTAAGAATATGGCAACAGGAACAGTAAAATGGTTTAACAACAGAAAGGGCTATGGTTTTATTTGTCCTGACGAAGGCGGAAATGATGTGTTTGTTCATATTACCGCAGTTCAAAAAGCAGGCTTAAAAACCTTGAAAGAGAACGCAAAGATTTCTTATGAACTGATGGAAGAAAAAGGCAAAACCGTTGCCGGTAATTTAAAACTGGCATAATTCTCGTATGATGGATATCCTCCGTATAAATAACAATACGGAGGATATCTGTTTCTTTTAATTAATGAAATATCTTGCGGGCAAGCTTATTTTGTAGTATTATAAGCTCACAATATATGTGACGGAGAACTGAGAAATGGATATAAAAAAAGCTTTGGAACTGGTAGAAAGCGGCCGCTTTGAAGAATTAGACATTGATGATATATGGGAGCTGATAAATGTTTTATCGGCATCCTCTGAGCCGCAAGCATTCCAAGCCTTGGTTAAAATACAAAACAGCAAGGTCGGGGCGTCCTTACCGCAGATGAATATGCAAATGCAATATATCATAGAGCAAAATAGCCAAGCAATCGGAAAAATAGAAAAAGGTTTTGATTTATTTGAGCTTGATAAAAAAGGACAACCGAAAAATCCGGCTGTTTTTCCGATTTTTAATTTTTTCAGTCATGTAGAAGTTGAAAACAAAGAAGGCGCAGAGAAAGTTGAATCGGAAAAATTGTTTGAGCAAGCCGTTTCCATAGCCAAACTCACCGCCAAAAAAGATATTTTGCTTGATAAAAATTTTAGTCGCCAAAATCCCGAAGAGCAAGAAAAAACATATACCAATACAGTGCTGATGGCAATGGAGGAAAGTGCATTTGTTTTAGTATCAAACCAAATTTTGGAAGATACACTAACCAAAAAACATACCCCGCTTTCTAAAGTTGATAGAGAAGAGATTACGGTAAAAGCAGAAAAAAGTTTCAGAGAGGTTATTCGTCCAAAAACAAAGACAAAATTTCCGTTAACAAATACTAACATAATCAGTACTTTTGCCGCCGAAATAAATCGAGCCGGTAACAAGGCTGAGCAGATAGAAAAGAATACTACGTCAAAAGAGCTGAACAAAGAGGTAGAAAAAGTCGATAAAAAGCTGCAAAAAGAATATCCTGAGACCATGCAATTGTTAAGACCATTGGCTCAATATCAGCATGTTGCATTTATTGTCGGAAAACGCGGAAGAAATGTTTTTGGTGCAGATGTCATTGCAAAAACCGTTCATGAGAATAATCCGGCAAAAGGGCAGAAGGACGTTTCTTTATTTGCGTTTTTGAAAAAACAGCCGGCAAAAATCAAGAGTTTCAGCCAAAGTGTAGTTCGCTCAATCAAAAAAGCATACACAAAAATGGCAGAGGCGGTTTCGCTAAACTTATCAACAGAGAAGATAGCAGCCGGCTTCAAGAACATGTTTTTGTTCTTTAGTCATAAAAAAGAAGATAAAAATGCCAAATATAACGGAATCGGAGCAAAAACGGTAGACGGCAATTTGCGTATTATCAGTGCAAAAGCCAGCCAAGCTCTGATGACACAAGACACGGTAGATAAGAGAGTGATTGCGTGGAAAGATTTTCGCAACACGTTATATAATAGCCAAATCGGTCGCGCCATGGCATTAGATCCGGAAAGAACAGAGCTCGTATCGGAACAAGTTGAAGACTATACCAAAGTCACGCCAATTATTTTAAATAAGAAATCAAAAATGCCGAAGACATTTATCGGAAAGGCATTGGGTATGGTGCATAAAGTTTTGTTGAATCAAAATACGGGCGGAAAAACGCGCTAAGCCAATCAGGATATTTTTTCAAAAAAATTGGTTTTGAGGCAGGCTTATACCAATATTTAATTTGAGTAGGCAATGCTCTCCGGCTATTCAAACAGGGCAGTTATCTTGTGTAAGAAGCTTCAATAATACGAGCTTGACGCGCTTCATCTAAATCATAGTTAGCTTTCACATTGAGTTGCGGCGCAATGGCGGAAATGACTTTTGCCGCAGTCGGAACAACATTCCAACCGGCAGTCGTATACCACCAAGTTTCTTGACTTCCTTTAGGTTCATCCATCATAACAAGCAAAGCATATTGTGGCTTGCTGACAGGGAAGGTGGAAACAAAGGTTGTACGAACAACTTTACTGTTATATTTTCCGTTAGCGGAAAGTTTGTTTGCCGTACCGGTTTTTCCGGCAACCTCATATCCTAAAACATTAGCGCGTTTGCCGGAACCGTCGGTAACAACCAAACGAAGCAAGTCGCGCATTTGTTTTGAGGTGTTATAGGATAGAACACGATAGCCGTTATTTTTCTTATCACTGTTTTTTAGAAGAGTTGGTTCATGATAGATACCGCCGTTAACCACGGCAGAAAAAGCGGTAATGACGTGCATCGGAGTTAAAGCCAAACCATAGCCGTAAGCGACGGTTGCAATCGTACCTTCCCCCCAACGTTTGGGAAAAATAGGTTTGCTTTTTTCGGCAATTTCAAAGTTGAGCTCATTAAAAAAGCCCATTTTTTGCATAAACTGGCGTTGTTCGGCACCACCAACTTTAAGCGCCATGCGCGCAGAGCCGATATTGGAAGAATAAACCATAATTTCAGAAACTGTCAGCCAGCGGTTCTCTCCGCGATAATCTTTAATAACGTTATATTTGAGCTTCAATGGTTCAGTTGCGTCAAAGGAGTCGGAAACTTTAACTTTTCCGCTTTCAAGAGACATGGCGGCATTAAAGATTTTTAGGACGGAGCCGGGCTCATAAACCCCTTTTGTTGCCATATTAAAATAAGAACGAGAATTAGGGTTAACCGAACGATTGGGATCGTAGTCCGGCAAAGAAACCAGAGCGATAACTTCGCTTGTGTTTACATCCATCAAGATAGCGGTAGCCCCAATGGCATTAAAATGTTTGACGGCAGCAGACAAATGTTCGTGAATAGTGTCTTGTACACCGGAATCGATAGTAAGCGAAAGAGGAATATCAGATTGCGTCAGACGCTCATTTTCCGCTTTTTCAATACCGGCAATTCCCTTGTTATCAATATTGGTTGAGCCGAGCAAGTGAGCAAATAAATTTTTATGCGGATAGATTCTTTTTTCCCCGTTTTCAAATTCCAAACCGGGGATTCCGAGATAGTTAATTTGATATTGTTGAGAAGGCGTTAAGTTACGTTTAAGATAAACAAAGCTGCCTCTACCGGAAAGTTTGCGTAAAACGTCATTATATTTGAGTTCGGGCAAAACCTTAACCAAGCGCTGAGCGGCACGCTCGGGATTCAAAATTTTTTTAGGGTTTGCATAAAGATTAACCGTGGGGAGAGAAGTTGCGATTATGGTACCGTTTCTATCGGTAATATCGGCTCTTTTAATGGGGTTTTGTGCAAAAGCACGCAAGTGGACGGCCTCTTCTTGTTCTGCGGCATGTAGATTGGGGGCAACACACACTTCAAACAGACGGACACCGATAACGGCATACACTAAAATAAAGGCAAGCGTAGAAAAAGCCACACGATTTTTACAAACGGAGAGCGGATCTTTGGCGCAGGTATAATTCATAAAAGAACAACTTTTACCGATTTTTATTTCTTCACCCGGTAAATAAAAGTCCTCATCTTTTTTGGAAAACAATTTCCCAAACATCCTGTTTCCTGCCTTTTCTGCTGTACGATTACATTATAAAATCAAAGATTAACGCTGAGCTTTGGCAAGTTTTTTCAAGCCTTTGTTCTGGTCAGCATAATCTGAGATATTTCTTTGAGCCAAATCTCTTCTCGAATCGTTGGCTTCATATTCAAATGGTAACGCAGAAAGGTTAATAATTTGTTCAGCTTGAATAGGATTTAATGAAATATGTTTGGCAGCGAGTTTGCGTAAACGAGCCGGATTGTTCAAATGGCTCCATTCTGCTTTGAGAACGTGAATGGTTTTAATATCATCTTGAATATTTTTGTTGATGACGACCAACTGTTTTTCCAAGCCTTGCACTTGATTTTTCATAACCAAAATACCAAACCCCAGCAAACAGGGAATGATAATTGACAAGATGTAAGAAGCGGTTTTCGTACTGGTCATTTTCATAAATCCTTTCTAGGTTCAGAGTTCTCTTTTTTGCCCCCAACGCAATTTTGCCGAACGGGAACGAGCGTTCAGTTTAATTTCTTCCTCGGAAGCGGAAATAACTTTTGAGGTTTCGGCAAAAATTACGTTTTCATCAAGTTCCGGAGTATCTTTGGCATATTTTGAAACATGCACGCGAGGACCGGAGTTTTCTTTGAAAAAGTTTTTAACAATACGGTCTTCCAGCGAGTGGAAAGTAACAACCGCAAGACGTCCGTTCGGATTAAGTCGAGCGGTAGCACCTTTAAGACCGTTTTCAAGCTCGGTCAATTCGTTATTCACGGCAATACGCAAAGCCTGAAAAGTGCGTGTAGCCGGATCAATGGCGTTAGGTGTTTTATGAATAACGCCATAAATAAGTTCAGCGAGTTGTTTTGTTGTTTCAATTGGTTGAATGGAGCGCGCTTTGACGATTTTTGCGGCAATTTGGCGTGATTTTTTCTCTTCACCGTATTTGTAAATAAGGTCTGCAAGTTCTTGTTCCGACATTGTATTAACAATATCGGCGGCAGAAAGACCGCTGCAAGACATGCGCATATCAAGCGGTGCATCTTTGGAGAAAGAAAAACCGCGTTCGGCATTGTCAAGCTGCATGGAAGAGACGCCGATGTCAAACACGGCGCCGTCAATATTTTCGTTAATAAGTTCGGCAAAATCACCGAATTGACCGGCACGAAATTCAAAGCGTTTCCCGTATTTAGCCTGCAATTCTTGAGCCCTTGATACCACATTAGGATCGCGGTCAAGCGCAATCACTTTGCAATCGGCGGCTTTAAGCAAAGCTTCGGTGTAGCCTCCGTTACCAAACGTGGCATCAACGTAAATTTTGCCGTCAGCAGGAACAAGTGCCTGTAAAACCTCTGGCAGCATAACCGGAAAATGTTTTTCATAGCCGCCGGGAATCATCATTCATTCTCCTTAGAACGAAGAGAAGGACGGTTTTTCAAAGCATCGGCACGGATACGAGCTTCTTCTTTTGCCCAGTTTTCGGGGTTCCAAATTTGAAATTTACGTCCTTTACCGACAAACACGGCCTCATTGGTGATTTGAGCGTGCTTCAAAAGTTTTTCCGAGAGCATAATGCGACCGGTTGAGTCAAACGGAAAACGTTTGGCATCACCAAACACAAGGTTGGTGAGGTTGTCTTGAGCTTCGGAAAAGAAGTCGGTTGAGTTTTCAATATCGGCGGCAAGCTTATCCAAAGTTTCTTCCAAACAACCCTCAATGCAAGGCAGAGAGAGGCTGCGATAACAAACAATTTCACTGGATAAGTCTTTAACAATGGAGCGATAATCGGAAGGTAAGGAAACACGGCCTTTACCGTCAACCTTATTACAGATAGTGTCCATAAAGAGAAAAACTTTTCTCAAATCTGCATCCTTCTGATAATACGTTTCAACAATACATATGGTATAACATGGGATTTTATGGGAATCAATGGGAAAATTTAGTATTTTCTTAAGAGTTCTTGTTTTGTTCTTTAAAAACAAAGGCGATGGAGTCGGAATGCCTTGCGGACTCTTGCTTACAAAAAAATAAAAAAATGGGGATAATTTTTCACTTTTTTTAATAAATAAACTTGCTTTTATTTTTTATATGTTTAGAGTCTGAAAATAGGCAGCCGGATAGCTGCGTCGGAAAACCGGCGAGGAAAGTCCGGGCTTCATGGAAACAAGATACCAGATAACGTCTGGCTGGGGAAACCCAAGGGAAAGTGCCACAGAAAATTACCGCCGCGGCTTGTTCTGCGGTAAGGTTGAAAAGGCGGTGTAAGAGACCACCGCAAAGCCGGTAACGGTTTTGGCAAGGTAAACCCTATCTGAAGCAAGACCAAGTTAGGAGGGCTTTGAGCAATCAAAGTTATACGGGGCGTTTCCACCTCGCTCCAGAGGTAGGTCGCGACGAGCAGTATGGTAACATTCTGCCCAGATGAATAGCTATCGTTTTGTTTGGTTGAGATACCGAGCAAAATACAGAACCCGGCTTATAGGCTGCCTAATTAAAAAAAACAATAAACAAAGGGTAAAATATATGCAAATGCAACAAACCGTAAAACAGCCGCAGACAATAGAGGGAATAGGCTTGCATTCCGGATGCAAAGCCATCATGACCATTCATCCCGCACCGGAAAATTTTGGCATTGTGTTCAAAAGAGTGGACTTAGACGGTCAGCCTGAGCTGAAAGGTTTGTATTCACAAATCGTTGATACCAGAAATTGCTCATGCTTGGGAGATAATAAAGGTAATGTTGTTTCTACAATCGAGCATTTGATGGGGGCTTTGTACATGAAAGGCATTGACAATGCTTTAATAGAAATTAACAATCCGGAAATTCCGATTATGGATGGAAGTGCCAAGGTTTTTGCCGATATTTTCAAAGATGTTGAGCTGGTTGCCCAAAACGCACCGCGCCGCTATTTGAAGGTCAAAAAAGAAGTCGTTTTTACTGATGACAAAGGAAATAGCGTCAGCTTGAGCCCGAGCGATAAATTGCATATTCGTTTTGTCATCGATTTTCCGTCAAAAATTGTCGGACATCAAGAGTTTGACGGCGATATTGAAGAACAAGTTTTTGCCAAAGAAATTGCACCTTGCCGCACTTTTTGCGAGAAATATCAGGTTGATTATTTGCAGTCCATCGGTTTGATTAAAGGCGGTAGCTTGGAAAATGCCGTTGTTTTGGATGGCGAAAATATTTTGAACGAAGGCGGTTTCCGCATTAAAAATGAATGTGTCAATCATAAAGTTTTGGATGCAATCGGTGATTTATATACATCGGGTTATCGTGTTTTGGGACGTTTGAATGCTTCTAAAACCGGACATTTTCACACCAACGAGTTGTTGAAAAAACTTTTTGCCGATAAGAGTAATTATGAAATTATTGAGGAGATTTAAGGATGAAAAAAAATCTGCTTTTAATGGCTTCTATATTGAGTTTAAGCCTTTTAACGGCTTGTTCTTCCACCCCGAAAGAAGAACCTAAAACCGCAGAAGGTTTGTTTCAACAAGCGCAAGACTATTTGCAAAAAACATCTTATACCAAAGCTGCCGAAACTTTTGAAAAAGTAGAGTTAGAACATCCTTATTCCGCACTGGCGGCAAAGTCCAGATTAATGGCTGCCTATGCTTATTATGAAGACAAAAAATATGATGATGCAATTATCGCCCTGGACAGATTCATCAAATATCACCCCGGTAATAAGGATATTGCATACGCTTACTATCTCAAAGCCATGTGCTATTATGAGCAGATTGTGGATGTAAGCCAAGACCAAAGCAACACGCAAAAAGCCATGCAGGCTCTGCGTGAAGTTATCATCCGCTTTCCCAATACCGAATATGCCAAAGATGCGCGCTTGAAGCTGGATTTAACGGTTGACCACATGGCCGGACAAGAAATGTCTATCGGTCGTTGGTATTTGGGGCAAGAAAACTATCTTTCCGCGTTGAACCGTTTTTCAACCGTGGTAAACCAATATCAAACCACCACCCAAATTGAAGAAGCTTTGTATCGTCAGGTAGAAATTTACACCATTTTGGGATTGAACACCGAGGCGCAAAAAGCTTATCAGGTTTTGGAATATAACTATCCTAAGAGCAAATGGACCAAACAAGCCATGCGCTTAATTGAAAAAGGAATGACAGACAAAAAGGCATAGAAAATGCTCCAAACTTTATCCATTCGAAATGTAGTTTTAATCGACAAGCTGGATTTGGACTTCAAATCCGGCTTGAGCGTGTTGACGGGTGAAACCGGCGCCGGAAAATCCATTTTGCTCGATTCTTTGGGCATGGTTATCGGCAATCGCGCTGAAACATCTTTAATTCGCATGGGTGAAGATAAGTTGAGTGTGACCGGCGTTTTTGACGAGCCGGCAGAAAATAGCCCGATAAGCAGCATTTTAGCTGAAAACGAGCTTGATTGTGATGGCGATTTAATCATCAAACGCACATTGAGCAAAGACGGCAAAGGTAAAATCTTTATCAATGACCAAGCCGTGAGTTTGAAGCTGTTGAAAGAAATCGGCAAATATTTGGTTGAGGTTCACGGACAATTTGACAACCAAGGCTTGCTCAATCCGGCAAACCATTTGAGCGTTTTGGATGCTTATGGCAATTATGCCGATTTGCGAAGTGAAGTTAAGCAAAATTATGCCGATTATAAAAATGCCAAAAAACAAAGAACGGAAGCCGAAGCCAATATCTTAAAAGCCAAAGAAGATGAAGAAAACCTGCGCCATTGGGTTAAAGAGTTGGAAGCTGCTGCCACATATGAAGGCGAGGAAGAAGAGCTGACCAATCGTCGTTCCGAACTGATGAATGCCGAAAAAATCATCGAAAATTTGTCTTATGCGTATAATGTTTTGACGCAGGGGCACGATGTGCAGTCTGCATTAAGACACGCCCAAGCCGCTATGGATAAGGCAGCCAGCCATGTTGAAGGCAAATATGATGAAATTATCGCGACATTAGACAGAGCTTTGATTGAGACATCGGAAGCGGTTAGTCAGATTGAAGCTGCATCGGAAAATATTTCAATGAATACCAATGAGTTGGAAAACATTGAAAGCCGATTGTTCATGCTCAAAGGTCTGGCGCGCAAACATCAGGTAAGCGTGAGCGAGTTGCCGCAAGTTTTGGCAGATTTTCAAAAGCAGTTAGGGCAAATTGAGTTTGGCGAAGAGGGGCTGGAAAATTTAAGAAAACTCGAGCAAGAAAAACGCTTGCACTATGTTGAGAATGCCAAAAAGTTGAGTGCCGAGCGCAAAAGGGCCGCTGCAAAATTAGATAAAGCCGTGATGGCAGAGTTGCCGCCATTGAAAATGGAAAAAGCCAAATTTGCAACCGAAGTCAAAGATTTAGGTGAGGACGGTTGGTCTGAGAACGGTGCTGATGATGTCATGTTCACGGTTGCCACCAACCCCAATTCTCCGCAAGGACCGATTAACAAAATTGCCTCAGGCGGTGAGTTGGCACGTTTTATGTTGGCTTTGAAAGTCAATTTGGCGAACAGCTCAACTGTCGGTACCATGATTTTTGATGAAGTAGATGCCGGTGTCGGCGGAGCCACAGCTCAAGCTGTAGGTGAAAGATTGGCGCGCTTGGCTCAAAATGTTCAGGTTATGGTCGTTACCCATTCGCCGCAAGTGGCTTCAAGAGGCAATCATCATTTCAAGGTGGAGAAGCATACGGAAAATAATGTCACCACAACCACGGTAAGAGAATTGAGTGCAACCGAGCGCCAAGAAGAAATCGCGCGCATGTTGGCCGGTGATATTATTACGGATGAAGCCAGAGCCGCCGCCAATGTCTTAATCAATACCAAAAGCGCTGACAATAATCTGGAATTGAGCGCGGTTTGAATAAAAATGGGGCAGCAAGCCCAACGATCAAGAATTTGTAAAAAAAACGGCACCTTTATCTAAAATCGAAAGGTGCCGTTTTTAGAGTATTTATTCAGATGTTTGATTTATAAATCGGCGTTGAATACCCTCCCGAACTATTACAAAATCCAGAAATTGAGAGGTTCTTTCCAACATCAACTTTACCGGTGGCTGGACATATAACAGGAGGATTCTTTTCTTGATACCCGAACATAGCTGAGGATACCACGATATTATTTGCATTCCTGCACTCTACGCGAACAGAAGTAGAGGAGGCTGTGATAAATACTCCATTTTCATAATGACAAACAATTTTACCTGATCCATGATATTTCCCATCCCAGCACTTATAACAAGTATTACCACATCCTCCTGTTATTTTTTCACTAAAAACTGTACAAGAATTGTATGGAGAAGATCCATCTGGACAAGAACAAGGTTTCGAGCAATAAACTGCACTATCATTATCAATATCTAACGGACAACGAATATATTTATATCCGTCACAATCAGATACTGACATTGAATATCCTAATTTGTCGCAAGTGGGCGGTGTGACGCAGGTTTGAGCCGCTACCTGCGTTGCGGTGATAAAGGAGAAAGCCGCGAGCGTAAGGCTTGCTCCCAAAATTCTTTTATGTAATATATTCATTTTCTTTCTCCTT
>CASFNB010000032.1 GCA_949295915.1 uncultured Pseudomonadota bacterium | reverse complement strand
ATATATTACCTGTTCCATTTCTTCTTTATAGCGCGAAGATATGGGTATGTCTACATCTACCTGCTTACGCAGGTAGTGTTACGTTCGAATCATAAAAAAGTGCATTCTCTATCAAGGAATACACTTTTTTCAAATCAGGCTTTTTTAACCGCCTCATAAAGAAGCGTCGCCAACTCACCGACATTAGTCAAAACATATCCGAATTCTCTGGCATAAAAAGCTGTTTCTTCCGGCATTCTGACATTGTATTCTTTCTCACACAAACGCAAAAAAACCAACAGAGAAACTCCACATAAATTCAAATCACCTGATAAAGAAGCTTGTTCTGAAATTTTTTCTGCCGGAATATTGAATCTTTGCAACTGCAATTTTAAAAAATCAAAGACCTTACGTCTGGTCAAAAATAAAAATTTTAAATTTCTCATAAAAATTAGCAATAACATAATTTAAGTAATTTCTTTATAATATAAAATTAATTTTTTTTTGCAAACAAAAAAGCCGTTTTCATAAAAAGAAAACAGCTTTTTAGAAGTAATCGACAAGCATCATTTACCTCTGATACCACGTCGATTAATGTTTTTTGTTTTAGCTCTGAATTTAGTATCTTTCAACCTTAGCCGAGCATCAACATATTCTCTTTTTTTAAAAAATCTCGGCGGAGTAAAAAGTATTCTTTCCGCACCGAATTCAAAACTTGCAAAAACAAAAGCAAGCCTTGCAACTAACCAATTCCAAAATTTCATAATATTTAGTTTTAAGAACAACAAAGCAAAATTAATATCAACAATAAAAAGATAGAAACTTCTATCCCCGTAAAAATCTTAATTTTCTTTTCCATAAAACTTTTTTTGATTAAACATAAAAAACTATACTAATAACAAAAGCAAAAATATTATTAACCAGAATAAAATTTAATGTAAATAAAAAAGTGCATTCCCAATATAAGGAATACACTTTTCCAAAACTCATTTAGATCAACTATTTTTGCTCGCTTCATGATGAATGGCTCCGATCAAATCACCGACGGTAGCAATATTCTCTATAACCCCTAACGGCAGAGAAATATTAAAATGACTTTCGCATTCCATCAAGAAATCTGCGGAATCCAAACTGTCCAACTCCAAATCATCATGTAAAGAAGACTTTTCCGAAATATCGGATGTATCAACACCAAAATCAGAAGCTAAATCTTTTAATTGCTCAAAAATTTCTTGTCTTTCCATAAAAAATTTTTTAAATTTAACAAAATAAACTATAGTAATTAACAAGTGGAATTATTAATAAACTCAAACAAAATTTTTGTAAACAAAAAAGTGCATTCCCTATATAAGGATGCACTTTTTTTCATAAATTTATTTTGAAATTTTTTTAACCCAGCTTTTCACATTTTTGTTATGTTCGGACAGACTTTTGGAGAAATTATGCCCTCCATCTCCGGTTGCCACAAAAAAGAGATAATCGGTATCAGCAGGTTGCGCTGCAGCAAAGATAGCATCTTTTCCGGGGTTACAAATCGGTTCCGGCGGAAGCCCGTAATATTTATAGGTATTATAAGGGCTGTCAACTTGCAAATCTTTGCGTTTAAGTGTTCTCCCAAGGTCTGATTTTCCTTGTGTTAAAGCAAAAATAACGGTCGGATCTGTTTGCAGTTTCATACCTTTTTTGAGACGATTAACAAAGACAGACGCCACGAGAGGTCTTTCCTCAGGAACACCTGTTTCTTTTTCAATAATTGAGGCAAGAATAAGCAACTCTTGTTTATTTTTAATCGGTAAAGTCAAATCACGCATATTCCAAGCCTCATCAAGCGTTTTTTGCATATCTGCTTGAGCTTCGCGAATAATTTTTTGTCTTTCGGTTCCAAAGGGGAAAGTGTATGTTTCCGGCAAAATTGACCCCTGCACATCATTCAAAACCGTCTCACCGCTCAAATACGGATTATCATTCAAGAGCTGCATAATCTCCGCATTTGTTAAGCCTTCGGCAAGAGTGATTTTACGATAAAAAACATCGCCTTTGGCAATTTTTTGCATCACATTCCATAAAGAAATTTCAGGTTCAAATTTATACTCACCGGCACGCAATTTTTGCGAAAGGCCGGAAAAACGCGCAATAATTTTAAAAACAAACGGATGAGCAATAATACCTTCTCGTTTTAACCCATCCGCCATCAGGTTAAGAGAAGTTCCTTTTTCCACACGGATAAAAGCCGTTTGCGTAAGAGGTCCGGCTTGAACGCACCAGAAATAAATTTGCAATAAAATCAAAATACCGATAACGGCACAGATTCCCAAAAATTTCTTCATAAAATATCTCCATAAATCTTGAAGATAAAGCTACCCTCAAGAGAAAAGAGAGTCAATAAACAAAAAATATATCCAAAGACAAAAAAAGTGCTGTTCATTAAGAACAGCACTTTTTCAAATAGCTCAAAAAGAACTAATCTTCGTATCTCTTCAAAACCAAAGAAGAGTTTGTACCACCAAAACCAAAAGAGTTAGACATAGCAGCTTTAATCTCTTTCTTTTTAGCCTTGTGAGGAACCAAATCCATATCCTTAACTTCCTCCGCCGGATTATCCAAGTTCAAAGTCGGCGGGCAAATTTGGTCTTGCAAAGCTTTAATGGTAAATACGGCTTCAACAGCACCGGCAGCACCAAGCAAGTGACCGATGGCAGATTTTGTTGAAGACATGGAAACATATTTCATATTGTCACCGAACAAGCGTTTAACAGCCAAAGCTTCACCGACATCACCGGCCGGAGTAGAAGTACCGTGAGCATTAATGTAGTTAATATCTTTGAGCTCAATACCATGTTCTTTAGCATGATCGGCAGCCATTTTCATGGCACGATAAGCACCGTCACCGGAAGGAGCCGTAATATGGTAAGCATCACCGCTCATACCATAACCAACCACTTCGGCATAAATTTTTGCACCTCTGGCTTTAGCGTGTTCCAACTCTTCCAAAACGACGGCACCGGAACCTTCACCCATAACAAAACCGCTGCGATCTTGGTCCCACGGACGAGAAGCTTTTTCGGGAGCATCATTGAATGAAGAGGTAACCGCCTTCATTCTGGCAAAACCGGAAAGCCCCAACACATTAACAGCCGATTCGGCGCCGCCGGCAAGCATCATATCGGCATCGCCTCTGGCAATAATATTTGCAGCATCACCAATAGCATGAGTACCGGTAGAACAAGCAGTAACGCAAGCATGGTTCGGACCTTTGAGCTGATATTTAATTGACAAATTACCGGAAACCAAATTAATCAAACAAGAGGGAATAAAGAACGGAGAGATTCTTTTCATACCGTTTTCATGGAAAGAAACGGAGTTTTCATAGATAACATCAAGACCACCGATTCCGGAGCCCATCATCACACCGAAACGATATTTTTCTTCTTCGGAAGCATTTTCGGGATTCCAGCCGGCATCTTCAAGAGCATCACCACCGGCAGCCATACCATAGAGAATAAATCTGTCATTTTTTTTCTGATCTTTGGGAGGCATGACGGTATCAGGATCGAACTCATATTCTCCTTTCCCTGTAGGAACCTGTCCGGCAATTTGAACCGGAATATCTTTCAAATCGATTCCTTCAATTTTACGAATACCGGACTTTCCTTCCAAAATAGATTTCCAGTTATGATCGACGCCACGTCCTAAAGGAGAGACAATTCCCAAACCGGTAACAACAACTCTTCTCATATAATTACCTCATAAAAAATTTCTTCAAACAGCTAAGCATAGAATAGCTTTTGTAAAGTTTGTATATGAAAAAACTCGCTTAGTCAAGCGAGTTTCATCATTATTCAAATGCTAAATAAGGCTTAAGCATTTTTAGAAAGATAGTCAATAGCATCTTTAACTGTGAGAATTTTTTCAGCAGCTTCATCAGGAATTTCGCAACCGAACTCTTCTTCAAAAGCCATAACCAATTCAACAGTATCCAAGCTATCAGCGCCCAAATCGTCAATGAAGCTGGCAGTATCTGTAACTTTGGCTTCTTCAACACCTAAGTGTTCAGCAACGATTTTTTTAACGCGGTTTGCTACATCAGTCATATGATAAAACCTCATAAAATTAAAACAAATTATTCAGGTCAACAACCTGTGCTTTGGTAGATAGCACAAAAATATATAATTTGACAAGCATTATTTTTTATACAAAACATCAAAAGCATATCAACTTTTGTATAATTCCTTATTTTTCAACCCTCACAGTCCATTGAAACAAGTGGATAAAAAAAATAAAAAAAGTTAATATACATCCTTAGATATATTGACTAACCCAAATCTATAATATATTAATATAGCCATACACCATCTATAGTTTTATTTTTTTTAAGGAAAGCACGATGAAAAAATTAGCCTATATCATTTTAGTTATCGCCATTTTATTAATAATTGCTCATTTTGTAAAAAATGAACAAACCGTTGCGCAAGAACCAGTAACAGATGCCGTTGTCTCAACCGAAGATACCTCTGCTGCTTCATCTACAGAAACACAAACGGAACAAACTGTTCCTGCCGAAGACAGCGATGTTGTCAATGTTCAAGAAACCACCGAAGATATTATCATTGAAGAAGGTGCTCCCGAAGATGACGGTGCCGTAGATGTTGAAGAAACATCCGAAGCAACCATGGATGAAGAAGAGACTGTCCTTCCTGAGTAACAAATTGAAAAAAAAATTTTACAAAAAGGCAACTTCGAAGTTGCCTTTTTTTGTTGTTTTTGAAAAATAAATCTCTATATATAATAACGAGATAAAAAATAATTAATTGGGTTATAACCAAACCCCTAAGGAGGAAATATGAAAGTAGGAATTATCGGAGCAGGTTCTGTCGGCAGTGCAACCGCATTTGCACTTGTAATGAAAGGCGTTGCTCGTAAAGTTGTTTTGATTGATGCTAATGAGAAAAAAGCTCAGGCTGAAGCCATGGATATTGCCCATGCAGCACCTTTTGCTTATGCCAACAAAATCAAAGCCGGCACTTATGAAGATTTGAAAGGTTCGGAAATTGTTATCGTTACTGCCGGCGCCAACCAAAAACCCGGTGAAACCCGCATTGATTTGTTAGGTCGCAACGTCAAAATTTTTGAAAGCATCATTCCGCAAATTGCTAAATATGCACCGGACACAACTTTAATCATTACAGCCAATCCGGCAGACATTATGACCGAAGTTGCCATCAAACTTTCCGGATTCCCGAAAGAGAGAGTTATTGGTTCCGGTACGGTTTTGGATACATCTCGTTTCAGAACCTTGCTCGGTTATCATTTAGGCGTTTCTCCGCAATCTATTCACGCCTATGTTTTGGGTGAACACGGCGACAGTGAAGTTTTGGTTTGGTCTGCAGGCGATGCCGGTTCCGTTCACATTGAAGATTTGGCTCGCATGATAGGCAAACCTTTAACTCCAGCCATTAAAGCTGAAATTGATGATGGCGTTCGCAACTCTGCCTACAAAATTATTGACGGCAAAGGTGCTACTTTCTATGGCATTGCCGGAGCATTGAGCCGTATCTGCCAAGCCATCAGCAATAACGAATATGCCATTTTGACCGTATCTTCTCATCATGATGAGGTTGAAGGTGTTAAAGGTGTATGCTTATCTTTACCGACAGTTATCGGCAAACGCGGTGTTCATCAAGTTATCAAACCGCATTTGAATGAAGAAGAAGCTTCTGCTTTACGTGAAAGTGCCAAAGTTATGAAACAATATTCTGATCAGGCTTTGGAATTAATCAGCAAAGATGCAAAATAATAGCTGAAACGAAACATTTGCAATTCCTCTTCTTTTATTATAAAAGCAAAAGAAGAGGAATTTTTTATTATAAACCGAGAGGAATTTTTTGTGGTAGAAGTTGTCACTTTAGGCTGCCGAATAAACAGCTATGAGTCGGAAGTTTTAAAAGAAAAATTAAAGAGTTTGGATAATGTGATTATCGTTAATACCTGTGCCGTAACCGGAGAAGCCGAACGTCAGTGCAGACAAACGATTCGCAAATTACGTAAAGAACATCCGGAAGCTAAAATCGTGGTCACCGGATGCGCTGCTCAAGTTGCCGCCAAAAAATTTGCCGACATGCCGGAAGTTGATTTGGTTTTGGGTAACAAAGAAAAAGCCGAAATTGAAAACTATATCGATTCTAAAGAAAAAGAAATTGTCAGCGATATTTTCAATTACGATTCTTATGACAAATACATCATCACCGGATTCGAGGGCAGACACAAAGCTTTTGTGCAAATTCAACAAGGCTGCAACCACCGCTGCACCTACTGCATCATTCCTTATGCTCGAGGCAACAATCGCTCGGTAAAAGAAGAAGACGTCATCAAACAGATTCGCAAATTGCTGGAACAAGGTTTTAAGGAAATTTGTTTGACCGGTGTCGATGCCTGCTCTTATCAGCCTTCCTTTTCCGCCTTGGTTAAACACATTTTGCAGCAGATTCCCGAACTACCGAGTTTGCAGTTTGGTTCATTAGATCCCGCAGCTTTAGATGACGAGTTTATTGCTTTGGTCGGCAAAGATAAAAGAATTTATCCGCATTTTCACTTATCCATTCAATCCGGTGATAATCTGATATTAAAAAGAATGCGACGCCGCCATACAAGAGAAGATGTAATAAATTTGTGTAACAAGATTCGCGCCGTTCGCCCTGAAGCCACTTTTGGTTCTGATTTCATCTGCGGTTTTCCGACCGAAACCGAAGAACAATTTGAAAATACAATAAAACTGGTAAGAGAAGCCTGCATCAATAAATTGCACGTTTTTCCTTATTCGGAACGCTCCGGCACACCGGCAGCAGCCATGCCGCAAGTTCCCGTAAATGTGAGAAAAGACCGCGCCAAAAGATTACGCTTGGAAGGAGAATGTATCGATGACTAATTTTTTTCAAAAACTGGGCTTAGGCTTAAAGAAAACCTCCGATAAACTCTCCGGCGGGATCACCGATATTTTCACCAAGAGAAAGGTTGACGAGCAAACCTTGGAAGAGTTGGAAGAATTGCTGATAACTTCCGACATCGGCATCAAAGCCTCTACCAAGATTTTGCAAAACTTTGCCAAACGCAAGTTAAATAAAGATGCCGACGAGCAAGAAATCAAACAAGAATTGGCTTCTGACATTGAGCAGATTTTATCTTTTTGCCAAGCACCTTTAACCATCAATAAAGAGCATAAGCCTTATGTCATTTTGATGGTTGGCGTTAACGGTGCCGGCAAAACCACCACCATCGGCAAATTGGCTTCCAAATACAAAGCTCAAGGTCTGAAAGTTTCTTTGATAGCAGGCGACACTTTCCGCGCCGCCGCCGTAGAGCAACTGCAAGTCTGGGGAGACAGAAACCAAATCAGAGTCTTTACCGGTAAACCGGAATGTGATGCCGCCGGACTTTGCTTTGACGGCTTAAAAGAAGCGCAAAAAGAAGGCGATGATATTGTCTTTATTGATACGGCAGGAAGATTGCAAAATAAAATCAATTTAATGGAAGAATTGAAAAAAATTGTCCGCGTTATCAAAAAACAAATCCCCGATGCTCCGCATTCAACTCTGTTAACTTTGGACGCTACCACCGGACAAAATGCCTTATCACAGGTTAAAACTTTTAAGGAAATGGTTGATGTTAATGGACTAATTATTACCAAACTTGATGGTAGTTCCAAAGGCGGTATTTTGGTAGCCATTGCCGAAGAAAACCCCACCCCAATTCATTTTATCGGTATCGGTGAAGGTATAGATGATTTAGATGAATTTAATGCACATGACTTTGCCATAAGTTTAATGGGCTTAAAATAAGGAGAAAAATATGAAAAAGTTGTTTTTATTAAGCCTCTTATCAACATTTTTGTTTTCTGCCGTTCAGGCACAAGAAAACTCACAAACTTTATCTGAGGTCTTTCAATCCTCATTAAAACAATGCCAACCGGCCAGTGAAGAAAAACAATTATTTTTCATGACCGAAAAGGTAGAAATCATTGGTATTACGAATAAAGGTTGCCACATCAAATATGCCGATTTTGATTTATATGTTCCCTTGGAAAAACTCTCTTCTGTCAAAACCATAGAAGACATCAAAGCTTTTGCCGAAGATGAAAACATTAGCAAATATTCTCCCCAATTCATCACTCTTGGCTTAAAAGATGAGCTTATGAATTGTTTGAGCGCCACGACATACCATCAAGGAGCATCAGAAACGACTTCAAGCGGTAACATCACGATTAAGAATCAGATGAGTTCGGAAAAAGTTAATAATGAGTGTGTTTTAACCTTCCAAAACACGCTGATAAATAACAATAAGACGACTGAATATAAAAAAATTTGCCGCATTCCGTTAAGTAAAATTGCCGAATTTTTGAATGTACAGGAAAAAGATATGCTGCAAAAAATGGAAGCTCAAAATCTCTGCCAATAAAAAAAAAGCAAAAGCCTGTTCTTTTAATACGAACAGGCTTTTTTTTCACATCAGCAAAATCAATCGGTATCGCACACCGGCCACCAGTTGAGTTTATCTGTTTTATCCTTAACAAAAAATCCACAAAAATCAATTGGATTTAAGCCTACAACACTTTCATTTTTATCAAAACATCCCAAAAGATGACTCTTCTCAGATAAATCTGAAATACAAAAAAGTTTTTGTATTCTTTCTAAATTCCATAAAAAGTCAGCTCTAAAAAAAGTCATCCAATCGCCCATACAAGGTATTTTCCAAGGTTTTGTTGAAACTTTAGGAAGACTTCCCATATATTTTTTTGCTTCATTCCAATTGACGTCTTTTAATAATTGAGCTGTCAACCATATACTTTTACGAGAAGACAATTGAATCTTAAAAGCTATCGGAGTTTTTGTTAAATCAATTCGACGCGTGATTTCTCCGTCTTCATAATAAATATCGAACGGAGAACCTGCTTCAATTATTCTCATTTGAGAAGGCAGTTCATATAACTCATCAACACTGATACCGTTGTGTGCGCAAAAACTTTTGAGCAGATTAATTTTGCTCAATTTTTCTTCTTTTTTCATAACATGATAATTTTAAGTGAATAATAAAAATATTGTTTTTAATTTAGTCTAAAAACAATAAAAAGCAAGAAATTTCTAATTTTTAGATTTTACAGTATCTTGAAAGGTAGGGATTTCAGTCAGTTTTTGTTGCATGGAACGCTCTGCCAAAATCAAATCATATTCCAACTGCAACTTTGCAAAATGTCCGAGTTCAACTTCAAAAAAATGACAAAGGAGGACATCCGTTTCCGGCGTAATTCGACGTTTACCGGAAATAATTTCATAAATTCTGGTCCAAGTAACATTCAAATAGCGCGATAATTCCATAGGCGAAATACCACTTTGAGCACAAAGTTGCTTAATTTCTACTATTCCTTTATTCACCACAACTTCCGTTTTCATATTTTCACCTTTCCAAATCATATTTCATATTACAATCATTTATCAAATAACAATATAACCATTTGTTTTAGCATATATTATCGCCTATCGATAGGCGATAATATATGCTAAATATCAATAAAAGTCAAAGCCTTTTATTTTTTTCACAAAGCAACAAATCTGTCCTTAACAAAAGCAAGATTCCCCTTTATAATAAGCCGCAAGTTTTTAAGGATAAGAAAATGGAAGATTTATTAGATTTTATGCAACGTCCGGCACCGACGCCAAAACCTATTGCCTCGCCAAGCCCCGAGCCGGAACAAGAAAAAGAATTTACGGTCAGCGAAATTTCTGCCGAAATCAAACGCTTTGTAGAAACAAAGTTCAATCATGTACGCATTAAAGGTGAAATTTTCGGCGGTAAAAGAGCCGATTCCGGTCACTGGTACTTATCCTTAAAAGATGAAAATGCCGTTTTATCCGCCGTTATCTGGAAAGGCGTTGCCATGCACCTGCCCTTCAAACCCGAAGACGGATTAGAAGTAATTGCCACCGGAAAAATCACCACTTTTGCCGGAAAATCATCCTACCAATTGGTGATAGAACAAATGGAAATTGCCGGCACCGGCGCTTTGCTCAAACTCCTTGAAGAACGCAAGAAAAAATTTGCCGCTGAGGGATTGTTTGATTTGAGCCATAAAAAGCCCATTCCTTTCTTACCCAAAACCATTGGCGTTATAACTTCTGCCAGCGGTGCGGTAATAAGAGATATCATTCATCGCGTACGTGATCGTTTTCCAACCCCGATTTTACTGTGGCCGACACCGGTTCAAGGTGAAGGCGCTGCCGAGAAAATCGCCGCTGCCATTAAGGGCTTTAATCAATTTCCTCAAGGAAACATTCCTCGTCCCGATGTTTTGATTGTCGCACGCGGCGGCGGAAGCTTGGAAGACCTCTGGCCGTTTAATGAAGAATGTGTCATCCGCGCCGTGTATGATTCTGAGATTCCGATTATCTCCGCTGTCGGGCACGAAACCGACACCATGCTGATTGACTATGTATCAGACAAACGCGCTCCCACACCGACCGGTGCTGCCGAATTTGCCGTTCCGGTCAAAGCTGAATTACAAATGCAAATTAACACTTTGCAAAGCCGCATGAGCAACGGCATTTTGCGCTATTTTGCCGAAAGAAACAATCAGCTTGAAGCTCTGCGCCGCGGCATTCCGAACTTATCGCAAATTTTGGCAGAAATCACCCAGCGCTTTGATGACAGAATAGAAAGATTGCAAATTTCCTTCAAAAATTTATTGAATAACAAGCAAGCCATACTCGAGCGTTGCGCCTTAAAACCCTATTACATCAAAAATATTTTTGAAAAAAATCAAGAAAATTTAAAGAATTTATCACTTAGACTAGATTCGGTTTCGATTGATTCGGTATTAAGACGCGGTTTTGCTTGGGTGCGCAATCAAAATATGCAAACCATATATACGATTGAGCAAGCCAAGTCAGCAGAAAGTTTGGATATTAAGCTGATAGACGGAAGTATCAAAACTTATCCGACGACAGAACCTCACAAAACTGAAATTAATAAAGAAAAGAAGGTAAAAATAAAGAATGAAAAATTGCAAATTGACTTGTTTGATATGTAGTTTAATGCTGATAAACTCAACAGCATTTGCCAAGCCCGAAATCACGCTCTGCGGAGAAATAGCCCAAGGCAAAATCATCAAAGGACATGGAGAAAATTTGCAAAAGATTCGCATTAACGGTGCCAATCATCAAGTAGATAAAGACGGCGATTTTATTTTTGCCCTGCCCAGAGAACAAAAAAGCCATGCAACAATAGAGGCAACCGACAAAGACGGCAATGTTTACAGCTACGACATAAACATCGCGCCGAGTCATTGGGATATTCAAAATATCAAGGGCTTACCCCCAAGAAAAGTAACGCCTTCCAAAGAAGACCAAGCTGAAATTAACCGCGAAAGAACACTTGTTCGCGGTGCGTTGAAAGGCGATAGATTGGAAACTTATTGGAAAAACGGTTTTATCGAACCGGTAAAAGGCAGAATCAGCGGCAACTTTGGCGGTCAGAGAATAATGAACGGCCACAAGATGAACCCGCATGCCGGCACCGACATTGCCGCACCTTTGGGTACACCGATTAAAGCTGCCGGAGATGGTATTGTCACTTTAACCGCGCCCAACACGTTTTATTCTGGTAATGTTGTTGTAATCGACCACGGACATGGTTTACAAACAATTTATGCACACATGAATAAAATCAGCGTCAAAGAAAAACAAGCGGTCAAAAAAGGAGACATCATTGGAGAAGTCGGCAAAACCGGACGCGCTACCGGTCCTCACTTGCACTGGGGAGCTTCTTTACGAGACACACGCTTTACACCGCACGCTTTGTTAGATTTAGAAAAAGAAAATACTTCTTGCTCCATATTAAATTAAAGAGAGTACAACCATGAATGAGATTTTACATCGTAATTTAAGTTTTGACACATTAACCGGCTTAATTGTAGATGATGACAAATTTTCACGTACTTTTGCCAAAACGGCACTTTATCAAATCGGCATTAAGCAAATTAAAGAAGCTGCCAATGTTCAAGAAGCTATTGATATGCTGAATGAATATAAAATAGACTTTATTTTGCTTGATCAGCAAATTCCGGAAAAAGCCGGTTTAGAATTTGCCAAAGAGCTCAAAAACGGTCAATACGGCAGCAATAAAAATATTCCGCTGATTATGGTTACCATAGACACCAAAGAACAAACTGTTTTACTGGCAAAAGAGTTAGGTATTCAAGAATATTTAGTCAAACCCATATCTCCCGTTGCTTTAAAAAAACGCATTTGCAGTGCAGTAGGTATCAAACAAGAGAGAGTATAAATGTTAACCACATCACAGATAATTTTGCTATCCTTATTACAGGGTATTACTGAATTTTTGCCGGTAAGTTCATCCGGTCATTTAATTTTATTTTCCATTTTCACAACTTTTCCGGACCAAGGACAAGCCTTAGACATAGCCATGCACATTGGTTCGATTATTGCCGTGATGATATATTTTTCCGAAGAACTATGGAAAATGTTCAAAGGATTAATAAAATCATGGTTTTTACCCAACTTTCAAGACTATGGCAACCGTGTTTTTTGGTTAGTCATTGTTGCTTCCATTCCGGCGATGTTGTTTGGCTTATTTTTAAAAACCGAAGGTGTGGAATGGATGCGTAGTTCCAAGCTCATTGGCTGGACCATTTTAGGCTATGGCCTTTTGTTGTATATTGCCGATAAAGTTGGATTAACCGTGCGTAAAGTAGAACATTTGAAAGTCTTAGATGCACTTTTGATTGGTTTAGCACAATGTTTGGCATTAATCCCTGGTACAAGTCGCTCGGGCATCACCATAACCATGGCGCGTTTTTTAGGCATGGAAAGAAGAGAAGCCGCCAAATTTTCCATGTTATTATCGATTCCGACCATTATAGGAGCAGGAATGCTGGTAGGCTATGAGCTTTTTATAGAAAATAATTTAACCGCCATCATTTTTGCTATTGACGGAATTTTATATTCGTTTATATTTTCTGTGATTGCGATATATATGGTCATGTGGTGGCTCCAGAAATCAACCTTTTTACCTTTTGTAATATATAGAGTAGTTATTGGTACGATTTTGTTATTAAATGCCTATGGCTACATAAGCATCACGCAATAAAGTGAAGCCCTGATGGCGGAATTGGTAGACGCGTAAGTTTCAGGTACTTATGAGAGTTTTCTCGTGGAAGTTCGAGTCTTCTTCAGGGCACCATAAAAAAGCCACCCTTTATGGGTGGTTTTTTTATGGTGATTTAAATAAGGTTCTCGAACTTCCAAAAGGAAGTTTGACTACAAGCGGCAGGCAGACGGAAGTATGCCGGTGGCTTTGCCAGCCGCGCAGTGGAACGAGCAATGCACAAGCATTGTCGAGGACAGTCTTCTTCAGGGCACCATACAAAAAAAAGCTCCCAACGGAGCCTTTTTTTGTATGGTGAAACGTTTTGTTACTTAGCTAGGGCAGCGACAGCAACCGACGCTAAGGTTATAAAACGCTTTACCGAAACGAAGTTGTTGAGCTTGTTTCAAGCGAAACCTACGAAGTAAGACCATACTAAAAGACCTCCTTTATGGAGGTTTTTTAGTATGGTATATTGTAAGACCGCTCGAACTTCCAAGGGTTCATCGTCAAAGTATGGGGCTGGAGGAAAAAAATTTCTCCAGTGGAGGAATTTTTAACGATAGGCGAACATTTGTTGGTTTTGAGCCAAACGACAG
>CASFNB010000031.1 GCA_949295915.1 uncultured Pseudomonadota bacterium | reverse complement strand
ATGTCCTTTCAAACCGGGATACTATACCGAATGTAAATGTCTGCCTAAATTTAAGCTGACTTCTTGTAAATCTCCTTACATTTTGGGCGGTGACAGTTGCGACGGAAAATATGAAAAATGCGTTTGTCCGTCTTCTGTTTCTATGTATTATCCGAATGACTATTGTACGCAATATTGTGAGGGTAAATGTATTGCCAAATCTTGCTCGCGTACACCGAACGAAACAGGCTGTCAATATGGTACAGGCTCAACCTCTGACGGATGCGGCGGGACACGCATTTACTGCAAAGCTTGTTCTCCGGCTTCAAGTGAAACCGGTTGTCAATATGGTACTTATTCTTGTTCCGACGGGTGTGGCGGTACCAGACGTTGTTGTTCTTCCGACCCTTGTGCCGGTGTAACCGGAAAATCTTGCGGTAGCGGTTATCACTGCTCATCTTATGGTTCTTGCGGTGAATGCACCGGTTGTTCCAAAGACTATGTTGACCCTTGTTCCGGTGTTAGATGCGGCTCTAATGCTTATTGTTCCGGCGGTTCTTGCTACTGTAACGCCGGTTACTCCGGTAATGCTTATTCCGGTTGTTCTAAAACCGATACACATACTCACTCATATTCTTGCCCGAGTGGATATAAATCTTCTTCTTGCAGTTCTAACCAAACTCAGGTTGGAACTGCTAGCAAAACATGTTCTTGCGGGGCAACTTCCGGTACTTGCTATAAATGCCAAGATAAGACCCATACCCACTCTTACTCTTGCCCGAGCGGATATCAATCTTCTTCTTGCAGTTCTAACCAAACTCAAGTTGGAACTACGAGCAAAATATGTTCTTGTGGCGCAACTTCAGGAACTTGCTACAAATGCGAAACAAAAACTTGTACTCCTAAAACGGAATGTCCTTTTGACATATCCGGTCAATATATACCTCAATATAGGGTTCATAGATATCAATATAGTGACGGATGCGGTGGCTTTCTGACTTGTTATAGAGAAAAAAGCTGTGATGAAGCTTGCTCTAATCAAACTTGCGTAAACAACTGTAGTTCTTATCCCTTGGATGAGTGCTGGTGGGATGGATGTATTTATACAAACTGATAACAGAAGAAAGAACAAAGGCGCCAAGAATTGGTGCCTTTTCCTTTTTAAATTACTCTTGCTGCCGTTAAGGTATCAACCGATTTGGCTCCGGCACTTTTTAAAGCCAAGGCACATTCTTTTAAGGTGGAGCCGGTGGTCATAACATCATCTATCAGCACCACACGCTTGCCCTTGATTTTTTCTATATGCTTGACACTAAATGCCCCTCTCACGTTTTTAACACGCTCATGCCCCGAAAACTGAACTTGCGGCTTGGTGGATTTGTGTTTTATCAATGAAGTATAATCCGCTTTAATTCCGGTGAGCTTACTCAACTCTTTGACCAGCAACGCCGATTGGTTATAACGCCTTTTTATCAATCTTTTGTAATGAAGCGGTACCGGAACCAAAACATCTACCCCTTCTTGCCAAATATCATACCCTGCCATATTCAGCCATTTTGCCAAAGTTTTGGCATTTTCGGTTTTATCCATAAACTTCAAGGCTAAAATCAAATCTTTGGAAATGTCATCATAACACAAAGCCGAGCGATTGAGGCGAAACGGTGTTTTACTTTTCTTAGCACAACTTGCGCATATCAGCTTTTTAGAGCTTGCCGCTTGTTCAAACGGATGTCCGCATTTGTAACAATATGGTGCGGTTATAAAATTGAGCTCTTGAAAACATTTTGAACATAAGCCATCGTCATCAGACAAAATTGCGCCGCATTTAATACAACGCGGCGGCAGAAAAATTTTGATGATTTGACTTAACAATCCATTCATTTTTCCGGAAACAATTTTAACAATTCTTCATGTATTTGGTTGATACTGTTAACGACGATAATTCCGGCATCGGCAAAAGCATCTTTTTTATCTTGAGCCGAAATATGTCCTTGGGTTATCACATCACCGGCATAGCCCATTTTGTGCCCAAAAGGAACGGCATCTCCGGCAACAAAAGCAATAACCGGCTTCTTGTGCTTCAGACTCTTATAATATTCTGCCGCGTCTTCTTCAAACGTGCCGCCTAAACGTCCCAGCATGATGATGGCTTTGGTATCTTTGTCTTGATGAAATTTTTCCAAAGTATCAATAAAATCCATACCGATCATCATGTCATCACCCAAACCAATGACCGTGCTTTGGCCCAAATTATTGGCACGGTTGGTTTCAATCACCGCTTCATAAGTTAAGGTCGATGAACGGGAAATTATCCCTATTTTGCCTTTTTTATGAATATTCTCAGGAAAAATTCCCAATCTGGCTTCTCCCGGGGTGATAATTCCCGGAGTGTTGGGACCGATCAACTTGGTTTTGCTCCCCTTGAGCATGGCTTTGATTTCCATCATATCTTTTAACGGCACACCGGCAGCAATACAAACAACCAAATCGAGCTCAGCTTCTACGGCCTCTCTCATAGCGCTTTTAACCGCCACTGCCGGAACAAACATTACACTGGCATTGGCTCCCGTCTCAGCTTTGGCTTCTTTTACCGTGTTAAATACCGGTAAGCCTAAGTGCATCTCTCCGCCCTTTTCCGGCGTAACACCGCTGACAACATGTGTGCCGTAATCCAATGAGCGTTTAATGTGGAATGTTGCCTGATTACCGGTAATACCTTGGCACACAACGCGGGTATTTTTATCAACCAAAATAGACATTAGTCGCTCTCCTCTATGGCTTTGATAACGGCATCTGCCGCCTCATCCATCTCATCTGAAATAATTACCGGCAACTTGGAGTGAAGCAAAATCTCTTTGGCTTCATCTTTATTGGTACCTTCAAAACGCACAACCAACGGCACATTTAAGCCGACTTCGGATGCGGCGGCAATAATACCTTCAGCAATCAAATTACAACGCAAAAATCCACCCAAAATATTAATCAAAATACCTTCAACTTTGGGATTGGTCATGATGATTTTGATACCTGAAGCAATTTTATCTTTATCAACACCACCTTTTACGTTCAGATAACAAGCGGCACCATAACCTTTGTCTTGCAACTCATCCATCACTGCCATGGCCAAACCGTCACCATTGACAATGCAGCCAATGTTACCGTCAAATTCGCAATAAGTGAACTTGTATTTGGCTGCTTGCAACTCTCTTTCGTCAGCTTCATAATCATCTTGCAACTGAGCAATTTCTTTATGACGAAACAGAGCATTGTCATCAAATGAGATTTTTGAGTCCAAGGCAACTAATTGTCCGTTTGCCATAACACCGACCGGATTAACCTCAATCATAGAGGCATCATTTTCCAAAAATGCTTTGTGCAATCCATTGATAAAGCGTTTTAAGCTGCGGGCACTGCGAGAATTTAGTTTCAAAAACTCTAAAACCTGACGAATTTGCTCCGGTGCAACACCATGGTCAAGCGGAAGCTCAATTTTCAAAATCTTTTCCGGATGGTTTAATGCCAGTTCATTAATATCGGTATCGGCAATATCGGCAAACAATAAGCTGATGGCGGCTTCCATGCGGTCTATTACCAATGCGGAATAGAAAAGTCTTTTAACCTTGGTAAAGGCTTCAACATAAATGCGGCTGACCAATTTTCCTTTAGGTCCGGTTTGCGGCGTAACTAAAGTGGCACCCAGCATTTGTTCGGCATTTTTGATGATATCGCGCCGACTCTTTATCAGTCTGATTCCGCCTTTTTTGCCGGCTTTTTCTTCCAAAAAATAGCCTTTGGCTCTGGCTCCGGACTGAATTTGGGCTTTGAGCATCCACGGACCGCGTAAGGACACTCTCGCGGCAACACGTTTGGCCTCGTTCGGGGTATAGGCAATTTTGCCCTTGGGCATGGCTATGCCATATTTGCTTAAGATTTTTTTGGCTTGGTATTCATGGATATTCATCAGCAAAATTTCCTATAACACATTGGCATAATGCAAAATTTTTTCTGTCATTGCGGCTAAACCATTGCGGCGGCTCGGGCTCAAATGCTCCCGCAAATTGAGACGATTGAAAATTTCTTCAATATTTACGGATTTTATCTCTTGAGCCGTATGCCCGGAAAATATCATCAAAACAATGGCGATAATACCTTTGACGATAATGGCATCACTATCACCCTTAAAGAAAAGTTTGTCGCCTTGTTTTTCCGGCACCAACCAAACCTGAGATTGGCAGCCCTGAACTTTCCATTCATCGGTATGAAACTCTGCCGGCAAAGGAGGTAATTTCTCGCCTAAATCAATAATATAGCGATATTTATCTTCCCAATCATCGAGAAGTTCAAAATTTTCTGCTAACTCTTCAATATCCATTTTCTTTAACCGCTTTGTATTTTCTTATTTTTGTGATGTAGCACTTTTCTTCTTTCGCGTCCAGAGTTTTATGTGAGTAACAAACATTTTAATATTTGATTCTATGGGTATTTGTGTTACGTTCTTTTCATTCCAATATCAATGAAGTGAAAAAAAATGAAAGTAACAATTTCCAAATTGGTTGCTAAGGATAAGACTCTGCAACAGGTTGCCGAGGCATACCGTGCCTCATATAACAAACTCTCCGAAGGATATAAATCCAAAGAGGAGATGGCTCTTTATACCTATGATTATTTTTATCAAAAGGTAAAACGTTTTGCCGCCGAAAATGAGCAAAGCAATCTTTCTCGTACTTTTATGATTAATCTGGACGGGAAACCTGTCGGTTTAGTTCGCTACAGCAGAATTCCCGAATATTATAAACATGCTCAAAACGGACAAACCAAAGATTTGGAAAAAGGTTATTTGGACGGCTACGAATATGCTTGGTATCGCAAGGTGAACTTTACCGATACTTCCGTTAAGCTTGATGATTCAACCATGATTTTGAATCAAATTTATTTGCACCCTGATGTACAAAGACACGGGCTCGGCACATTTGTTTTGGCGCAAACTCTACCCAAAATGAAAGAAAAAGGCGTTAAAAACCTCATTTTGGAATATAATATTGAAAACAAAAACGGCGAAAAATTTTATCATTCTTTCGGTTTTCAACCCCTTGCCGATACGCAAGATTTGGACCATATTGTGCAAGACAGAACCGGCTCAACCAAACTTTGCATCAGCAAGGTGAAAATTGTTCATGTTCCGGTTGAAGCCGCTTTGCAAAAAGCCAATGAAAAAATGGAACAAAAGAAACAAGTTCAAGTACAAGCTCTTGGCAATATATTAGTCGGACTGGTTAAACATGCAAAGCAATATTAAAAAAATCAGAGCTATTATTTCCCCCAAAGGACATGAAATTGCTTTTTATGAGCGCAAAATTGATGAAAATTTGCCCAATATTTTCTTTCTCGGTGTTTTTCACGGAGATGAAATTGAGGGTGAATATGCGCTTAACCGCTTTATGGAAGAGTTAGAGCAAAATCCAAATGTTCCATGCGCCTACAACGCCTACTTTTTGCCTTGCCTGAACCCGGACGGCAAAGAGTTGCATACACGTTTTAATGCCAATAAGGTTGATTTGAACCGCAACTATCCGACCGCCAATTTTAAGAATGAAACCCAAACGCTCACTTATGAAAAAGTGAAATGCGGTGCTCCTGCTTCCGAAATTGAAACTAAATTCATGATGTCTTTGGTAAGCGAATTTGCTCCCAAAATCATCATTTCTATTCACTCTGATTTGCATTTAATTGATTATGACGGACCGGCACGCAACTTGGCTTTGATGTATGCCGACAAAACCGGCTATAAATTTGTCGAATCGGTCGGCTATGAAACCCCCGGCTCTTTTGGGACTTGGGCGGGCATTGAGCGCCAAATTCCCTTAATTACGGTGGAAACTTGGCACGGCGATACTGAAGAAAAGCTTGAAAAAATTTGGCAGGAACTCCGCCCTGCCCTCTATGAAACATTGACGTTTAAGCTCTAGAAAAGCTCAATCATCATTTTGGCTTCATCACTCATGCGCTCGGGCGTCCATGCCGGCTCCCAAACAATTTTGACCTCAACATTGCCGGTACCCTCTACCAGCGCAACGGCATCGGCAGCTTGTTGCGGCAAAACACCTGCTACGGGACAAGTCGGCGCAGTAACGGTCATATCGATAAAAACATCGCCGTTATCTCTGACATCTATGTTATAAATCAAGCCCATGTCATAGACATTGATGTCAATTTCTGGATCGGAAACGGTTTTCAAAGCCTCGATAATATCTTCTTTGCTCGCGGTCTTTTCATCTGCCGGTTTATCATGCCCAGCCTTGGCAACATAGTTTTGCAAAGCCTCACCCATCGGGGTTTCTTCTGCCAAACCCATGGCGGTTAACAGTTGGCTTTCCTTCTCATCTAAAATTTTTTCGTTATCAGAACTCATATTCTTCTTCTCTTAAAAAAAGGTTTTGGCTTTTTCTATGGCTTTGACCAATCTATCAATATCTTCTTTGGTGTTATACAAACCCAAAGTGGCTCTGGCAACCGACTCATATCCCATGCGATGGACCAGAGGTTCGGCGCAATGATGTCCGACACGCAAAGCCACGCCTTCTTTATCTAAAATAAAAGCCATATCTTGCGGATGCACGCCTTTCAAAACAAAAGAGAACACTCCACCTTTGTCTTTAGCGGTGCCGATTTGCACCAAACCGTCAATCTCTGACAATTTTTCTGTTGCGTATTTAGTCAACTCTTTTTCGTGCGCGGTGATATTATCCAGCCCCAAATTCATCATAAAATTCAGCGCTTCTCCCAGCCCGATTGCCTGAACGATTGCCGGCGTGCCGGCTTCAAAACGTGCCGGCGGTTCGGCAAAAGTGGTCTTTTCATAGCTCACATGGTCAACCATATCTCCACCGCATTGATAAGGCGGCATTTTTTCTAAAATATCATATTTGCCATATAAAACGCCGATACCGCTCGGACCATAGGTCTTGTGTCCGGAAAAAGCCAAGAAATCACAATCCATATCTTGCACATCTATTTGATGATGGACGGCGAACTGGCAGGCATCAGTCAAAATCAAAGCGCCGACGTTATGTGCGGCTTGTGCCATTTTTTTAATCGGGAAAATCGTGCCCAAAACATTGGACATCGCCGTTACGGCAACGAGTTTGGTTTTCTCGCTCAACAATTTAGCATATTCATCCCAAACAAAACTTCCGTCATCAGCTATTTTAAAAATCTTCAACGTACAGCCGGTTTCATCTCTGACTTGCTGCCACGGGATTAAATTTGCGTGATGCTCGGCCTCAGAAATCAAAACTTCATCACCTTTTTTCAAGAATTTTCTGCCCCATGCGGCAGCGACCAGATTAATGCTTTCGGTGGCATTCCTGGTGAAGACAATTTCTTTATCGCTTTTGGCATTGATGAACTTTTGCACGATTTTTCTGGCTTTTTCATATTCTAAAGTGATTTCTTCCGACAAGAGATAAGAGCCGCGGTGAACATTGGCATAATCTTCGCTATAAACCTTTAGCATTTTGTCAATCACACACCTAGGCTTTTGAGCGGAAGCGCCGGTATCCAAAAACGTGTTCGGTTTGCCGTTAATTAATCTTGCCAAAACCGGAAATTGTTTTCTTATCTCATAAACATCAAACATCAAATTTGTCCTTTATTCTTGCGGCGCGTGGGCATAGTCCGACAGCCAAGCGCGAATTTCCGGATTTTTCACCTTAGCAAGCGCTTCATTCAAATAAGCATCAATCAAAATTTGTTTGGCTTCTTCCCTACCAATACCGCGGGACTGCATATAAAAGAGTTGATTTTCATCTAACTCACCGCTGGCGGCACCGTGTGAGCACTTCACATCATCGGCAAAAATCTCGAGTTCGGGCTTAACGTCAATTTCTGCCGTGTCACTTAACAACAAAGCTCGGTGCAACTGTTTGCCTTCGGTTTGAACGGCATCTTGTGCAATATGGATTTTTCCTTGGAAAACGCCTTTCGCCTCGCCACCGACAACACCTTTGACTAACTGCGATGAATAAGTCCGTGGTGATAGGTGCAAAATATCAGTCGTGGTATCTAAAGTTGCCCAGCCGGACATGATATAAGCGGCATTTACCTCGGCAGAGGCATTTTCATCGTTCAGCAAAACCTTAACCTCGTTTCTGCCGATATTGGCGCCTCTTTGCAAACAGAAATTATGATAGTTCGAATCGGCTTTTTGTTTGACCACGCTCAAAGCAATATGGTTGGCCTTAAAAGCCTCGTCTTGCAATTTGTAATGGCTTAGTTTGGCATTTTTACCCAAAACAATCTCGTTGACCAGATTGGCAAAATAGCGTGATTTGACCGCTCCTGTGTAATTATACCACTCGACAAACTCCGCTTCGGCACCTTGCTCCAATACAATCAAATTGCGGATATTAAAAAAGATATTCTCCTCTCCGCTTTTGGTGTGGTTAATCAGCACAATCGGCTTATCGACTTTCACATTTTTATGCACACAAAGATAAATACCTTCTTCCATATAAGCATTGTTCAGAGCGGCAAAAGGATGAAGTTTAATATCTGCCACTTTGCCCAAATATTCTTTGGCATCTTCGGTTATCACCGCTTCCATTAAATTCATCACTTCAACCCCGCGCGGAAAATCGGGGAACGGGGGAATCATCTTGCCTTTTTCAAAATGGATGACATAAGCGTCAAACGGAACCTGCAATTTTTGTCGGCATTCGCAAACATGCCCTTCTTCATGACAATGACAATCACCTTCTTCATGATGATGTCCGCAACAGCAACCTTTGCCATGGTGATGATGACAACCGCAACCACCGTCTTCATGATGACAACCGCAGGCTTCTTCCGCCGTCACACGCATTTCAGATAAAAAGTTTGATGGTTCAATCACCAAATCATCGGTATTCAAATCTCTTAATTTGGTATATTTCCAAGCCTCGGTTTTTGGGGTTGGCAAACCGAGTTCATCAAAGGTGATTGCGCCCTTATCCCGCATGGCCTGAAACCATGGGATATATTCTCCGAACAATTTTACTTTTTGAACCAATCCGCCCATTTATCTCTCTCTTGTGTATTCGGCATAGCCGTCTTTTTCAATTTCTGCCGCCAAGGTTTTATCGCCGGACTTTACAATATGTCCGTCAGCATATACATGGACAAAGTCCGGCACGACATATTCCAACAAACGTTGATAGTGGGTGATAATCAGCATGGAGCGTTTGCCGTCCCTTAAAGCATTCATCCCTTCCGCAACCACTTTCAAGGCATCAACATCCAAACCAGAATCGGCTTCATCCAAAATGGCAAAAGACGGTTTTAAGATATTCATTTGCAAGGTTTCCAAGCGTTTTTTCTCGCCACCGGAAAAACCGACATTGACGGGGCGTTTTATCATCTCGTTATCAATGCCCAATTTTTTGCCCTCTTCACGCACCATTTTGACAAACTCCATGGTGTCTAACTCCGGCAGGTTGTGATATTTTCGCACCGCATTAATCGAATGTTTCAAAAAAGTGGTGACAGCCACACCGGGGATCTCTACCGGATATTGCATGCACAGGAAAATACCTTCTCTGGCTCTATCTTCTGCTGACATTTTGGTCAAATCTTTGCCCTTAAAGCGAATCGAACCGGAGGTGATTTCATAGCCCGGTTTGCCGCAAATCACGTTTGACAAGGTGGATTTTCCGGCACCGTTCGGTCCCATGATGGCATGAACTTCACCTTCATTTATCGTCAAGTTAAAGCCTTTGATAATCTCTTTATCCGCTACTCTTGCATATAAGTCTTCAATTTCCAGCAATGGTGTTTTGCTCATTTTGTTTTCCTTTTTTTTGAGATCCTGAAACAAGTTCAGGATGACTGTTGGGTAAGTCAGAATGTTTTTATCTATCCGACGCTGCCTTCCAAACTGATATTAATTAATTTTGCCGCCTCAATCGCAAATTCCATCGGCAAATGCTGCATCACTTCTTTACAAAAACCATTCACAATCAGGCTTACCGCCTCTTCTTCGCCAATGCCTCGTTGCTCACAATAAAACAACTGCTCATCACTGATTTTTGAGGTGGTGGCTTCATGTTCCAACTTGGCGGTTTTATTTCTGTTTTCCACATATGGCACGGTATGAGAGCCGCAGTGGCTTCCAATCAACAAACTATCGCACTGCGAATAATTCCGCGCGTTATCGGCCTTGGGCGCAACCCTCACCAAGCCGCGATAGGTTTGGTTGGAAAATCCGGCGGAAATGCCTTTAGAAATAATCTTTGACGTGGTGTTTTTGCCAATATGAATCATCTTGGTACCGGTATCGGCTTGTTGATGATTGTTGGTAATGGCTACGGAATAAAACTCGCCGCTGGAATTATCTCCCTGCAAAACACAAGACGGATATTTCCACGTCACTGCCGAACCGGTTTCCACCTGCGTCCATGAAACCTTAGAGTTTTCGCCACGACAAGCCGCTCTCTTAGTCACAAAGTTATAAACGCCGCCTTTGCCGTCTTTGTCTCCGGGGTACCAGTTTTGCACGGTGGAATATTTGACCTCGGCATTTTTATTGACCACAATCTCGACAATGGCGGCATGAAGCTGATTTTCATCTCTTTGCGGCGCGGTGCAGCCTTCCAAATAGCTGACATAACTTTCATCATCCGCCACAATCAAAGTTCTTTCAAATTGTCCGGTGTTTTTGGCATTAATGCGGAAATAAGTGGACAATTCCATCGGGCAGCGCACGCCTTTGGGAATATATACAAAAGAACCATCCGTAAACACTGCCGAATTTAAGCAAGCAAAAAAGTTGTCGGTATATGGCACAACCGAACCTAAATATTGTTTGACCAAATCGGGATGTTCCTTCACCGCCTCGGAAATGGAACAAAAGATAATGCCTTGCTCGGCCAGCTTTTGCCGATAAGTTGTTGCCACCGAAACACTGTCAAAAACCGCATCTACCGCCACAACTCCTGCCAAAACTTCTTGCTCTTTCAAAGGAATCCCCAATTTTTCATAAGTTTGCAATAACTCGGGATCAACCTCATCCAAAGATTTGGGTGCCACTTTTTGCTTGGGGGCAGAATAGTAGCTCAAGTCCTGATAATCTATTTTATCATAATTTAATTTTGCCCAAGTCGGCTCTTTCATGTTTTTCCAAAACTCATAAGCCTTCAAACGAAATTCCAACAACCAATCGGGCTCACCTTTTTTTTGCGAGATGAACCGGATGATATCTTCATTCAAACCTTTGGGCGCAGAATCGGCAGCAATGTCGGTGACAAAGCCATATTTATATTTATCGCCGCTTTCATCTATGATTTCAGGTTTTTGACTATTCATTAAACTTTCCTTTTCTAACCTTCCCTAAATTAGGTTTTTTATTTGCAAATTGCAACCTCTTATTTAATAAAAAATTCAGTTTTTGCCGCTATTCTATCTTAAATTTCATTCTAACGGAAAGGCTTGACCATGCTTATCGGAATTATCTCTTTGGCAGTTGTTGCTTTTATCCTCATCGGCATTTGTTTTTGGCAATATAAAAAACTCAAAACCCTGCAAAGCCAAATCAAAGAACTTTTGCAAGAAACTTCTGCCCAAATATCCGATAAACCTCAAACCCCGACCGATGATATGAATTTTAAAACCAACACAAATCTCGTTATCACTTTTGCCAATGATGCCCTTTGCCAAAATCTCGGTTTCAAAAAAGAAGAACTTATCGGAAAATCTGTTTTCGGAACACTCATGGATGACAGAGAATCAATTAAAAGCAACGTTCTTGGCTATACCAACAAAATTTTGAAAAAAACCAAAATCGTCAATAATGAAATTCTCTTACGCAATGCCGAAGGTCGAGCCCTCATTATGCAATGCCATCAACGCCCGATTTTAAATGAAATTTTAGAGTGCATCGGCATTAGTTTTATTTGTAAAAATGTTTCTTCCGCTAAAGAAATGCAAAGCAAACTCTTAGAACTTTCTGAACGTGATATCTTGACACAAGCTCTTAACCAAGAGGCTTTTTTCTCTTGTTTGGAAAAAGATTTTAATCGCGCCAAACGCTATAATCAAGATTTTGCTCTTCTAGTTGTGGAGGCAAAAGATTTGTGCAAATTTATCAATCAGGGTATCAGCTTTGAAAGAGGCGATAAGCTCTTAAAATCAATCTATAATCTTTGTGCCGAAAAGACTGAAAATAAATGTACTATCGGACGTTTTGAAAAAACCAAATTCGGTCTTATTCTTGATGGTTATTCTCGTGAACAAGCCGCCGCTCTAGCGCAAGAAATTTACGAATCATCCAAACCTATTATCAAAAAACTCGGTGTTGATACCTACAACGCGCAAATGCTCCTTCTTTCTTATACCGAGCGCAAAGGCTTTACCGATACTCAAGATAATATGCTGGAACGTACCAACAGACACATCAAAAATGCTTTACGAAAACATCAATACGGCGTGACATCCTCCGACAATGACAAGAAAGCCATATCAACTCATTTCAAATATGAGAAAGACTAGTTTTACAAAATATTAAATTATTCATGCTAGTTTCTTATCTATAAGCTTATATTTGTTTATAAAAAGATGAGAAAATCGGCATATATATTTTTAGTTTTGTGGCTCTTTTTAAGCGGATGTTCCACCAACTCGGGAATCCCTCTGTTCGGATATTCTTGGTGGGGCGGGACACCGGACTCCGTTATTGTGGCAAGAGGAGACACTCTTTACAGCATTTCTCGAAGATATAATGTTCCTTTGCGTGATATTATTGAAGCTAACAACATGGTTCCGCCTTATCGCGTCTATGTCGGGCAAACTATCAAACTTCCTAGTGCAAAATATCATATTGTTGCCAAAGGTGATACTCTTTACAGCATTTCCAAAAGATACAATGTGGACATGAGTTCTCTCAGCCGTCTTAATGATTTAGATGAGCCTTATACGCTTGCCGTCGGACAAAAACTCATTCTTCCGGGAAGTTTGGTAGAGAAAACGTCATCCTCCGCAACAAAAACGACTGCCAAGAAGACAACACCTAAAAAATCTTCTTCATCTTCTTGGTGGAAGCCTAAACAGTCTACCCCAAAAAAAGCCACCTATACTAAACCAACACCGGTTAAAAAACGCAAGTCTACATTCCTTTGGCCGGTTAAGGGTACGGTTATCTCCAATTTCGGCACAATCGGCAAAGGTCGAAATAACGATGGTATTAACATTAAAGCTCCTTTGGGTACTGCCGTTAAAGCTGCCGATGCCGGCACAATCGCTTATGCCGGAAACGAACTTAAAGGTTTCGGAAACCTGATTTTGCTTAAACATAACGATGGCTGGATCACCGCCTATGCCCATAATGACAAAATCCTTGTTAAAAAAGGGCAAAAAGTGCGCAAAGGCGAAAAAATCGCCACCGTCGGAAGTACCGGCGGTGTCAGCACCCCGCAACTGCACTTTGAAATCCGTGCCGGCAAAAAAGCCGTTAACCCTCGCTCCTACCTTCCCTAACAAGCTGAAGCCAGCTTGACCGCATCAGTTTTGTCTTTGTGCCAAGCTGACCGCGATGCTCTCTCTATTCTGGACGCAAACTTTGTGCCTCGTTTAAGCAAAAAAAGAGTCAGTTTGACCGCATCGGTTTTATCTCTGAGCCGCGTGAACCGCGATGCTCTTCTTGTTTTGAACGCAAGCTTTGTGCCTCGTTTAAGCAAAAAAGGAAGCGCGTTTGACGGCATCAGTTTGACTGCCATACTGACAGTACCTAGAAGCCGCGTTGCTATCTCCGTCATTGGCATAGGGTTTGAGCCTTTTCCCTTTTCCAAACCAGACTTTTTCTTTAAATACAGTCTCTTACCACAACTTTTTTATGCCCGCCTTTAATTTTTGGTTGCAAAAAAAAAAAATGGTTTATCATGGATAGTATAGGCTTTAATTCTATTATTTATGGAGGCGTG
>CASFNB010000030.1 GCA_949295915.1 uncultured Pseudomonadota bacterium | reverse complement strand
TTCAAGTGAAACCGGTTGTCAATATGGTACTTATTCTTGTTCCGACGGGTGTGGCGGTACTCGTTCTTGCTGTTCTTCTAAACCGGCAGATCCTTGCGAAGGTGTAACCGGTAAAACTTGCAGTGCCGGTTATCATTGTTCTTCCTATGGTTCTTGCGGACAATGTACCGGTTGTTCTAAAGACTATGTTGACCCTTGTTCCGGTGTTAGATGCGGCTCCAATGCTTATTGTTCCGGCGGTTCTTGCGTTTGCAATTCCGGTTACACCGGTAATGCTAATACAGGATGTACTCCTATAACAACTTGTGTGGCCGGCGGTAGCAAATCTTGTACCGGTGTGACATCTTGCGGTTCCGGACAAAAAGCATCTTCTTCTTGTAAAGATTGTAACGGCACAACAAGATATACTTGTGTATCTTCTTGTGTAGCCGGTGGTAGCTCTTCTTGCTCAGGACAAACTTCTTCTTGCTCAAGTTCTCAAGTACAAACTTCTTCTTGTACGGATTGTAACGGTACAAAAAGATATTCTTGCCGTAACAAGACTTGTGCCGAACAAGGCAAAAAAGATTGTAACGGCTCTTGTATCTCTAAATCAGAATGTTGTGGTGGATGCTCAAGCGGATATACTTGCCAAAATGGTTCTTGTGTTAAAAAGACTTGTACAAAAGTTACCTGCGATTCAAGTTATTCAACCTTGAGAGTTCCTTGCTCCGGAAAGGGTTTGGTCTTAGAGTCTTGCACACCGGTTAACTCCGATTGTACAACAGGAACTACCATGTATAAATGCACCTGTCAGCCATATTTTGATCCAGTTACCAACAGATGGGTTCAATGCTCATACATGTAACAGATATGACATGATAAAGAACTAATCTGAAAAAAGGCACCAAGAACTGGTGCCTTTCTTTACAACTCCAAGCGGAGTTGACCTAAATCCCTTTGTCCTTGATATTTCACATAATTTTTAATTACTTCTTCATTCGCGCCAACGCTACTAACGAAGTATCCCGTTGACCAAACTACATTTTCCTTAAAATACACCTTTGATAACCAATTATAACGCGCTCTCATCATTGAAGCTGATTGGCTTTTTAATTTTGCTACCACATCTGATATGCTATATTTGGGTGGAATTATCATTACAAAATGAATATGGTCTTTATCAAAGCCAATCTCTTCAATGACAACTCCTGGGATACTTCTTAGTAGCTTCGGGAAAATGCTCTTCAAATAATCAACGACGCCGGGATTTAGGATACGTCGGCTATATTTCGTTACCCATACTATGTGGTAACTTAAACTGTATACGCTATGTGAACTCTCTACAAATTGCATTCCTTTATTATATCGCCGACTTTTTATTCATCCACCACTAAAGTGGTGTTTTCTACAAGGCATTAATAAAAAAAGTACCTCATCAGCGAATCTGATGAGGTACTTTTTATTTTCCATAACATTTTTTATATTTATCTCTCAAATTTTTAATTGTCTTACTTTTTGCTGATTTTAAAATTATTAATGATTGGCATTGTTTAAAATACGTTGTTTATCACGGTTCCAATCTCGTTCTTTGGTTGCTTCGCGCTTATCATACATTTTCTTACCGCGCCCGAGACCGATTTCTAATTTTGCACGCCCCTTGTCATTAAAAAACAATCTGATTGCAACCAAAGTCGCTCCCTTTCGGGCTAAGGCGTTTATAATATCTATTATCTCTTTTTTCTTCAAAAGTAATTTGCGATCGCGCTTTTCGATATGGCTTTCATACCCTTTATTGGCATATTCGGCAATAAACATGTTTGACATATATAATTCACCATTTTTCTCCACGCCGTACGCTTCATTAATGTTGGCGTGTCCTAAGCGTAACGATTTGACCTCGGTTCCGCTTAATTGCAAACCGGCAATATATTTTTCTTCTATCTCATAATCAAAATGAGCGCGGCGATTTTGTGCCACTACTCCGCTACTGATAAAATCACTTTTTTTCTTTTTTTCTGCCATTTTTTCCTCTTTTTTTCTTTCTTATAATCAAAAAAAGAAGAACAGACAACAAAAAAGTTCAGAAACACGTTCTGAACTTTTTTAGGTTTAAGCTTTTTTCTTATTTTTGGAAGCATCCGTAATCATTAAATCGGGCTTTGCTCCCTCTGCCGGAATCGGCTCACCCACACGCATGCAACGTCCGTCGATGAATGCCCCCGGTTCAATGGCAATGGTAACATGTGTGGCATCGCCGATTAATTTTGCACTTTTGGCTATAAAAATACTTTCTGCGGCAATGCGGCCATTTAAAGTTCCGTATAATTGTAAATTTTTAACCGTAACAGAACCTTCAACAACGCCTTTCAAACCAATAATCAATTCATCACAACTGATATCTCCGACAACATGTCCGTCTATATGTAATACCGTATTGCTAATGATATCACCATTGACTCTGGTCTGTTCGCTGACAATTGTCGGAACCGGTGCCGAATTGTTATTTTTATTAATTGATCTGGCAAATTTCAAATAAAGCAATCTTTTTAAATTTTTCATTTTTTTCCTCGAATTTTAAGAAATTTTAGCCTTCATAAACGGCATTGGATCCACCTGAATGCCTCGATATAAAACTTCATAATGCAGATGTGGTCCGGTAGAACGCCCCGTACTACCAACTTCTCCGACAACATCTCCCGCTTCTAAATGCTCACCTTTTTTGACATAGATTTTATTCATGTGAGCATATTTGGTTTTAAAGCCGTTACCATGATCAACTTCAACCAAATTTCCATAGCCACCGGCATATTCGGCTCTGGTTACTTTGCCTTTGGCCATGGTTTTTATTTTGTTTCCGGTGCGGCTGGCTAAATCTACACCTTTGTGCCGAGCCTGTTTTTTGTTAAACGGATCTGCTCTTCCGCCAAACGGAGAGGTCAACCAATAGCTCCATACCGGTTTGCCAAGCGGAACGTATTGTACAATCTCGCGATAATATTCTAAATCATCAACATCTCTGTAAATTTCTGTAATTTTTTGTCTGATTTCTTTATCTTTCAATTTTGGCATTTTTGCCGGTTCAAACAAGCCACCTTTACCATTTTTTCGATTGGCTTGCGGATTGAAATATAGTCCTTGCTTTTTCAGAGGAATGTTTATCTCATTGAAAGCACTTTTTATTTTGTTTACTTCTTTGGAAGATATTTGAGCTACTTTTTCCAAAACTTCTTTTTCAGCTTCTTTCAACTCATCAATAATATCTTCCATTTCATTCATCTGGCGCTTCAATTCATCTCGCTCAGAAGCTGCAATATCTCTTTGCAATACAGCTTCACTCAAAGATATTTTTTCTTCCAAATCTACTTCAGATACCCAATCGTTATTTGCTGAAAGCTGTTTGATTTTATCTTCAACGGCGCTCGCTTGCTTTTTATATTTTTCTATGTCTTGCTTTGAACCGTTAGCGCCCATATTGCTTAACATTCCAGAAATGTTTTTTTGCAAAGACATAAAATCGCCCATCAAGTTGGCATAAGCATCTCTTGTGGTTTCCAGCTCCCTGGTTTTGGCTGAAACCATTACACCGGACTTATTATATATATGATAAGAATAAAAGCTCCAAGTTCCGATAATCAATAACATACACCAAAACATAACCTGCGCCTTGGACGAGATCGTCAAGACTTTGGCGCGATTTTGGCTGCGAAAAATAATCTCTTTTTCAGAAAAAAGCTTTTTCTTCTCTCTAAACTGAGGATTATATTCACGCTTTTCGTTATTAGCGTTCTTTTTACTCATATAAAAACCTATGATGTTAAAAACTAAAATGTTTTCTTAAACGTATTTTTTATATAGCTTAAAAAAATATTAAAATACAGTTTTTTTATAAACTTATCCTAATGTTATAACAACAGGCTTGTCTTTTTATCATGTTTTGTTGTAAATACAATATAAAAAATTTTTTATTGTGACTTTTTGGGTATAAAGGAGATATAATTTATGAATTTCAGTCTATTAGAATTTTTTGCAACTTGGTTTTTCTCGGGGAAATCTCCCAAAGCTCCCGGAACATGCGGTTCTTTGGCAACACTGCCTTTTGTTTATGTTTTGGCTTATTTTTACGGTATTTATGCCGTTGTCTTGTTTGCGGTTTTGATTGGAGTTGTTGGGATTCCCGTGGCTGATAAATATGCCAAAAAACTCAATATCAAAGACCCCGGACAGATTGTTATTGATGAAGTTGCCGGACAATCCATTGCTTTGATTTTTGCCGGAACTAACCTTTATCTGTTTGCTGCCGGATTTGCTCTTTTTCGCTTGTTTGATATTTCCAAACCTTGGTTGGTCGGCTGGGCAGATACTAAACTTAATGGAGGTTTGGGGATTATGCTTGATGATGTTTTTGCCGGAATTTTTGCCGGAATTATTGTCTTTTTAATCAGAGCTTACGTTTTTTAATGATTATCGTCAGCATCTAAAATAATGAACTCATCTTTGCCGACAAAATTTAAAACAACGCGCGCACGCTCGTCTAATAAATCTAAATCTAAACTGGAGGATGAAAGTAATTTTACTTTTTCTTCCAGTTTTGTTTTTTCTTGGTGATACATGTTGGCTATTTGCTCAGCTTCCGCAATTTCATTACGCAAATACAACATCTTAAGCAGGCCGCGTTCTCCACTAATTCCATGAAATATAAAATATAAAGACAACAAGGTACAAAAAATTAATAAACCGGAACTTTTAATTCGATTTTGTATTTCTGTTAAGATTCCCATCATTATCCCTATTTTCAATATATATAAAATATTACGCAGTCTTTTTTTGATATATATTATTTATGAACATATTTAGGTTAAAAATTGGTTACAATTATGGACAAAATTTTTATAAATTTAATAAAATCCATAGTTCTATTCTTCTCTTTATCGATAATAAGGAATAATTTATAATATTCTCCGATAATAGCTTTCGCAGCTCTTCCTTCAAATATGTTTTTATTTCTTTTTCTTTCTTTTGTTTTATAATATGGCGCAAAATGGAAGTGAAATATTTTTTACGCATGGCTTGATAATATGGAGAATTGTGCATCTGCTCATGCAAAAAACGTAAAATATAAATATAACTTTCTGCATTTTTCTTTCGCAAATATTGACCTTGAGACAACGTATTTTCTCTTTGCAAATAATAATACATTTCTTCGGGAACAAAGACTCCTCTTTTGGCTTTTTGCATAAAAACACCATTAAAAGGCAAATCTTCATATATCAGACCTTTGATAAAACGCATGTTCCCAACTGTTTCTCGGCGATATAATTTACTCCAGACGTTTACTGAAATTTGGCCTTGGGATGAAAAAAATTCTGCCTCCGGATTCTCGATAACAATTTCTTTTCTACCTTGAAGTTTTTTCGGCTCTTCTTTTTTCCAGACCTTCTTATATTTGCAACATGCAAAATCTGCATTTTCTTTCTCTGCTGCAATATACAAACGCTCTAACATTTGCGGATGTATATAATCATCCGAATCTAAAAAATATATATAGTCTCCCGAAATTTGTTCGAGACCGGTATTCCTTGCTCCGGAAAGTCCTTGGTTTTCTTGAGTTATAATTTTGATGCGCGAATCTTTTTTAGCATATTCAAACAATATCTCGGCTGAATTGTCCGGACTACCGTCATTGACACAGATAATTTCTAAATTTTTGTATGTTTGATTGATAACACTGTCTAAACATGTCGGCAAATATTCTGATACATTATAAACCGGAATAATCACGCTTATCTTTGCATTCACCATAATATCTCCTTATCTGAATATATAATAGAATGCCGATGATTGATTATCTACCGGACTTATAACTCTTTTATTAAAATTAGGATTCAGCCATGCTGCCCACCAAGAAAACGTGCTGTTGGCGATAATGTTATGTTTGCAATTTTTCATTAGCTCCATATCAAAATATCCACTGTTGCCGTCGTTGATATCGACAAATGTACATGGCTCTTGTATCTGCAAATTTTCTCTTACCCAAGGGATATCGTCGGAAAAAATATAAAAATGCGGATATTTCTCATGTTTAACAATTTCGGTAATGGCATTTTTATAATAATCAAGATTACATACCCAACCCAATTTCACATAATCTCCGCGGCGAATGTGAATTGACACGGAATTTGTTTGCTTTATTTGTTCCAACATTTTTTTATTTTCTTCTGTCAATTCTTTTTTTAAGGTAAAGGCATCTACAATTTCTGAGCGATATTTGGCAAAATAGTTTTCATTTGCAAAAACACCGGCATAGTAAGCATCTTTCTTTTCTTCCAAAAACTCTTCATAGTAACTGTAAGCATTTTTTTCTTTGATTATCCGGCTATAATATTTGCGCAGGAATGTTGGGAGTTTAATTCCGCCAAAGCGTTCTCTTGTACATTGGGTTATTTGTTTGGCATTGGCAAACGGCAAGGAGATGTTATATAAACTCAGATCAAAGTTACGTTTGGTCGCGCCAGATTTTTTACCGGAATTAACTTTTTCAAACCATCCATCATCCAGAAGAACTTGATTACCATGATTTTTCAAAGCTACGGCAAATGCGTATTGGAACATTTGATTTCCCAGTCCACCGGATAATTTTACAATTTTCATAATCATCTCCCAATAAATTATTTTTATATTTTAAACTAACTTTTTTATTTCACAATACTTAAATGACGTTTGCCATATGAATTTATAGCAACGCAAAAACGCCAAGGATATAATCCTCGGCGTTTTTATGAGCAATTTAACTTTAGTGGTGCCGGTTATGTGACTCGAACACACGACCCACGCATTACGAATGCGTGAGGATAAAAAATCTGACTTAATGTCTGATTTTTTACCGCAAATTACGGTTTGGTTAAGCGGCGGGATTTTATAAAAAAAAGCGCGCCGCTGTTACAAAACCGGTGACCGCAGCGCGTTGGCGAAAGGCTCAAGTCTTGAGCCTACAAGCCAGAGATAGCAACGCAAAAACGCCAAGGATATAATCCTCGGCGTTTTTATCATGAGCAACCTAATCAATGGTGCCGGTTATGTGACTCGAACACACGACCCACGCATTACGAATGCGTTGCTCTACCAACTGAGCTAAACCGGCTTTAACTTCGGCTGTTAATCTATATCATCAAAATCTATAAATCAACTCTTATTTATAGGTTATTAAACAATTCTATAAATTTTGCGCCTCTTTCTTCAAAGCTCTTAAAGCAGCCATAGCTTGGTGCTGCCGGTGAAAAAAGAGCCATTTTTCCACCGACTTTTTGTAAATTCTCATACATTTCAGATACGGCTTTGGCAAAATCTGTTTCTTCTAAAACGACAATATCTTTTCTCTTCAAAACTTCTTTTAAAGTTTGCGCCACTCTTGGTCCGGTTTGAAATAAGGTTATCACGACCTTAACCTTATTATCTTGATTGATAAACTCTGCCAGCTCGTGATAATCTTGTGCTCTATCATAGCCGCCCAAGAATATCCCCAGCGGAACATCAAAAGACTTCAAAGCGGCTATGGCTGTTTCCGGCGCGGTAGAAATACTGTCATTAATAAATAAAATGCCGTTCTTTTCACCGACTTTTTGCAAACGATGAGGCAGTCCGTTAAAAGTCTTAAAACTTTTCACCGCTTTGTTGGTATCTAAGCCTAAATATTTAATAACCGACAAAACGCCTGCCATATTATCAAGATTATGGAAGCCTTGTAATTTGGTTTCTTCAATATGCAACAAAGGCTTTCCATTCTCGCACAAAACATTATCAATTTCGGCAAAGCCTTCTTTTTTATTATAATAACGATAAGGCAGATTATAAGCCGCACAATATTTTTTCAGCTTTTCGCATTTATCATTCACAAAGCAAACATCACCTGCTTGCTGATGCGCTACCAAATGTACCTTATCTTTATAATAGTTTTCATGGCTTTTATGCCAATCAATATGTTCGGGAAACAAGTTGGTAAACAGTACAATTTTTGGAGATACGCTCAAATCGCTGCATTGATAAGATGATAATTCGCAAACCACATAATCATGCTCTTCTTGCAACAACTCAATCAGCGGACGTCCGATATTTCCGCCCAATGCGACATTTTTGCCTAAAGCGGACAAAGCATGATACAACAATGAGCTTGTGGTACTTTTTCCTTTGGAACCGGTTACGCCAATGACGGTTGTTTGCGGACGATTTTTTAACATTTCCGATAAAAATATATCTGACGACGAGGTAACCCTTACGCCCTTGGCTTTTGCTCGGACTATCTCATCTTTATAAATGCTCACCCCCGGAGAACGAATGATGACATCTACTTTATTCAGCAACTCATCAATATCTGTGCCATGATAAATTTTTAATTCAGATTGAGTGATTTCAGAATCATTATACAAATATAAATTTTGATATTTTACATTGGCTTTAACAAACTCGGTTAAGGCCAAGCCTTCTTTACCCAACCCCCAAATCATCAGGTTTTTATTTTGCAATTCTGATAACAACATTAGAGATATTCCTTAAATTTTTCCGGCAAACAATGTTTTTCTGACGGCGTGAAAACTTGCTCTTGCCATTTTTGCAAGGTGCTTAATCCGTATTTTTGTTCAACTAAAGGATAAAGCTCTTTAACGAGCGGTTCATTTTGCCATTGCGGATTTTGCGATAATAAATACATGGCAACGCAACATTCTTCCTTTTCTCCGACACATTCAAAAGGCTTATGATTGCTCAAGCCGAGCAACTCTTCAAAACCCTGCTTTTGTGCTACATCTGCCAAAATGTTTTTACCGACGGCTTGGATTAAATTTTGCTTATCCATAAACGGCGCCAAAGCCAAAAAGACAAAGCGGCATTTATCGCATTCGCCGCACCAGCGCTCCAGTCTTTTTTCTTTATCAATTTTGAAAGCTTTATTGCAGCTGGTGAAAACTTGATGATATGGCTTTAACTTGGCAAAACGTCTGGCAATATCTAATTCCGACAACGGTCGCAGAAAAGAAAAATAGATAAAGTTTGCAAGCATATATTTATGATTAAAGGCATTAAACATTTGCTCAAATTCTATCGATTTGCTCCACTGATGATTGACCTCAAAATGATCGTCACGGACTAAGTTTCCAACATTGGCGGAACGCTCGTTGCCCATGGCTACTTTATCATAACCGTAAAGCACTGCCGCCAAAGTCATGCAAAAGGCATAAATTCCGCTTATCGGCACATGACCGTTATACACACCTTCTTGACCGTTTAAGGAAATCAACTCGGGCGAGATTGTTCTTGTAAACTCAATATCTTTGCAGCCGGAAACTTCAATACATTCTTTTATCGGGCGCGGGCGACCTTGCGCAATGCAAACCACATTCTCGCCATGTGATTTTAAGGTTTCCAAAACCACATTGGAATCTTTGCCACCGCCGACCGGCACTGCGGTTAAATCCGGCAAGCTCATATCGGATGCTTCTTCAACACTTGATTTTTCAGCATAAGGAAAATTTATCTTGTCCTTCAAATTCAACCCGTTGCGCCAAGAAAATTCACCCAAACCTTTTTCATAAAAGGTTTGGAAAAACTCTGCTTGTTCCTTATTTAAGCATCCGCTTTCCACCACCATCTTTTCCGGAACAAAAGCCTTGTAATAACTGATTCCGCAAGCAATATGCAAAAAGAACAGAATTTTGTTAACCGCTTCTTTTTCTACCGACATTAAATTGGTTTTGGCATTTTTAAAACAAATCGTTTCGGTAAAAGAATAAGCCTCGTCAAAAGCATAATCCAAAAAAGCCGTGGCTGACTTCTCGTTATAGCGGCAAGAAACGAATCTAAAGCATGAGATATTATTCACCCTTTTTCTTCCCTGTTTTTTTCTTTGGCTCTTTCTTATTTTCCGCTTGTAATTTCCTTAATAAGGCGGCTTTTAAATCGGCATCGCCAAGTGTAATTGTTTGTTGCGGGAACGGAATCTCAATTCCTTCTTCTCTGAAACGGCGATCGATTTCAAAGCGCAAATCGCTCGGAATAATCCAACCTGTCCAAATATCACTGGTGTAGCAGCGCAGCTCAAAATCCAAACTGCTTGGACCAAAGTCTTTAAACACGACTGACGGCGCAGGTTTTTTTAATACTCTCTTGTGATTTTCGGCACACTCCAGCAAAATTTCGGCAACGAGCTGCGTATCCGAACCATAGGCCACGCCAACATTAATGGACATTCGCGAAGAATTGTCACTATGCGTTAAGTTGGTAACCGTTGTGGAAAGCAAGTTTGCGTTCGGAATAATCAAGCTGGTTTTCTTAAATGTTTCAACTTCGGTTGCACGAATGTTAATTTGTTTAACTCGTCCTTCTTCACCATTGATACTGACCCAGTCCCCAACCTTAATCGGGCGTTCAAACAGCAAGATGATACCGGATACAAAGTTATTTACAATATTTTGTAAACCTAAACCGATACCAACGGATAATGCACCGGCAATCAAGGCAAGGTTTCCTAAATCGCCACCCATAATGGCTATGGCAAGTAGCGCCGATAAAACATAGCCTATGGAACCGAAACCTGATTCTAACGAGGCTTTGATACCTTCATCAATTTCCATCTTATTCAAAACATTGCCAACCAAACGACGTTTCAGCGCTTTGACAACATTGACGGCAACAAAGAAAATGACTATGCCTAGGAAAATGGATAATAATGAAATTTTGATTCCACCAACATGGAAACCGGTGAATAGCTTATATATTCCACGATTGAGGATTTCTACCGAAACACCCCATAATGCCAAAACCAAATAAATGGCGGCTAAAACGAACAAAGGATCAACAACCAAGCTTATCCAGAAATTGAGTTTGGATAAAATTTTTCTTTTGATGCGGAAATTTTTGGCCCAGAAACGCATTAATAAAACGCGATGCATAATCTCTTCAAAGGCTTTGCGAACAATGAACAAAAAGCCCAATAAAATGCAGGTCATAATCAAATGATTTAAGATAAAGGCCGACAAGAACGGATATCCGCAAATGGCTATCAGACATAGAATGATGGCAGAAAGTGTGGTAAAGAAAGTGATTCTAAAGGTGGAACTTTCACCATCATCTTCTTGAGTTTCTTCGTTTTCTTCTTCGGGATTTTCATCTTCTTCCGGCAAACCGTCCCACAAGCTGCGACGAATAATCAACCAAATGAAAAAGGCTTTTACAAAGCAACCTATCGCACTGATATAGGCTGAAAGCTCAATGCTATAGTCGGAACGATCGGCCATATATTCTAAAAAGCCAAACAAACCTATACTATATATCATACCATAGAATGCTGAAGCTAAACTTAAGGCTTTTTCATTATTGACATTGACCAAACGCCATTTCTCGTTATAAGGCGCAAAAACAACACGGGCGATAGCTCTTCCCAATAAAACATACAAAGAAAAGAATAAAAAGCTGCCAATAACCGAAGCAAAATAGCCGCTTATCATTTCGGCAGAGGCAATCCAAATCAGCATACCAACGATGATACATGAAGGAATCACACCATAGCCGATGGCTACGCAAACTGCTGCCGAAACTTTTTTACCATAGCGCGGGTGTTCAATATCATTATCATAACCGAACTTGCGCATTATCAATAAGCGCAGATAAACACCTAATATCAAGCTTAAGATAAAAATAAAAAATACGGGTAAAACATTACTGAACACTTGTGTCTTTTCGCTTTTATTTAGACTTTCATACCAATTTATCGGGGAATTTATGATATCATAAATAAAGCTTAAGAGATATTTGTTGGCTTCAAAGAAATTGGACGGATTAATTAATGGGTTTTGCTTATTAAACAAATTTCCGAATAATTCCTTACTACGCAAATTTAAAATACGCGTATCTATTTCATCTAAACGAGCCAAAATAACATCTGCTTCGGCAACCTTGCCTTTTTGGGTATCTAACTCGGAAGAAAACTCTTTGCGTTTTTGAGCCAATAACTTTGACTCTTTCCCGCCTTCGGGCGCCTCGCCCAATGCTTCAAGCTTCTTTTGCGTATATTGCATATCTTGTTCTAAAGTTTTTTTAGAATCTAATGCCAATTGGCGCATGGTAGAAGATAAGCGAATGCTGGCTTGCAAATAATCCGGCTTGGCGGAACCGCTTTTTAAAATTTTATCCATGTCGTTTAACATGGTCGAAAATTTCATATAATTAAATTCAGTTAAGGTTTCTCCCGTTTGCGTAGTTTGGTTTTGACCTTGAGCCCACACATTATCTGCACTCCCTATCAGGCAGAAAAATGAAAAAAGCAAAAGCGGTAAAATCTTTTTCATCGGAATATTCCTTAATGCTTAATGATAATAAATTATTTTCCTAACATTAATTTCATAACATTAAATGCGTTTTTGGCAACCCCGACGCGCAAGTTATCGGCAACGCACCAAAAGCTAATGCCGTTTTCAACCGAAACATCTTGACGCAGACGGCTAACATAGACTTCATTCTCACCTTGAACATCGCTCATGGTTACATAACCTCCGTTGACGTGCTTGTCAAAAACAACTACACCTTCGGTTTTGCTCATAAGCGTACGCACATCTTCAACATCAACCTCATCGGCGCATTCTACGTTAACAAATAAGCCGCAGCCGATAAATGCCGGAATGACAGCGCAGTTGGCATGAACTTTAACATTGCCGTTCAAAACCTTTTTGGTTTCGGCATTCAAAGCCCATTCGGTTTGGGTTTCATCTCCCAAGAACTCACCAACTTGCGGAATGACGTTGAAAGCAATCTGCTTATTGAAAACTTGTTGATCATCAACAAGAGAATCGTTCATATAAATTTTTCTGACTTGATTGAACAGCTCATCCATACCTTCTTTACCATAAACCGAAGTGGAGCTGTATGAAGTGACGACCAAACGGTTAATCAGATATTTTTCATTAACCTTGCTCAACGGCAACAACATTTGGGTTACGGCGGCAGAAGGAATCGAAACCAAACCGCGTTTTGCTTCGCTGACCTTGACATCATTAACACCGGCCACAATCATCGGGACATCTTCTTCGGCAAAGAATGCTGATGATGTATCAATCACTTTAATGCCTTTACTTAAAGCCTTGGGGACATAGCGTTTGGCAAGTTCATCGGTGGTGGCAAAAATAGCGACATCTACTTTACCAAAATCAAAATCATCCAAATTATAAACATCCAAGTCATCATCTTCGCCGTAAGAAACTTGGTTACCTAAAGCAGATTTATAATCAACGGCAAAAACATCTTTAGCTTTGATACCGTCTTCTTCCAAAAAGCTCAAAATTTCTCGTCCGACGCTTTCCATTACGCCGACAACTGCTATTTTTGTCATTTGCGAATCTTCCTCATTTATTATCAATCTTTTTTTTATTTCCTCTATATCATCTTTTTTTAAGCTTACCAACATTTTTTTCAAAAACTTTGACATTTATTCATTGACATATTTTGGACAAAATATTATATTCCAAGCGTTTTATGATTATTGTGGTTATTGTTATAAATGGATTGATTGATTCTTTGCACAGAGGAAACAGTCGGTTAGTTTTTGGCGATGATGATAATAAGCTTAAGGCTCTTGCTCCGAAAATCGGACAAGGTATTTTATTTCACTTAATTTTTTTATTTATGAAAAATTTTAATTTTGTGGCGCTGTTTATCGCCATCGTTGCGCCGATTGTTAAATTGTGTCCGTCTTGGGCGCTAAAGTTCACAAAAAAGTCTAATCGGTTTGCCGAGAGCTTGCAACTCTCTGCTATTAAGGAGGAAAATTATCTCTTAAAGCATCAGCCATCAACAGAGTGGATCGGTGAAAGAATATGGCACTTGCAAACACGCAAGTATTTCTTCAAGCTTAAAGACACAAGACCTGCTTTGTTTGAAGCTTTTATAAGCAATATTGATAATCGAATGGTTTTTGACGTTGCCTATGAAATTGTACCGGAAGAAGCTATCAAAGCCAAAGCCTATACGCTTGATGCCGAACGCGTAATTAAGGCGTGTAATGATAATATGAATTATCTTTACATCCTTACCGACAAACAACCGCAAAGTTTTACGGTCTCTGTTGTAAGGGCGTTGCATGATGATATCAAAGAAGCTTATTTTTCTTACCTTTTTACCAAACACAGATGGGAGAAATTAGCAGAGTTAGACATCATCCTTTTTGAAGAAGCAGAGAAAATTAAAGTTGCTAAAAGTACTCTTTCTTTTTTAATGGGATTGAAAGATTATGTTCCTCGTTTGTCGGCAGAGCAACTTGTTACGCTTGAAGACAAATTTGAAAAGTGGTGCCAAAATGCAAATCCCTTTGTTGTAGCAGGCAAAATGGCTGAATATTGGTGCCGGAAGCAAAATTTTCAAACTATTCATAATACGCTTTGCCGCATGCTGAATACTGAAACTGAAAATACACAAAAGCGTAATGATTGGGCCAGTGAGCTCTTAAAAATGCTTGCCGGTTCAGAATTTTATGCTCAAGCGGTGGGCAGAGTTTTGGATCATAATATTGCTTGTCCTTTGGCATTTAAGTTTTTACTCGATCAAAAGGATGAAGACAATATTGAACTTAACTTAACGCTTTGCATCAACCAAAAAGTCGAAGACAAAATTTCGGAACAGGATTTTGATCGCTTCAATAATATTTTAAAAGAAAGGCTTTTGGTGGCTTTGGCGGAAGACAGCATGCTTTCTAAAGAAATGCTTGCCAAAGCGCCTAATTATACCATTGAAAATTTGTTATTAGACATTTTGGAAGAACAAGCTCAAGTTAAATGGTTTGAACCTTTGTTAGGATATACCATCAAAGATGAAGATTTAAAAATCCTTGATAATTACTTCAAAAAAGGAAGAATCTATGGAGCTCTTCAAGATTTGACTTTTAAAGATTACCGATGGGTTCATACCTTTGTTGAACATAATTGGTATGATGAGGCGCACAAAATTAAACTGATGCAGAGTATATTTATTGATGATATTTCCTATTTTATAAAGAAATATGGTATCTCTCAAACCCAGTTTAAGGCTTTGCTCACCGGAACAAATGCCAATTTGGCGCCAAAGGCAAAACTTTATCTGAAAAAAGAAAACGATTCCGCTTTTGAAGACGGAATCTAATCAATCTGTCATACTTTACTCATAATTTTAAACACTCCGACTTGGGAAAGTCGGAGTGTTCTTATAACTTTTTTTAAGTTGCCAAAAAAATAAAAACAGGTTATAATGAATATTGTAGGTTATTTTTATTTTGGAGGCGTGTTATGAAAAAAACTGTCTTACTGTTTTTTTATGCCCTGTGCTCATGTTTAGCTATTGGGCATTTAAATATTGCCTTAGCCTCAGATTCTTTCAATCTCAATCAAACACTTGAATTAAAGCCTATACCTTCTGAGGCTTTTCAATTGGCTAAGGCTACTTTCTTACCTGACTATGCTGAAGGTCCTTTCTCCGGTTATTCTTCACCGATTGATTATAACCCTAAAGGCGATTGTGATAATATCAGCAGTCTTTATACCACAAAAAACTGTACTTATCCGAAGACCGTGGTTTCTTCATCAAGCTGTCCTTTCAAACCGGGATATTATAAAGAATGTAAATGTCTACCCCAATTTAAGCTGACTTCTTGTAAATCTCCTTATATCTTGGGCGGTGTCAGTTGTGACGGAAAATATGAAAAATGCGTTTGCCCTTCTTCTGTTTCTATGTATTATCCTAATGACTATTGTACGCAATATTGTGAGGGTAAATGTATTGCTAAATCTTGC
>CASFNB010000029.1 GCA_949295915.1 uncultured Pseudomonadota bacterium | reverse complement strand
GAGCAAGGGAAGCGTGAGCTTTCCGAAGCGAGGTTAGAAAACAAGTGACCGAAACGCAGTTGGCGAGGCACGCGGTGCGCCGAGCCTTACGGAGTAAGAGAATGTTCGATCCTTGTCATACCCACCAATGAAAAAACAGCCTACCTTGTGTAGGCTGTTTTTTTTAACGCAAAATAAATTTTTATGTTTATAATAGTCAGCGTAACTATTATATCAGGAGAAAAAATATGAAAGCTATTACCTATTTGCTTCTTTTGGCTGCTTTAATTTATGGCGGAATGTGGTTGTATAATAATGGTTATTTTACCGGCTTTGGCACGGCTTTTGATAATACGGTTCAAAGGACATCTGATTTTGCAACGGATAAAGCGGTAAAAGAAGCTAATTACTGATAAAATACTAGACAGTAATTAAATCATATGCTAAATAAGAAACTCAAAAATTCTTATTTTAAATATTATTAACCTTAAAAAATAAAGCATATGACCACACAGGAAAAAACAAAAATTGCATTGGATATGATTCATTCTTTGCAGTTTAAAGAAAATGAAAAAAAGTCATTGCTTCAAGCTATCATGACCGAGTTGGGAGTTCCTTTACTGGATTTAATGCCTGAATACAATCGGCAGATTGCAGAAGTCCTCCGTGATTCCATGCAGCCGGTTTTTGATTTGCTTTCGGTTTCGCAAAACACTTTTGACGAGGAAAAACAATGCGATGGCAAAGAAAGGAAAGTCAAAAAAACAAAATCAGAGCACAAAGAAAAGCCGGTAAAACTGAACAAAGATGGTACACCGCGCAAGCCTTATACGCGCCGCCAAAAAGCAAAAGAAGATGAGCTTCCTTTGCCCGCGTCGGAAATAAAGGCAAGTGGAGAACCGCAGCCTTTGTCAGATGAACAAGACCCAACTTCGGAAGAGAATACAACAACGGAACAAAATGTTTCGGAAAACCTCAACCCGCCGCCGTCAATATCTGAAAACACAGAGAAAGACGCGCCGGCAAATAAAAAGATTGATGGTAAAATCCTCTATCAAAACCCCAATAATCCAAAATCGTTAATGGTTTCCAACGAAATTATACCTGATTTAAGAATTTGGGGCGTTGTAGTTCCTTATCAAAACAAAAAAGGCGTTTTTGGAGTTTCTTTCTTTGAAGAAAAAAAGGTTATGATACTCAAAAAAGCAGTCGCAAAAGCCAAGTCTTTTCCTAAGTTTTTCGGAAATGAATGGGAAGTGCTGAATGAGCGGCATAAAAAATCTTTGATTGCCGCACAAGCCAAAATTAACAAGATTTTGGAACAACTGCACGGAGATCTTGTTCTCGGAAATTATTTAACTTATCCGTATGAAAGAAATACAAGTGCAACCATCATTCGCTATGCCGTAGAGCTTCCGGATGTGAGCTTAGATTAAAATAATATAAAAAAAACCGTCAGAAAATGGCGGTTTTCTTTTCTGCTTTACACGGCATGATAACCGAGATATGTTATAAAAAATAGTTTTTTTTAAATTGAAAATATCATCATGAAAAGAGAAAATGACAAAAAAGCTACTGTGCTGGAAAGTGTTTATTTGAGCCGAGAACCATGGTTGACTGTTCGTAAAGATAAAATTCAACTTTCAAACGGAGTTGTTATTCCTGAATATTATGTTTTGGAATATCCGAATTGGGTTAATGTTTTGGCAATTACCAAGGACAAAAAGTTTTTGCTGGTTCGCCAATATCGCCATGGCACTGGAACAACCAATTATGAACTATGCGGTGGTTGTGTCGATAAGGAAGATACTTCGCCTCTTGTTGCGGCACAACGTGAGTTGTTGGAAGAAACCGGCTTTGGTAAAGGTAAATGGCGTTTCAACCTGAAAATGTCAGCCAATCCGAGCACCACAAATAACTGGACTTTTAATTTTATTGCCGAAGATGTGGAACCGATCGGAGAACAGCATTTGGACGGTGGTGAAGACATTTCTTTTGAACTTCTGTCTTTGGATGAAATAAAAACATTATTGCAAAATAATGAAATAATCCAATCCATGCACGCTTGTGCTTTGTGGAAGTATCTGGCAGAAAATCATATGTTGTAAAAAAAGAGCCTTAGAAATAAGGCTCTTTTTTGTATGATTAATGTTGTTCTTTTTTGATAATATGATATTGCCACATGATAATAAAAGCAACAATTGGTAAGAAAATTTCACTGCTTTCTTCTAAAAGAGAGCACATATCAATTTGTTCACGTGGCAAAGAAACACCATCGTGCATTTTGCGCCAATTTCCGGGAAATCTGTCGGCAAATTTTGCAAAAACCAAATCGCAGCACAAAACGGCAGTGGACCAAGTCACCGTATTCATTTTAAAGAAAGAGGTAACCAGATGTTTTGTGTATTTGATGGCGATATATGCGAGCATGCCGAATACAATGAGCAAAACCAAACCGAAAATAATTTTTTCGGAAAGCGGGTTATTAGGGTTCAAGAAAAATCTTGATTTGAAAGGAGTTGAGTCGGTTGAAGAAAGGTGGTGTTGAATGCCGGCTTCACGCAGAAGGGCGCAGACAGCAAGCAAGAAGAAAACAACCCAATCAAGTTTAGCCTTTCCCTTATAATCGCGATAAAAATAAAGCATACCGCATAAAAGCAAAGCATAACCGCAATAGGTCGCGATATCAATAATTGCGCCATCTACAGTAATGGCAAATTTTTGTTCCGGAAAGAAAATCAATACAACGGCTAAAATAGCCCCCCACGCAATCAAGAAAAACAATGGGGTAAAAAAAGGAGATAAAAACATTTTTTTCATATTGAAATACCTCAATGTTAAAACCATATCCATTTTATAAAAGAAAACAAAATGAGTTACCAGAGTTAAAGTATTTAAATTGGATAAAACGGAAGGTTTATTAAAGATTTGTTATGCCTTTTAAAATAAAGTTGGTTTAAAGGAGAGTATAAAAGGATAAACAAATGCGTAAAGATTTTTATATCTTCAGGCACGGGGAAACCGATTATAACAAAGAAAAACGTTGGCAAGGCAGCGGTATCGATGCCGAGCTGAATGAGAACGGAAAAAAGCAAGCTGAAAAGTTGATAGAGAGTTTAATTGGAAAAAATGTGCAAATCATATACAGCAGCGGTTTGCGAAGGGCCATTAAAACCGCCGAAATCGTAGCAGCCGAATTAGGCGTGGAAACAAGGATAATTACCGATTTGCATGAAGGAAACTTAGGACAAACCGAAGGTATGCTCAAGGCGGAAGTGGCTGAAAAATATCCTGAAATTTATAATCTCTGGTATGATGATAAAGTAGACCATTGGGATATAACCTTTCCCGGCGGCGAGACCAAACGCCAAATTTTTAACCGTATGCACAAAGTTTTGGAGAGCTTGCTCCACACCAAAGAAAATGTTATTGGCATTGCATCTCACGGTGCTGCCATTCGCTATTTGCTTTTAGGTTTGGGGTATCGCGTCGGAAAAATGGAAAATTGCCAAATGTTTCATCTGGTGTATGAGGATGGTAACTGGCGGTTGGAAGATTAGCGCTTAGAGCAAACATCAATCCAATTTTGTGCATGACTGACTTCAAACAGAAGTTGTGGTGTCAATTCAATGGCCGAATTTGCACTGCCGCAAGCCGGAAAAACGGTTGCAAACCTTTGCAAAGAAATATCAAGAAAAACATCAATATCATTGGTTGGTAAGCCAAACGGACAAACCCCGCCGATTTTGTGTCCGGTATATTTTTCCACTTCTTCGGCAGAAAGCATTTTCGCTTTTGTTTTGAAATAATCTTTATATTTATGATTATCAATTTTTGTGTCTCCGGCACAGACGATAAGAACAATCTTTTCGGGTAATTTGAAAGAAAGAGTTTTGGCAATTCGTGCCGGCTCGCAACGCAAAGCGGTTGCAGCCAAATCAACCGTTGCCGAAGATACGGAAAATTCTTTAATTTGCGCGTCCAAATTAAAATGTTTCAGATAAGCGCGAACAACCTCAATACTCATGACAAAACTCTTTTAGGCAATATGTTCAAACTCTTGTTTAAGGTCGCGGTTAAACATATTTTTGATAGTTGATTTAATATCGGCTTTTTCATAGATTACCTTGTAGAGAGCTTGGCAAATCGGCATGTCGATATTTTCTTTGTCGGCAATCAGTTTAACTGCTTTAAGCGTAGGCACGCCTTCAGCCAGTTTACCGAAATCTTCGCCGCGTGCAAATTTTTCACCAAACATACGATTATGACTGTGTTGAGAAAAGAGAGTTGCTTCGTAGTCGCCCAAGTGAGATAAACCGTAAGCCGTGTGCGGATTACCGTTAAAATGTTTGATAAAACGCCCGACCTCAACCGGTGCACGAGCCATCAAAGCGCCTTTCAAGCCATACCACTCCAAACCGTCTAAAATACCGGCAGCCAAACCGATAACATTTTTGAGTGCGGCGCCGATTTGGTTTCCGATAAGATCCGAACCATAATAAAAACGGATAAGATCGCTTTGCAGAAGTTTAATCAAATAATCTTTGGTTGCAAATTCATCACTATCGATTACGGCGCAGGAAGGAACACCTTTCATGTAGTCTTGAACATGTCCGGGACCGGCCAGAATGGCAATATGAATATCTTGTTTAATTTCTTCACGCATAATGTCAAACATGGTTTTGGCGCTGGATTCTTCCAAACCTTTCATAGCCAGAAGAAAAGTTTTTCCGGTTAAATTATAGCTGTTGAGCTGTTTACAAAGCCCGCGAAAATATTGACAACCGATGGAAACAATAATGGTATCGTTTTGCAAAACATCGGCAATATTATCATGCAGAATCATATTATCGGAAAGGTAAAGATAAGGATTTTTGCGCGTATCACGCAATTCAATAAAATTAGGCGAGTTTGGAATATCATATAAATCGGCGCCGCTGATTTTATCTTTGCAATAATTTGCGGCATACCAAGCCAAAAAAGTTCCCCAACGACCACATCCGATTAATGAGATATTTTTCATACTCTTCCTTCCTTGATAAGATTCTTCATAGATATATATAGCAATAAAGCATAAGCATAGAAAATTCAATCTTAAAAATTGAACTTTGCATAAGAGAAAATATAAAAAAATTTAAGGCAAGAAGAGGTTAAGAAAGACCTTTTTTAACTCTTTGACGGGTAACGATGGCGCTGATATGGTCAAACTCTTGAAATGATTGATAAGCATAATCATGGCTTTTTTTATCACAATCATAAAAGACTTTGTTTGCCAGAGTATCAATAGCATTATCAATGCGGCGGAAAGCGGCATTATAATCAGCGCTGAAATTGTTTTTGACTTTTCTTTTGACGAGTTGATGATATGCCGTGATCACTTTTGCAGTCTCATCGGCAGAATTGGCGTATCCTTTTTCTTCAAAGTCACGCATGATTTGTGCAGTTGTTTGGTAAAAGCACTTATTTGTTAAAATACTTTTTTGCTTCCTATTGTTACTATCAATTATCATCGATATAACACCCTACATTAAATCTTGACGAAAGTCTTATCATACAAAATTTCAATTTGCAATATCAAAAGCAATATCTTTAACGCTAATAATATTAGCAAAATAAAGTTAAGAGAAGTTTAACTCAAAAAAAAGAGCCTTACCTCAAAGAGGTAAAGCTCTTTAAAAAGTTAACCGACATTACCGAAAGGATTAACGTCTTTTTCTTTGTTCTCAATGGTCTTTCTCAAATCAAACCAGTTGAGGACAACGGTAGATACATAAATTGAAGAATATGTACCGATTAAAATACCCCAAACCAAAGTGAAAGAGAAACTGAGCAACGCATCGCCGCCCCAAATCAAGAGAGCGATAGATGCAAGCAAGGTTGTCAAACCAGTGAGCAAAGTACGAGAGAAAATATCGTTCACACTTTTGTTCAAAAGTTGAATTTGCGGCATGGTTTTATATTTGCGCAAGTTTTCTCTGATTCTGTCATAGGTTACAACGGTATCGTTAACCGAATAACCGGCAAGTGTCAAAATAGCGGCAACGGTTGTCAAGCTGAAGTCAATTTGGAAGAGCGACAACAAACCAACGGTCACCAAAATATCGTGAACCAAACCAAGCATGGCACCAAGTGCAAATTGCCATTCAAAACGGAACCAAATGTAAAGAGAAATACCCAAAACGGCAATAACGGAAGCTAAAACACCATCTTTTTTGAGCTCATCTCCGACTTGCGGACCTACGAGTTCAACGCGGCGGATTTCAACATCATTACCGAGAATTTTTTTGATTTCGTTCACGGCTTTCATTTGCTCTTTTTCATCAAGCATTTGCGCCTGAGCTCTGATCATAACCTCGGTACCTGTTTCGCCGATAGTTTGCAGGCTGACTTCCCCGATATCCAAATTATCCAATTCTTTGCGCAATTTATCCAAATTGATAACTTGCTCATCTTTAATTTCCATCAAGATACCGCCGGAAAAATCAATTCCGTAGTTAAAACTTTTGGTTGCCATAAAGAATATTGCCAAAACAATACTCAGACCTGAGATAAAATAGGTCAATTTGCGAGTGCCCAAAAAGTCAATATTTGTATCTTTAGTAATCCAACTAAAAAGTTTCATTTTCTTATTCCTTATCCTTAGATTGGCAATCTGGTTGGCTTATAGCGCTCAATCCAAGTCGCAATAATCACACGTGTAACCGTAACGGAGGTGAACATTGAGGTCAAAATACCGATGGTCAAAGTTACGGCAAAACCTCTAACCGGACCTGTTCCGAAATAGAAGAGAACGAAGGCGGCAACAAGAGTTGTAAGGTTAGAGTCCAAAATAGTGCCCCAAGCCTCGCGAAAACCGGCTTCAGCGGCATCTCTGGTTGATCGACCGAGTTTAACTTCTTCACGCATGCGTTCAAAAATGAGCACATTAGCATCTACGGCCATACCCACGGTTAAGATAACACCGGCAATTCCGGGAAGGGTAAGTGTTGCGCCCATAAGGCTCAAAACACCGAGCATTAAGAACAAGTTCATAAAAACGGCAACGGTTGTAAACAAGCCAAACAAACCGTATGCGGCAATCATGAAGACGATAACGGCAACCAAACCGATAACGCAGGCAATAGTTCCGGCTTGAATGGAGTCAGCGCCCAAACCGGCACCAACGGTACGTTCTTCCAAAACTTCCAAAGGAGCAGGCAACGCACCTGAACGCAAGAGCAAAGCCAAGTCATTGGCCGATTTCACGGTAAAGCTACCGGTAATCACGCCGCTGCCGCCAAGGATGGCACCTTGAATGGTCGGAGCGGAAATAACTTCATTATCCAAAACAATGGCTAATCTTTCGCCGACATTATTTTTGGTGGCTTCACCGAATTTTTTACCGCCGATAGAGTCAAATTTGAAGCTGACAACAGCTTCGCCTTCTTGGAAAGCCGGTTGCGCGTCAATCAAATTTTCACCGCTGACAACGGGCTTGCGGCTAATAACATAAGAACCGCCGTCAGACCCCGGAACAATACGAGAAGCATTTGAGAGCTTGCCGCGACGAGCATCAGCGCTGGTGGTGTTAGAGTCAACCATGTGGAAAGAAAGCTTTGCGGTTTTGCCGAGCAAAGTCTTAACATATTCGGGGTTTTGCAAACCGGGGAGCTGAACCACGATTCTATCCACGCCTTGACGTTGGATAACCGGCTCTTTAGTGCCGAGCTCATCAATACGACGACGAACAATCTCAATGGATTGGTCAACGATTTTGAGCTTGAGTTGGTTCAAAGCCACATCGGTATAAGCAATGCGAACCGTTCCGTCAGCCAATTCTTCAACGTTCAAGCCATCTTCAATTTTGCGGAAAGCAGCTATGGCTTTGTTGCGAGAATTGAGGTTTTCAATTTTGACGGTAACGTCATTTTCGCCGGCACGCAAATTCTGGTAGCGGATTTTGTTTTCACGCAAAACCTGACGCACGGAATCTTCGATTGTGCCCATTCTTTCTTTAATCACATCATCAACCTGAACTTGGAGCAGTAAGTTTGAACCGCCTTGCAAGTCAAGACCTAAGTTCACCGGTTGCCACCATTTCGGTAAATTATCTTTGTTAGGTAAGAAGTTCGGAATAGTGAAGAAAATACCCAACAAGCAGATGGCAATGATGATAAATATTCTTGATTTTGATAATTTATACATTATTCATGCCTTATGTTATTTTTTGTTTGAGTTAGCAGCTTTGCCCTTGGCTTTGCTTTTTTCTTGAGTGGGAAGTTTTACCTCATCGGTAACCACTTCGCGAACCATGGCGCGAACCATTTTAACGCGCACACCTTCGGCAATTTCGATAGTCAAATCGAAAGGTTCAGCCTCTACAACTTTACCGTAAACACCGCCGTTGGTGATAACTTCATCACCTTTTTTTATGGCGGCGAGCATGGCTTCTTGTTGTTTGATTTTCTTTTGCTGCGGACGAATGAGCAAAATGTAAAAAATCAAAAAGATGAGTGCAAGTTGAATAAACATACCGGTAACCGATCCTTGAGAAGCAGCGGCATCGGTTGTTTGAGCAAGAGCATCACTGATAAACATACTTTTCTCCTTATAAATTAACTTCTGCGAAGTATAAAATAAAATTATTCAAATATATAGGTGAAAAACAACATTTTCACAAGTATTTTAAAGTTTTTGTTGAATAAATTGGTTTGTATCAAGCCATCAAACTTTGCGGACATAGTCTTTCATCAGCTTTTTCAAACCATAGTTATCAAAGATAATGCCGAGCTTGTTACCTTCCACGGCAATCACTTTGCCATAGCCGAAAGTTTCATGATAAACCTTGGTGCCGACCGGAGTTGAAGACATTAAGTTTTTGGCAATTTGCTTGGCTTTGTACATGCTACCACCCCAAGAAGAGGCAAATTCATCATCGGAAACATAACTGTAGCGGTCATCATCGTCATAAGAAACGGATTGTTTCTTTTTAGCTCCCCAAGACGGAATGGCAGAGTTAGATTTATAACTGCTGTAATTGTTACTTGAAAAATAGTTGGCTGAATTATTGACAATTTCAATATTCTGCGGCGGCAGCTCATTGATAAAGCGAGAAGGCAAATTATTTTGCCATTGACCGTAAACATGTCTTCCGTGAGCCATCGTTATATACAATTTTTTGCGTGCACGGGTAATGGCAACATAAGCCAGACGGCGTTCTTCTTCCAGAGCTTGCGTTCCACCTTCATTAAGACAACGCTGTAGAGGAAATAGACCTTCTTCCCAACCGGGAAGAAAGACCACATCAAATTCCAAACCTTTGGCAGAGTGCAGCGTCATCAACGTAATCACATCTTCGTTGGCTTGATTGTCATTATCCATCACCAAGCTGACGTGCTCCATAAATTCGTTCAGTGTCGGGTGTTTTTCAATATCACTCATCACATTGATAAGTTCTTTCAGGTTGTCTAAGCGCCCCGGAGCTTCAACCGAATTATCGGCTTTGAGCATGTCGATATAACCGGAATCTTCCAAAATTTGCGAAGCCAACTCATCGGGTGTAACGGCTTGCATGGTTCGGCGCCAATCTTCAAATTTGTTCATCAAATCGGCAAGGGAGGTTTTGGCTTTGCCTGAGATTAGACCTTCGGCAAGCATTTGTTGAATAGCTGCGTAAAGCGAAATATGGTTATCACGGGCAAATGCTTCAAATTTTTCCACGGATTTGGCGCCGATTCCGCGTGCCGGTTTGTTGATGATTCGCTCCAAGGCCAAATCATCGCTCGGTTGTAAAACCACGCGAAAATAAGCCAACGCATCTCTGATTTCGGCACGTTCATAGAATTTTAGACCGCCAATCACTTGATAAGGCAAAGCTTCGGAAACAAATTTTTCTTCAAATTCGCGGGTTTGTGCGGCGGTACGTACCAAAACCGCCATATCGGCATAAGCAAAACCTTGACGATGGAGCGATTCGATATTCTCGGCTACAAATTGTGCTTCTTCTTCGCCGTTGTAAGTGCTCACCACTTTAATCTTGCTGTTTTCGGCTTGTCTTGCCGGAGAGTTTTCGGCAACTTTTAAGGTTTTGCCCAAGCGACCTTGGTTGTGGCTGATGAGGTTGGAAGCGGCAGCTAAAATATTGGCAGTCGAACGATAATTGCGCTCCAAACGAATGATTTTGGCATCGGCAAAGTCTTTGTTAAAGCGCAATATGTTTTCAATTTCAGCCCCGCGCCAAGAGTAGATGGATTGGTCATCATCACCCACGCAGCAAAGGTTGCGATATTTTTGTGAGAGGATTCGGATGAGCAAATATTGCGTAACGTTTGTATCTTGATACTCATCCACCATAATATATTTAAAACGGTCTTGATATTTTGAAAGCACCTCGGCATCGCTCATCAAAATATTAAGCGCATAGAGAATAATGTCGCCAAAATCCACACAGTTAAGTTCAAGCAGGCGTTCTTGATATTTTTTATAAAGATAAGTAACGATATTTTCTTTAAAATCTTGGGCAATTTTATCAACCGTCCAGCCTTTATCTTTATAATGTCCGATTTTATCCAACACATCTTGCGGCGGATATTTTTTTGTATCAATGGATTCGGCTTCTTCAATCTGCTTCATCAAGCGCTTTTGGTCGTCTTCGCCCAAAATGGTGAAGTTAGATTTCAAGCCGACAACCTCGGCATGGTTGCGCAAAATTTTTACGCAAATGCTGTGAAAAGTACCGAGCCAAACGGAATCAGCCATTGGTCCGATAAGGTTTTGCACACGTTCTTTCATTTCTTTCGCGGCACGGTTGGTAAAGGTAACCACCAAGCAGTTCCATGGATTCGCGAGATGTTGCGCCAAAATGTAGGCCAGACGTGTGGTCAAAACTTTGGTTTTGCCGGTACCTGCACCGGAAAGCACCAAAAGTGGTCCTTCGGTTGTTTCCACGGCTTGTCTCTGTTCGGGATTAAGAGCTTCGAGCCAAGGATAAGTCGGTGCCAAAAGGCTGGTATTATCATAAGTTTGCGGGGTTTCCGGTTCGGCTAAATCAAATATATCTTCCATTGCTGATACTTCATTCAAACGTCTTGTAATTTTTTCAAACAAACCATATATATATTAATATTGGCAGAAAGGAAAGGAGTTTTTACATGAACGGAACAACTCAGGAAAAATATAAGACCCAAGCCGCCCAAACCTTTCAAGACGGCGATGAAAATTGGAAAAAAGGCGAATATGATTCTGCTCGCCGGTCTTATGAAAAAGCCGCATTTTTATATCATGAACAAGACGATTCGGAAGGCGAAGCAATTGTTTTGGCTCGTTTAGGCGAGCTTGAATTAAGTTTGGATAATTTTGAGCGAGCCGAAAGAAGTTTGAAATCCGCTGCCGAATTGGTAAAAAATCTTCCCGAGGGGCAAAATATTTATGCCGAGGCCTTGATAAAACTTTCCAAATTGGAAGCCTCTCGCGGTAATTTGGGTAAGGCTATGGAAATTGTGCGCTTGGCACAACATGCAGCCGAAGAAAACAATAATTTTGACTTGCAAGGTGAGGCATATGACCATGAAGCCTATATCTTTTTAATGAAAAATCAGGAGAAAGATGCTTTGGAAGCCTATAAAAAAGCTGCCGAGATGTTTCATCATGACGGAACGGGCTTGAAAGAAGCCTCTGTTTTGCGAGCCATGGCTCGTATTGAAATGAAAAATCGCAACTACGATGTCGCTCATGATATTTTGGAACAGTGCCGCGAACTTTACCGCGAAAACGGCGATTTGTTGGGAGAGGCCAGTGCCTTGTCAGCCATCGGCAGTTTGCGCTATGTGATAAAAGATATTTCCAACGCCCGCAAAGCTTTGATGAAATCCGTTTATCTATATGGCAAAGCCGCGCACCATTTTGCTGAAGCCGAGGCTTTACTTTATTTGGCGCGCGTCGAAGCTTATAACCGCGAACAAGGAGATTATGAGCTTGCCAAAGCGCATTACAAACGCTCAATAGAATTATATGATTTTCTAGAAAATGAAACCATGAAAAGAGCCGTTCTGGAAGAATATCACAACTTCTTAAATCGTGCCGCCTGTGAAAAATAAAAGGAAAAAAAGATGTCAGAAATCAGAAATAAAATTATTTCATTGCAAAAATATCTTGAAACCAAAATCTTAGGACAAGAAGACTTAGTCAAAAAATTGCTGATAACTTTATTGGCGGATGGTCATGCGCTGGTTGAAGGCGCCCCCGGTTTGGCAAAAACAAAAGCCATTAAAACCTTGTCAGAGTGTATAAACAGCAAATTTAACCGCATTCAGTTCACGCCGGACTTGCTGCCATCAGATGTTACGGGCAGTGAAATTTATGTTGCTGCCAAAGGTGAATTTGAATTTAGAAAAGGTCCGATTTTTGCTAATTTGGTTTTGGCCGATGAAATCAACCGTGCACCGGCAAAAGTGCAATCTGCTTTGCTTGAGGCAATGGCTGAGCGTCAGGTCAGTATTGGCGGCAAACGCTATATTTTGCCGGAGCTTTTTATGGTTATGGCAACACAAAACCCAATTGAGCATGAAGGCACCTACAATCTGCCGGAAGCTCAATTAGACCGATTCTTGATGTATATCAAAATTGACCAACCCGATGCCGAAACCGAAAAGAAAATTTTGCATTTGGTCAGAGGAGAGGTTGCCAAAGAAAATCAAGCTCAGTTTAACCGCTTGGCTGTTGAAGATATTTTAGCCGCACGCAATGAGGTTTTGAATGTTCATACCAGTGATGCGGTTGAAGAATATTTGGTACAGTTGATTATGGCAACACGTCATCCTGAAAAATATGACAACAAATTGCACGGCTATGTTTTGTTCGGCGCCAGCCCGCGAGCCACAATCGCGCTGGATAGATGTGCCAAGATTAACGCATGGCTATCGGGGCGCGATTTTGTAACGCCGGAGGACATTCAAGCGATAGTATATGATGTGTTGCGGCATCGTATTATCTTGAGCTTTGAGGCTCAAGCCGAAGGTGTAACGGCAGATGACATTATCAGTAATTTAATCTCTTTGGTTCCGTTGCCTTAAAGCAAGAAGAAGGGCTTTCGCAATGAAAAGATTGGCAAGCTGGGCAAAAATTTTTTCACGAGCCGAAGAGTCGGACAATTCGGGACTGTTTGTCAGTCTGGATGAGCTGATAGAACAGCGCCGCTATGTCGGTTATTTACGCCATATCACGCCCAAGCTGAGTGTATCCAACCAAGCCGGAGATGTCAAATCGGCCTTTAAGGGCAGAGGAATTGAATTAGAGGAAATTCGCAATTACACGTTCGGAGATGATGTTCGAGATATGGACTGGCGCGTTACTGCCAAAAAAGGCACGCCTTATGTCAAACTCTATGCCGAGGAAAAAGATAGGGAGATATATGTTGCGGCGGATATGTCGCCTTACATGGTTTTTGGAACAAAGAAGCAATTAAAATCGGTATCGGTAGCCAAAATAGCCGGCTTATTCGGATGGATGGCGCTGGAAAATAAAGATAGATTTGGCTGTTTGATATATGACGGCAGTCAAAATTATATTTTTAAGCCGAAAAATCATCAGGCGAATTTGATAGCGATATTTAAAAAGCTTGCCGAAGTCAGCCAAAAGATATTGCTTCCGCATGAGGCAAGCGGCAGCTTTGCCGGACATTTACGCATTTTGCAACAAAGCATCAAAACCGGCGCCAGTGTGTTTATTGTCAGCGATTTTAATTTTATGACCGAAGAATTGCAAAGAACGATAGCCGCTTTGTCCAAAAAAGCAAAAGTATATTTGATAAATGTTTTTGATGTTTTGGAGGACTTTGCTCCTAAATCGGGAGAATATATGGCAGCCAACGGTAAAGAAAAATTTGTTTTCAACAGCTCGGGTAAACTGTTTCAGAAAGCATATAAAAGTCATTTTGAGTTGAAACGCGCTGCAGTGAAAAATTTTGCTCTGAAATTCGGATGTCGCTATATTGAGGTTCGCGGGGATATAGAGCTCTATAAGCAACTTAAATTATTCTGATTGATTCCTTGACATCTGCAAGACTTAATGATACGATAAAGCCGATTAATTATTTTGTAACCAATATAATTCGGAAGAGAAAATATTATGGTAAAGTCAAATGAAAATAATGCCTATAAAAGAGGGCAAGAACTATTAGATCAAGGGCAATATAAAGAAGCCATTGAGCAGTTTGATGCGGCCATAGCCGAACAGCCGCAATCATGGAAAGCATTGAACAGTAAGGGCTTTGCTTTTCAAAAGATGAGTCGCTACACTGAAGCTGTAGAATGTTTTGATAAAGCCTTAGCCTTGAATCCGCAATCTGTCGAAGTTTTGAACAATAAAGGCGTGACATTGAGCATGCGCGGTCTTTATAAGGATGCCATTGCTTGCTTTAATGAAGCGGTAGCCATAGATAAAACCTCATTAGAGGCATTAAACGGCAAAGCAATCGCGTTGCAACACATGTTTTCATACAAAGAAGCCTTGGATGTGCTCGAACAAGCCATGAAAATTGACAGTAAACATGCTCAAACCTTGTTGAGTGTGGCTGTAACCTTGCAAAAATTAAAACAATATGAAAGAGCCATCTCTTTCTTCAAAAAAGTTTTATCCAATGATAAAAATAACATCAAAGCATGGAATGGTGTTGGTGTAACCTACCAGTTGATGGGAGATAATGCTTCGGCGATAAAATGCTTTACCAAAATTTTGAACATAGACAATCGCGAAATTCAGGCATGGATAAGCATAGGCTTTGTCTACCAAAAAATGCTTAAATTTAATGATGCGTTGAAATGCTATAAAAAAGCGCAGATGATAATCGGTCCCGGAAAATACCACCACAAATTATATGATGGTTTGGCCAGTTGCTTAACCAAACTTTCCGAGTTTGACCAAGCGATAGAAGTTTACCAACAAATCTTCCAAAAAGAAGAAGGCAAAAAGAAATGGGACGCGCAACGCTCCATGAAGTTTGTAAATAAACTGAAGAGAAAGAAAGCGGTCGGAACATTGCAAAGCATAGTTCCGGCAGATGCGCCGGCAGCACCGGCAGGAGATGCTGAATAATATTGGTTATAAAAGTCAAAAAAAACTCCATACGAGAAAGTATGGAGTTTTTTTGTTAAATAAATACTTCAATGACCGGTTCATCAGAACGACTCAACTCAAAATCATAGGGCTCAATCGTATCTTCAAAGACAGAGTCATTAGGGAAAAATTCCGGAGAGGTACATATCATCAACAAAATCAAAGAATTCATCTCTTCTTGTTGCTCCTCAATATACGATTTTTGCGCCAGATTTTGCCAAGAAAGACAAATGATAAGAGTGATAAAAAAAACATAGACAAGACCGTTTGTTCTAAATTTAGGTTTTGAATATTGAGATAAAAAATATTTCATCCTTTCTTTTTTATCACAGTCATTTATTTCATCAATTTCTTTTTCCAGTAAGTCTTTTGCGTTGTCAGATTTATTCTTATCCATAGACATAAGGTTAAATTATACAATAAATAATATTCACAAACGGCGCAAAAGCTATCACCAAAGAAAAAAATAAGCAAGCAAATAATGGAAAGGTGAATAATATCGGCCAAAAAAAGGCACCAATTCTTGGTGCCTTTCTTTTTTTGTCAGATTAAATACCTCCGCCACATTGTTCACAGCATCTGCGCCATGAGTCGACATCGCATGATCCTGAGCCAACTTGACCACTTTGGTAGCAACTAGAGCCCATAGAGGCATATTCTCTCGCGCATTCCGACGAGGTATATCCGCTCCATGAAGAACAACTGCTTCCACCATAATATCCAGAATCAGAACATTTTGGTACCGGTTTACAACATTTTCTTGTGCCACCGCATCCATCATCGCAATCATATGTGCCATAGCTACATCCTGTAGCATCTTTTGCTGGAGTACAGTTTTTGATACAACTGCTACCGGACAGAGTATAGCCAGATTTACAGCTGGTAATTTTGTATACTTTAG
>CASFNB010000028.1 GCA_949295915.1 uncultured Pseudomonadota bacterium | reverse complement strand
CCGCAGCTCAAAAGAGCCGAGAAGATAAAGAAGCTCAAGTTTTTCATGACACGCCTCCATGGATGATAAAGAATTAAAGCCTATACTATCCATGATAAACCATTTTTTTTTTTTGCAACCAAAAATTAATGGTCGGCGTCAAAAAAATGATATAAGATGTTGAATTTAAAAGAAAAGCCGGATATATACCGGCTTAGTTTCAAAATTTATAAAAGTTATTGCATCATGGCTTGAGTTTCTTCTAAGCTGTTAAGCGTGTCTACTAATAACCTTTTCCATATCAAGTTCATATTTTGAGCATTAAATTCTTTAATTTTGGACGGATTATCTTTAAGACCTTCATTATTGGGGTTATCAAAATCCGGTTCAGCTTCGGCAATCTCTGTTTCTAAATCATTAACCTGTTTCATGAGCTCTGTTCTCTGTGCAGGCGTAAAATTTTGAGACAGAATATTAAGGAACTCCTCTTTCAGACACATATTATATAAATTAATATCTGCATTTTCGCATTTTTGATTAATGGAGAGATACGCCATGGGAATATGAATATCTTGTTCCTCTTCGGCTTCTTGAGCGCAAAGCGGGGAAGATAACAGTATAGTCGCGCCAACCATGAGCAAACATATTTTTTTCATCATTTTTCCTTTCTTGAATTATTGCTGCTTTAAAATATAAAATTGAAACATCATACTTTCAAGAAAAATTCAATAAGATTGACATCAATCTTCTTTCGGGTTAGTAAGAAAATGAATTTTTTTTTGAGGAAAAAATATGATAGATATCAATAACATCACTGTTCGTATCGGAAACAAAACTTTGCTGGAAAGTGCCTCCACGCATCTTGCCGATGGATGGAAAGTCGGTATTGTCGGAGCTAACGGTTGCGGAAAATCAACTTTGTTCAGAGTTTTGTTAGGCTTGCAGGAAACCGAACTCGGAGAAATCAATTTCCCGAGCGGCGCTCGTATTTCCACGGTTGCGCAAGAGATGAAAGATATTGATATTCATGTTTTGGATTATGTTTTATCCCAAGATAAAGAAAGACAAGAATTATTAGAAAAGTTGCAAAATGCCAAAGAAAGCGAATTAGCAGAAATTCACGAACGCTTAAATTTTATTGGTGCCTCATCAGCGGAGGGCAGAGCTTCAGCCATTTTGAGCGGCTTGGGCTTTTCGAATGACGATTTTTCTCGCCCGATAAAAGAATTTTCAGGGGGATGGCGCATGCGTTTGGCTTTGGCGGCAGCATTGTTTGCACCATCAGATATTTTGCTTCTTGATGAACCTACCAATCACCTAGATTTGGAAGCAAGCGTTTGGCTTGAAAATCATTTACAAAAATATCGCGGTACTTTGCTTTTAATCAGCCACGACAGATATATTTTGAACGATTTATGTAATCATATCATTCATTTTGAAAATAAAAAGCTCAATGTCTATAACGGCAATTATGATACCTTTCAAACCACCCGTTCTTTGCAAAGAGAAGTTTTAGCCAAACAAATTGCCAAACAAGAGCAACAGCGTAAACATCTGCAGTCTTTTATAGATAGATTTCGTTACAAGGCGACAAAAGCCAAACAAGCCCAAAGCCGAATGAAAATGCTGGAAAAAATGGAAGTTTTGCCTCCTTTGAGCAGTGAATATTCCTCATCTTTTGAGTTTCCCGAGGCGCAAAAAATGGCATCTCCGCTGATAAAACTCGATTCGGTCAGCGTGGGTTATGACGACAATGTGGTCTTGAAAAATTTGAATTTGAATATCGGTAATGATGACAGAATAGCTTTGCTCGGTGCCAATGGTAACGGTAAGTCAACTTTTGCCAAGTTGTTGTCCGGCAGGCTAAATCCAATGAGCGGAAATGTTATCAAATCTTCAAAGTTAGAAGTAGGCTATTTTGCGCAACATCAATCGGAAGAATTACCACTGGATATGAGTGCTTGCGAATATTTAACATCTTTAATGCCGGAAATGCCCGAAACCAAAAATCGAGCCCATTTGGCGGCGTTCGGCTTAAGCCAAGAAAAAGCCACCACGCAAATTGCTCTGCTTTCCGGTGGAGAAAAAGCAAGATTACTCTTTGCCGTAATGAGCCGAAAATCGCCTGCTTTGTTGATACTGGATGAGCCGACCAACCACTTGGACATCGAAGGGCGAGATGCTTTGCTAGAGGCATTGAATGCTTATAATGGCGCGGTTATTCTCATTACGCACGATTTGCATTTGGTAGAATTGGTGGCAGATGATTTGTGGTTGGTCAAAAATCATACCTGCAAAGTTTATAACGGCGATTTGACAGAATATCGCGATTTGCTTTTGAACGAAAAAAACACCGCCAAAAAAGTAGAGCCTCAGCAACTCAAGCCGGAGCCGAAGAAAAATAATTATTTTGAAGTTAAACAAGTCCATGCCGAAATTAAAAAAACAGAGAAGTTGATTGAAAAATTAAATGCTCAAAAATCGGTGATGGAAGAAAAATTTACGCAAACAACCAATACCGATGAGCTTATTGCTTTGCAAAAAGATTTTGCTTATCTGCAAAACGAAATTGATAAAAACGAAAATATTTGGTTGGAACTTTCTGAAAAATTACAAAATTTAAGCTAAAATAAACTATCTTCCGCCTCCGCCGCGTCCGCTGTTGACCGCCGCCGCTTTGGCTGCCTGTTCTGCTTGTTTTTGTTGCTCATGTCTTTGCTGTTGTTTTTGCTGTTGTTCTTGACGTTTTTGCTCTTCTTCTTCAATACGTTTGCGTTCTTTTTCTTGTTCTCGTCGTTCTTTTTCAAGAGCTTCTTCTTTTTCTTTGGCGATTCGGATTCTTTTTTCTGTTTCTTTTCGGCGTTGTTCCTGAAGTTGGCTATTTTTAGTTTTTGAACTGTTTTTTTGCTTTGGATATGATTTTCTTGACCTTGCGGAAAAATTCCATTCTGAAAATAGTCAGCACGTCACGAATAATTTTTTTTACGGCTTGCCGTTGTAATTGTTCTTTTTTTTCGGTTTGTTGACGATTAATTTCTTCGCGAATGAGCTTTTTTAAGGATTCTTTGTTTTTTTGTTCAGATTTTTTGAGCCGAGTTATAACAAGAAGTTTAAAGGCATTACGCTTTTCTTCACTCAAATTTTTTCCGGTTTCATCTTCCAGAAAAGCCAGAGCATCATCAATATCTTGCCTGATTTTTTCATCAATTTTTTGAAAAGCCTTGCGTTTTTTTTCTGAAAATTTGCGGTAAAAAATAACCCCGGTCATTATTGTAAAAATAACCAGTGCCGATAAAAAAAGATAAAACAAATACCAATATTCTTCTTTCATATAAATATGAATAACATAAAAAATATTGAAATTTTGTAAAACTGGACTACAAAAAAGATAAGGAGAATCAAATGACAGATAAATTGTTGCTACTTTCATGTTGTGCCCCGTGTTCTTGCGCCGTAATCAAAAAATTGGCAGAAGATGGAACCGATTTTGCAGTTGTTTTTTATAATCCCAACATTCGCCCGTTTGAAGAATATAAAAAACGCAGAGATGAAAATGAGCGAGTCTGCCAAAAATATCAAGTACCGTTTATCGAGTTGGAATATGATAACGAAACATGGTGTAAAGCCACGCGAGGGATGGAGAATGAGCCGGAAAGAGGACGCCGTTGCAGCATTTGCTTCCATTTAAGACTAAAAAGAGTGATGGAATATGCTTTGGCAAACGGATATAATAAAGTTGGCTCGGTTTTAGGCGTATCTCGATACAAAAATTTAGATCAGGTAAATGTAGCAGCGAATCTTGCATCATCAGAAACAGGCATGCCTTATGTTCATATAGAGGGAAGGAAAGGAGGTATGCAAGAGTTGCGTCAACAGTTGATAAAGGAATTAGAGCTATATAACCAAGATTACTGTGGTTGCAAACCCAGAAAAAATATATCATCAGAATCGGCATAAAAAAAGGTAAATTAAACAATTTACCTTTGGGAAAAACTGATTTTGAAACGATATCTGATTAAACAGAAACAGCTTTTTTTACAATACGAAGCGGAACCATATATTCACGAGCGACTTCATCACCGTCTAATTCAACAACCAAAACTTCATCAACGGCTTGCAAAGGAAGTTTAGCGTCGGGGTTAATTCCTTCAAGAATAACGGCACTTTCTCTGCTACGATAAAGCAGAGCACTGTTGTTTCCGTCAAAAACCAAGCGCGGATTTTCCGGACCACCGGGGCGGACACTTATCAAAAAGAGAATTTCTCCGGCACCATTTTGTAAAATATTGAATTCTTTTTCTTTTTCCGTTTTTATATCGCTAGTCATAATGAACCTCATTACTTCACATTCAATTTGGAAAATATATTAACACATAAATATTAATAAATATACTACAAATTTATATAAAATATTTTTTTTGATTTTTTTTATTTTTTATATTGACTTCAATAAAATTATCTATTATACATTGCCTCGTTGTCACAAACAACGGGTGCGTAGCTCAGCTGGTAGAGCATTTGACTTTTAATCAAAGGGTCTCGGGTTCGAATCCCGACGCGCTCACCATTTAGTAAAAAGGGACTCTGCAAAGCAGAGTCCTTTTTTTTTTGTACAAAATCACGTTCGGGATTCGAACCCGGAAGGGAGCGCTAAGCAAAAATGCAAAAGATTTTGCATTTTTGTCTGCAAGCTCTTTGTAACATCTTAGCGAGAGAGGGCGGCGAAAGCGCCCGAAGCGAGGTTAGATGCCAAAGAGACGAGCAGCAAAGCTGCGTAATCCCGACGCGCTCACCATTTAGTAAAAAGGGACTCTGCAAAGCAGAGTCCTTTTTTTTTGTACAAAATCACGTTCGGGATTCGAACCCGGAAGGGAGCGCTAAGCAAAAATGCAAAATCAAAAGATATTGCCAATTGAATTTGGATGAATATAATAAAAAAAACAGAGAAGGGGGAAAGAAAATGGATTTCAGCAAACAATTCGCAATCATTGGCAAGTTAAAGTCATTGGTAAAATTTCCGAAACGTTTTTATCGAGGTGGCGTAGATAATCAAATTTCGGAAGATATAGCCAAAAAGATTCAAAAAAGTTCTTATGATAAGTCACATAAATCACAAGTTGACAGTTTTACCCCGCCATACAAAGAAATTGCGGCGCAATTGCAAGTATCAAATGACCAAATTTTTAAGGCAGCTGTTTTTAATCTGATAAATATTGCCATAAACAGAAAGCAATACGCTGCTCCGGTATTATCAGTTTTAGAAAAAACGTTGGATGATAAGACAAAAACAAAAGAGCAATTAGATTATGTTCGTGAAAAGATTATGCAAATCAGACAAATAAAATAAAGACACAAAAAAGAGGCATCGGCGTGTAGATACCTCTTTTCTTGTGTCAGTTATTAAGCTTTAATTCACACACCAACATACAATCTTATTTTATATCATATTTTATATATTTTTCAATAAAAAATAAGTATATAAAACCAAAGTTTATTTCTCATGCCGCTTGTGTTTGAAAAAGTTTTTGAGAAGCAGAGCCGCTTCCTCTTCTAAAATTCCAGATTCGAAGATCGGTTTATGATGGCAAGTAGGTGCTTCAAAAAATTTAACCCCATTAATAACGGCACCGCCTTTTTTGTCAGCTGCAGCAAAATATAAATGAGCAATACGCATAAAAGAAATAGCCGCGGCACACATTGTGCAAGGTTCCAAGGTCACATACAAGTCCATGCCTCTTAAGCGGTTTTGCCTTAGTTTTTCGCAGGCAAGTTTCATCGCCACTATTTCTGCGTGAGCGGTTGCATCAGAGGAATGTTCGGACAGGTTATGAGCTTTTGCAATAATCTCGCCGCTATCAGGATCAACAACCACAGCCCCGATAGGGACTTCATCTTCTTGAGCCGCCTGCTGAGCCTGTGCAAGAGCTTGCTGCATATAAAAAGTTTTATCCATCATATCTGCCAATATTGAAAAAAAAGGTTTTATATATTATTATAACGCTCAAACTAAAAAGGAAAGAAAAATTTATGACTGAAAGACTAGCTAAGTTCATAGCCAGAAGCGGTGTTTGTTCTCGTCGCGGAGCAGAAGAATTAATTAGGCAAAAACGCATAACCGTAAATGGTGAGATTGTAGAATCTCCCGCTTTTAATGTTGAGGGAACAGAAAAAATTTTGCTGGATGGTGAGCCTCTTCCTATAATTGAAGAAACAAGGTTGTGGGTTTATTACAAACCGGTTGGTTTGGTCACCACACATAAAGATGAAAAAAATCGTCCGACCGTATTTGAATATTTACCGGAAGAAATGCCGCGTGTTATCTCTATCGGCCGATTGGATTTAAATTCGGAAGGTTTATTGTTGTTGACCAATAACGGAGAACTGTCGCGTAAGCTGGAATTGCCGTCTAACGGCTGGGCGCGCCGCTATAAAGTCAGAGTACACGGAAATGTAGATGAAAAAAAATTGACTGATTTAAAAAATGGCATTGAGGTTGAGGGAGTTCAATACGGCTCAATCAAAGTTGAGGTCATAACCATAAAAGGCACCAATGCTTGGTTGATGGTGACTTTAAGTGAAGGAAAAAATCGCGAAATTCGTAAAGTTATGAAAGCTCTCGGTCTAGAGGTCAACCGCTTGATTCGTTTATCATATGGTCCGTTCCAATTAGGTAGTTTACAACCAGGAGAAGTCAAAGAAATTCCGCAAAAAGTATTAAAAGAACAACTCGGAGCAAAGTTTGCATAATGAGAATTATCGGAGGAGCATATCGCGGAAAAAATCTTTTTTCTCCGCTTTCAGATAAAGTACGTCCGACGTCGGATCGTGCTCGGGAAGCAATATTTAATATTTTATATTCAAAATTAGATAAATCTTTATCTGAAATAAGCCTTTTAGACGTTTTTTCGGGAACCGGAGCTTTTGCCTTGGAAGCAATTTCAAGAGGAGTAAAATCTGCAACATTGGTAGATATTGATACGCGCGATTTGCAAAAAAACGTAGCTCTGTTTCCTAATGAAAAAAATCGCATTTCCATTTTGCGGCTTGATGCAACCAAATTACCGCCGGCAAATAAAAAATATGATGTTGTGTTTATGGATGCACCATATAATAAAGGCTTGAGCGAACAAGCTTTGCAACAGTTAAACACGCAGAAATGGTTGGCTCCCGAGGCTTTGTGTATTGTCGAGCTGGAAAAAAATGAGAAAATAAAAATTCCTACGGAATATGAATTGATTGATGATCGCCGTTATGGTTTGGCACAAGTTTTGTTCTTGGTTTACCGCGCCTGATTAAACTTTTTAACGGCAATTTTTTCTATCAATAAAGCATCATCACGAATGGAAATCGGCGTTGTAACCGTCAGATACTCATCATTTTCATCACTTTTATAAGATTTGCTGGCAAGCAAAATTTTAGCAACGAAGATGCCTTTACTGTCTAACCAATTTTTGTGTTCCAGATCTTCAATTAAGACGGAAAGACCTTTTGATGTGGTATCAAGACGTAAAATCGGTTTAAAATTCTCATTGAGATATAAATCACCTTTTCCAACCAAAAGCAGCGGCGACCAATTGAGTATAAAATCGTCAATTTCAAAATGTCCGCTATGAGCCATCCATTCTCGAAGATTAGATTTAAAGTTCTCAGAGAAATTAATTTTGCCGATAGTTGAGGCTTTGAGATAAATTTTCCGAATGTTTTGAGAAAGCGGATAATCTAATAAGCCATTCAATTTTAGATTAGAAATTTCAAGCAAAATTTGAAAAGACGGAGCAGATATGTTATCTGCGCCGGAAGGGAAATGCTTTACAAACAAAACAATTTGTTGCGTATCGGCAAAGTCGGCAACGGAAAAATTAAGCAGTTTAAGAGAAAATGCTTCTATTTTGCCGACACTGCTGATTTTTAACGTTAAATCTTGGTTTTCCAGTGAGGTTTTATATACACCGCCTCTAAAAGTTATAAATTGCTTTCCGCTAACTTCAAAATTTAGTTTTTGTGTTTTCAAAATACTGTTGTCAAAACGAATTTTTTCAGCATTCCAAGCCGTCTTGTCATAACGATTATATAATTTTACGTTACTAAGTTCGCCAAGTGGAAAGAGAGGAAAAGGATGAAAAGAAATGTTATCATAAGCTAAATCCCAGCCAAATTGGTTTAAAGAATCAATAGAGTAAGAAATATGTTTCTTAATTTGAGAAATAAGAAATTGTCTCTGCAAATAAGCATTCACAAACAAAAGAGTTAAAAAGAAAACGCAAAGAAAAGCAAACAAGCCCCATCGCCAAGCATGAGGATGAGATGTTTTTTCATCAGGAAATTGATTGGCAAATAAATCTTGTTTATCAACTTGCTTTTCCACGATTTTAATCCTTTTGAGCTTGATCTAAGAGCATTTTTGCATGAGGATATTGAGCTGCGCTTTCTTTATTAAGCTCAACACATTTATCTTCGATGCGTTTTTTTAATTCGTTCATAAAGTCTTTTTTCTCCATGCCGAGGGGTAATGGGGGCAAAAACTCGATAACGACTTTTCCCGGATACCTGAGAAAAGAATTTTTTGCCCAAAACAAACCGGTATTAACGGCAACAGGGACCACGGGAACATTGAGGTTTTGATACAAGAAGACCAGACCGGGTTTATATTGAGTAGATTTTCCGGGTTTAGTGCGAGTCCCTTCCGGAAAAATGATAATCGGCCGTCCATGCTCGATTCTGTCTTTGGCGTCATGGAGAAGTTTTTTCAAAGTAGCACCGCCGGCAGCACGATTAACGGCAATCATTCCATAAAGATGTTGAGCCCAACCAAAAAGCGGAACATAGGTCAGTTCTTTTTTTAAGATAAACACAGCTTTGGTAATATATGATGAAAGGCAATAAGTCTCGAGTGCGGATTGGTGTTTTACGGCGTATATCACCCCCTCTTGGCGGATAAATTCTTTACCTCGAATTTCAATGGAAATACCACAAATTTTTAAGAGCGAGCAACACATCGGCATCCAAAATTTGTTCCAAAACGGCATGGTCGCCTTGCGGCTGAAAAGACCGATAATTGTTCCGATGACACAACCAACGGCAAGTGTGAAAAAGAAAAGTAAATTAAAAACAAAAGAACGAATATAAATCATGATATTTATCCCTGAATATTAAGACGGCGCATTAGCCAGACATATAAAAATTTATTATATTCCGAAGCAATCAAGCAAAAGCTTCTGGTTTTTGTCCACCACTCTTTGGCAACATGATCAGAAAAAACCGGATGCGGAATAATCTGCAGATCGGCATTTTGATATTGAAATTCTTGAATGCTCCGCGGTAAATGATAATTAGATGTCACCAAGCGGATGGAAGATATGTTATTTTTTTTAAGCCAAGCTTGAGTCTGAATGGCATTTTCAATAGTATTGGTGGACTTTTTTTCTAAAGAAACTTTTTTTTCTGGCAAGGCGATATCTTGAGAATGGCTAATATCTTGCAGAGAAGTATTTTTTTCCACGCCGGATATAAATAACTTATCGGCAAGTCCTTGATTTAAAAGCTTAACTGCTTCGCTGATTCGATTCCTGCCGCCGGTCAAAACCACAATGGCCTGCGTGTGAGTAGAATTATCCGTATGAAAATGATTTATGGTATAAGCAAAAAAGCAAAGACCGGCAAGCCAACTGAAAATTAAAAGAAAGAGTGATATACAGATAAGTTTTTTCATAACCTACATCAACCTTTGCAAAGTTTGTTTAACTGTATAATAAGCTGTCAGCATGGCAATAAGGGATGCAAAAGCCGGCAACCCGACAATAACCATCCAGTCCAAACCGGAGAGCTTTGCTTCGCTGATAATGCCGCCTTCAATTTGGTGTGCCAAAGAGGCAATACCAAAAATTGTCGGTATGGCAATAGCCAAGCCGATAAGACCGCCTTTTAAGGCTAAAATAGCGGAACATTTGGCATATTGCTGAGCCACATAAGTATCTTTTGCTCCCATCAGGTGCAAAATTTCTATAGTATATTTATGCAAGCCGAGGCTGGTTTGCGTGGTATAGAATATGGCTCCGGAAGTAATCATAATCACCAGAGCCAATACGCTCAAAGCCAAAATTTTGATTCCATCGGCAAATTGAATGAGCTTATTAAGCCAAAGCTTATGATTATCTACAGAGGCCATGGGAGTAGCTTGAGCCAATTTATATGCCAAATCCATAAAGTCGATATCGGCACCTTTTTGAATTTTAACATCAATAATTCTCGGTACGGGTAAATCTTTAATATCGATTCCGTCACCGAGCCAAGGTTGAATGAGTTTTTCAAGTTGTTTATCGGTTAACGGTTCGGCTTTTTCAATTTCGTTCATATTTCGCAAAACATCCAAAGCTTTGTTTTGGTGGGCCAAAGTTTCAGCAATGGCTTTTTCGGGATTAATATTGGTAGAGGGCATAATTTGAACGGTGAGAGATCCAAGGATACTTTCATTCCAGTTTCTTAACATGGCATTGATTGATAACACTCCCGACAAAGTAACGGCAAATAAAAACACGGCAATAGCCACCATGATTTGCAAGAACAAACTGGTACTGCTGTTTTTCAGAGGCAGTTCCTCGTGTCTGGTAATAAAAACGTTTTTTTGTTTAGACATGGCGCACCCCCATACCGGAAGGATCATTTGGTGCAAAAATTTTCAATCCGTGATTTTGCAAATGCAAACGCGGATAAGCAAAATCGGAAATCAATTTTTCGCTGTGGGTTGCAATCACAACCGTTGTTCCGAGTTTATTAAGCTCCACAAAAAGCTTCATCAACTTTGGCGCAATATCATTATCCACATTTCCGGTCGGTTCATCGGCAAGCAACAATTCTGGACGATTAATAACGGCACGAGCAATAGCTACACGTTGTTTTTCACCGCCCGATAAAGTTGCCGGAGTTGCTTGAATGGATCGATCTAGTTCAACCCATTGCAAAAGTTCCATAACACGTTTTTTCACTTCTCTTTCATCCATACCGCAGACGCGCAAAGGCAAAGCCACATTGTCAAATGCGGAAAGATGGTCAATTAAACGGAAATCTTGAAAAACCACGCCGATTTTGCGTCGCAGCATAGCCAGAGCATCGCGGTTGGCAAAATTAACATTATGTCCGAACACGCTGACGGAGCCGCGGCTTGGCTTTTGAGAAAGATACATCATGCTGAGCAAAGAGGTTTTGCCGGCGCCGCTTTTTCCGGTTAAGAAATGAAAAGAGCCTTTGCGGAGAGAGAGTTTTATATCGCTTAAAATTTCAGGTCCCTGTCCGTAACGGATTCCCACATTTTGCATTTCAATAATAGCGGTTGTTTTGTTTGTATCATTAAGCAATTTATGGCTCCTAAAAAAAGAAAACACAATTTAAGCTATCATAAAATATGATAAAGAATAGGTCTACCAAAATATTTTACTTAATAAAGTGTTTTTTCTCTTTTCTAAAACAAAAAATATGCCTATATTGCGAAAAGAGGTAAAAATGCTTATTTATTGTCCAAAATGTAAAACTGGTTATGAAATTGAAGCAGATGTCGTTCCTGAGCAAGGGCGTCGTTTGCGTTGTGCCGTATGCAAGAAAGTTTTTAAATGTATGCCGGAAGATTTGGTGGATGGTTCCAAACTACGTATGGCAGAGTTTACGGAAGAAGAAAAGCAGCATCTGGATGAGAAGGGACATTTGCAAGAGGAGCAAGTAGATTCTGCATCGGAACAAGAGAAAAATGATAGCTGGGAAGAAGAGGTCGCCGGCGCACAAAAAACTTTGGATGATTTAGCCTCGGAAAACCAATATGTAAAAGATATATTTCAAAGGTTGTCGGTTGAGACGGAAAATTTATTTCAGGCAGATCAGGAAGAGCCGCAACACCAAAAGTTTTTATATAAAATAAAAAAGACACTGGGAATAGTTAATCCTAAGCATATGCTATATTATATATACGCATTTCTCATATTTCTGGCATTATTTTTATATTATGCTCGATATGAGGTTGTTCGTTCGTTTCCGTCATTGGCCCCGATTTATGAATCAATGGGAATAGAAGCGGTTGTTGCCGGAGAAGGACTTGAGTTTCAAAATGTGATTCGTCGGGAATATGAAGATGACTTTGTTCCCAAAATTGAAATAAAAGGTTTTATTGCCAACAAAATGGATGTTAGTATAGATATTCCGAAAATAAAAATAGAATTGTTGGATAAAGACGGAAAAATGATTCAATCTGAGGTTTTTGATTCGGTTATTCCGCTTGTGACGGCAAAAGCCAAAATTCCGTTCAGTCATGTTATTTCTCGCCCATCACCACTGAGCAAATATATATATCTGACCTTTATCAATCAGCCCTCGGATAAATCAAAGAAAAAATAATAATAAAAAAACTCTGCTGGAAAAGCAGAGTTTTTTTATTTTCTTTCATTTAAAAAAATGGCACGCCTTTTGCATATGTTGTGGTAAATGATTTTAATTATCCAAAACTATTGGGGAGAATATAATGGATAATACAAAATATGTGGCTTTGTCACGTCAAATGGCTTTATGGAAACAAATGGATGTCGTTTCCAACAACATGGCCAACATGAATACATCCGGCTACAAGCAAGATGAGGCTGTTTTTGCATCATATCTGCATAAAGCTGATGAAAGTATCAAAGCAAAAGGCTTGGCTGCCAAACCTTTATATTTTACACAAGATTACGGAACTTACGGCAATTTCAGCGAGGGAATGTTGGCTGAAACAGGTAATAATTTGGATGTAGCCATTAAAGGTGATGCTTTCTTTGCCATTCAAACCGCCGGCGGAGAAAGATATACCCGTAAAGGTAATTTCACGCTCGATTCTGATGGCATGTTGGTAACCACGGAAGGTGATCCGGTTTTATCTGAAGCCGGCGAGCCGTTTTTCTTCGCCCCCGGAGAAAAAGAAATATCCATTATGGAAAATGGTGAAGTTTACACCGAAAATGGTTTGATTGGTAAAATGAAAATTGTCAGCTTTGCCGATAATCAAAAATTACAAAAAGTTGCCAACACCATGTTTGAAAACACAGAAGGCAACACTATGATTATCGGAGAAGACAATATCAGAGTTTTGCAAGGAAAATTAGAAAAATCTAATGTTAATTCGGTTGAAGAAATGACCAAATTGGTAAGTTTGCAACGCTCATATGAGTATGTACAACAGATGATAGATGAAGAACACGACCGTCTATCAAATACGATAAGTGCCTTTGCACAAATGATTTAATAATTAAAAATAGGGAATAAAAACATGAGATCTTTAAATATTGGTGCCACCGGAATGCTCGCTCAACAAACCAACGTTGACGTCATTTCCAACAACATTGCTAATATGAACACCACGGCTTATACCAAACGCCGTGCCGAATTTAATGATTTGATTTATCAAAACTATATTCGCCCGGGAGCGCAATCTACGGCTGGACAAACCATTGTTCCGGCAGGTGTTCAGCTTGGTACAGGTGTCAGAACGGCCGCCGTATACCGCATTACCGATGGCTATGGTGTAACCAAAACCGATGCTCCGTTAGACTTGGCTATCCAAGGTCGCGGCTATTTTCAAATTGAGCTTCCCGAAGGAAAAGGTACGGCTTATACCCGTGACGGTGCTTTCCAACAAAACGGTGACGGAGTGATTGTAACCCACGATGGTTATGTCGTTCAACCGGAAATCACCATTCCCGAAGATGCCGTTGAAGTATATGTCAACTCATCAGGTGAAGTTTGGGTTAAACAAGACGGCGAAACAGATGAGGTAAACGTTGGTCAGTTAGAATTAGCCACTTTTGTAAATGAAGCCGGTTTGGAAGCTATCGGAAACAACCTGTTTACCGAAACGGAAGCATCAGGTGCTCCGGTTTTGGACAACCCCGATGCCGAAGGCTTTGGTTCCATTTTGCAGGGCTATCTGCAAACCTCAAACGTCAATGCCGTATCGGAAATCACCGAGCTGGTTTCTGCCCAACGTGCTTATGAGATGAACTCTAAGATTATTCAAACTTCAGATCAGATGTTAAGTACCATTAACCAAATGAAGTAAGGATTGAATAAATGTTCAAAATTTTGCCTTTCATAATTTTATCATTTTTTGTTTGGAGCATGGATGTAGCTCGTGCCGATGTTTCTGTTTCTTCAGATGAAGTCGGAGCTGCTATCATTAAAGAATTTGCCGAGCAAGGAATGGATGCTGATATGGAGTTAGATATTTTTGGCGGACAAAACAGCTTTTTTATTCCCGAAGCAAAGACAGCCAAAATTATGGTCAGCAATTTAAAATATGATGAAACGCAAAATAAGTTTTCTTGCGATGCGGAAATTTTTGCCGATGGCAAATCTGCGGCAAAAACGTCCCTTATCGGTAAATATTATATCATGGAAGAGGTTTTTGTACCGGCGCGCAATTTAGATAAAGGCGAAATTTTGCAAGAATCTGATTTGAAAAAAGTAAAAGTTCGCAGCAGCCGTATCAAACCTATGTATGTGACGGAAGAAGCCAAACTTTTGGGCAAAGAAGTCAAACGTACACTCAAAGCCGGAAAGTTAATCAGCAGTAAGGAAGTCGGCGCACCGATTCTCATTCATAAAAATGATAAGGTTGATTTGCTATACAAAACCAAACAAATGCAAATTATGGCAAAGGGTATAGCTCAAGAAGACGGCACCAAAGGTCAAAAAATTGAAGTAGAAAATACGCAAAGCCGTAAAAAAATATATGGCACGGTTATCTCTGCCGACACGATTGAAGTAGAGATACAATAAAGGAGAGCAAAAGATGAAGAATAGTTTTCACCCGATTATCAAAAGCACCATGGCGTTGCTTATGGCAACATCGCTTTCCGGATGTGCCGGTATGTGGGACAGATTAAGCTCTGTCGGGGCTGAGCCCAAAATGACCAATATTGAAAATCCGGTTGAGGCAGAAGGATACAAACCGGTGTCTATGCCCATGCCGGAAGCGCCCGAACAAAAACAATATGCCAATTCCTTATGGCGTCAAGGCTCAACCGGATTTTTTAAAGATCAAAGAGCTTCGAAAGTCGGCGATATTATCACGGTAAATATTGTAGCAAAAGATGCAGCCATTATGGAAAATGAAATGGAACAAAATCGTGATGATAACTCAGACACTATGGGGATTGGTGCTTTAGCCGGCTTTGAAAAAAATATCAGCACGGCGTTGCCGAGCGATAATAAAATGGATGCTTTGGTCGATATTTCCTCAAACCGCGAAATTTCTGCCGACGGCAAAGTTGACAGACAAGAAAAAATAGATGTCACCATGGCTGCCGTTGTTACACAAGTTTTGCCGAACGGAAATCTGGTTATAGAAGGCACACAAGAGATTCGCGTAAGCTATGAGTTAAGAAGATTAACGGTAAAAGGCATTATTCGTCGTGCCGACATCAGCTCTAATAACACCATTCAATCGGATAAAATTGCCGAGTTAAGAGTTTCCTACGGTGGTAAGGGCGTTGTATCCGATGTACAACAACCGAGATATGGTCGTCAATTCTTAGACATCATAGCTCCGTTCTAACAAGTTTTGTTCAAAGTCTGTTGTCATTCCCTAAGCAGATTTTGAGGCAAAAAAATTATTATGTTCCCAAAAGCGAGAAAAAATCTCCCCATTTTTTCTCAAAAATTTAGAACATTTTAAGTTTATTTAGTTATTCCCTATAAATGAATGAGAAATGTTCTGATTCTTCCCAAGGTCTGCCGCTTGCTAAAAACGGCAGACCACAAGGAAAAACAATTATGACAAATAAAAAGAAGGAAGTGACAATGAATACAACCACAAATCAAATTGGAGCAGCAGAAAAAGAAGCTGTTGTGTTGAACAGCTTTGCCAATGCTTTGTTAAAAGCAGCAGAAAGCAACAACCAACATGAAAAACTGTTAGCCATTGACCACAATTTGAAGCTCTGGGTTGAGATAGAAACATCGCTTAAAAGCGCAAAGAATTTGCTTCCCGAAGATGTAAAGAAAAATTTATTTAAGTTAGCCGATTTTGTAAAATATATGACCATGAGTAAGGGAATTAATATGACCAAAGAAGATTTTAAAAGCTTGGCCAATATTAACAATCAAATTTCATTAGGTATTCAAGAGTCGGTAAAAAATAATTTGGCAGCAGAAGAAGCCTTTTCCTTGTTGAAATGTGCTATGGATTTGTCTCGCGCCAAAGAAAAATCCAATGCCGGAGAGTTAGCCAAAGCGCTGGACAACAATATGCAATTATGGGTTTATATCAAGACTTTGGCCAGCTCAAAGAAAAACAAAATTCCTGAAGAAATTAAAGGGAATTTGATTAAGCTGGCAGATTATGTCTCTAAAAAGACCTTAGAAGTTGGTCGCAATATCAATGATATTAATGTAAAAGCATTAGATAGTATGATTGACACCAACTTGCAAATCAGCGAAGGTTTGATGAGCAAACAGATGCTGAATTTGAAAAAATAAATAAAGTAAAAAGACCTTGTTCCCAAAGAACAAGGTCTTTTTTTGCCTGAACAAGCCACAAACTTTCCGCCTTGCACATGAAAAGCAACGCGGTTTCATGGCACGGACAGCACGGCAATCGATTAGGGCGGTCAAGCTGGCTCAGCTTGGCGAATAAACGTGTTACGTTTGTCATGCTGAACTTGTTTCAGCATCTCATATAGAAAAGACCCTGAAACAAGTTCAGGGTGACGATAAGGGTGTGTTCAGGGTGAAGGCGCAGACTCTCCGCCTTGCACATGAAAAGCAACGCGGTTTCATGGCACGGACAGCACGGCAATCGATTAGGGCGGTCAAGCTGGCTCAGCTTGGCAATCAAACGTGCTACGTTTGTCATGCTGAACTTGTTTCAGCATCTCATATAGAAAAGACCCTGAAACAAGTTCAGGGTGACGATAAGGGGTGTATTTATGGTAACGATAAGGGTGTGTTCAGGGCATGAAAAAATAAAACCAAACAAGTGCCAAGAGTTTGTTCTTGGCACTTGCTTTTGGGCTTATGAATTAAAATGCGTAGTTCAGACCGGCGTTCAAGCCCAAGTTGGTATAATCTGAACCAAACGTATAAGCCGCGTTGGCAAAACCGCTCCAACGTTCGTCAAAGCTCATACTTCCACCGACTTCCAAGCGTCCAAGAGTAGAGTTTTCCAATCCGTCAACTTGGCGCAGAGAAGTGACTTGAACATCACCGCTGCCGATATTTTGGATAATACTCGGTTTTACATAAACTTTGGCATAGCCGTTTTTGCGAAGGTATGTTTTCTCAACCTTAACGCCGGCCTCGATTTCAAAATTGCTGACATCACCGTAACTTGCCGTTTTGCCGTAAGCATCCGACGCATCGTCATAATTGATTTGCGTATAAGCCAAGCGGATAATCGGCTCAATTGTCAGGTTCGTCATCGGGTTGATGTCAGGTTCGTCATCGGGTTGAAGATGAGACCTCCTTCAATTGCCGCACCGAACTCAATGCCGTCGGTTGAGGAGGAGACACCGTCATCCGAACTCATCGACACGTCTTGATAACCGAGGAAGATTTGGCTCATCATCCATTTGCGTCCTTCATCATAGCGGTGATAAAGTCCTAAAATATAGCTATCAATATCCATCTCTGCACCAACTTTGGAGTAATAGTCATCACCGTCACCATCAAAGTCATAACTACCCTGACGATAAGAGGCAAATACACCTAAGCGGTTGTAAACATCGGACTGAACATCAAATCCGCCCTCAAAACCCGAAATCTCGGCTTCATAACTATAGGGGGCTTTTACATCACTGTAG
>CASFNB010000027.1 GCA_949295915.1 uncultured Pseudomonadota bacterium | reverse complement strand
TGTGCGCGCCAACAGCATTGCTTTTAATTTTCAGCGGTCCGGCGAAGCGCAGGCCACCATCAATCTGATGGCGCAGGGTGAAAGCGGCTCGGAAACGGCTATTGACACGGCTCCGGAAGTTTATCCCTACACCCGTGTGTCGCAATTTCAGGGATATATAAAGAGCGGCGGCGAGCTTTTGGCCAATATTGTTTCGGCAAGCGCCACTTATTCCAACAATCTGGAAAAAATCGAAACCATCCGCAACGATGGCAAGGTTGAGGCGATTGATTTGGGCGTGGCGAGTTTATCCGGTAGCATTTCCGCAAAATACGCAGATAATGTTCTGCTTGATAAAGCCAGAGCTGGAATGCCGGTGGATATTGAGTTGGGTTATCAGCTTTCGGAGACAATGAAACTTGTTATTTCCTGCCATGAAGTCTATCTGCCCAAACCCAAACGCTCAATTGACGGTCCGGGCGGAATCGAATGTTCATATGACTTTCAGGGAGCAAAAGATCAGGACTTGGGTAAAATGATGACGGTAACATTAGTCAATGATGTGGAGGAATACTAAATGCTGAAATTAAAAATACAAAAGGAGCCGTATTGGCTGGAGCTTGGTTACGGGGTGAAAGTCAAGGTTAAGCCGTGTACTTCATCTGTTTTTTATGAGGCCAAAGCTTATATGAACAGTAAGTTGGCGGAATTGGCTAAAACTTATAAGGCCAATAAAGAGGCGGGAATCGAAGACGGGACAGCAGAAAGCATTGAAAATCCTGTCAAACGTGAGGCGTTGGCGGATAAGTTTTTGCTTATCGGATTGGGAATTGCCGGCATTTTGGAATGGGACGGTGTAATGGAGGCCGATGAAGACAAATCTGCGCCGCTGACGGAAAATAAAATTGACGAGCTGTTTTCCAATTTTTGGGCGGTGGCGGAAAACTTCCGCAGCCAGTATTGCAGTTTGCGGGAAGTATTGGAAGCTGAAAAAAACGTCTCTACGCCCGCGCCAAATGGCATTTCGGTGATGGGCGAAGCTACTGCAGAGAATGCGGAGAAGATGGCAAAACCTTCTGCCCGTTCCACAAATGCCTATATATAGAAACAGCGCTGGAAACCGATGTCGGGTATCAGGCGTGGGAAATTTTACTGAAACTTCCTGAGCCTGATTTACTCTTGACTCTTAATCTTGCTCAAAACCTTGGGTTTGATATGGAGCTGATGAGTGAGCTGTTGCCGGTTGGAATCAGAGGAATTAATGAATGTGTGAATAATAAAAATAACTAGTTTGTATCAAAGAAAAAGCTTTTATACAATATCTCAATACAAAAGCAGAGGTAAATTTTGAAACGAGATAAAGTTAAGCAGGAAATACATAACTTTTTTAGTAAAAATGTATTTTATCTAAAAGTACTACATTCGACCTATCATTCTTTAAGACAATATAGTAATCCTTTACGTTTTAATAATTTTTGTCTTGGATATCGTGAGCTTTTTAGAATGTTCTTAGAAGAAACTGTTCAAGATTCAGATGTAAAATCCTGCTCTTGGTTTAGTGAGGAAAATAAAAAATACTTTGATAAAGATAAAAATAGGATCAGCAGAAGAGCATATCTAAGATACAAAATATTTAATAATTTATCGGATGATATTGTTCAGTGTTTCCCTCATGCTTTTGAAGAAATAGATAATTTTTTAAAATTATATAACAAACTCTCTGACTTCGTTCATATAAAATCTGCAACATTTGATATCGATGATGAAAAAATTAAAGAATTAAAAACTTCTTTTGAAAGTTGCGTGTTATCTCTCATAAATAATTACAATGTTCTCGAAAAAATAGCATCGACATATTTTTTTGAAGAATATCATGAAATGTTAGAAAATTATGTTTGTAACTATGATATTGAAAAAATTAGTATGTTATCTGGTTCTGGATATTCAATTAATGACTTTTATATAAGAAATATTGATTTTTTAAATGGTAACAACAATACGATATCAATAAAAATTCATGGAAGGATTTATCTTGAGAGTTATTATGGGCATGGAGAAGAAAGCGTTTCAATCCCCAATGACTTTCCTTTCTCTGCTCAGGTAGAACTTAGTATAAGTCCTTGTCAAATCATTCAAATGAACAATATAGAAGTAGATACTTCATCTTTTTATGAATAAAAAACTTTTATTAAATATTTGCACCTCAACCAGAGAGTTGGGGTGTTTTTTTATGGAAAAATCATGAGTGCGGTTAAGAATTTAAGTATCAGGTTATCGGCGGTGGGCGGCGATAAAGTCCGGCGAGAGTTCAAAAGCTTAGGAGCGGATGGAGACAGGGCTTTTCGGCGGATTACACAGGTTATTCAACCGGCCAATGATAATTTGAAAGCTCTGGATGCAACCGCCCGGTCTTTCAATGAAGTCATCCGTCAGGGAACGGCGCTGTTTGGCGCGTACCTGGGTTTTCAGGGGCTCAAAAATACTTTTTTCGCCATTTTCAGCGCCAACACGACTTTTGAAAAACTCTCGGCATCGCTTAAAACGGTTACCGGCTCAACGGAAGCGGCACAGGAGGCTTTTGCCCTGATTGAAAAATTTGCCGTTGACACACCGTACCAGCTCAACGAAATTGTAGAGGCTTTTATCCGGTTGCAGGCACTGGGGCTTGATCCGTCTGAAGAAGCACTGACTTCTTATGGAAACACGGCATCAGCATTCAGCAGAAATATGATTGATTTTGTGGAGGCGGTCGCTGATGCAACGGTTGGAGAGTTTGAACGCCTTAAAAGCTTTGGAATCAAAGCTAATACCCTGACTGATGAAGTCAAATTTACTTTTGCCGGGGTTACGACAACGGTTAAGAAAAACGCCGCAGATATAGAAAAATATCTCCGTTCTTTGGGAGATGTCCAGTTTGCCGGGGCAATGGACGAGCAGATGAAAACCATGAACGGCGTGCTGTCCAACATTGAGGACAGTTTTGAAAAGCTTTACCGCCAAGTCGGCCAAAGCGGTTTGAATGACGCTTTAAAAGCCACTTTTACCCGCTTTAACGAATTGGTGGAAAGAGGCGGAAACGCGGCTGATGTTGTTGGTAAAACTTTGGCAAGCGCGGTAACTGTTGCGGCAGATGCTTTTTTTCTGCTGGCGGAGCATGCCGATACGGCGCTGGTTCTGCTGGCGGCACGGCTTGGTTCATCGGCAATCTTGGGCGGATTAAATCTGTTGCGAGCCGGAATCGGATATGTGCAGGTATCCATGGCCGGGCTTTCCGTTTCCGCCAAATCGGCGATTGCCGGTATTGCGATGATGAGCAATGTTTCCAAGCTGGCAGCGGCGCAAATGGCTTTGATGGCAACAGCCGCCGGTGTCTTGAAGGGCACTTTGGCCCTTGTCGGCGGACCGGCGGGGCTGGCGGTTTTGGCCGGAATGGCGATTTATAAACTGGTTGACAGCCATGATGTTGCCAAAAAAGCGGCGGAAGACCATGCCGAGACATTGAAAAAACTTCAGGGCGAGTTGAAAGCCACGGCTGAAGAAGCGGCGAGTTTTTCCGCGGAACAGACAAAAGACATGGCGTTGGCGGAGTGGGGTTTGAAACTCAAAACCGCCGAACAAAATGTCCGTGATTTGCGTAAAGAGCTGAAAAATACCGGCGGTTTGTCTCTTGTTACACGCCTCACACCGAATGCCCTGCTCAAGGATTATGAGGAGAAATTTGGAAAATTGCGGCGGAATATCCGGATTTTCAACCGCAGGCGCAGGAAATTCAGAACAAGCTTTTACTGCTGAAAGCGGCCGAACAGGATGCATGGACGGCGCAGGAGGAGCTGAAATATCTTGAAAATCCAGAACTGCGGCCGAAGATTGAAGTGGAGACAGAGACAACCGCCACGCCAAAATCTTCCGCTAACGCCGATGCATATAAAAAGACGCTTGAAGACATCAAACAAAAGCTTTTGGAACTGAAATCGCCGTATGAACAGGCGATGGCAAAAGCGGACGAGTGGCGGGCTAACGCCCTTAAAAATCTGGATGCCAGTTCGGCTGATTATGAAACCTATAAAGAACAGATTGCGCTGGTTTATGACGATATGGTTAAAAAGGCCGATGAGACGGCGCTTAATTCTTCCAAATCTTTGGAAGATGGCTTTAAACGCGGTTTTCGGAACATTCAGGATGAAATCGGCGATTTTGCCAGCTTGGCTGAAAATGCGGTTAAAAACGCTTTTTCCGGTATGGAAGACGCTCTTGCGAGTTTTGTCACTACAGGAAAAATAAATTTTTCCGATTTTGCCGATGCGGTTGTCAGCGATTTGTCCCGCATTGCCATCAGGCAGGCCATAACCCAGCCTTTGATGGAAGGAATCGGCGGCTTTTTTGGATTTTCCATAGCTCATAGCGGCGGAATCATTGGCGCGGATAATTTGGCGGCAAAATCCGCCAGCCCGTTGGTTTTTGCCAATGCGACCAGATTTCATTCCGGCGGCATCGTTGGAGATGAAGTGCCGATTATCGCCAAAAGAGGCGAAGGCGTTTTTACCCGAGAGCAGATGAAAGCGCTTGGCGATAACGGAACAAATGTCAACATCAGCGTCAATGTAATCAATAACGCCGCTTCAGACGTTAAAACTTCTGTTTCCAAGTCAGATCAGGGCAATGGAAAGTTTAATCTGGATATTATGATTGAGAAAATTGAAAATTCCATGTCGCGGAATGTTTCCAAAGGTACGGGACTGGCTCCGGCATTGGAACGCCGCTACGGTCTTAATCCTGCATACGGCAGTTATGGTTAATCAGAGGATACTCTATGACAACAAAATTTCCGGATTTGCTTCCTTTGCCTCTGGTAGAGGAATATTCCATTACTCCCAATGAAGCGATTATCCGCACCCAGATGGAATCCGGAACGGCGCGGCAACGGCGGCGTTTTGATTCCGTTCCAAGCCGGATTACCGTCAAATGGTTTATGAATGCTTCACAGTTTTCTCTCTTTGAGGCTTGGTATAAGTATCATGCCAAAGAAGGAGCTGAGTGGTTTGTTATTCCTCTTTTAGGCGGGTTGGGTCTGATTGAGCAGGAGGCAAGATTTACCCAACAGTTTACCGCTAAATTGCAAAACGGGATTTTGTGGGCGATAACATCAGAATTGGAAATACGAGAGCGCCCTACCCTGTCAGAGGGGGCTTTAGACATCCTGCTTTCCAATGATTTTGATAAATTGTCCCGTTCGGGAGACCTTTTTCATAAATATGTAAATATAACCTGCTTTAAACAGTTGGAGAATTTGTAATGGCTAATATGGAAGAAAGGCTGGAAGCCGTTGTTGTTCAGGCCGAAAGTGATGGTGAAAAGTGGCATACCATCGTTCACGGTGATGAAAATACGAATGTTTCTGTGGAAAGCGGCGATGTTCCAACCGTTGCCAAACAACTCAAAGACATCCGCACGGCCATAACCGGTGGTGTGTTGGATGTGGTTGCAGAAGCAGAGAATGCCCGGGATGCGGCGATTGCAGCCAAAAATTCAACAGAACAAATCAAATCAGAGACAAATACCATAAAATCGGATGTTGAAAAGTTAAAAGAAGATACTTTAAATATAAAGAATCAGGCAAACCTGATTTTCAATGACATCTCATCGGCCACCGATACAGCTGTTTCAATTATTCAAAATGAAAGCACAACACAGGTTTCAGCAATACAGAACAGTGGCACAGCACAAGTCAATGCGGTTAATTCAGCCGGAAACACACAGATTGCCAATGTTAAAGCCGAGGGTAAAAATCAGGTTGCGTTGGCGCAAGCCCAAGCCAATCAGGCAAAATATTATGCAGAATCCTGTGCGCCGGCACCGCTCGGTTCCCGCCTGTCTGTTCCGGCAAATAAAAAAGTGCCAGATGGTTATGAGCCGGTGTGGTACAAAAACACCATTACCCGCGCCAGATATCCTGATTTTTTTACTCAGTTGGTTGACACAGATTATTTAGTGTTTGTTGATGAAGCAACATACGACAATCAGGTTGAAAGCTACGGTATGTGCGCATCCTATGTCAAATTGGACAATGATACTGTTATTTTGCCGTTGTTGTTGAACTATGCCAGAAGCGGAACGACTGACAATACCGGTTCAGTTTTAAACGACCAATTTCAGGGACATTATCATTCCAACCAAATACGTACGGATACGTATGGTTCAGGCGATGGTGCCGCTATTATGACCAGTTCCGGCGCAGATGAAGGACTACAAAAAGATGGGACAAATATGTATGTTCTTGATCCTAAAACTGACGGGAAAAACGGAACGCCTCGTTTTGGTTCAGAAACAAGGCCTAAATCATATTATGAGCTGGTATATATAAAATGTGCCGATATCAGTCGTCCACTGTCAGAAGAGGATACATCGGTTTTGCGCAGCGGTTTGGCTAATAAACTTGACGTTTCTTTAAACAATATTTCAGTTTCTGCTTTTAATTCCAAAATTTTTCAATCATCAAAAAGCAGCACCTCGTGGTATGAAAAAAATCTTGCAACCGGTTTAATTAAGCAAGGCGGCCGTGTTAATGTCAATGCAAATTCAGATTTTGCCGTGACCTTTCCTCTGGCTTTTACAGCAGCGCCGATTGCCGTTCTGCTTACGCCTTACAACCAGCCATCGAGTCCTACATCCGATTTTAATTATTTGGCGGTTGCCGTTTCCATTACGGCACAGTCTTTTAAAATCCGCTATAGAGATTCAGACAGTGATGGTGCCAGACAGGGTTATGTTTCATGGTTTGCTGTAGGTTATTAGGAGAACAAAATGCCAAATGATGTTTTGCAGGAGGCAATCAAAGAAGCCTATGCTTCATGCCCAAGCGATGTGTTTATCTATCATACATTGGAAATAAAACATCCGGATTTTGTGGATGATGCTGGAAATCCAACTACTATCCGTCTGGTTCAGGGATTCAAAAATATCACGGCCAAGCTTGAAAACGGCGAAAAAGTCGAGTTCTTAGCAATGTGCTTTAATTTGGAACTGCCACCGGTGGATACTTCGGCAGTGCCTGATATCACAGTGGAAATTGACAATGTCAGCCGGGAAATTATCAAGCATTTAGATAGTGCCGCCTCCTCGCAACATAAAACCGAGCTGATTTACCGGCCGTATCTATCAACAGATTTGGAAACACCACAGATGATACCACCGGTCAGCCTGACAGTTACAGAAGTCAGCGGCGATGTTTACAAAATCACAGCCAAGGCCAGAATGACCGATATCGGTAACAAAACGTTTCCAAATGAAACTTACCGTTTATCAAAATTTATGGGGTTAGTAAGCTAAAATGAAACATTGGGCAGTCAAATATATCGGAAAGTCTTGGATTAACGGCGATTATGACTGTTGGGGCTTGGTTCGGGATGTTTATAAAAATGAACTTCGGATAGAGTTGTCGCCAATTGTTGCCGATGCAACAAGTCTGCGCGATGTTTTATCCGAGTTCAGAAAATCATCTAATTATAACCACTTAAAAGAAACTTCTGATTTTAAGGATAAAAATATTATCATTTTAACCCAGAATAAATATCCTTGCCATGTCGGTGTATACTGCGAAGCTGACGGCGGCGGTGTTTTGCATAATATGCAGGGTGTCGGCGTAGTATTTCAAAAATTGCCGGAACTTAGAATGAACGGCTGGCAGATTATGGAGATTTTAGAGTATGAAAAGCCCTAAAATCTTGACTTTCAACTCATTGTTTGCTAGGGACACAATAAAAGAGAGGTATCCAGATGACAACAGAAATATCCACACAAAATATGCCGTTTTTTGCTGATATTGCAGAATTGCTGACCCAAGCCCGTTCCAATGCTTATCGCACCGTCAATTCTATTATGGTTGAAACTTATTGGAAAATCGGTCGGCGAATTGTTGAAGAAGAACAAAATGGCAAAACTCGAGCGGAATATGGAGATAAATTGATTGAAAGCCTTTCCCGTTATTTAACAGATTCCTTTGGCAAAGGTTTCTCTGAGGCTAATCTAAGAAATATGAGAACTTTTTATCAGACTTTTCCAGAATTTGATACGCACTGCGTAACGAATCTTTCGTGGACCAACATTCGTTTAATTATGCGTTTGGATAATACTCAAGAAAGAGACTATTATTTAAAAGAAGCCAGCGCGGAAAATTGGTCATCCCGCGTATTGGAACGTAATATTAAATCAGGTTATTATCATCGGCTACTATCTACACAGAAAACCATTGATGTTTCAAACAATCTTCCTGTATGTCAGTCCACTGAAAACTTTATTAAAGATCCGTATGTTTTGGAATTTTTAAATGTCCCGGAAAATCTGGAGGGTAAGGAAAGCCTGCTTGAAAAAGAGCTGATTACGCATTTGCAGAAATTTTTGCTGGAATTAGGCAAAGGTTTTTCTTTTGTGGCCAGACAGCAACGTATCAGTACGGAAACCGACCATTTTTACGCTGATTTGGTTTTCTACAACTATATTTTGAAGTGTTTTGTCGTGGTCGATCTGAAGACAACCAAGCTCACGCATGCGGATATCGGACAGATGGACATGTATGTCAGAATGTTTGACAGTCTCAAACGTGGCGTGGATGATAATCCGACAATCGGAATTATTCTCTGCACCGATAAGAGTGAAACGATGGTCAAGTATTCGGTTCTTAATGAAAGCAAGCAGATTTTTGCCAGCAAATATAAAACCGTTTTACCGACAGAAGAAGAATTGGCAGAGATGATCGCGAAAGAAAATTCTTTACTTTTAGAAGAACATTCTTAACAAATGAACACCAGATGCAAATAGTTAAAATACAAAACCCTTTCAACCTCGCGGATAGCGAGGTTTTTTATTGTCCAAAACAGATGAGTGTGGTGGAAATTGTTGCAGAATATAACGTCAGTCCGCAAAACCTGCCATTTATCTGTTTTTTGAACGGAGAGCCTTTGTTGCGGCAATATTGGAATACCTGCCCCAGAATGACTGACCACCTTGCTTTTCTCTGTTTGCCGCAAGGCGGTGGCGGAGGAGGTTCCAATCCTCTAAAGGTGGTTTTGTCGGTGGCAGTTATGGTGGCGGCGTATTACACCGGAGGCATAGCTGCCGGCGCGTACGGCGCTTTTGCCGGAGCGGCCGTGGCAACGGCTGTCAGCGTTGGTGGTTCAATGTTGGTCAATGCGGTCATTCCGTCTCCATCCAGCAGTTTAAGTTCGTCTTATTCCTCTTCTTCTCTGGAAACCAGCCCGACTTATTCCTTAAATGCCCAAGGTAATCAGGCCAAACTCGGCGGCGTCATTCCGGTTTTATATGGCCGGCACATTATTTATCCTGACTTTGCCGCCAAACCATACACTGAATATAAAAACAATGAACAGTATTTATGCCAGTTGCATGTTTTGACCCAGGGATACTGTGAGGTGGAACAAATTCGTATAGATGATACGCCGATTAGCAGTTTTGCTGAGGTAGAGTATGAAATTGTCGAACCGAATCGGGAAGTGACACTTTTTAATCCCAATGTTGTTATGGCTCCGGAAATTGCCGGACAAGAATTGCTGAAAGATGAATATGTCGGCGGTTTTGTCGTTAATCCGGAAAACACGCAAATCAATAAAATCAGCGTAGATGTCGTTATGAGTGCCGGTTTATATTATGCCAACGACAGCGGCGGTTTGTCGGAAAAATCCATTCAGTGGCAAATTGAGGCCAGAACAATAGATGATGAAGGTAATGCTGTGGATGATTGGTTCGTGCTTGGAACGGAAATTTATTCGGCGGCACAAAATAAGCCCATCCGCCTCACTTATAATTATAGTGTAGATATGGGACGCTATGAGGTTCGCGCGACCAGACTTGATGACAAGGACACCAGCGCCCGGGCGGCACATTCCATATATTGGGAAAGCCTGAAAGGGCATATGGAAGCACCTGCGACTTTTGGCGAAATGACATTGCTGGCTATCAAAATGCGGGCAACCAACAATTTGTCGTCCAACTCCAGCCGTAAAATCAATGCCATTATTACTCGTAAGGTTAGAAAATGGAACAGTCAAAGTGGTTGGAGCGAGCCGGTTGCTTGTCGTTCCATCGCCTGGGCAATCGCCGATATTCTAAAAGCGCAATACGGCGGCAGATTGCCGGATGCACGTATTCATCTGATGGAATTGGAGCAGTTAGATAAAGTTTGGGAGAACCGAGGCGATTATTTTGACGGGATTTTTGACAGTGCCACAACCATCTGGGAGGCCGTTTCCAAAGTTGCACGTTGTGGCCGAGCGCTACCAATTTTACAATCGGGTATGGTACGGATTATCCGTGATGAACCCAAAACCATACCGACAGCGATGTTTACGCCGCGGAATATTATTAAGGACAGCTTTTCGATAGAATATATTATGCCGTCTGAAGATACGGCAGACAGCGTCAAAGTGCAGTATTTTTCCAATAAATACTGGAAATATGACGATATCGTTACCAAACTTTCCGACAGCACAGAAGAAAATCCGGCTAATGTGGATCTGTTTGGCTGTACCGACAAAGATCATGCCGAGCGCGAGGGCTATTATATGTGCGCCTGCAACCGTTATCGCCGCAAATATATCACTTTCCAGACTGAACTGGAGGGATTGATTCCGACATACGGTGATTTAATCAGCATAGTTCACGATATGTGTGAATGGGGGCAAGGCGGCGAAGTATTGTCGGTTACCGGCAATATTTTAAAACTTTCCGAAAATTTGATTTGGAAACCTGGCGAAGAACATTTTATCAGTTTCAGACTGGCGGACGGTTCAATGAGCAGCGCTTTTCCTGCTACTCATGGAGCGGTAGACAGTGAAGCTGTTCTGCCAACAATGCCTGATTTTGAAATTTATACCGGTACAGCCCGGGAACGGACGCATTTTGCCTTTGGAACAAAAGGTAAAATGTCCATGATGGCAAAGGTTATCGGTGTACGTCCGCGCGGCGACACGGTGGAGATATCCTGTGTCAATGAAAGTGAGGAGGTCTACAAAACATAATGGATTGGCTACAGTTTTTACAGATCGTCTGTGTTCCGGCGTTTGTCTGGCTGGTTTATAAATTCGGCGAAATGCGCAAGGAACTTAACGATTTTAAGGTTCAGGTGGCGCGCGAATATGCTACGCAGGTACATATCAACCGTCTGGAGCTGAAAATTGACGAATTAAGAGAAATGATATGGGAGTTGCACAATGAATCAGCAGTTGCCAAGAGGCATAAGAAACAATAATCCGGGAAACATACGGCATGGAGCGAACTGGCTGGGGTTAAATCCAAACGGGCGGAATATGGATTCCGCCTTTTGTGTTTTTACGGCTCCGGTCTATGGAATCCGGGCGTTGGCAAAAGTTCTGATAAACTACAAACGAATCCATGGGTTAAATACGGTTCGCCAGATTGTCAGCCGCTATGCGCCGCCAAATGAAAACCAAACCACCGCCTATATTCAGTCGGTTGCGAAACAACTCGGGGTTTATCCGGACACGGTTATAGATATTGAGGAACGCGGTGTGCTGACAGTGTTTATTAAAGCCGTTATCCGTATGGAAAATGGTATTCAACCATATTCTGATGAGCTTCTCCAGCAGGGGATTGAGCTTGCTTGTTAACCCGCCCGAATAGAACTTTTTTTTATGAAAGGAATGAAAATGCTTAAACTTATTGAACTCTTAAAACTCAACCAACCATCCACGTGGCGCGGTTTAATCGGTCTGTTATCCGGTCTTGGCGTGGCAATCAGTCCTGAATTGGTGGAACATATTGTCGCGCTGGCAGTTTCCGCATTCGGCATTGTGGAGATTGTTCGGAGCGAAAAGACAGGCAAATAAAGCAATCCCCTGTGTCGAATCGGCACAGGGGAGATTTTTGAGGTTGATAAGATGAAAAAGTAGAAATAAAAATGTATTTGATAAAGTGTGTGTAGAATGTTATTAAAGTTTTGATAGAAATTTAATATCATATTCTACAATTAAGATAAATTGTTTGTTTTGTTAAAATTAGATAGAGGCATATTAAAAAGTTGTTGTAATTCTAAAATTCTAGATGGGTGTTTTAATCTTTTTATACCTTTATTTTCAATTTGACGAACACGCTCCCTTGTTATATTGAATTTTAAGCCAATTTCTTCTAATGATAATTCTTCATCAAAATCAATACCCCAGCGCATTCTTAAAACATATTCTTCTCGATCCGGTAATTCATGTAACATATAGGATAAAACACGTAAAGCATCTTTTTCTAAAATCTCTTGTTCTATATCAAACGAACCAAGAGAGCTCTCTTCAAGCTCTAGTCTCTCTTGAAAAAAGTATAAATAGGATAAAGCCTCATCCTTAGAACATTCAAGTTCTTCAATGATATCGTTAATAAGCTGAGGACATTTTACACCATAGTGAATACAAAACGGACAATGATGTTTCTTAACTACAGGATAGCATTTTAATAGAATTTCATGTAAGATGGCGGGGAACTCAATCTCAGTTACTGGAGGAAAAGCAATATTTCGTTTAATATAATTTGATATGGCAAAAGGTATATAGCCGGGCAATGAATTATTCTCTGTTATATCGAATTTTTCTAGGGCATACATTAAACCTAAACAGCCGTCTTGAATGGAATCATCTAATGAGAGGTCATATTTTTTATACATAACCCACGCTCGGTTAACGACAACTCTTAGATACATTTCAAACAATCTATTAGAGGCCCATGCATTACCAGCTTTAGACTGTTCAAGAAGTTTAACCCATTCGTTACGCTTAGGAGGAGCGATGCTTGCAACTTTCTTTATAAAAATCTTAAGATGTGGACAAACTTTTAGGATATTTTGATATAAAACATCATAATCTATTCGTGCAAGATCATAGTCATCATCGTTATTTTTATTTTGAATCAGCGGTTTATCTTGAATTAAAACACCTTTATCTAACAGGGCTTCTAAAATGGCATTTGTTTCAAAGAGCGAAATATTATTCTCGGCAACAAGGCCAAAAATCTCATCTTCGGTAACGTAACCACGAGACTTATAAAGTTCATATGAACGAGAAATTATTTCTAATTTTATATCTGCCATTTTTCAATGAATGCCTTTTTAGTTAGATATTACCTCATAATATAGTTTATTTAACTTCTTGCCAATTTACATAAATCGATGATTTCATCGGAGCTTTGATTGTAACGCGAATCAAATTCTTTCATAAATTCATACAAGTTTTTTATGTAATCATCCGGCATAGAGGCGTTTTGCATCAGTTTTTCATGCAAGACATCGATGCCCCCTCTGACATATTCTTCATATCTTTCGACGTCAGCAGTAGCCGTTTTATCTCCATAATGACGAAACGCCTTATCGACACGTTTTTCAAAATCGGCTTCATGCTCTTCATCGAGGAGCATTATCAAACGGTAGTTGAATTCTAGCTCTTTTTGATACTTCAACAAAATATCCGTAAAGATTTTGGTCGTTGATACTCCTTTATCCACAGGAGAACGCCGATTATATAAGAAACCAACGATAGGTGCTAAAAGATAGACATCCATATTTCTTTCAAAAATAACATGTTCTTTATCAAATTTAAAACCTGTTAAATCTTTTACTCGATCGGCATGGATACCTTTGAAAGTATACTCACTTGAAAAAATCATTTTTTTACCCCACTTCCGTCAAATCTGTTTCAAATTCTGTTTTTTTTGCAAATTTATAGCGTTTACCAACTTTTGGGTCTAAATAGTTTTCTGCGAGTTCGCCATCAGTATCCTTAATAAAGATGATAACCTGTTCGGCAATATTTGGCAGAACATCACAAACAGTATTAATGCGCTTTTTATCAAATGCTGATAAAGGAGCGTCCATAACCAAAGGATATGGTTCCGTTTGTGCAATTCTATCATCAGAATTTTGATTTTCTTTGGCCATTTTTATAACGCCCGCAATAAAGGCAAAAATGATTGAAATACTCTGCGCTGTGGATGTTTCGATATCATCTCCTTGGGGCAATTTAGACCCATCGGCTGAAAGTAGAACATTATACTTTTCATCTAAAGATAACGAAAAACCGCCATTATAGATGTTTTTGAAAATCTCATTAATCGTTTTGGCTAATTTTTCCCGGGTTTCCGCTTCTTTATTGCTATATTCCTCATTAAGAGTGTTGTAGATGTACTCGGCATAGGCTCTATAAGTTTCAATTTTGCGATTAGCCGCACTCCCTTGAGACAAACAGGTTCTTTCTTGAGATTTATTTTTTAAAGCATCCCGTTTAGCGCCAAGGATTTGATTCTGTTCATCACGTTCCTCTTTATAATCCCGGATGTTCTTTTCATACGACATTAAATCTTTGGCCAAGGAACCTACATCTTCAAGTCCCTTTAGACGTTCGTTAATTTTTAACAGGTCATCTTCTAAATCGGCCTTAGTATCTTCATAAGAGAAAATATCCCGAACATTAGTATTGAAACTATCTGAGAAAGTCTCTGTACTTTTAGTCTTTTCCTCACAAGCAGCAGTAAATTCGGAAATCAAATTTCCAACGGATTTAGGAGGAATGTAATCTCTCAATTTGTTTAATTCATTAAAGGCATCGTTTCCAACCTCTATGTGATTTCCGCAAAGGCAAAAGCCACGTTTAATCAAAAAGTCAATGGTTCTAGCGTGAATGTCAGGGATGCCTTTATCTAAGGCTTCAGCATTTTTCAACATAACCAAAGCATTCTTCATCATTTTTTTAGGAAAGTAGCGAGGAGCGTTGGCATTAAATAACTTCAGTAAAAGTGAAAGTTTTTCCTTTCTACCAACATCAAGTGTTTCAAGTTTGTGCAGGATGGCCTTTCTTTGTTGTGATAATTGTTCACTGTCATGGCTTTTTTCAATTCTTGCTTTTAATTTTTCACATTCGTCTTGGGCCAGTTCTTCTAAATTACCAAGCTCCGCAATGCGAGCAGTGATTTTTTCTTCTTCCTCTTCCAACTGCTTGATTTCCGATATCAAACGAACGATCTGACTATCAGTATTGCCTGAATAACTATCGTTATAGCGACGAATCACTTTTTTTAAATGCTGGGAGGATGAGATAAAAGCATTTAATCCGAGTAAACTTTTAACAGCTTCTCCAATATCCTTGCTTTTACCATTATGAATGTCTTTACTCATTTTTTCAATGCGTTCACCATCGAAGAAAAAGTACCTAGACAAGTCTGCCGGAAGAATTTCTTTGATTTTAATGTGTGTATCCAAATCTGGAAGGTACTTCATGTTTCCGTCGTCTGCTTTATAACCTACAACGAATTTGTTTTGTCCTGAAGCTGATACAATACGTCCGGATGGATCCTTACGATATTTTTGACGTCTGATAATAAAGTAATCTGTATTATTATGTGTTAACTCAATATCTACCTGAACTTCATGTTCATCGCCTGGAAGCATATTTTCAGAAACAGCCCTAGATAATAAAATTGGATCTGAAAAATCGGTCTCTCCATACAAACACCAGCGAAACGCCTGAGCAAATGATGTTTTACCAGAACCATTTTCGCCCATAATGATGGTTACATTTCTTTCCGGATCATTAGAAAAAGAAACGTATTGTTCCCCTTTAAATTGACGGAAATCTTTTAATTTTAACGATTTTAGTAACATTCGACTTCCTCCTGTATCAGGTCTTGAATAATTTTTTCCATTTGCCCATCGTTTTTGTCTTTTGTTTTTAAATTATTATTTTCTTTGATAATAATTTTTTGCAAAATCTTCTGGGCCTTTTTGGGGTCTATTTTTACACCATTTTGAGTGATTTCATCTGCCATATTACAGCTCCTCTTCTAAATCTAACAATAAATATTCGTTAATCGCATACGCCTCTTTGATTGGTTCAATAATCTTCATTGCTTCTGGACGATTTCGTGATATCCGAGCGAACTCTTCGGCTCGCTTCAGTTCATTTTTAACCAAAGTTAATTCTAGCTTTCTTTGTGCTTCAGTCAAATAGTGGACCCCACCAATTGGGTGTGGCAATGTTATAAAGTCGTAAATAACGGCGAATTCTTTATCTTTATGCTTCCGTAAAACACGCCCCCGGCGTTGGATGTACTCCTTAGGGTTAGTTGTGCTTGCTAAAATAAATGCCGTCTTAATAGCCGGAATATTTACGCCTTCATCTAAACACTTAATGGCAACCAGTGCCTGTAGGTCGCCTCTAGCAAACTCTTTTTTTAATGTGGAACGTTCATCTACACCTTCATCCGAAGTAAATCGAGCTGTTTTCATTCCCAGTTTATTTCCAAGCAAAGAGGAAACGGCCTCTATCTGTCGGATATCTTCGCTGTCTGTGTCTGAAATATCAGCGTTTTCTGATAGCATTGTGGTTGCGCCACAGTAAACAAGTATGTGCTTATCGTGAATATAAGGCTGTATAGCTTTTTCCAATGCCAATATTTTTTGCCGACCACCAGCAATTAAACGAGCACGTTTTAAAGCAATGCGTTTTCCACGTTCACTTAACCCTTTTGTCCCGTCTTTATGGAACATGATGCACTTACTCATCTCATGCGTTAATTCGTAATATTTTTCTAACTCATCTGGATCTAGTGTGGTTATAATTGGATGGTAGTAATATGGCGTTAGTTTTTTTGTTTCAATGGCTTCTTCTAGGGTATATGTGATACACTTGTCGCCAAAGAATTGGAAGAGTTTCTCCGTACCTTCTTTATCGCCATGACGATCTATTGTAGCTGACAAAGCTAAACGGTATTTATACTGGTCTGTTAGGCAGGCGTTAAATCTAGCGGCTCCGGCATTATGTGCCTCATCGACCATAAGCAAAGTATTCCCTTTGATTTTCTTTAAAGCGTTTTGCACCCGATCAGTGGCAAATGTTGCATTAGTGCAAATGAATAAGAAAAATTCACTTCCGGGGATATTTAACTCTTGATTAAAAATAGCTCGTTCTAACCGTCTAAACCAATCTTTTTGTTGAGAATCACTATAGCCAATAATAGGTTTTATTTGAAAGTCAACAATGTCTTCAACCCATTGTTCGACAAGGTGCTGATAAGGGACAACGATAACTACCGATAATTTATGTTCTAAAGCCTCTGATAAAGTTGTCAGAGCTGACAAACCTGTTAGTGTCTTTCCTGTTCCGGTAGCCATGTCAAAGATGCCATGATAGTTTTTATCTTTCCATGAATTGATAGCTTTTTGCTGATAATCACGAGGTTCTTTCCCAGCTGGAACTACCGGGTGATTTGGGGATTTTTTGAATATATTTTCATCAATCTTTTGTGCGTTTATGATTTCCGCTTCCGGTTTTTGGTAGTCAACCTTGTTAACTTTATATTTGTTGATAAGTTCGGAAGATAGTTCAGGGAACGAAATGATTTTAATGTTTGATTCTATATCATTCCAAATCCGTTCAAAGGCTTCTTTTTTATCATTTACCCGCTCAGCATCTTCAGTTTTCCATGAGCAGAAAACATCTATAGTTTCATAGTTAAAACTAAGAGCATTTAATGTTTCGTTCAAAGAGCCTGAGAAAGCTACAGAATTGCCACTATCATCAGAAATAATACCCATTTTTTCGTGGTACATACCGAAAGAGGTTTCTTTTTCGGTAAATGCTATTTTAATATCTAGTATATTATCTGCTATTAAATTAGCCAGCAAGTTTAAATGAGCTTTTTCAAATTCATTTTTTGGTGTTTGTAGATTTTTTAAAATATTTCTTTTAATTATTTCATCTCTTTTTTCATATCCACGCTTAATCGCTGTAATATCTTCCTCTGATAAATGAGGTGATGCGACAATTCTTATTTTTCCGTCTTTTCTAGCAATCTCTTGAATTCCAATAGCTATTTCTGCTAATATTGTAGAAGAAAAAAATCCTACAGCACGATCATATGTTTGTGCAAGTTGCAATAACGGTATATAAAATGATTTTACAATATTGTCATCTGGTCTATATTCTCTTTTGATGTTTAACTGCTTTATTGTCATATCAATAGTTCCTTATTTATGACAAGCTAAACATACTTTAGATTTGCCGTACAAATCATCAATGTCGATATCTGTATTATCTGGACGTAAGGGGTTAGACATACGTTGTTTTTTTAATCTTTCTAATCTTTTTTCGTAATCTTGTTTAATTTGTGCGATACGTTCAGGCTTAGATAATTCTTCTAAAGACTCATGTTCTGACCATGTGAATGGTGATCCACATGCTGTTGCTGTTTTTTCGTAGCTTTTAGCCTCTTCAAAGGCATCCGGATGTTTTTCTAATAATCTAACCCATTCGATTTTGCGCTGGAAAAAACAAAAAGTACATCCACTTCTAGATCTCCATTTATAATAATCCGGCAATCCTAGACCTGAATACTCTAAAATATCGATGACTCCTTTTTTATCAATGCCATTTTCTCTGAAAGGCATTTTTACTTTTAGGTTTTCGTGTCTAGATTGATATCCCTCCCGATATTCTTCATCCGAACGTATTGCAACATATGAATATACTGTGTACCCTTCGTTTAGAAATTTTCCCACCCATGCTTCAAAAGGTTTTAATTTCATGCAAATAGTACACCAGCGGGCTTGTGCAGATGGTAAGAAATTATTATGTTGCATTAACCAAAAGTCAAAGTCCCGATCAGGATTTATTCTTAAAATAGGTTTACCTAGGTATCCTTCTAGTTTACTGAGAAAATTGTACACTTCAGGGAGCTCTTTTCCTGTATCTGTAAAAAAGTAATCTATATCTAATTCAGGATAATTATCCCGCATATAAACAGCAAGAGCAGCACTATCTTTGCCACCTGAAATACCCAAAACGTGTTTTATTTTATCACTCATTTTCAGCCCTCAGATATTCTATGCTTATTTCTGTTAATGCTTCCAACAAAACATTTTTATTCTTAACATCTTTTAGTACATTTTTAATTTCTTTTTTTAACGAAATGACATCAGCTTGCATATCGGTTAGGAGATCAAATTCTCCTTGAATGATTTCTGCTTGCCTACCGATCCCTGCAATAAATGCCACAGCCTGTCTAGAAGCCGGTCTATTTTTTACTTTGGTATATAACTCGGCTTTTTTAAATTCTGTACATAAACTAAGAATTTCTCTCTTCGCATTTTCGATATCTAAATCAATCCAATCATGCGGTGGTTTATTATTAGCCAAACTAATAATTCCTGCGATCGAATTTAACGAAGAATCAAAGGTCGATATACGAGCAGCAAAGGCATCTACTCTGAAATTACCAGAAATGCCTTTAATGTTTTTAGCCCGTTCCCTCAGTTTTTCTAAATGGGTAGAAGTTGCTATAGGTATATCTAATTCGTTTGTTAGAAGTAAAGCGATGCCTTTCATAGTTTCTGGGTATATATTCATAAGCTCTAGCATCGTTTCTTTGAAATTTTTAATCATATAGGTAGATTTATCTACATTTTTAGGTAAGTTCTCATCTAAAAATACTTTTTCTATATCTTCAAATAATAGCTTATACGGATCGTTAGCCGATTTAACTATTTCACGAAATTTTATAGCCTTTTTAGATAATGTTTTAGTCTTTAAAACCCAAGGTGGAAGTCTGTCAATAATTGATACTAATTTTCTGGCAATAATTAGTGGGGATGAATTAAGGTCAATTTTATCTTTAGGCTGCAACTCATTTAATACATTAGTAATTGCCGGTAAAATGTGTCCAGAAATATCATCAGAATCAACTAATTTAAGAGTAATTGATTTTGGCGTTTTCAGAAGATAGTCTACTAATAAATCATCAATATCTGGAAAATAGTTACCATCTTTGTATACCGCAATGATATTTTTTCTACTAAGCATATATGCTAAAGCGAGAAAACTATGCAATCCAGACTTAATTCCAAAAGGTTCAGCTAACCAATGTTTGTATATTTCTTCAAGATTAATTACAGCATTAGAGTTTTTAAATAATAAATCAGTTTCTTGCCATAAATAATTCAGTCCATTCGATGTAGGCGTTTTGAATGTGTAATTACCTTTTTTGTCTGTTCCATATATACCAGTTTCTTGTAATAAAATATTGAATAAACCTCTTTCTGGAGTGAACCCTGTGATACCTAATTGCTCTTCACCTTCCTGCAATACCATATCTTTAAGCAATGCATTCAATGCACTATTAGCACTTCCAGACGGTTTAGTTCTATTTACAAGTTCACTTTTAATTGCTGGTGTTTTATAGAATACCTTATCACAAACATTAGATGCTAATATACTGAGCTCATTTTGTTTGATTGTTCCTATTTTCTCTCCATCTTTATACCATATAGATGTTGTCAGTATATTGTTCAGTTGAACTTCTAATGATGATAAAATTATTAAACGTCTATTTTCAATTTCCATGCGGGCAATTTTATCACCGGCAAGTTCATTCTTATTTTTTTGTATCCATTCAAGAGCAGATAACTCTTTAAGGTATTCATTAATAATTTGATTATTTGGAGCAATTGCCAGAAATACAGGGAAATTAAAATGTTTGTTTGTTTTAATAGCTTTTTCAGCAGTTTCTTTTTCATCTGCTGATAATGGTAAAAAGATGCTAAAAAAGCCAATTGATTTTGCGTGTGCATATTCTGTTTCTAAAAAATCTTTATATTTATTAACAGGGGTTAAGATAACATCCAACCAACGCATACATCCATATTTATGGTAGTGTCTCTTAGCGATTATTGGCTTAAAATTAGCTATATCAGCTAATTTTTGTATTTCGAGTGTCGGAATTGCTGAATAAGCTTCATCAAGAGCATGTTCGATATCAAAATCGCTACCTTCATAAATTGAATATGAATTTAGATGCTTTTTTAAAATAATGACAGACCAAGATGCTAAGTCATCTAATATTTTAGATATTTCAACATTTGGATATAAAGTTTGTAGTAAATCTTTGCTTGATACTAGACCAGAAGCTCCATTAAATAGGTCAATTAAAGCTATTGTTTTTAGTATTTTTATGTGATCACTGGAAGCTCCTTTGGCTTGGCATCTTGATAAAATATCAGTAGCAATATTCCAAATTTTTGAATCAGAAGAGGATAAAATAGATGACTCTAAATTTAATTTCATGTAATCAAATAAATCTTCGGGCATATAAAGATTTTCATCCTTATATTCTGTTGATTGAATAAAATCTCTAAAAGCTTTTAATTCTCCAGAGCTAAGAAATGAAAAAATACTTCTTTGATTTTGACCGAAGCGTTTACGAGATATCTGTGCAATTAATGTAACGACAATGGGATTAATCGGCCAACAATTATTTAAGGCTTCTTTTAACGCCTCTTTGGATGTTATTACTTTATTTTTTGCTATAACATCTACAGTTTTGTCAACTATATTAGTGATACTCTTAGGTAAGTGGTCGGTGGTGATAGCTTTAGAGATGAGCTCAATTTGTTCTTCACCAGCAGCATTAATCGGAATATCTATAAAACGCCCTTGAATTTTAGTCCATTCATCTCTTAAAGTGTGAGGAAGATAACGAGCATACTCTGAAAAAGATTGATGAAGTATGCCTATAAAAATCATTTTACCCTTACTACGGGAAACAAATTCTGCTAATTGTTGAAAAACATAGACATCCCCAATACCTTTAGCGACACTTTCTAAGCATTTTCCCATCTCATCTATAAAAATAATTAATCCATCCGTTTCATTAGCAATATTGTTTAAGGCTTCAAAAATGTCTTTACATTTTTTATTGGTTTTTGCTTCAATGGCATCAATAATTAATTGCTTAGGATCTTTCACGTCTCCGACAATAGGCAGAATGTCCCACCCAGTATTTACAGGTAGTTTTGAATAAATTTTTTTTCGAACACTTTCTTTAATTATTTTCTGTGCAATTTTTCTTAATTTTGTATCTTTTCCTAACAAGGATGACATAAAGATAGCTAAACTTGATTTTCCTGTCCCATAAGGACCTGTCCACGTAAATGCAGCTTGTCCTGTGGATGAAACGTGATCAGCCATATTAAGTAATGCAAGTTCAGAAGATTTCGGACAAATAAATCCGGACAATATTTCAGCATCTCCAAAATCCTGGTTAATATTAATGGACCTACAAAAGCGTGTGTTGATAGTAATTACGTCAGATAATCTTTTAATCATTATAATTCCTTTCGAAGAAACGAAATGCCTCTTCTTCAAAATCTATATTCTTTTTTAATAATATTTGTTTTAAGCCAGCAGTTTCTGACCATTCGAGAAGTCCATTAGTGTCTTCTGATAAATTCTGAATATATTCACCCACAGCATTTTCATTTATTAAAAATATTCGGCCTGGTGATTTTTTTTCGTAGCAGATGGCCTCTAAAGATAGAGATTTAGAATTTGGTGAGTACTGGCGCCAAAAAGATAATAAACCAAAAATGAACGTATTGAACGATAATGTAGATTTTATACCGTATTTTAATTGAAATAAATCACGGCGTGTAATTGGTCCAATAAGTCCTAGTTCAGTCAAAGGGGATTCAAAACTCTCTTCATTGACTTTTTCTTTGAGCATTCTTGAAGAATACATCGCTATAAAGCACTCAATGTCACGTTTTAGGGTTTGAGGCGAAACATCAGGGTAATTTTCCTCTTTAAGAGCCTCAATAATGGATGCAGCTAGTGTCTCTTTATCGAAGTTTAGTACATTTAAACAATTGAAGACATGAAAATATGTAAATAGATTAGGGTTAGTGGCTAAATTCCAGTGTATAAGCCATAAGGTAGCATAGTTTTCCATCCAAGGGTCAAAGCCAGAATCTGCAAAGATTTTACGAGCGTAGGGATTGATGGTTAAATCTTTATTTAAAAGACCAGAATAAAGAGCCCAATGCCGCATAGAACTGACCATATTTTTACCGACACCAAGTATAGCTATAGCTTCGATATTATTAAATAAATCCTTGGAAATGCTTCCATTTTTTCTTTCTATATCAATGCATGCATCATAGACTTTTTTTAACCATCCATAGCGCATAGGGAAAGTTTCATGTCCTGAAAACACAGGTCTGATATTTTTAGTTGCATCAATTTTCATTTTATATTATCCTACTCAAGCTGGAGAAATCCTCCAGCTCGGTTTATCTTATAGGATAAAAAAATAAAAAGCCACAGAAAAGTTTGAAAAATGCAAAATAATTTTATTGAATCATTATCTGTCTCTGAAACTTCTAATAAAAAAGGAATCTATCTGGATTATCAAGCAAGTACGCCGATAGATAAACGTGTTTTTGAGAAAATGATACCTTATATGATAAGTGATTTTGGAAATCCTCATTCATCAGAACATGCATATGGTTGGGCTGCAAATGAAGCTGTTGAAAATGCGAAAAAATCTATCGCAACGTATATTAATGCCTTAGATGACGAAATTATAATAACATCTGGTGCTACAGAATCTAATAATTTGGCCATTATTGGTTGTGGATATGCAGTGATGGATAGTCTTTCTCGAAAAACTATTCTTATATCAGCAATTGAGCATAAATGCGTTTTAGGAGCGGCACGTTTCTTAGAAAAATTTGGTTTTAAAGTATGTAAAATTCCAGTTTTAAAATCAGGAATAGTTGATATAGATGCATATAAAAAGTTACTTAATGATGATGTCTTCCTCGTTTCAGTAATGGCTACAAATAACGAAATAGGTGTAAATCAGCCATTATCTATCATAGGAGAGTTGGCCCGCAATTATGGTGCTGTATTCCATGTGGATGCCGCTCAAGGTTGTTATACGGATCTTGATGTTATAAAGAATAATGTTGATTTAATGAGCTTGTCATCTCACAAGATATATGGGCCTAAAGGTGTTGGAGCCTTATATATTAATCAAGATTCTCCTATAAAACCTTTACCTATTATTTTAGGAGGAGGACAACAAGATGGATATCGGTCAGGTACTATTCCTACGTTTTTGGCAGTCGGAATGGGAGCGGCTTTTGACCTGCTTTTGGATTTAAAGGATGACGAAATTATTCGTCTTCAAAATCTAAGAGATGTTTTGCTGAAAGGAATTACCAATCTAAATAAGAATATTAAAGTTAATGGCTGTTTTCAATCTAGGCATCCAGGAAATATTAATATAACGCTTCCTAATAAAGATGCTCGGCAATTAATTTTTTCATTACAGCCTCATGTAGCTTTTTCAACTGGTTCAGCTTGTACAAGTGGTATTCAAGAACCTTCTCACGTTTTAAAAGCAATTGGCTTAACTACAGATGAGTCAGAAAGATCTTTGCGAATGACTGTTGGACGTTATACTACTATGGACGATATTGAGTTAGCATTGGAATTGCTATCGGCTCAATTGATTGCAGAATAACAGATTTATTTCGTATAAAACCTGTTTTTCTCCCAATTTATATCTCCGTCGATTGCATATTACACGGCAATTTCCGATTCGGTAATCGCAAGCTGTATGGATATGTCCGTAGCACTAGAGCTTGATGTTTGGGTGGTCTAATATACGTTAAACCAAAAATAAGAAGAACTATAATTAAAGGCGGAAGTAAAATGGGAAGAAAAAAGAGAGTGTTTGGCTTAGGTAGTTTTTGCCTATCCGATGAAGAACGGAAAGAAGTTCATAGATATTTAATGATGCAGTTGCAAGGCAAACTTCCACAGCCTATCGAAAATTTAACCTTAAACAAATATTTTGAACTGGTTAAAGAAATAGAATTGGCTTTTTGCGATGAGAATGGTTTTTCAAAACGTTTTGGATATGAAGATAGACTGGTTAATTTCAAAAACATGGAGGCGGAAGAAGTTGCACGAAGGACAATGGATGGAAGGCAAATGTTTTATTCTGACTACGGACATCCGGAAGGTGTTTTGGCCGACCGAGACCACGATAGTCCAGAAGAGTTCAAGTGGTGGCTGTTTAACTATGTCCATCTGGGGCATCCCTGGGAAACGTCTGTAGGTAACTTTAATCCAGGCTTTTTATGGAAACAAGGCTATAATCACAAAAATGTAGGCTATGA
>CASFNB010000026.1 GCA_949295915.1 uncultured Pseudomonadota bacterium | reverse complement strand
AAAACTACCGCAGAAGAAAGCTCCAAAATCGGCACAGTCCTATCTCCAAAATCAATCGGAAATGATAATGCTTCATACAAAATTGCTCAAAATAACAAACCTAATATAGTAAATGATGCTACTAAACAAGTCTCCTTTAACGATGTTTATTGGGGAGACGGAAGCAGAAAAAATACACATCAAATTGAAGGCGGATACAACAATAACAGAACTAATGATAGAGGCGGACCTACTAATTTTGCAGTTACGCAAAATACCCTTGATGAATATAATAATTGGAATAGTTCTTTGAGAACAGGATTCAATTTTCCCAAAGATGTAAAAGATTTAAAACCGGAACAAGCCAGACAAATTCTAGATGAACGATTTTATCAAGCATATAATATTAAAGCTATTCAAAATGCAATGATTGCTCGAAATGTTTTTGATGCTGAAATTAATCAAGGTACACGTGCGGGAAAATGGCTTGCTGAAAGTATCAACGAAAATTTTGAAACCAATTACCCCCAAAATATGGTCATTTCAACTCAATTGGCGGAAAGAATTAACAAATTGTCAGAAGCAGAAGCAATAAAAATAAACGATGCATATACGAAAAAACGCATGAAAGAATATCTAAACCTAATTGATAAAGACCATAGTCAAATAAATAATATAAAAAGTTGGTATAATCGGTCAAAAAACCATTACAGCAATCCGGAAGAATTTGACAAACTATATCAATCCACGCTTGACGAATATCTTAATAGGAAATATCCTCAATATTATAACGGAAAATAAAAGGAAACTTAAATGCGCATTTTTTTCATTTGCTCTTGTATATTGTTCTCTTCATCACTTGCCTACGCCTATGAATGTAGCGGAGAAAATGCCAAACTTATAGAGCAATTAGAAATTAAATTAGATAATTGTAAAATTGATATGCCTGATAATGCAACTGATATTGAGATGATTAACGCTTATGATAATTTAACAAATTGTACAAAAGATGTTGCTTATCAAATGTTTGATTCTTTCTATAAAAATAAAAATCAGAGTGTTAAAAATGATTTTGACAAAGTTATTAAGGCAACGTATTTACACTATCAAAATTTGATTAAAACAAGTGATTTAGCACAAAAATTATATACTGGCACGATGTATGAAGTCCGAGTGAAGACCAATGCAAGCCTAAAGATAAAAGAAATTGTGCAAGATTATTTACAAGAAATGAAATCACAATGTGCTGATTTATCTGATTTACCAGATGATATCAATACTAAAATCTAAAATGAATGGCGGCTTAAAAATTAAAGCCGCCGTTTTTTGCCTCCAAAACATCAATCAATAAATTATACATATCCCCATTTAATCTATGCTCCAGCATTAATTTACCTAAAGACGTATCATTTTTATATTGATTTTTACATTCTTGTTCATCACTATCTTTCGAGCAAAAATATAAGGATTTATATAAATTAAATCTCGCATTTTCATCTGCTTCTATATTTTTAGTGAAATTATCAATTCCTTCTGGTTGTAAGTAATCTTGAATTTGCTTCAAGATATTATCCTTAATACAATTTTTAATTTTACGCACGCGTTCAACATCTGCAATATTGCCAATAATTACGTTATTTTCATTTACTAATGAAATTTTTTTCTCACAGTCTTCATAGATTGTTTTAGCCTGCTGTTCTGCTAACTTTTGAGGAATTAAATTTTCTTCTGCCTTAGCAGGATTAATCATAAAAAAAATTGCTAATAGACATAAAATCTTTTTCATCACCACGCTCCCACGGTTAAGATGAATAAAGTATAAATATCAAAATTGAAAATATGGTTAAGCAAAAGTGAATCTATAGGGCTCATTAACATCAAAACCTTGCTTTAAGATAGATTTTACACGTTCAAAATCCATATCATAAAGTGCTTTCATCAGTATATTTTCTTCATTAACCATCTGTTTTTCCATGAATTGTTTAAAAAAGATGGTGCCTTAGGTAGCATTCAAAAATGCTAAAGTCAAGCACTTTTTATAACATTTTTTACGTTATCTTATTGATTCTGAATGATTTTATTTTAAATTCAACGGGTTGCATAAGAAACTTTTCCTAAAAGTTGTTGATGTGTTTTGCTTATATCTTGAAAATTGCATATAATTTTGTTATAGACTAATTATCACTTGGTATAAGTGTGTCCAAAATCCGAAGATTAAGTTCTTCGGATTTTTTTTGTTTAAACAATGTAAAAAAGAAAGGAGATAAAATGCCTAAAAAAACAGATAAAACAAAGTATGTTGGAGATTGCTCTCCTTCTGGCATTGCAAAGAGAGCTGCCAAAGTATATAAAATGTCTAATGCAAAAAATACTTTGAAAACAGGAAATAAAGTAATAGACTTTGCCTTGGGGCAAAACAAAATTATAAAAAAATGGAATCAAGGATTTAATCTTGGCAAAATGGCATTTGTTGCACAACAATGGAATCAAGGATTTAATCTTGGCAAAATGGCATTTGTTGCACAACAAACATATAATGATACTTGCAAACGAAAAAAATAAATGATTTTATTTATTTAGATTAAAATATTTTATAAGGAGATAATATTCAATGAAAACTTTTGCTTGGCATGTTTTAATTTTAGGTGGATTTTACTTTGTTATCTCCTTATTATTTCTATTACCACAAAACATTGTAATCGACATTGCCGATGTTGTAATTTCAACCGTTTTTTTCATAATGCTTATTGTTTTGTGCTTCAAAAGAAAATATAATTTTATCAATATTTTTCAAAACAAATTTCCTAGAACTACCAATTATATAGCCGCTCTTGGTTTTGTTGAGTATTTTAGTGTTTTATTTATAACAATCCCTGGTATAATTTATGGATATCAGGCAAGTAAAGCTCAATATAATGGCTCCGAAATTTCGCCAGCTCCGGCTGAATACCACCTTAATTTTATCTACTATACTTATATCGCTGTTTTATGTTTATCTATTATCTGGGCAACATATAAAAGCTTTATAAAAAAGTGAATCTATGCCAAAGATTTAGATTTGCTTTAATTCTTCTATCAGTTCAAAGATTGTCATATCTGAGGCTTGAAGCTTGGGAACGGAAACCGGTGTCGGTTTGTGTTCATTATAAATCGGACTACCGGTGCGGCGGACAAATATCGCCGAACGAAGCTGTTTGCCAAAGGTCGGCGTATATTTGTTAGCAAGTCCTTGTTCTTTGCTCCAATATCTTGATGTGTTGCTCCCTGAAAGAGGACTTCCGGTTATACAATAAAAATAAGCATCTTCTTGTTTCCACGGCGTGTGTTGCCACAAAAGCAACAATTCCCCCAAACACAAAGAAAAGGTCGGAATATATAAGGCAAACACACCGCTGCCTTGAATATGAATGTTGTAATATTTGGGATTGGATAAGATTAAATCTTGATGTTGTTGCAACAAGTCTAAGTTATCAAACAAAGCTTGCAAGGCTTGCTTATCAGGCGTGGCCGCCTGAACATATCTGATTTACCTGATGATATTAATATAAAAATCTAACAATAAATTATACATATTCCCTTTTAATCTATGTTCCAGCATTAATTTACCTAAAGACGTATCATTTTTATATTGTTTTTTACATTATTTATTATGCTAACAAAATTCTGTTTATTACAAAATTTCCCAAAACCATTCGATGCCTCTGCATTCTTAACCCCTGTGTTTTGACATTTTGATTAAATAGTAATATATTATTTAATAATCAATATTTAGGGAATGAATATGCTTCAAATTAAAGTTCAAGAAAAATATTTCAATCTTCTCAAATCAGGGAGAAAAACTATTGAATTAAGACTTTTTGACGATAAAAGGCAAAAGATAAAAATTGGAGATATTATTGAGTTTTCTAATGCTTCAAATGCAGACGATATTTTTTTAGCCAAAGTGATTAATTTGCATAAAGCCCCAGATTTTAAATCTTTATGTTCCAAAATAGACGTTCAACAAGCAGGTTTTTTATCTCAAGATGAATTGTTAAAAACATTGGAAAATTTTTATTCCGTTCAGCGACAAAAAGAATTTGGGGTTGTTGGAATTGAAATAAAAAAATCTATTTAAAAAATTTTTCGTCAACTTCATTGATCGTCGGCCAGATTTCTCCTTCTTTACCACGATTTACGCCTAAAAATATTTGACAATCCTTATTGATGTTGAAGATTTTTTTCAGGTCGCCGAAATATTTTTTTACAAGATCATAATTTTCCGGTTGAAGTTGCCAACTTTCTCCTTCTTTTACATCATCAGACTGGTACATAACAAGTTTGTTGTTTAGAAAATAGCCGCGCGGGTAGTTTTCTAAAATATGCGATATTTGTTCATCTGAACAGCCTATATGCTTTAAAATTTCACGGTGCGAGTTGGGTTGCCCATGTTCGCCGATAATTATGCCGACTTGGGGTAAGATGATAAAAGCTCTGCGCTTTCTATGATATTCTTCTACTGCGTTGTTCATAGAATTTATTTCCTTTCTGAATAGAAATTTTTATTTTTTATATTTTCCAATGCTTGTAGAGTTGTGGGGGCAATATTGGGTAATGACAAAGACGCTGAAATATCAAAAAAGGTCATTTTCTCGCATTTAGTGGGTTCCATATTGCCTAGTTCTCCCGAAAATTTTTGGACATTAAAATAAAAATCCATTCTTTTATTTTCTCCGCTTAAATTAAAGACAATATGAGAGAATTTTATATCTTCAGTCAGGACATCAATTCCTAATTCTTCTTTACATTCGCGAATAACAGTTTCTGTTGCAGTTTCATTTTCTTCAACGTGTCCGGCGGGCAAAACCCACCAGCCGTCTTTGAAATATCCGTCAGTTCGATAAAATAATAAAATTTTATCATTGTTTTGAATTATAAAACTCACACTGGTATTAAATTTTATTCTTTCTGCCATTTCTTTAGGCTCTTTGTTTGTCTATGGTTAAATTGAGAGATAATGCTTCTTTATTCAAAGGAGTATAATCAGATGCTTCATACATGATATTGTCGCTAATGTAAAGACAATTTGAGGTAGCAAAAAGAAAACGTCGGTTTTTGTTCAGGGCTGTTTGTTCTCGAGTTGCCAGAACAAAGTGGGCACTTTCTCCTTTGTGCTCTTGTGCATGAATGTCATAACTGTAGTTATGATACATAATCATCACTCCGAAATTATCCAGATTATTTTTCTTTGCCGGATTGTCGCCGTTTTGCAGAGAAGATAATCTGTCCCAATGGTGAATGTCTATTTTATAAGGTTTTCTCGGACAATCAACCAAAGAAGGATTGATACTTTTGTTTTTGAGCATACTTTCTACCCAGAGCGACATAAATTTCGGGTGGATATGATTTTGTTTGAAATCTTGTTCCAGTTTTTGATAAATGCGTTCACATCTTTGGATGAACAATTTGAAGTCGGGTGAATGTTCGCTTTCAAAATCGGCTTTTTCTTGCTTGGAGGCAAAATTGTTCAGCCATAGATTTATCTTTTGTTCTTTGTTCAGGTTTTTAGCGCCGCCAACAGATAATATTTTGCCGAGTTTTACGGAAAATTCTTCAAACGGAGCAGGATTAGCCTTGGAGCAGATGGCAGAAAACTCTAGCGCTTTGGGCTTTTCAATATTATTTGTCAATAACATCCATAAATCTGCCGGATTGAGTTGGTATGCAAGTTTCGGTTCTATGCCTTTTTCAATGCAACGTTTGGCTATGATGTTTTTAAGCTTTTGAAAATTGCGGCTGTCTTTGACGGCGTGCCATACTTTAGATTTTGGTTGCTTTTTTTCATTCAATCCAAAAAAGTCATAATCCTCAAGTTTAGCTGAAATTTTAGTTTTTTTAGGTTTATTCAAAAATTTTAAGAATGTCGGCGAAAATTTTTTTCTATCTATTTTTCCGTCAGTACCCAGCGGCGCATAAAATTTTCCCGAGGCCATGCAACGCAACATGTTGGAAACTTGGGCGTGCGGCAGATTATCTTTGGCGATGATGTCAGAAAAATAAGTCTGGTGCAAATATTGATATTGATCAGGCGTAATTTCTCGCTTTTCGGACATTTTTTTTAACTGTTCCATACACTCCAAACGAATGTTGTCTTCTCTTTTGGGAAGAGGTCGAGGCGTGGCTGAGAGAAGATTTTTAATATCTTGGCGGGCTGCAGAGGTGATATATTTTCTTTCAATGGCACTTTGATATTTTTTTACCAAAGGCAAAATATCTTCGTTTGCAACTTTGGCGGTATCATATTCGGAAACAATTTTAAGCAGAATATTTTTAACCGATTGCGGATTGGCGCGGCAAAATTCTTCGGGCTTTTGGACCAAGTTTTGCAGTGCCTCAACCTGATTTAATTTTTTTTGCGGCTCAATATGTTCGCGATTTTGTCTGTCCGTAAACATTGGTAAAGTGAATGTTTGCGGCTGATTTTGCGGACGCAGAATGCGTGGCCTTTTTTTTCTGGGCGGATTTTTATTTGTGTTTTCTTCCATAACGAAGCCCCATGTTTTTTGCTCATATATAATATTGTGTAATGATATGCTTCATTTGTCAAAAAATATTTAAGACTTAAAGTTAAATAAGGTTGTTGACAAAAAGCGCAAGATGTGTTATGCGTTTTTGTCTAAAATCTATAATTCTTTTTATTATGAGTAAATTTGATTTTTCAAGCTTAGAATTTTTTTCTAAGCATTTTAATGTGCCGCTTGAGAAATTGAAGTGGTGCATTTTGGAAAGGGCAGTTACGCCCGAATATCATCAGTTTTTAATCGGACTTTTAATTGAAGATTCCAAGCTGGTGATTAGTGTTGAAGAGTGCTCTTTGCGCCGCCTCAAAAGAGGCTCTTTAAAAGCACATTCGGCAAATTTAAAAGAAAGTAAAAGAAAGTTCCGCCTCAAATCAGAAAAGCCCATCTATCACGGGCAGTTTATGGAGCTGACTTTTACACGAAAGAATTTGGCGGATTTGTACTGCGATAAGTGGTATGATGAGGTCGAAGATGAAAAAGAAAGCACCGCTTTTTTATAAAAGCCGTGCTTTTCTTTTACCATTCAATAATGTCTGAAAACCGCTGTTTCCTTTTCCATTCCAGCAACTCATCCATATTTTTAACATTATCTTGGATAACGGCTTTGTAATATTCCATGCCGCTGATTTTGATGTTTTCCGGTGTTTCAAACTTGAGTTTTAATATGGTTGTTTTTTGTTCTTCCGTCATCTCTGCTTTTATCTTTTCGGCAATGTTTTCAAACCACCCATCATATTTTGAGCCTTGTTTGATTTGGATGATGTCAATTTGCCAAAGCTGATTATCAGAATCGGTGCAGGTGAGGTGCCATTCAAAACATTCTTCTTCCGTTTCTGCCGAATTGATAAATCGGCATGATTTTGCTTCTAAATTTTCTGCAATTTGCGCCATTATATCAAAACTTTGCCCGATTTTAAGTTTCGGGGTGTAGATATGAAAATCAATATCCAAGTGTTTACCCAAAACACCGATTTTTAAGGAACCAACCAGATTAACCTTAGCGCCGATACCTTCCCATAATGGCACAAGACGCGATTTCCTGACAACTTCCCATGCGCGTTTTTGATTTTCTTGTGATTTTTCTATATATTTTTCAGTCATTATTTTTGTTTTTTATATGTATATGTTCTAGAGCTTGATTGCAGAACCAAGGTATCTTCCGTCAATTTTTGAATTTCATAGCGATCGGTAAAGTCAATCGTTTGGTGGTTGCCTATGCTTTTGCCGCTTAAAACCAACTCATTGCCGTTTTGTTGCCATGAACTGTATTGCAAAGTTGCCATATTGACCGAGCTTGCCGTACCGTCTTCCTCCAAAACAAAGCCTTGTTTTAGATTTGGCATATTGGGCACATTTTCAACCCAAGTACCCAAAAGTTGCGGATAGGAAAGGGCGATGATTTTTTTTACCTCATAGCCTCCATCATATTCTGCGCCAAAACCATCTTCGAGTTTGCCGATGTCTTTAACTTGTAAACGGGCATGGATAGGTTGGTAATCGGCTACTTCTTGCCCAATGATTTTCTGATAAGCCGGCATGAGGCTTTGTGATTTGTCAATCAGCCAATATTCTTTATGATCGGAAGCATCGGTAAAAGAACGAACCTCATGTCCCATACGTAATGTCCCTTCTACTTCTTTGGTTTGAGAACAGGAACAAATACTTAAAGTTAGCAGGAATATGTTGATGATATTTTTCATTTGTAATTTGCTCTTTTTATGTTGACTTTATTTTTTTTGAGATTAAAACATTGTTTCCGAAAGCGCAAGCTTTTTAATGTGGATTTAACCTAACTTGTCCCGCAACAGAGGACTAAAAAAGGAGACTGAACTATGCAAAAAACTGCAGAGGCGGTGTCGCTTGGGCACCCCGATAAAACTTCCGATTATATTTCCAGCTATATTTTAGATCGTATGATTGAGCAAGACAAAACGGTGAAATATGCCGTTGAGGTCATGCTCAAAGATAATACCGTTATCTTAGGTGGTGAAATCAAAGGTAACGTGTCTTTGGATAGGGTTAATGATTATGTGCTGAAAGCTCTTGAAGAAGTCGGATATTCTGAAAATTATGCCAAAATTTGGGGGAAATATGCCATTGAACCCAAAAAAATTAAGGTGATTAATCTCATTGGTCAGCAATCTGCCGAAATCAACCAAGGCGTTGAACAAGACGGCTGGGGTGATCAGGGGGTGTTTGTCGGTTATGCTTGTCAAGGTGAGGAGAATCTCAATCGTGAACTTTATCTGGCACGCAAATTGAACCGCGCTCTTTATCAAAGAGCATTACAATCTGACCATCTTGGCTTGGATATCAAAACCCAAATTACTTTAGATGATAATGGTAAAATTGAAACAGCCATTATTGCCGTGCCTATGCTTCAACCTGAAGATTTAACCCAATTTGTGATTGAGACACTCGGTGAAACGCCGAAAAATATCATCATCAACGGAACAGGCGCTTATACATACCATTCTTCTATTGCCGATTGTGGTATTACCGGTCGTAAACTTGCTTGTGATTTTTATTCTACCGCTTGCCCGATTGGCGGCGGTAGCCCATGGACAAAAGATGCTTCTAAGGCAGACTTAACCCTCAACCTTTATGCACGTAAACTCGCTAAACAATATTTAGCTGACAATGATGAATGCTTTGTTTATCTTTCTTCTTGTATCGGCAAAGCAGAGTTGCCGAGTGCCGCGGTTAAAACAATTAAAAAAGGTTCAGTCTCCATGCAAAATATAAAAATCAACCTCAAACCCTCCGAGATTATTGCCGAACTCGGCTTAAACAAACCGGTTTTTGCAAATCTTTGCAAAAACGGATTAGTTTGATTTTTGCTTGAAATCATTTCAAAGCCTGATTAAATTGAATTAAGTTTAGTCAGGCTTTTTTTATGAGGCAAAAAATGAAAAAAATTTGGTATTGGGCGGAAGAATATTCTTTACCGCTTATTTTGGGAATTATCTCGGCTCTTGTTTGGGCTAATGTAAATTATGTTTCCTATCAAAATTTTTTGCATTATAAAATCGGAGGCTTGTTTGATGTCCACTTTGCCGTAAATGATATTTTTTTGGTCTTGTTTTTCGGGCTTATTTCCATTGAAATCGTGCATGATTTGGCTCCGAACGGGGCCATGCATCCTTTGCACAAGGCTTTGGCTAATATTATGGCGGCCATTGGCGGAATTGTTTGTCCGGTAATTGTGTTTTTTCTGCTTAATTTATTTGTGGGGCAAGCAGCTTTTAGTAGCGGATGGGCGATTGGTACGGCCACAGATATTGCCGTGGCTCTTCTTTTTGCCAAGTTTATTTTCCCTAAAAAACATGCCGCTTTTTCTTTTTTGCTTTTTTTGGCTATTATTGATGATTTTGCCGGATTGGGTATTATTGCCGTTTTTTATCCTAACCCGGATAAACCGGTGCAATTAGAATTTTTACTCTTGGTTGTAACCGCAATGTTGCTCAGTGCTGCTATCCAAAAACTCAAAGTAAAATCTTATTGGTGGTTTATTTTTCCAACGCTTATCTCTTGGGTAGGCATGCTTAAAACCGGTTTGCATCCGGCTTTGGCTTTGGTCTGGATCGTGCCTTTTATGCGCGCGGAGAACGTTGCTGAAGCTCCGATAGACAAGCTTGAACATGATTTAAAACCGATTGTTGATTTTGGGTTGTTTTTCTTTGGGCTTGCCAATGCCGGTGTTCTGTTCTCAAGTGTTTCTGTTTTAACATTTATTATCTTTTTATCTTTATTTATCGGAAAAACATTCGGCATATTTATTTTTGCCAAAGCGGCTGCTTTATTAGGTTGGAAAATGCCTAAAAAAATCTGCAATGCCGAACTTTTGCTGATTGGCATGGTTGCCGGTGTGGGGTTGACGGTTTCTTTATTTGTGGCGGACATTGCTTATGTTGAAGAGGGGGTTAAAGCTGCAGCAAAAATGGGGGCGCTTTTAAGTATGCTGAGTGGGTTCTTGGCGTTGCTTTTGTCAAAAATGTTTTCTAAAATTTGAGTAATCCTATAAATTCTCAGCTTCTTGAATTGTAAAATGTTTCAGAATTGTTAAATTTTTGTCTATAATATTTACAAAAAACTATTTAAGTGCTATATTTCTTTTATTCTTAAAGAAGGGGGACAAAATGAAATTTGCACAAAATGTTTATAACAATTCAAATGTCAATAATATTTTGACGAAGTCACAATTGGAAAATATTTTCAATGTCTACAGATTTTGTCTGCAGGCACATCAAAATCATCCTGATAAAGATATATTAAATGAAAAATTTTCAAGTATTGTTTCCAATGCTGATAACTATATTAGAGATTTTGCAAATGGCAAATTGCAAATTGAAGATGATGCTTTGGATTTGATGCGTGCTTATATTGATGAGTTTGGAAAAAACTATTATCGCCAGAACGGAAAACTTGTTTATCAGTTTTCTGATGATGCTTCTAAAGCAAAGTTGCGTTTGTCTCAATTAGATTTTTATCGTCAAAAAAATAATATGGTTACTTTCACGCCTCAAACCTCTCATTGCTATATTGACAAAGCGGAAACACGTAAAAAGGTTGAGACTCCTAAAGTAAAAACTCAAAAGGCAAAGGTAAAAACAAGCAAGAAGGCAGTGTTTTCTCCCTCGCAAACACATGCTTTGAAAAATGCTTGGATGAGTGCTTGTGATAAGTTTTCTTCAAAAATTAAAAATTTGTTTGTCTCTCAGAAAAATAAAACTCAGAAAACAGTTTCTGCTTTTAGAGAAAAAATACAAAATATTAATACGGCTCTTTTCAAAAAGGTCAAAAATTGCGGAATTGCCTCCGTGGCAGCTGTCGGAATGTCTGCTTTTGCCATTCCGTCAACGGGGGTGATGTCCGTACAAAATTTTTCCGATCGTAAATTTATTCCCGAAAAAAATGCCAAAGAAATTTCGGCGCAAATTAAAACTCCGGTCGTAGCTGCTAAGACGGATACTCTTATGAACAATGTTCCACAAATTAAAACTCCGGTCGTAGCTGCTAAGACGGATACTCTTATGAACAATGTTCCACAAGTTAAAACTCCGGTTGTCGCTGCTAAGACGGATACTTATGCAAACAATATCTCTCAAGATAATAGTTCGTTTGACGTTCCGGTAGAGGTAGATACATCAACCTACAAAAATAATATTGCTTTTTATGATAGTGCTCGTGCTTCTCAAAACAATATTTTATCTGAGAGCGTTTCCTCCGTAACACAACAAAATTCAGATACGCTCAATAATGTTCAGATCGCTCCCTATAGTAGTGCTTTTGCTGATGTGTTGAAGCAAAATAAAGAAGACTATAAAGATTTTGCCCAACGTGTTGCTCAACAATTTAAACACAATATTGAGTTGTTAAAAAGCTCAAATTATGGCGAAAAAGTAAAATTTTATAGAGAACAAGGTAAATATTTTACCAAGATCGGAAAACCTAATTATATCATTCCCAACAAGAGTTGTGAGTCAATGAGTAATGCTACGCTTTTAAGCGTTTCTTATCAGGAACAACAAAATAATTATATTCAAGAAGCTTGTAAAGATGTTTTGAAAGAGATTCCTAATCCGCATGCTTGCTATTCCAGTTTGCAAACTTTGGGAACCCAAAAAACACATAATTTGGGTAAAACAATTTGTCAGATTTTTGATAAAAATCCCAATGCCATTGTTGCTGCTTGGATACATAATTCCAAAGGCGGAAAACATAGAATCAGTTTTGTCGGTACAGGTGACGGAAATGCTTATATGATGTCATATAACAACGATCGAATTATGGAAATTAGTGAAGATAATTTGGGTTGGTTAAATCATCTTCCGGCCGAATATCATAATTTGAGCGAAAATATTATCAGAAAAGCTAATGAGTTGGCTATTGAAGATGCTAAAAAGAAACATGAGGCTGAAAGAAGCAAAACCTTATTCTTGGTAAATTTAGCCAAAGCTCAGAAAAATAAATTGTTATCCGTTGCTTGCCAGAATAAATTGGTATCTGCAAATTTCTAAAAAAATAAGAGGGAAAATATCCCTCTTATTTTTTTATATTTCAATGTGAATTTCTATACGATTATTTAGTTTTCTGTTTTGGGGAATGGGTTGACCGTAAGCGTCAAAGTTTGGATATTCGGGGGATATGCCTGCCATCCCAACAGCCTGAAATCTATTTTCATCTAATCCTAATTTTATAAAACGACGAACAACCGCCCCAGCTTGAATAGAGGATAATTCCCAATTTGATGGATAAAGTGCGTTGATAATGTCTTGATCGTTGGTATGGCCTTCTATAACGATGCGATATCGACGATATTTGTTTGTTTTCAATAACTCTGCCAAAGGTTGCAAAATTTCATCCGCATTATCTTTTAAGGTTGCTGTTTTCCCGTCAAAAAGAGTTACCGTGGCAATGTTAATTACGGCTCCTTTGGCATCAGAGCCTAAACCAACATTGTCGCCTAAATGTAAATCTTTGACATCTTCTAAAAAGTTAAGAACGCTACCGTTCATTTCTTCTCCGGGAATGGCATTGAAAGCTGCGGCAAACGCGTATTCAATCTTTTCCATCTTTCCTTTGTCCAGACTGGAAGATGCAAACAGAACAATGAACAAAGCCAACAGCAAAGTCAGCAAATCGGAATAAGGGATGAGCCATGTTTCGTCGGCGTGTTCTTCGTGTGGAGTTTCGGGGGCTTTCCTTTTGACCATGAATTATTTTCCTTCCGCTTCTACAGTTTTTGCATTTTGTCTTTCTGAGGGCGGAATGAAGGCTTGTAATTTAGCCTCAATTGCCATAGATGAAGCACCGCTTTGCAGAGCTAATGCTCCTTCCATAATCATTTTTTTTACGTCAACTTCTTCTTGCGAAATTTGTTTTAATTTATTGGAAAACGGATGCCATAAAACATAACCGGTAAAAATACCGAGCAAGGTTGCAACAAAGGCTGCGGCAATTGAGTGGCCAAGTTTTTCAATATCTGAGAGGTTGCCTAATGCTGCAATCAAACCAATTACGGCACCCAACACACCCAAGGTCGGGGCATACATACCGCATTGAGCAAAAATGAGAGCGCCGGAACGGTGTCTTTCTTCCATTTGTTTGATTTCATCTTCCAATGTTTCATAAATGAAATCTGCACCAAAACCATCGGCTACTAATGAAAGGCTTGTTTTTATAAAAGGGTCATCTACTTCGTTGGCTTTTTTCTCAATAGCCATAACGCCTTCATGCTTAGCGGCTTTGGCAAGAGATGAAAAAAGTTCTAATACTTCTTGTTTGCTGATAAATTTTCGCCCGCAGAAAATGATTTTGAACAGGGTTGGAACTTTTTTTAAGCCTTCCATGGTAAAGGCGTTGAATATGGCAGCAATTGTTCCCATGATAATAATTAAAAATGCCGCCGGATTAATGAGTGCGCTGGGATCGGCTCCTTTTAAAGCCATACCGACACCAACAGCGGCCATACCGCCAAAAACACCAATCAGAGTAGATTTTTCCATTTATTTATTCCTTATTTAAAAATTCTTTTTCTATATATCTGATTATTTTTAATTTTTAGTTAAGTGCTCATAAAAAAGTCTTTATTTTTATTTTAACATGTTGTATTAATAGCTGAATTTTACAGATTTTTTAGTGAGGAAAAAATGGCCATCAGTGCATTGCCGGTTCGCGGCACCAGAGATTATCTGCCTAATGAAGTGCAGCTCAGAGATTATATTCAGAATACCATTCTTAATACATACAAAAAATATGGGTTTCAGCGTATTAATACGCCGATTATGGAAGATATCGAGCGTTTGAACAAAAGTGACGGCGGTGAAAACTTAAGCCTTATCTTTAAGCTCTTAAAACGCGGTCAAAAGCTTGATTTAACTAAAGAAAATCTGGAAGAAAATGACTTGGTCGATAGCGGCTTGCGTTATGATTTGACCATGCCGCTTTCTCGCTATTTTGCCAATAATCGTCAAAACTTGGTCTTGCCGTTCAAATGTATTCAAGTGGATAAAGTTTTTCGTGCCGAACGTCCGCAAAAGGGCAGATTGCGCGAGTTTTATCAGTGTGATATTGATATTATCGGAGATGCTACCATCAATGCCGAAATGGAACTTATTTTTGTTACCTCGCAAGCGTTGCAAAATATTGGTTTTGAAGATTTTACCATTCGTATCAACGACAGACGAATTTTATCTGACATCATTAAATATGCCGGTTTTGCCGAAGAAGAAATCCCCGCAGTTTGCGTGATTTTTGATAAATTGGATAAAATCGGTTTAGATGGTGTGAAAGCTGAATTAGAAGAAAAAGAATATCCGCAAAACGTGGTCGAGAAATTTATGGAACTTTTGTCCGGTGATGCTCTTTCTTCCATTGATGCGGTTGAACCTTATGTTACCGATAAAGAAGTTGTTGCCAACGTGAAAAAAGTTTTGCAAACAATATCCGCTGTCGCCAAAGGTAAATTTAACATTGTTTATGACAAGTCTTTGGTTCGCGGTATGGGATATTATACCGGTATGGTCTTTGAAATCAGTAGCAACAAATTTTCATCTTCCATTGCCGGCGGCGGACGCTATGACAAGATGATCGGCAAATTCTTGGGCGAATCGGTACCGGCGGTCGGTTTTTCCATCGGTTTTGAGCGTGTTTGTGAAATTTTGAAAGATGAAAATTTGCAAATAGCTCCGGAGCAAAAAGTTATTCTTATCTATTCTGATAACGATGAGTTTTCAGAAGTTTTGAAAAAATTTGGCGAGATGCAAAGTCAATATGCGGCCGTTCGTTTGCTCAAACGCTCTAAAAAGCTTGGCAAACAAATTGATGGCTTGATTGATAACGGGTTTAATTATTCTTTCACTTTTGGTGAAAGTACCGAACTTAAGCCATTGAGCAAATAGGAAAAAAGCCTCTCAAACGAGAGGCTTTCCTCTTATTGATTGTTGCCAAAATTTATGCCTCTGGTGACAATACCGATCATTATGCCCAATAACAGATAGCTGGTCAGACACTCAAAAGAGACAATCACACGGGCGATAACGGTTTGCGGCGTGATGTCGCCATAGCCGACCGTGGTCATGGTGATGACGGTGAAATAGAAGGCATCAATTACGTGCGCCGGACCATTACCAAAAGCAAAGGCTTGCGGTACGTTATTATATATATGCAGGCTGTTGATGGAGAGGTTGATGACCGTGAAGGTGATGACAAGGTTGATGAAAAAACTGAAGAAATCGCCAATAACGGTTGGGGTGGCGTAGGTGTTCGGAGATAAGATATTTTTGAGCTCACCGATAAAATCTTTGATATTCATGACGGCTAAAAAGATGATAAATGCGCTTATCAGATAAGTATAAATCGGACCGACAGAAATATATATGGACATGAAGCCTGACATGAAAGCCACAATAAACAAGCATTTTTTATCGTCATTATAATAGCGTTTGGTGTATTTCAGTTTGGCCAGATTGCGGTTTAAAAACAGAAATAAAAGTCCGATTATCAAACCGCTGACAACCGGCAAAACCCAATAAAGCATAATATCGGATGCCAGATTAAATTTGCTGAAAATTTGCGGATGCAGTGATAATAAACACAAACTTGCAAAAAAACAGAGGTTGAAATCGCGGATAAAGATTTTTTGTAAACGGTTAAAAGAAATGTTCAGCATGATTTTTTCCTTTCTAAACTAATTCCTAATATAATTTTTATTAAAATTTTATCAAGTTAATCGCTTAATAATATTAAATGTTTTTTAAATAGAACATAATATCATCATATACATAATTTTATTACAGGATGTTTGACATGAAATTGTGTATCGGCATTGCCAAGGGTTGGGCAGAACAAGATGTTAGATTAAAAAATTGGGTCGAAGTGTTGCAATCGCAAGCGTTGACCGAGCGTGTGTTTGAGTTTGAACTTCCCGATTATAAACTTCTTAATGCCAATGAAGTGCGCTTTTGTCAGCAACTTTCCGAAAACATTGAAAAATCTTCAAAAGAACTTAAAACAACTCCCAAAATTTTTGTTTTGCCTTATCAAAATATATTGATGGATGAGGCGGAATGCTTGGATAAAATAGCTTATTTTATTAAAAAAGTTTGTAAAGAGAAAGGGCGCAAAGAGCCGACGGTTTTGGTCGTGGGCAGTGCCTTTTATCAATATAAAAATGTGGATTTTGTTGACTATGCGCAATATTTACTGACCGAAGATGAAGAAAACAAATGGAAACAAGATAAAGCACTGAAAGAAAAATCGGTGCTTTCGGTGGGGATTCCGTTTAGGTTGAATATGGAAATGTGTCAACGCGCGGCAGGACAACCGGAACAGGCGGCAGAAATTGAAAAATTGCAGGCATATCCAAAAAAAGTGCTGTTTGTGTTAGGCGGTTTGCAAGATAATTATCAAATTAAGTTTGATGTGGCAGATGCCTTAAGGTTGGCGGACAGAGCCTTAGATTTTGCCATGTCGGGTTATAAGGTGATTTTTATGAACCAGCCGACAACACCGAATGATGTAACCGATTTTATTTATGATTTTGGCCGTCGTAACGATATGTTGTTTTACAATCGCAAAAGTTTGATGAATGGTGATGCTTCCTTGCGTTATGATAGCAAGTTTTTGCATGAATTTATGGCACAACAACAACGCTGCGGTGACATGTATCCTGCCATATTAAGTGTTTTGGAAAATGGTGTATATGTCGGGACGATGGGAGATTTTTCTTACATATCCGATGCGCTGGCCTTAAAGCTCAGAACGGTGGTGTATGCAGGTAACAATCTTTCCGGCAAACGCTATTATTGCAAAAGACTTGCCGATATTTGTGTGCAAAAGCAATATGTTTTTGATTTTTATGATGACAAGGCTTTTGATTCGAATGTGAAATTGAAGCCTTTTCCGTCGGGAAACGAATCGATTCTAAAATTATTAATCAATAAAAAATTCAAAAAATTTAAAAATTTTTTAAAATAATATATCTATTTGATTTTGCTTGCATTTTTAATATTTTAATTTTGCAAATTTTGTCCAATTTTTGAAGAGGCATTTGACTCGCCCTTCAAAATATGGTATAACTAAAAATGTAAACAAATTAGTATAGAAATTAGTATGGTGTCCTGATTGCTCTCTTCATTGAGATGTTTATTGGGACGAGTTTGAAAAGTTTGATTTTAACAATGGGTTGAATGATGCTTTAGATAATTGATATTGTTTTTGGAAGGACAGTTGCGAATAAGTCCCATGGATCATCGATAGATGGACATGATTTAAGACCAAACAATCCCTCAGTTGATTTAAAGAACAACATGATTCAAAACCGGCGTTTGAGGAGAGCTTTTTGAACTGCTAAATCTGAAAAGATTATGGCAACAGCAATGAATAGCAACGTAGTAGTTTCTAACTTGATTTACTGCGGCTTGGTCGCAGGATATCAGGGAGAAGGAAACACTGCAACTCCGGCTAATGCCGCGGAGGCAGTATCTGCTGCCCTCGGTCGTCCAGTATTCCCTGGGGTCTGTGTATACCACACAGACTGGGGATGCCCCGTCGGAGGAGAACCGGTTGGTGCTTATCGCGCCCAAGGTACTCCCGCGGAAATTCTTGACGAAGCTGAGAAGCTTCGCAAGGATTTGAGACAGACTACGCTTAGCGTAGGTCTGCCGGAGTGCGGACAGGCTACCATCGGCTTCGAAGCCGTGGCACACATGCCTCTTCTTGAGGCAGGTGCTAAGTGGCAGACAGCCGCTGCTCGCCATTTTGCTGAACAGGGGACTTACGTCTCCTGTGGAATGGCGCAAGAGGGAAATGACGTAGTCATTTCCGCGGAGGCGAACCCCGCCTTCGTCAAGGACTTAGAGGCTTGGAAAAAAATAGTTGAAAATATCTGTGCTGAGATTGGTGCAGAGGCTCCTTCCTTTGCGGAAGTCGGATTCAACTATCTTAAAGACCCCGAATAATCTTTGGCGTCAGGATAGAGATAAGGAGAGGGGGCGTATGCTCTCTCTTTCTTTCTCAAAACAGGTGAATTTGCTGATACCTGTCAAGAAACTCAGCAAAATATTATTATGGGTTAAAGCTAAATCCTCCAAACCAGCCCTATAATTGGTGCGGAGGTAAAAAATATGGCACAATTGAAGTGTCCGAAATGTGGTTCTACCGCCGTGTATTGCGGTGGTATGAACCCCGTACAGTGTAATGCTGTATGCCGCCACTGCGGCTTTGAAGTTCGCGGTATGACAAACATCAGCCGCTACTTTGAAGGAAAAGCCTCTTATGCCACTTATGTGGCTGAGAAAGAGGCAGAAGACGCAGCACGCAAGCAAGCTCTTCGAGATAACGAAGAAGCTTGTAAGCGGATTAAGGCGGAGCAAGCCGCCTGCCGTCATGAATGGCGCTATAATGTCATGGACGGCGTTGGTGTCCGCTTTTGCCCTAAATGCGGGGCTTTAGAAAAGGCATAATAGTTCTCGCCGGTACGGTTCAAAATCAAACCTAAGCCGGTGAGGAAAAAGAGGGAAGAAATCTTCCCTCTTTTTTTGTGCCTTTTTCAGATATAAAAAAACACCGGTTTTCCAATATATCAGAAAAGCGGTGTTTCTTTTTTTAATTTAATTTTCCGGCCTCATCGTTCAATGAGGGGGAATAAATTTTTGAGCGATAGGCATTTTCAATATCTTCATTGCTCAAAAATTTGTTTTCATCTCCTGCCACAAATTTAAAACCGCATTTAACGCGGTTGAAGGTGGCAATGTAAGAAGTGGTTTTGCATCCGCATATATTCATCTTGGGCATGAAACGGTCATGAAGAATATCAATAAAGATATTTTCATTGCCTTCTACCAAAATGCAGGCGGTGGTTTCAACTTCGGCGTCTTCATTTTCCGATACGATTAATCCCCATGAAAGACGCTTGACCGGAACATTGAAACGTTTTGCAAAAAATTCCAGTCGCATAATCTCTACTGCGCGGATTGGCGCATTTTTTTTCTTTTTTTCCATAATTATTTTTATAATAGGTTTTCTGGACAAAATATATAGCACAAAAAAAGTAACCTTGCAAGCACTTTTTTTACTTAACAAAATCTTTACAATATGCTAGTATTATTACATAAATATTCGTTATTAAAGGCAAAAAATATGGCTGAAAATAAATTAATAGTGGACAAAATTACAACACTCCGTTTGCTGCATGACTTACGTGCCAATATGCAAAAATATGCCGCAGGTCAAGCCTCTCCGCAGACTTGCAAAACTTTGATTGAGGGTTTTACTCTCTTTTCCGATGATGAAAATTTGGCCGCTAAAGCACGCGCCCTGATTGCTTCTCGTGCCTCTAAAGTCTCGTTTAATCCTTATGCCTTTAAAACCACGACCGAAAAAGAAGATGAAAAACGCAAAAAAGCCGTCAAAAAATCTGCCGCTCAAAATAAATTAACCAAAATGTTGCAAAAACAAATTTCCGAAGAACTCGCTTTTCAACAATATCGCGGAAAAATGACCGATGTGCCCGAAAATCCCGTGTTTGAAAGCGTGTCCGCTGACGAACAATATTTTACCGTTAAAGTTGCCGGTCGTGATGAACCACTCCAATTTCCGGTGAAGCAAAATAAAGGTAAACATTTCTCTTTGCTCGGCGTTAAAGCTCTCTCCGATAAATCTTTTGCCAAAAAGGGTTTTGACGAAGGAACTTTTCAGCTTTTGTCCGAACTCGGAGAAAAAGGATTTACTTTGGAAAAAATTGAAGTGGATGATGCCGGCAAAAAATATTCTCCTTCGCAATATAAATCCTTTTTAGGCTTAAATGCTCAAACTGAACTTTCCGAGGAATATAAAAAAGAGCTTAATATTTTAAATTCTCTTTCTGCCGCCGATCAACGTCGTTTTGTTCTCGGTGTAAAGAAAAGACGTCTTGAACAAATTAAAAACTCCGAATTCTTTGATGAGCTTAATAAAGCAAAAAATCCGCTCTTGCTTTTGGCTAATCATGAAAACCTTAAAAATTTGTATGTTAAAAACGGTATGGATGATTGCGCTCAAGCGCTTCAGGATGAGTTTATCCATAAACAAATTCAGCCGGCTAAAAAAACTTTGTGGAACTATTTTAATAAAACCGAAGAAGGTAACAGCAGATTTGCTTACTATGATATTTTGATGAATAATATTATTGCCGAAAATGCCGATATCCTTAAAAATATTTATGATTTTAATTCTCAAGAAGAAATGAAAGCTCAGCTGATAAATGCCACTCAAAAAGTGAAAAAATTGTCCGTTCCGTCGCTTCCCGACAGCCTTGCTGCTGAAATTTTAGCTCGTGGTATTTTTAATAATGTCATCAATCAAAATACCAATGCCGACAAACTTAAAAATATGAATCTCCTTTTAAATGAATTTGGTCTTAATATTAAGTTTGATGCAGTTGCCGTAACCAAAGTGCCGGATATGTCAATTGAATCGGCGGCGCAACAATCTAAATTTGATCGCGCTGCTTTTGAAGAAGATAAAAAAACGCCGCTCTCTAAAAATCAGGATCAAGCGTTTAAAAAATTTTTGCTGGCTCAGGGGATTAAACATCCCGACGCTTCTTCCAAACATCATTTTTATGCGTTGAAATATAACGCTTTTATTGAGGAAGAACTCAATCAATCTAAAAACTATGTGCAAACCGCTCGCGAGCATCCGTGGAATTTGGACGGACATAATATGGTTCATGTTTTTGATACGGCTGGAGAGTTCTTGGTTGTTGACGAAAATCAAAAATATAGTCTGATGGATTTTAACTCTTTGCGCAAAGCCTTTAATGCCGGTAAAAAATTAACCTTGCAAATTCCGATTTTGCAGGTGAAAGATGAAAACGCTAAATTTGTTAATCTTCTTAACGTTTCTAAAAAAGAAGGTGAATGCGGTATGTATGTTTCTTCCGATAAAACACCGTTCTCTTTTATCCGGCTTCCCGAATATTGTACTTCTCATACAAATTTCAATAACGGAAATTTCCGATAAACAAAAATCTTGATTTTGAACATTATCGTTGTATTATACCGTTGTTCAAAATTACGATTATGTTTAACTATTAAAATATTTTTTGTATGAATGTAAAATTTGTTACGTGTTCCGGTGCTAATGAACACACAAGTATTGATGCTTTGTTTGCTTTATTTGATCAGTTTCCTTGTATTGAGTTTGGTATTCAGGTCTCCGGTCAAAAATGCGGGGAAAATTCTCCTCGTTTGATCTGGTTGCGAAATTTGCGAAAACAGATTTTGGAATGCCGTATCAATTTGCCTTTGGCTTTGCATCTTAACAGAGATTGGGTCGAAGCTTTTTGTTTCGGTGAATTGCCTCCCGAATTGCAAGAATTGCTCTCTTACGGAAATTATAACGGGGAGCCTTTGTTCAAACGTGTGCAACTCAATTTCAAAATCGGTCGTGATAAAACGCCGAATGTAAACTTGCTGGAAGAACAGATGTTGAAATTTCCTCATGTGCGTTTTATCCTTTCTTATAATAAAGCAAATGCGGCTTTGATTCATGAAATTTATTGTCGACACAATGTGGTGTTTGATTGTCTGTTCGATGAATCTCACGGGGAGGGAATTGTGCCTCTTAAGCATCATGCTTTGGTCTTTCCTGATGTCTTGCACGGATATGCCGGCGGACTTTCTCCCGAAAATGTGGTGCGGGAATTGGATGAAATTGCTGCAATCTTACCTCCTGAAGCGCAAATCTTTATTGATGCTGAAGGGAAACTCAAAGGTGAAGATGGGCATTTTTCTTATTCTAAAGCTCACGATTTTGTGGCAAATGCTTTGCAATGGTAATAAACGGAGGTCTATATGCTGTGGTTTGTTATATTGGCTTTGACCTTGGTAGTGGTTATTTTGATATGTCTGTTAAGTCTGTTTCTTTACTTCTCTTCTTCCGAAAGAATGCCGGATGGTTTATGTCCGTTTGCAGATAAGGAAAAAACAGACTTTCTGCTTGATGATGAAGATGATGTCATGTGGTCGCAACACTAAACACGTATTGGGAAAACCGACAGTTCTTACTGCCGGTTTTTTTCTATTTAAAAAAAGATAAAACTTTTTGATAAAATTTTTGAAAAAGAGGATTAGCTTTGTCTTTGTTCAGATAAATTTCTGCCAGAGAAGTGTAATACCACTTTTGTTGCTCTTTACCGCGCTTAAAACGTTTCCATATTTCTTCGCCGATTTGGTTATAATCATTGATAATGGAATTTATATTGTTCAATTTGTCGGCACAGGTAAGAAGTAAAACTCTTTTATCATTTGTTTGGCTTAAATATTCCAATGTGTGTTGTTTTCTTTCTTCCCAACTTTTGTCTTTTTCCGCCTCGGTTGCGTTTTTTACCAAAGTCAAAACTTCTTGCCCGAAAAGTTGTAAAATTTCTTCTTCTCTTGTTTCCGTGTCTTCCAAAGTATCATGTAATATTCCTGCAATGATAACATTTTCATCATCGGTGAATTGAAGCAGAATTTTCATTACTTCCAACGGATGAATTATATACGGAATCGGTGTTCCTTTACGAAACTGTCCTGAATGTGCTTTTTGGGCAAAATCTATTGCTTCAAAAATTTTTGTCATAAAATTTCCTGTTTAAGCTCTAAATTTTTGTTCTTTGAGGTAAGGTGTTATATCCATCTTTTTATTTTTTTCTAGAGATGTTTCTTGCGGATTTATTTTAATCTCTTTTTTATGAAATTGGGCTTTTTTCAAACGTAAGCTTGTTTCTTTATCTATTTGTTCCATATCAATTTGCGGCATTTTTACTAAGGAAACCCCGTTTTCCATGCAGGCGAGTAATAAACGAGCTTTAAATTCTTCCGATTTTATGTTTCCGAAAGATATGGTTTGTTTTTGTTGTTTGGCATATAAAACCAATTTGTTAAAATCTTCATAGTTCGGGATTTTTTTCTTACCTTGTTTGTCTTGGGCCGTTATTCCGATATTATTGGCATTAGATGCTTGAATTTGCAACTTTTCTCCGTTTTGTCTTTGCAATGTGGCTCGATAGGTGGCGGCATTTTCATCTTCGACGTAGTGAGAATTTTCTTTTTGGGCAACTTCCTGATAATATCGGCGGATGGGTTTGGCAAATTCTTTGTCGCTTCCTGACTTTTCCTCTTCGGTATTGTCTTTAACGTTTAGTGCTTCTTTCTTATATTTTTGTTCAATTTCTTTGGCGGCGCCGTCTTTAAGACCGCCCAAAGTTGTACTTATCGGAATCTCGGGAGATATTTCTAAATCCGTTTGTTCTTCCAATGTGTCAAAAATATGATGTAATACATTGATATGTCCGATAAAGCCATCAACTGTTTCTTCTTTGACAAAATATGATTTTCGAAAATCGGAATCGTAATTTTTTTGTGCTAAAATTTCTTTGCAATTTTGTATAAAATCGTTCAAACTTATATTTTTTTGGTGCTTGGCAATAAAATCCGGTCTATACCCAGGCATTTCAAGTTGTTTGGCCATAAGTTTTGAGGCTCCGACGGCATTAATTACAATTTGCGCCGAAGAATCTATTTTTATGCCTTTGCGTTTTAATTCAGCGCAAAAATCTTTGATTTTTTGCTCTTGATGCAGTGCTTTTTTGCCGTTGCGGCTACCTATCGGTAATGATGTTGTGGCAACAATGGAAAAAGGGCGCTTACTCATATCTAAAAATGAAATTTCGGTACTGCCGCCGCCGCTTTCTATGAACATGATTTGTTTCGGATTATTTTTTAAGCGGATGGAACTTAAGCCTCCCAAAATTGATAAACGTGCTTCTCTTTGCGGGTCAAGAATGTGAACTTTTCTATGTGTTTTTTGCTCTAATTCTTTTTGAATTTCTTTGCCGTTCGGGGCACTGCGTATTCCTTCGGTCGCCAGAATATAAATATTTTCATGATTAACGCTATATTCTTCTTTAGCTGCGCGGATAAATTCTTCTACATGTTTGATAATATCTTCTTTGGAAACATTATTATCAATTTGAGAAATATGTTTGTTGCGGAGAACGTGGTATTCTCCGTTAGCAAAAATTTTAATTTTTACGGCGTTGGTACCTATGTCTCGCTTATGCTCCGCCGCTTCGTTCGTCGTTCGGCTAAAGCCTCACCGGCATACTTCCGTCTGCCTCTCCTCCTTGTCAAACAGCTTCTTCGCTGGTTCGCGTCAATGCCTTCGGCATCTTTAAAAACAAAAAAAGACTACACAAGGCAGCCTTTTTTGTTTTTATGGTCGGAATGACTGGACTCGAACTTCTCTAGCTTGGTAAGTTCGTTAAAACTCACTAACCGCGCGTCGGTCACTTGTTTTGTAGATTTCGCTACGCAAAGCGTATACTTTGCTTGCTCAATGACAAAACTGCGCCTCTTGCGGTATAAAACACCGGAGCATCGGTGTTTTATATCCTCGAGCCTCTATCGAGGTCGCTGGTTCGGTTACAATTTATTTTAACCATAAAAA
>CASFNB010000025.1 GCA_949295915.1 uncultured Pseudomonadota bacterium | reverse complement strand
GAGTCAAATCTTCCTCGGTTATCAAGATGTATCAATGAGTTCGGATGACGGTGTCTCCTCCTCAACCGACGGCATTGAGTTCGGTGCGGCAATTGAAGGTGGACTCATCTTCAACCCGATGACGAACCTGACAATTGAGCCGATTATCCGTTTGGCTTATACGCAAATTAATTATGACGACGCAACCGATAACTACGGCAAAACGGCACATTACGGTGATGTCAGCAATTTTGAAATCGAGGCGGGTGTGAAGGTTGAAAAGACATATGAAAAGACATATCTGCGCAAAAACGGCTATGCCAAAGTTTATGTAAAACCGAGTATTATTCAAAATATCGGCAGCGGTGATGTTCAAGTCACTTCTCTCCGCCAAGTTGATGGGTTAGAGAACTCCACCCTCGGACGTATTGAGGTTGGTGGCTCGATGAGCTTTGACGAACGCTGGAGCGGCTATGCCAACGCTGCTTATACGTTCGGCAGTGATTACACCAACGCAGCGGTTAATGCCGGTTTGAACTATGCTTTCTAAGGCAACTAAAAAGCTCGGAGACGGCCGCAAAAGAAAGCACCCAAATGTGCTTTCTTTAAGGAGACGCAATGAGACTTGGCTTTGGTAGAATGCGACAGCTTTCGTAACAAAGCCTTAGTCGGAATTGAAAAGCGTACGTGAGGACACTTTTTACCCGATGGCAACGCACTAATCGCCCATTATACACGATTTAGACCATCCAAGACGCCTTGCAGTATGTAGCCCGCTGCCGAGCTATCGAGCACTTGCTTGCGGCGCTTGCGGTTCATATCCACTTCAGAGATTAAAAAACGCTCCATGGCGGAAGATGAAAGCCGTTCATCCCAAAACATATAAGGCAAATGGGTTTGCTCAAAAACTTTTTCGGCAAAGGCGCGCACTTTGGCGGCAGTTTCCCCCTCTTCTCCGTTCATTTGCAACGGCAAACCGTAAACAATGGCACCGACTTCTTTTTCTTCTATGATTTTTTTAATTTCTGCCATATCGGTTTTAAAATCTTTGCGATAGATGGTTTTATAAGGTGTAGCCACCATCCACATCAAATCAGAAACGGCAACACCGAGGCGCTTATCCCCATAATCAAACCCCAAAATGGCTTTATATTTGGTCAGATTTTGTTTGAACTCTTGAATATCCATATTTTTCTCCTGACAAACAGTTTAGAGCAAGTTCAAAATCTGTCAAATGCTAATTGAATTTTAACAATATTCTTCTAAACTTTGGGCTAAGTATATGATTCGATTCTATAAAAAGATTAAGGAAAAATAATGAAATTCAGATATTTTTTGACTGTTTTGTTCAGCTTGCTTGTGATCACACCGGCAAAAGCCGAACTGCAAATTGATGTAAACGGTGCCGTGCGCGACCCCATGCCGATTGCCATTCCCGAGATGATTCACGAAGGATTTTGGATTGGCCAACAAGGAAGCAAAATCCGCGATGTGATTGTTGCCGACTTGGAGCGCTCCGGCTTGTTTAGGGTTATTGACGAAAACAGCTACATTCAAGAGTTCAAATCTATGGATGAAGAACCGGCTTTCATTGATTGGCGCGCCATCAATGCTTTGGCTTTGGTCCAAAGTGCCATTAAAGAAGTAGGGCAAAATCAGCTCAAAATTGAATTTCGTTTATGGGATGTTTACGCTGAAAGTCAGTTAAAAGCACAATCTTTCACCACCACCAAAGACAACTGGCGTCGTGTTGCACACGTTATTGCCGATGCCATTTATGAGCGTTTGACCGGTGAAAAAGGCTATTTTGATACACGTATAGTTTATGTTTCGGAAACAGGTCCGGCAACAAGAAGAATTAAGCGTTTGGCAATTATGGATCAAGACGGAGAAAACCACAAATATTTGACCTCCGGTCAAGCCATGGCTTTGACGCCGAGATTTTCACCCAACCTGCAAAAAATTACTTATATGTCTTATGCCGGTGGTATTCCGAAAGTTTATATTTTGGATATTGAAACCGGAAGACAAGAGCTGATTGGAAACTTCCCCGGCATGACCTTTGCGCCGCGTTTCTCTCCGGATAGTTCTAAACTATTGTTGAGCTATGCCGCCAACGGTAAGACCGATATTTATGAGATGGATTTGAAAAACAAACGTTCAACTCAACTCACCAAGAATGCCGGAATTAACACTTCGCCGAGCTATTCTCCGGACGGTTCGCAAATTGTCTTCAACTCTGACCGTGGCGGAAACCAACAGCTTTATGTGATGAATGCCGACGGTTCTGATGTTCACCGCATCAGCTTTGGACAAGGCAGATATGCAACGCCGGTTTGGTCTCCGCGCGGCGACTATATTGCCTTTACAAAAATGGCCAACGGACAATTCTACATTGGTGTAATGTATCCGGACGGCACGGGTGAACGCTTACTTGCCAGCGGCTATTTGGTAGAAGGTCCGACCTGGTCACCGAACGGACGTGTAATCATCTACTTCCGCCAAGACAGAGGGACTTCACGCTCTAATGCTCCGGTTAAGTTATATTCAATAGATTTAACCGGCTATAATGAGCGCTTGGTGGTAACACCGGCCGATGCCTCCGACCCGGCTTGGTCACCATTGTTACCGTAGAGATAAAGAAAAAAAAGCACCTCAAACGAGGTGCTTTTTTTGTTAGGAATTTGCCTCGAGTGAAACATCAATTTTCATATCAAAAGCGCGGGCAATTTGATGTAGATTACCGAGATTGAGTTCGGCAAGACCAAGCTCCAGTTTTTCAATATAAGAGGTTGGCACACCGGTTTGCGTGGCAAGTTCAAGCATGGTCATTTTGTGCAAACGCCGGAGGGCTGTAATTTGCTCTGCCAAATTAAGGCGTGTTTGTTTAAGGTTAATTCGGGCTTGTTTTTTGTTTAGCATTATTCAACTCCTTTACAGATAACAGACGATTGTTTGTTAAATTAAACCGCCAAGAGCTGGAAAACTCAAGGCGGTGGAGCTGAAAAACTGTATACCATCAGTCGCCCTTATTCGTCCTATAAATAGGCTTATATCAGGCACTCCACCATAAGTGGATTTTTGGTATAATGATGTTTTTCAGACACCACAGGCTGTCTTCAACCTGCGAGGAGTATTGTAGAAAAAATGAGAAAAAAAGCAAATATTTTTTTGAAAAGAAAACAATTCTTATACCACACGTCATGCTGAACTCGTTTCAGCATCTAATTTATAACATATTGATATTACATATATTATCGCCTATCGATAGGCGATAATAATCAGTAAAAAAGAGTCCCATAATCCACTAACATACATATAAGCTGTCATACTGAACTCGTTTCAGCATCTTAAGAGATTCCGAAACAAGTTCGGAATGACAATAAGGATAAAAAGAAACCCTGAAACAAGTTCAGAGTGACGGTGCGGGCGGCAGATTTCTGGATAATAAAAAGAAAAAATACTTTTTAAGGCATGCCCCTCTGCCTTGCACTTTGGTAGCATCGTGGATTCAGGTTAAAGACAGTTAGGCTATCTAACTTTTGCGTTCAAGCTGGCTCCAGCTTGAATTATTTGAAGACATCCGTAAAAGAAAGCACTTGAACGTGCTTTCTTTAAGAAGACGCAATGAGACTTAGCTTTGGTAGAATGCGACAGCTTTCAGAGCAAAGCCTTAGTCGGAATTGAGAAAATAGAGTGATTTTAGGAGCGAGAAAAATCCTAGTGTACAAAGAAGTACATGGATTTTTCGAGACGACGCTAAATCGCTCTAGTTACCCATTATACAAATAATGAAAATGGGGGATTATATGAGGCGAGTAGTAGAAGCCGAGGGAAAAAGTACCTCTCGCAAATTATTTGGAGACGGCCGTAAAAGAAAGCACTTGAATGTGCTTTCTTTAAGGAGACGCAATGAGACTTGGCTTTGGCAGAATGCGATAGCTTTCGCAACAAAGCCTTAGTCGGAATTGGTACAGAGAAGTACATGACCGAAAATTTTATTCGCAGTTTCTGCCCTAATCGCCCATAGAATCACCCATTTTAGTTGTCACCGATGCGCAAAGCTTCAATAAATGCCGATTGTGGTACCTCAACCTTGCCAAACTGACGCATACGCTGCTTACCTTTCTTTTGCTTATCCAAGAGTTTGCGCTTACGGGTAACGTCGCCGCCATAACATTTTGCGGTCACGTCCTTGCGCAGGGCGGAAATGGTTTCACGCGCCACCACACGTCCGCCGATTGCGGCTTGAATTGGAATTTTGAACAAGTGTCTGGGGATGAGGTCTTTCAAGCGCTCGCAAATTTGACGACCGCGGGCTTCGGCTTCTCCGCGGAAGCAAAGGAAAGCCAAAGCATCAACCGGTTCTTCGTTAATAAGGATTTGCACTTTAACCAAATCCGATTCGTGATAACCGATAAGCTCATAATCAAAGCTGGCATAACCGCTGGTGATAGATTTCAAGCGGTCATAAAAATCGAACACGATTTCGTTCAACGGAATTTTATAAATTACCATCGCGCGGCTACCGGCATAGGTGAGCTCCACTTGCTCACCGCGTCTTTCGGTACAAAGTTTCAAAACCGCACCCAAATATTCATCCGGAACGAGGATTGTGGCTTTTACCCATGGCTCTTCGATTGATTTGATTTTGGTCACATCCGGCATATCGGCAGGATTATGCAACATTGTGTCGGTACCGTCAGTCAAATGCAGTTTATAAGCCACCGACGGCGCAGTTGTAATTAAATCTAAGTCAAACTCACGGCTCAAGCGCTCTTGGATAATTTCCATATGCAGCAAACCCAAAAAGCCGCAACGAAAACCCAAGCCCAGCGCAGTGGAATTTTCATTTTGATAATCAATACTGGCATCATTGAGTTTGAGCTTTGCCAAAGCGTCTTTTAAGGATTCGTATTGGCTGGAATCCACCGGAAAAATGGAGCAGAACACCACCGGAATTGAAGGTTTAAATCCTTGCAGAGGCGCATCACACGGGCGCTTGTTGTCAGTAATGGTATCACCGATATGACAATCGCTCACACTCTTGATACTGGCGGTAATATAGCCGACTTCTCCGGGGTAAAGGGCATCAATTTCTTGCATTTTCGGCGTAAAAATACCGACACGGTCGACCAAATAAGCGGCATTATTGCTCATCATGCGGATTTGCGTTTTTTTGCGCATGACGCCGTCTTTAATCCGCACCAAAATCACCACGCCGAGATAAGAGTCGTACCAACTGTCAATCAAAAGCGCTTTGAGCGGTGCTTCTTCGTCACCGGTCGGTGCCGGCAAATGTTTGACAATCGCCTCAAGTAAATTTTCCACACCCAAACCGGTTTTGCCGGAAGTTTCCACGGCATCCGAGGTATCAAGCCCGATTACGTCTTCAATTTGGCGTTTGACTTTTTCGACATCGGCGGAAGGTAAGTCAACCTTGTTTAACACCGGAATAATCTCATGGTTGTTATCCAGCGCCAAATAGACATTGGCCAAAGTTTGCGCTTCTACACCTTGCGTCGCATCCACCACCAAGACCGAACCTTCGCAAGAAGCGAGTGAACGAGAAACTTCATAAGAAAAGTCAACGTGTCCGGGGGTATCCATCAGGTTGAGCTGATATGTTTTACCGTCTTTAGCGGTATAGTTCAGGCGCACGGTCTGAGCCTTAATGGTGATACCGCGCTCTTTTTCAATATCCATCGAGTCCAAAACCTGTTCGGTCATCTCGCGTTGTTGCAGACCGCCGCAATATTCAATCATCCTATCGGCAAGGGTAGATTTTCCGTGGTCGATATGCGCAATAATCGCAAAGTTTCTGATTAAATCCGAATTTGTAGCCATATAAACAATTCACTTTCAAAAAAATTTTGCAAAATTTAAGCTCAAAATATATGAAAAAAAAATTATTCGCAATATATTATTAACTATGCTAAGATATATAGTTATAAAAAGAGAACAACAAACGGAGGCGAAAGATGAAAAAGATGATTGATGTTGATTTCGGCTCATCACGCTATGATGAGCTGGTTGAGCTTCGCTACAAAATCTTGCTTGAGCCTCTGGGCTTGAAATTTTTGGACATGCACCGCGCCAAAGAAGCCAACTATTTGCACATTGGCTGTGTTGAGAGTTTGGATGATAAACTTGTCGGTGGTTTGATTTTAGCCCCTGTTGACAATGAAACAATCCGCTTAATGCAGGTGGCTGTTGAGACCAAATATCAGGGTGAAGGTGTTGGCCACCAAATGGTTAAATATGCCGAAAAACGCGCCAAAGAAGCCGGATATTCAAAAATAGTCATGCACGCCATGCTCTCGGTGGTGCATTTTTATGAAACCATGGGCTATGTGCAGGAAGGAGACATTTTTGAAGAAAGCGGCATCACCTTTGCCAAAATGGTCAAAGATTTGTAAAATTAACTAAAGAGCTGTCTTCGGACAGCTTTTTTATTGACTTTTGTCTAATTTTATGACAGAAAGAACATAAAATTGTATTATTAGCTAACAAAAAAATATTATTTTATGGAAGAAAGAAGAAAACAGCAAATTATGCAAACGGTTGACAATGCCATTTATGCCTGGAGAAAAAATATCAATACCGAAACGGATTATGATGATATTGAAGAAACAATAGAAATGATAACCCATACCATGGCTTTCGGAGTCATCATTGTTTCCGGTAAAAAGAACCCTGCGGCATATATCGGCACATATCGACAATGTATGGATTTGAAGGAAAATTCCGGCGGACAAATCGGTGTTATCAGCAATGTTTGGTATTGGGTAGGTCATGAAAATTCTGACACCATCGCAAAACTGGTAAGAAACGCCAAGAAAAATCTGACGATTTCCATTCCGCCGACCGACATGGCAGATACGCTTCTCAATATTGGCGAAGCCTGCTCCATTGACATTAAATACGGTAACAATACTGGTGGCAGAGCTTCATATATCGGCAACTATAGAGTTTGTACCTTACTTAAAGCCAAATTTGACGGCATAATCGGGAAGTCGTACAATCACTGGTATTGGATAGGCCAAGCAAGTTTTAAAGAAATCACTAAGCTTTATAAAGCCTACCAAAGCCGGAGCGGTCGTTTTAGAAGAAGACGCATTGTCTTGCAAAATTATTGCTAATTTAAAACCAAAAACAGGGATGGTTTATATAACCACCCCTGTTTTTTTATCCGCAAAATCTGTATTAGATTTCCACAGAACAACCTTTTCAAAAAATTGCGATGACGGCCGCAAAAGAAAGCACCTTAAATGTGCTTTCTTTAAGGAGACGCAATGAGACTTGGCTTTGATAGAATGCGACAGCTTTCAGGGCAAAGCCTTAGTCGGAATTGTCGAGTAGTAGGCGCCGAGGGAAAAAGTACCGCAGCGTACATAGAGGTACGTGAGGAAACTTTTTACCCGATGGCAACACACTAATCGCCTATTATACGAATTTTCAAAAAATTCGGAGAATGCGGCGAGTAGTAGGCGCCGAGGGAAAAAGTACCGGAATGTACAAAGAGGTACATGAGGACACTTTTTACCCGATGGCAACGCACTAATCGCCCATTATACGAATTTTTTTACCTTTCGAGCTTCTTATATTTCATCCTATGCGGATTGCACGCATCATCGCCGAGGCGGCGGCGCTTATCTTGTTCATAGTCATCAAAGTTACCTTCAAACCACTCAACGTGCCCGTCTCCTTCATAAGCAAGGATATGGGTTGCCAAACGGTCCAAAAACCAACGGTCGTGAGAGGTAACCAAAACGCACCCCGGATAAGCCATAATCCCTTCTTCCAAAGAACGCAAAGTATCCACATCCAAGTCGTTGGTCGGTTCGTCAAGCAGAATGACATTGGCGCCTTTTTTGAGCATTTTGGCCATATGAACGCGGTTTCTTTCACCACCGGAGAGTTGTCCGACTTTCTTTTGTTGGTCGCCGCCTTTGAAGTTGAATTGTCCGACATAAGCACGAGACGGAATGGTCTTTTTGCCAAGCTCCATCATATCCAAACCATCGGAAATTTCTTCCCATACGGTTTTATCGGGATTGAGTTCATCGCGTGATTGGTCAACATACCCCAAATCAACCGATTCGCCGATTCGGATTGTACCGGAATCCGGCTTTTCCTGTCCGGTAATCATGCGGAACAAAGTGGTTTTACCGGCACCGTTCGGACCGATAATGCCGACAATCGCACCTTTGGGAATTTTGAAAGAAAGATTATCAATCAAAACCTTATCACCATAAGCTTTGGTAATATTTTCGGCTTCAATCACCAAATCGCCCAAGCGCTCGTTCATCGGTATATTGATGTAAGCTTGTGTGATTTTATCTTTGGTTGCCGCATTCAACAACTCATCATAAGCCTTAATACGGGCTTTAGACTTGGCTTGACGGGCTTTCGGATTTTTCTGAATCCACTCCAACTCATTAGCCAAAGTTTTTTGACGGGCATTTTCTTCACGAGCTTCTTGCGCCAAGCGTTTTTGCTTTTGTTCCAACCAAGAAGAATAGTTGCCCTCATAAGGAATACCTTGACCGCGGTCAAGTTCCAAAATCCAACCGGTAACATTATCCAAGAAATAGCGGTCGTGGGTAACCATAACCACCGTCCCCTTATATTCTTGCAAGTGTTTTTCAAGCCAAGCCACCGATTCGGCGTCCAAGTGGTTGGTCGGCTCATCAAGGAGCAACATATCGGGCTTTTGCAACAACAAGCGGCAAAGAGCCACACGGCGTTTTTCCCCGCCCGAGAGTTTGGTAACATCGGCATCAGCCGGCGGACAACGCAAAGCATCCATGGCAATTTCGATGGTGCGTTCCAAATCCCAACCGTTGCAGGCATCGATTTTTTCTTGCAATTCGGCTTGTTCTTCAATGAGGGCATTCATTTCATCATCGCTCATCGGTTCGGCAAACTTCATCGAAACTTCTTCAAAGCGTTTGAGTAAATCTCTGGTCTCACCCAATCCGTCCATAATGTTTTCCATCACGTTTTTAGAAGGGTCTAACTTTGGCTCTTGCTCCAAATAGCCGACCTTAACGCCTTCGGCCGCCCAAGCCTCGCCGTTAAATTCTTTATCCACGCCGGCCATAATTTTTAACAATGTAGATTTACCGGCACCGTTCACACCCAAAACACCGATTTTGGCACCGGGTAAAAAGGAAAGCGTGATACCCTTAAAAAGTTCTTTTCCACCGGGGAAAACTTTGGTTAAATTTTGCATTACAAAAACGTATTGATACGCAGCCATAACTTTCTCCATTTAAATATTAACTTGGGCTAGAGTATATAGGTTAAAACAAATTATGCAAGCTTCTTTAGTAGCGTCTGCGGCGCGATAAATGACCGACGGAAGATTCGGGGGCAAAATTGTTAACAACCGGTTGCACCGTATTTTGCGGCGCATTTTGGACTTGCAACGGACGATTATTTTGCACATTGGCTTGCGGAGCATAAACCTGAGCCTTCTCTCTGCCTTGTTGAACTTTAGTGACGCTTGCCTGATAAACCTCATTGAGGTTCTGTTGCAAATTATTATCCACAGCATATATTTTGGTGGCATCATACGGAGTCTTTGGCGTAATAATTTGTCCGTCAGGCATTTTTAAGGTTCCGTCTTCATAAAGCGTAATATTGTAAATATCTTGATTATCAAACATCTGCAAAATTTCACCGCAGAGATACCCTCCGTCCTTACGCTTAGCTAAAAAAGTATCGGCTTTGGCGGAATTATAAACATATAAACCGTCTTGCAAAGCCTGAGGACTTGGGGCTTTAGTCAAAATAATGGCGCGGGCTAACATTTCAAAATGATCATATTTGGAAGAACGACATGCCAAACCTTGTCCGGCCACAATACCGAGAGTTTTAGCTTCTTCTACATAGCTGACTTGAGCCCAAAGTATTTGCGGGTAAAAAACAAAACACAAGAAAAAAAGATAACTCAATCGACGCATAACAATCCTCGTTCCGGCATTAGAAACAAGCGCAGTTTATAAGAAAAAGGACGATATTGCAAAAGATATCTTACATTTTTACCAAGAATCAAGAAAAATAGGGTTGACAAAGACATCTTTTTAGCATAAGTTGCGGACAACTGTTTATGAAAAGGAAGAAAAATGAAAGTTTACAGCTCATTGAAAACTAAAAAAGTTCGCGATAAGAACTGCAAAATCGTTCGTCGTAAAGGTCGCGTTTATGTTATCAATAAAAAGAACCCTAAACTTAAAGCTCGTCAGGGATAATTTATTGATTGGAAATTTAGTTAAAGATTAAAGTTCGCTGGATTTAGGCGAACTTTTTTTTGTATGTAAATTTACTTGCCAAAAAATATTTAGTATCATACAATTAACAGATACATTTCCCCAAAAAATTCGGAGGCAAGATGTGGGATTGGTCAATAAAATCCGAAGGGAGAAAAATCCCCGATAAAAAAGAGCCTGTAAATTCATATGAAAGCGGCTCGGCATTAAATTTGTATGATGATGCCTCCCGACAAAATTTGTCATCTGCTCAAATCAAACAAGACATCATTCAATTATTGCACATTTACAAACTTGATAAAATGCAATTATTAACGCCGCATTATGCCCCTAAGACATGGGAAGAAATGCACCATATTTTCAATGAATATCAACGCAAGCGTTCGGCTTTTTTAAAAATGGTCGGTTACGGAGACAAAGAAGAATTGGAAGCCGTCGGTTTATCTTTTTCCGATATAGAATTGTTAAAAAGAGGAATTGCCCCCGAAAATTATAATACGCATTTAAAAATTCCGTTTGATTTCGGCGGCGATACCGAGTTTGAAAATTTCAGTTTAATTCGCACTCACCACACCCATTCCAACATTCACCGCATGATAGATTATCAAATTGCCAACGGTTTTTTGTTAAAAGAAAAATTTATCTATCTGCCTTATTTTGAAGGGAGATTTTATTATGATTAAATATTTTGAAGCTATAAAAAAATTTCCCGAATGTATTACCTTCACCCCGTGTTCGGAAAACGAAATTGCCAAAGCCAGTTCCTTATTGGCAGCCAGCGGCTTTTGTGCTTTGCCGGAGGAATATAAAGAATTTTTAAGGCAGACTGACGGATTATCCTATAACGGAGTGGAATTTTTCGGTATACAAAACCATAACCGAATATTGAAAAAATATACCTTTCCCGATATTGCCGCCTCAACATTTCATTATAAGGGTTATGCGTTTTTTAAACGCAAACTGGTTTTGGGACGCATTTCCGAAGCGCTGATTTGTTATGATAATATATCTGATGATTATACTATTGTAGACCGCGTGAGTTTAAGACCCTTAAACGGAGGAAAAACACTTGCCGATTTATTTAAAATATTTTTAGATGTTTTTGCCTTATCGGAAAAATAAAAATATTGACAACAGCTTTGTCTCTCAATAGATTGAACATAAATCAATCTTATTTTACCAATCATTATAACAAAGTCCGCAAAGTAAACTATGCGGCACATATCATTATGGAAAAAGAATTTTGGAAAAAGAAGAAACTGTATCAATTATCCGTAGAAGAATGGGAAGCATTGTGTGATCACTGCGGAAAATGTTGCTTAATCAAGCATGATTTTTTCGGCAAAACCATTTTTACCAATTTTCATTGTAAATATTTAAATCTGGTAAATTGCCAATGCAAAATTTATGAAAAGAGGATAAAGACCAAAACTTGCCTTAAAGTTGACATGAAATTATTGAATACGCAAGCTTACCTTTTACCGAACAGCTGCGCTTATAAACGTCTGTTCCGAGGACAGGATTTACCTTCATGGCATCCGTTAATTACGGGAACATATCAAAGCGTGATAGACAGTAAAAATGCCGTAAGTTGTTTAGGACCGATTTCGGAAGAGTTTTCTTCTTGTGTAGATCCGCAACCGTTAGAAATTACGGAATAAGTAATTTCGAACAGTAAAAAGACTTTTGTAGAAACAAAAGTCTTTTTTTTAATAAAGCGTTACAAATCAAGTGACCGCAGCGAGTTAGTGATTTTTTCTAAAAAAACACTTACGAGCCAGACGAACCTTGGTTCGAGCCTCATTTGCTTTAACTAAATACAAAAAAAAGCACCTCATTTGAGGTGCTTGTCTTAAATCTGGGGCGAACGATGAGGCTCGAACTCACGACAACCGGTACCACAAACCGGGGCTCTACCAACTGAGCTACGTTCGCCATCAGCCTTCCGAGCATGATTTTTACAAACAAACAAACATAAAGTCAAGCAAAAAAAATTTAAAATTTTTGTTTTCATGGCTCAAAAATTAAGAATTTATTTTCCTTTAAAGCGTAAATTGGAAGTTAAAGATATTTCAGCCTATGTACTATGGGATAAAAAAATGAACTGCAAAATGACAAATATATTTCGCACCTTACTTTGTGCATTGATGCTCACAAGTTACGCATCAACAAAAGCGCAAGCTTCGGTATCATCTATCATGATTGATGCTGAAAGTGGCGAGATTTTGTCAGAAAGCAACGCTGATGAATTGCGTTATCCGGCATCGTTAACCAAATTAATGACCCTTTACATTACCTTTGATGCCTTGGAAAAGGGTATAATCAAATGGGAAGACAAATTACCCGTATCAAGGAAAGCGGCCAATATGTCCCCATCTAAAATCGGTGTCAAACGAGGCGAAAAAATTAAAGTTGGTGATGCGGTTATGGCCTTAATTGTAAAATCAGCCAATGACTGTGCCGTAGTTTTGGCAGAAGGATTAGGATATTCCGAAGAAAATTTTGCCAAGACCATGACGCAAGTTGCGCATGAGCTTGGCATGGAAGACACCACTTTTTACAATGCTTCTGGCTTGCCGAACAAGAAACAAAAGACCACAGCACGCGACATGGCTTTATTAGGCGCCGCTATTTATCACCATTTTCCGCAATATTATAAACTTTTTGCCACCAAAAAATTCACTTATCAAGGTAGAAGCATTTACACTCATAACCATCTTTTGAAAACCTTTGAAGGTGCTGATGGCATGAAAACCGGTTTCACCAACGCTGCCGGCTATAATATTGTCACCTCTGCCGAAAGAAACGGACATCGTGTTATTGCCGTCACCATGGGACATCGTATTCTAAAGCAACGGGATCAAAAGGTTGCATCCATGATGGAAAACGGCTTACAAAAACTAGCTTTAAACAATCATACGGATGAGAGTATTGTCGTAGCAGAGGCAAACACCGCACATGAAGGAATGGTCACAAACAGCTTATCTGCCCCCGACAGCAATGAAACAAGCGCATGGGGAATTCAGGTTGGAGCATTTTCCAATTATGCCAAAGCGCGTAATTATGCATTGAATATAAAAAATGAACTTATAAAGAAAGCTGATGATAAAACCATTGACGTTGAACCTTATCAAACCGGTTCAGCCGTTATTTATCGTTCAAAAATTATTGGCTTTGATAAAAAAGAAGCAAAAAGCTTATGTAGCCGCTTGCAAAAATCTCATAAATCTTGCATAGTAATAGCGACAAATAAATCTGAACTCACTTTGGCAAACAGATTCTAATGGTAAACGAAACAGAAAATAAAAAAGCACATATCATTGTTATCAGCAATGAGAAAGGCGGCACGGGAAAATCAACCATATCAATGCATTTAGCCATTCGGCTGTTGCAAGACGGCTTTACCGTATCCACATTTGACTTAGACGGACGCCAAGGAAGTTTATCAAAATACATTGAAAATCGACGTCGCTTTTGTGAAGGACAAAATATTAATCTGCCCATTCCGGACCATACGCGCATATATCCCGAGGAAAACCCATACTTAATTTCCCAAGCTCGCGATTCTTTGGGCTCTCTCATTCAACAAAAAATAAACAGTGTTGATGCCATTATCATAGACACCCCCGGCACAAAAAACTATCTTTTTGAGGAAGCACATAAATATGCCGATACCGTGATTACACCAATCTCCGACAGCTTGGTGGATTTAAACGTCATAGCCGATATAGATTACAAAACCGACCGCATTTTAAAACCGGGGCATTATTCCAATTTCATATGGGACATAAAAAAATATCTGGCCTCGCAAGGCAAACCCTATTTAAATTGGATTGTGACCGGCAACAAGCTTTCAAGCTTCAATTCCAAAAACAAAACTGCCATTTTTTCTCATTTGGAAAGATTGTCAAAAATATATGGTTTTCGCCTGTTTTCCGGTTTCAAAGACAGAGTCATTTATAAAGAATTGTTTTTGGAAGGCTTAACGGTTTTAGATATGAATGACGAAGCCCTAAAGATGAAGATGACGGTTTCTCATATTGCCGCAAAAAGAGAAATCAACGCATTGGCAGAATTTATCTATCCTGAATAAAAAACCGCTTTTGTTTCAGTAGATAAGTGGAATGAAAGCTTGAGTTTAAGAAACAACGTGGTATTTTATAAAACATAATAAAAACCGCAAAGGGAGAATATTATGATTCAAACCATACACACCACGCCCTATTCCGATCAAAAAATGGGTACCGGCGGCTTGCGTAAAAAGACAAAAGTCATGATGCAGCCCAACTATTTTGAAAACTTTATTCAAAGTATTTTTAACACCATCGGCAATTTGCACGGCAAAGTATTTGTTGTCGGCGGAGATGGTCGTTACTATAACGAAAAAGCCATTCAACAATTTATCAAAATGGCGGCGGCAAATGGCGTTGCCAAATTGATTATTGGTCAAAACGGCTTTTTATCGACACCGGCATCATCCAATATTTTGCTCAAAAATAAAACCGATGGCGGTTTTGTTTTCTCTGCATCACACAACCCCGGAGGTATCAACGGTGATTTTGGCATCAAATATGCTAATGAAACCGGTGGACAAATTCCCACATCCATCAGCGATAAAATATATGAAACATCCAAACACATATCCGAATATAAAATTTGCGATGCTCCGGATATTGATTTAAGCAGAATCGGCACGACCAAACTCGGCGACATGCAAATCGAAATTATTGATTCTGTTTCCGATTATGTCGAAATGATGGAAGGTATTTTTGATTTTGAGGCCTTGAAAAAACTTTTCAAAAACGGCTTCAAGATGAAATTTGACGCTTTCAATGCCGTAACCGGCCCTTATGCCATTCGCATTTTTGAAGAGATTTTGGGTGCCGAAAAAGGTTCTGTTATCAATAGTCAACCTTTGCCGGATTTTGGCGGCAAACACCCTGATCCGAACATGACCTATGCTACCGAACTTTTGAGCATTATGAACTCGGATAATGCTCCCGACTTTGGCGCAGCCAACGACGGCGACGGCGACAGAAACATGATTTTAGGTAAAAAATTCTTTGTTTCACCGAGCGATTCTTTAGCCATTTTGACTGATTATTACAACATCATTCCGGCATATAAAAACGGCATTTACGGTGTGGCAAAATCATGTCCGACCTCAACGGCAGTCAGCCGCGTTGCCAAAGCCCACAATTTAGGTTACTATGAAGTTCCCACAGGTTGGAAATACTTTGTCAATTTGATGGATTCCAAACGCATCACTTTGTGCGGAGAAGAAAGTTTCGGTACAGGCTCGAGCCACATCCGTGAAAAAGATGGTATCTGGGCTGTTTTGTTCTGGCTGAGTATTATTGCCAAAAACGGCATGAGCGTTGAACAAATCACCCGAGATCATTGGAAAAAATATGGTCGCAGCTACTATCTTCGTTTTGACTTTGAAGGTTTGGACACCGCAGTTGCAGACAAATTAATGGCTGATTTGGAAAACAAATTACCAAACCTCGCCGGACAAAAATTCGGTCCTTATGAAGTTGAAACGGCACATCCGTTCATCTATAACGATCCTGTTGACGGTAGCTCCACCAAAAACGGTTTGATAGTCAACTTCCATGGCGGTTCACGCATTGTTTATCGTCTGTCGGGAACCGGAAGCAGCGGTGCAACATTACGCGTTTATTTGGAAAATTATCAAAGCCAAAAACTAGATGAAAATCCGCGCCAAATGCTTGATGATGTTTTACAAGCCGCTATGGAAATTGCCGAAATCACCAAGAGAACCGGTAAGAAAGAGGCTGACATTGTTACCTAGACGAGTCTCATATATGTTCTTTTTCGGGTATCTGCTGAGCACTGCCGAGTGCCTAGCCGGATTAGCGGGTTTTACTTCTGCTAATCCGTATACCCAAGAAGAACTCAATGCGATAAGCAGCGGCTTTCCCGAAAGCATAAAAAATTATCGCGATGCAATGAGACAGAATGTAATCATGCTGAGTCGCTACGGGAAAAGCCAGAATCCGGAATTTATTATTATGACGCATGAAGGGCAAAAACTATTAGATAACGGCATTTGGGAATTTCACCTTGATGATTATAATAAATCACGTCAAAATGGCTATTCTTCAGACAGAGATACGCTACTTCTCAATCCGGTAGAAATTCAAAATAAAAAAATAGAAAATTTAATGCCAAAATACAGACAAAGCATAGATGTTGAAGTCATAAATAATTTATTTTGCAAAAACCAATCAATTAATAGCAAAATAAACATTCCGTTAATGAGTATAGAACAATGTTCAGCTGATAAATTGGATGATGCCGTAAAAAGTTCGGCACGCAATAAAATTCCGACCTATATTTTCAGCAACCCTAAATTTGCTTTTAAAGACGCTACGAACCAACTTTTGGTCAATGAAAATGCAAAGAACATCGAAAAAATTGACCAAGCGAAAAACATTTTATTCTTACTCGATACAAGCAAATTTAAAAACAAAGAAGATTATTTACGAGATATAGAACGGTCCAATTTTGATGTTGTCGTCATATCACCGTTTTTTCAAGGTAAAGCTTTAAGAAAAGAAGATGTTAACAGATTAAAATATAAAAGAAACGGCACATTAAGAAAGATTATTGCCGCCATGAACATCAGCGAAACAGATTCCGATAAATATTATTGGCAACCGGAATGGAAAATTGGCTCGCCGACATGGCTAAAAAGAGCCTCGTTTGTCGATAAAAAAGGAATTATCGTTGAATATTGGAGCGAAGAATGGCAAAAAATAATATCAGACTATTTCAAAGGAATAATAGCTCAAGAATTTGACGGTGCATTTTTAACCGGATTAGATAATTTTCAATATTTTGAAAATTTAACCCCGCTTGACTAAGGATAAAAATATGAATGAGGTTGAAGTTTTAGACATTTCAAGAGAGGCAATATTCACTTTGCTAAAAGTTGTATCGCCGGTCTTATTAGTGGCCTTATTTATCGGACTTGTTATCGGTATTTTTCAAGCCTTAACCCAAATCCAAGAAATGACTTTGGCTTTTGTTCCAAAAATCATCGGTGTTTTTGCCACTATCATCATTCTGTTTCCGTTTATGCTCAATCAAATGAAAATATTAACCGACGGTTTATTTGATAAAATAGCAAATGGCGGTTAAAAATGACCGAACTCCTTAATTTGGAACTATATAAATTTTTGCTGATATTTTTACGTATCGGTTCTGCCATGATGCTCATGCCGGGATTTAATGCCGGCTATGTCAATTCTCAATTAAGATTATCTGTTGCACTGGCCATAACCGTTATTTTGATTCCCTTTTTAAATGATAAACTTCCACCGATTCCGCAAGACTTTGCAAGCATTTTGCAAATGCTTTTATTTGAAATCACTTATGGCATTTTTATCGGAATATTTATGCAAATATTAATGGCGGCAATTAATTTAGCCGGAAACTTAGTAGGACAAGCCATTGGTTTTTCCAATGCACAAATGTTTGATCCCGCTTTTCAGCAACAATCCATTATTGTTGATAGTTTTTTGACCATTGTTGCATTAACCGTAATCTTTATTACTGATCTGCACCATCTGATGATTGGAGCCGCAATTGAAAGCTATGACTTACTTCCGGTCGGAAACATATTGCCCACCGGAGATTTTGCTCAAAGCATCAGCAAAACATTAACGCAAAGTTTTTTAATTGGCTTCAAATTAGGTTCGCCGTTTATTGCATTTGCCATCATTTTTTATGTCGGCATGGGGCTTTTATCTCGCTTAATGCCGCAACTGAATATATTTTTCTTGTCCATGCCTTTGCAAATTTACTTAGGTATCGGATTATTGTTCATCACCCTCCCCGTTATGATAATTTGGTTTATCAAATATTATGAAGACGGGTTACATATGTTTTTGCATTAGGAGGAAAGCATGGTTGCCCCTGAAGATGATGATGAATCCTCCAAAACCGAAGAACCTTCGGAACGAAAAATAGAAAAAGCAAGAGAAGAAGGTGATACGGCCGTTTCGCAAGATGCCAAAAGTTTCATCATGTTTTTGGCAATGTTGGCCGTTGTCTGGATGATAATTCCGTTAATGTTCCGCTGGTTTTATGAATATAGCATCAAATTTATTGAACTTCCCGATTCTTTACCGACCGATGCGGCACACATTCAAAGGCTTATTATCAATTCGGCAGTAGCATTATTAAAGATTTTGGCGATTCCCTTTGCCATTTTCATTGTTTTCGGCATCACCGCCAGCATCTCTCAAACCGGTTTCATTTATGCCCCGAAAAAGCTGGAACCAAATTGGAATAAGTTAAACATTTTTGCCGCATTACCCAATTTTATCAATATGAAAAAAGTGGTAGAAAGTTTAAAAGGTTTGCTCAAAATCTGCCTTATAGCTTATGTCAGCATTTTAGTCGTTCGCCCCTATCTGCCACAAGTAAATTTACTGCCGACCATGGACAGTATTGGTATTTTAGAGTTCATCCATAAAATTGTTGTTCTGCTGATATTCACAGTTGTAATTGCCATTTTTGTATTAGCAGTTGCCGACTATTTATACCAGCGTTATACTTACTTAAAAAAATTACGCATGACCAAACAAGAGCTCAAAGAAGAATACAAACAAATGGAAGGAGACCCGCTCATCAAATCGCGTATACGTCAAGTTCGCATGGAAAGAGCGCGCCACCGTATGATGGAAAATGTACCGAGAGCCGATGTGGTTGTTGTCAACCCGACGCACTATGCGGTTGCCATGGAATATAAGATGGAAGAAATGGATGCGCCGGTGGTTGTTGCCAAAGGTGTTGACTTTTTGGCTTTGCGCATCAGAGAAATTGCGGAAGAAAATGAAATTCCCATTGTTGAAAATCCGCCATTGGCTCGTGCCTTGTTTGCCAGCGTAGAAGTAGATCAGGCAATTCCGCCGGAACATTTTAAAGCCGTTGCAGAGGTAATCGGATATGTTATGCAGCTCAAAAACCAACAATAGACCGGATAAGCAACTCAAAAGCCATCTGATTTTTTTGGCTTATTCATTAGTCGCCGTTTCTGTGAGCTTAATATCTTTATTTATCTATCCCGAATATTTTATGCTCTTGGTTTTATCAACTTTATTTTTCATCACCTTATGTTTGATTTTAACGATAAAAACCTTAAATTCCGCAGAACAAGCCATGAGCTACGGTGGTTTTGCCAATGAAATCATCAAAAATGATTTTAAGCTCAAACGAATAGAAAATTCAGACGGCGTTGCCGTTTTGCAAAACGCACCGGCGGGAGAGTTTTTTCAACAATTTCCGGTATTAATGTTTCTAGAACATTATTTAACGGATGATCCCAAAAACAAAAGTGCATTTCAGCGCATAAAGAATGCGTGCAGCAACTTAACACCGGAAAAAACCATTATATCATTATCCCTGCATGACATGGAAAGCAAAATTTTTGGTAACGAAGAATGGTTTGAGGTTGGTGTAAAACCGATATACTTAAAAAAAGCCGATATTTTTGATGGTCCGTTTTCCATCAAAGCCATAAAAAGAGATGCTTTTTTATACTGGAGCATAAAAAACGTCACCGCTCGACAAAATATGGAAACCATTTTTCAAGAAGAAAGACGTTCACTGCATGATTTTTTGGATTATCTGCCGATAGGTCTGTATATATGCAATAAAAATTCACAGATTGAATATGTAAATCATGCTTTTGCCAAATTTCTCGGACAACGCAGAGAAGACTTGGTCGGAAAAAATATGGATGATTTTGTTACGCGCAATTCAGAAATTCCGTCTCACCATTTGCAATGGCACGGTACGGTCTATTTTAACACGCCGAAAGAAACCGTTTCAGAAACATTATTATATCAAGAAAGATACAAAGATAACAATAACGAGCCCAAAACAAGAGGCGTTGTTGTGAGTGATATTCCGACAGATAAAAGTTTGAAAAACGATTTAAGTTTGGCCTATGATAAAATCAGTTGGTTATTCAATTTTGCACCGGTCGGCATCATTTTTATAGATCAAGAAGGAAAAATAAAAGACAGCAACGCACAAGCCGGAGAATTTTTAATCAAAAACAAAGAAAAGCACGAACTTACATCAAGCAACTTATTTGATTTTGTTCAAAAAGAAGATGAAAACAGACTACAAAAAGAAATTATCAACATTACCGGCAACCGCAACGGCAATGCTCAACTGGATGTACATCTTAAGATAGGTGAAGAAGAAAAAGTTGCACATATGTATTTATCCCCGATGAAGAAATTTTATTCGGACGATATCAGTAATATTGATGGTGTTGTAATTTATATGATAGATGCCACCAAACAAAAATCTTTGGAAATACAATTTGCGCAAGCTCAAAAAATGCAAGCTGTCGGGCAATTGGCAGGCGGTGTGGCACACGACTTTAATAACCTATTAACGGCAATGATCGGTTTCTGCGACTTGCTATTGCAACGTCACGGTGTCGGCGACCCTTCTTTTGCCGATTTAATACAAATCAAACAAAATGCCAACCGTGCGGCAGGTTTAGTTCGTCAGCTATTAACATTTTCACGCAAACAAACATATAAGCCCAAACTGATAGATGTGACAGAAAACTTTATGGAATTGAGTCACATGCTGAAGCGCATTTTAGGCGAGCAAATTGTCTTAAAATTTCATCACAGCACGGATTTAGGTTTCATTCGAGTTGACCCCGTCCAATTTTCACAAGTCATCATCAATCTTGCGGTTAATGCCAAAGATGCCATGAAAGGCAACGGCACTTTATCGATTTCGACCCGCATAGAACCTTTAACCGAACCGTTCCAATTTGGCTCAGATGTTGTTGCCCCCGGAGAGTTTGTTGCCATAGACGTAGCAGACACGGGATGTGGGATTCCCAAAGAGAATTTAACACGTATTTTTGAGCCGTTTTTCTCCACCAAACAAAACGTTGTCGGTTCCGGCACGGGATTGGGATTGGCAATGGTTTACGGTATTGTTCAGCAAGCAAAAGGCTTTATAAAAGTAGACAGCACGGTCGGTGTCGGCACCACATTTTCAATTTATCTTCCGCGAATTGATACCGATACAGAAGAAAACAATATCGGCAACACCACGCAAGAGGTTGTCACCAACAAAGACGGCACCCCGATTCTAACCGTTCAAGAAAAGATACAAGCACCGGTAGCCTTTAACGAAAAACTGATTTTTGGTTTGAACGTATCGTCCACCATTGACCGAAAAGAAAGCAATGGCAAAGAAGCAGAAGAAGTGCGTATTTTATTTGTTGAAGATGAAGATTCGGTTCGTACTTTTGCGATTCGCGCCCTAAAGAAAAAAGGCTATGACGTTATCGGATGCAATTCAGCCGAAAACGCTCTGGAGCAATTAGAATACGATACAAATTTTGACTTATTGATAACCGACATGGTTATGCCCGGCAAAACAGGAGCAGAATTAGCAGCCATTGTCAAAGAAAAAATACCCAATATTCAAGTTATTTTAGCCTCAGGATATTCGGAAGAAATAGCCAAAAGAGAGCTTTCCGACAGCGAAAATTTTGAGTTTATGGCCAAACCGTTCAGTTTGGGAGACTTGACGGCAAAAGTTTTTGATGTATTAAATAAAAGAAACAAATAATCGAGAAAAACATGTCAGAAACCGCAGAACAACTCACATTAGAATTACCGCACCGTCAAGCATTGGGAAAAGAAGATTTTTTAATCTCCCCCTGCAACGAAGAAGCCGTCCGCATGATAGACACGTGGCCACGGTGGGATTTTTTTGCTGTCTGCATATATGGTAGTGAAGGCTGCGGAAAAACCCATTTAGCCAACGTATTTTCCAATCGGGTAAGTTTATTGACTAATTACCCGTACAAGATTCCTTGTATCAAGGCACAACAGCTCAAGCTTGAAACAGTACATGACTTATTTCAAGAAAACACATGCTTAATAGTAGAAGACCTATGCACAGAAATTGACGAAGAAGCCATGTTCCACCTCTACAACCTTTATCGCAATGAAGGCGGTAACATTTTATTTACCTCGCAAACAGCACCGGCACGTCTTCACTTCAAGCTAAAAGATTTACAATCCAGACTAAATATTGTTCCGTCGATAGAAATAAAGGCTCCGGATGATGAACTTCTGTCAAGCTTATTAATAAAGTTATTTATGGACCGGCAAATCAACGTCAGTCCTGAAGTTGTTTCTTACATATTAAACAACATGGAACGTTCCTTTGCCTACGCCAGAAAGATTGTTGCCGAAATTGACCGCTTATCATTGGCGCGTAAACGGGCCGTAAGCATTGCTCTTGTAAAAGATGCTATTGTTGATTTGGCAGATGATTCTCAAGGCGAGTTGTTTTAACGACAAAAACAATATCTATTCTCGGCACGGACAGCGCGGCAATCAGTTAGGGCGGTCAAGCTGGCTCTTTTTTATCCGCACAGGGCACGGAAGATTCGCCAAAAATGATGTTTGTTTTCGGCACAGACAGCTCGGCAATCGATTAGGGCGGTCAAGCTGGCTCAGCTTGGCTGGCGACAGCCAAAAAAAAAGACCTCATTGAGGTCATTCCGAACTTGTTTCGGA
>CASFNB010000024.1 GCA_949295915.1 uncultured Pseudomonadota bacterium | reverse complement strand
CATCAAATTCATCAGTTCTTGCGTGATGTCATAAAGTATTTTAATCGTTGGATTTTCCTTAAAATAACTCTCTAATTTCAGCCTTTGCGTGGAATCTAACTTCCACACTTGGGACAGTAATATTCGGTTTCATCTTCACATTCTAAAATAATTTTATTGCCTTTATTCGCTTCTTTTATCTTGATGTTTGCATTGTTTGTTAATATCATATCAACAGGCATAAGCAGTCCTCCAAAATAGGTTTGTGGTGAACTGATTATAATCCTTTTTATAATCTTGAGTACTGCTTTTGCCCCTACCTTTGACGTAGAACCTACTCTTGCATCAAAATAAAAATAACTGAAACAAGAAAGGAAACAACAATGTCTGATACAATATTAATAATTGCCGTTCCCCTAATATTTTTCATTATCATCCCCGGCTTAAGAATTGTAATGCAATATGAAAAGGGCATTATCTTCACATTAGGCCGATACACCAGCACCAAAGAACCCGGATTAAGATGGTTTTTGCCGGTAATTCAGACCATGCAAAAAATTGACATGCGCATTATGACGGTAGATGTTCCCAAACAAGAAGTCATGACTAAAGACAACATTCCGGTCAATATCAATGCCGTAGTTTATTTTAAGGTTAAAAATCCGGAGAACGCCGTAATTCAAATTTCCGATTATATCACGGCTGTCATTCAACAAAGCCAGTCTGCCTTAAAAGACGTTATCGGCACCAATGATTTGGATACAGTTTTATCGGAAAGAAAACGTATCGGCGAAGAAATCAAAAACATTGTTGATTTGGCAACTGATAAATGGGGAATAGATATTGAAGCGATAAATGTTCAAGAGATTGAATTACCCGAGGATATGAAACGTGCCATGGCCAAACAAGCCGAAGCGGAAAGGAACCGCCGTGCCATGATTATTGCCGCGCAAGGCGAAGTTGAATCTGCGCAAAAAATGTTGGAAGCAGCCGAAACTTTGGAAAAAAGCTCGGTAACCATGCAATTAAAAACATTACAAACAATCAAAGATATTTCAACCTCTCCCTCTCAAACCATTGCCTTATTTCCGATAGAATTGAGTAATTTATTGAAGAAATAGGATGAAATTATCTGACTTACTTTTAGATTGGTATAAGATTCATGGACGCGATTTGCCATGGCGTGTTAAAGGTGGCGTCCATCCCGATCCATATGTCATTTTGGTTTCGGAATTTATGCTCCAGCAAACCACCGTTAAAACCGTGATACCCTATTTTGCACGTTTTATGGAGCGTTTTCCAAATATTCAAACTTTAGCTCAAGCCGATGAGGAAGACGTTTATGCCTATTGGCAAGGTCTGGGATATTACACCAGAGCAAAATCCTTACATAAGACGGCTCAGATCATCATGAATGACTTTGGCGGCATTTTTCCTACCCAAAAAGAAGATGTTTTGAAGCTCAAAGGTATTGGCGAATATACGGTTGCAAGTTTTTTGTCTTTAGCCTTCAATCAGCCGGAAGCGGTAATAGACGGCAACGTCATTCGCATCATCTGCCGCATGTATGGTTTGCTTGAGCCTGTTGAAAAGATTATGCCCGAGATTAGAAAAAAAGCTTTAGAACTTCAAAGTTTGGAACATCCGGCAGACTATGCCTCTGCGATTATGGATTTGGGCGCCATGGTTTGCACACCCAAAAAACCACAGTGTCTGCTCTGTCCATGGCAAAACTTTTGTGTTTCCAAAGGAAAAGAAAATATTGAACAAATCCCTAATAAAACCAAAATCGGTAAAAAAGAAAAGTCTGGTTTTGTTTATATAATTCGAAACAAAAAGCAAGAAATCTTCATTCGCAAGCGCACGGAAAAAGGATTACTCTCCGGCTTATATGAACTGCCATGGTGTGATGAAGGGAAATTGTTTGCCGATAAAAAAGTAATTGAAACCGAAAAAAGCGTTACCCATATTTTCACCCATATCAAACTCAACTTACAAATCTGCTTAATTGAAGATGAACAGCCCGATTTTGACGGTTTTTTTGTCCCCATTGACAAACTTTCTGCTTACCCCTTCTCTACCCTGATGAAGAAGGTTTTAACTAAAATACAATAAGATTACTCTATAATTACATAACTATATAAAAGGAGAAAACCATGCGTATTGTTATTTTGGAATCTTTGTCCGTGTCTGATGCTGTTTTGCAGAGTTATATTGAGCCGTTACAAAAAGCCGGACATGAAGTAGAATGTTTTACCCGCAACGATGACATTAATACTCAAATCAAACAAATAGGCTCTGCCGAAGCTTTGATTATTGCTAACATGCCTCTCAAAAAAGAGGTGATTGAGGCTTGCCCGAACTTAAAATACATCGACATTGCATTTACAGGCTTTGATCACGTAGCCATGGATAGCGCCAAAGCCAAAAATATTATCGTCAGCAATGCCTCAGGTTATGCCACCGAAGCCGTCGCCGAACTTGTTATCGGCGGTGTGATATATTTATATCGCCAACTAAGAGAAGCTGATTCTCTTTGCCGAGATGGCAAAATCAAAGCCGGCTTAAAAGCTTTTGAATTGAGCGGTAAAACCGTTGGATTGATTGGCACCGGCGCCATCGGTTCACGCACGGCAGATCTCTTTCGCGCTTTTGGCTGCAAAACCATTGCTTATAATGGTTTTTCTCATAAGCCGGATACGGATGTAATGAAATACATGCCGCTAAAAGAGCTGATGGAGCAATCAGATATTTTAAGTTTGCACTGCCCCTTGACCGAACAAACCCGCAATTTCATCAATAAAGATAACTTAAAATACATGAAAAAAAATGCAATTTTAGTTAATACCGCCCGCGGTGCCGTAGTCAACTCTCAAGATTTGGCCAATGCTCTGAACAAAGAGCAAATTGCCGGAGCTGTAATCGATGTTTTTGAGACGGAACCACCATTAGATATAAAGCATCCACTGTTTCACGCCAAAAACACCTTAGTTACCCCGCATTTAGGATTTTTCACGGCAGAAGCCATGGAAAAACGAGCCCAGATTGTGTTTGATAACCTTAATCACTGGCTTAACGGAAATCCGATAAATGTTGTAAAATGAAAAGGAGATTAAATGCTCTTTTTCTTGAGCGGATATTTTCCTCAATCAAATCTGTCTCATTTTCCGAAAAAAAAATAAAAAATATATAACTAAAGTTAACACAAAAATATAAAAACATACCTAATTGTTAAAAAAATATTAAATTTTTGTAGAAAAGGCATATAACTTATGTTATAATAAAAGTGTCTTCGAAAGGAGGATGGGGAATGGAATACAATCTTATGAACTATGAAGCTCTGGAGATGGATGTCCGCCTACCTAACGGTAACAGAGCTGACAAAAACAATGCGATGTGGAAATATCTGATTCGCATTGAAGAGTTAAAACGTCAAAAAATAATGGAGAAGAATTCTCTACTCCGCAGCAGAATTCAATGCAAGAAGACTTTTGAAATGTAAACAACAAATATAACACGCCATAAAAAAGGAGCTGTTTTATATAAACAACTCCTTTTTCTTATATCATGTCAAAATGCCGGACCATACATTCCTGTTTGCTCATCATAAGCTTCCCAAATCGGCAGGAAAGTACCTTCAAAGGGAACTATTGTCATATAAACATTATTCTCTCTTTGTTCAATATCGCAATAACAATTCAACAAAGACAATCCGTTTTGATAGATTTCTAAAAATCCCCAAACATATTCAATATTATATTGATTTTGAGACGTTTGAAAATCTAAAGAACAAAAACCATAGCTTTTCAACATTGTTACAATATTGAGACATCCAGACTGGTCCATATAGAAAAAATCAAACTGAACATCATCTTCGGGACAACTGATATAGAGTGCAAAATCATCTAATTGACCACGCATCCACAGATCAGACACAAGCCCTAAATGTTTCTGGACTTCTTCCTGAAATATAAGTGTATCTGGAGAACATTTTTGAATTTGCCGTATTGGCGTTTTTTGTTCAAAATACATCAGAGACAACGTATCCGATTCAGTATAAATTTTTTCCAAAAATTCCTCTTTACAAGAGGGTAAAAGATTTTGTGCTCTAACGCTGAGGCTAAAGCCCAAAACACATAAAAATAAAACAAATTTTCTCATATAGCATAATTATTGGTTAGACAAAAACATTTCTATTTCTTTTTTAGACAAAAATCAAGAAAAAAAGCTGTTTTTTTACAAAAAACAGCTTTTATACAAATTAAACTAAAAGGCAGGAGCAACATTTCCTTGAACGTTTCTCCTCCAAACTAACGTATTTGTGCCCAAAAAAGGAATCAAAACATAACCAGCTTCATCTTTGAAACACCCGTCTAACTTCAAATAACAATCGAGCAAACCAAGTTTATTTTTCTTTAATTCCATAAATCCCCATTCATGATTAAAACTATAATCGGCACCGGACTTTGTCTGGAAACTCTTTTCTAAAGCACCTTCGGTTCCGTATAAGCACAAATTACACAGTGAATCTTGCGGAGAAATATAATAAAACACAAACTGAAAATCATTCAACCGAGAAGAAAAACTAACATCAATATAACAATCTGATGTCTCATAAAAAATCAACACGGAAGAATCTTTTTTTCTGAGCTCGCTGATTTTTTTCAACCTTTCGGCTGCTTTATTGGTTGCAAAAGTCTGTCGAATGTATGGTGTCTGCCACAAAGATAAAGTCTCTTTCAATGAATCAGGGCACTCTTCATACAATTTGTCCAAATAATCCTGACGGAAAGAAGGACTCAACTTTTGAGCACAAACAACACTCAGGCCGCAAAACACAAAAATTAAACACAAAATAATTTTCTTTGCCATAACTTAAAAAATTTAGATTGATAATAAATAAAAACAAAAGCTGTATACCACAAAAAACAAAAATAACAAGAAAAAAAGCCTGACATCAAAACATCAGGCTTTTTTAGAAATGATATTATTTTACTTTCTGAGTTCACCACCCGTTTTCTTAGACACATCAACAATAACCTTGTTCATCATTGTTTCAATATCTTGGTCGGTAAAGGTTTTCTCTTTCGGCTGCATTGTAAAGGCAATAGCCACCGATTTTTTGTTCTCGGGCAAGTTTTCGCCCTCATACACATCAAAGATGCGTACATCGGTAATATGCTCTCTGTCAGCGTTTTTAGCAGCCGCAATAATATCGGCAGCTTTCACTTTTTTATCCACGACAAAAGCCAAATCTTTATCAACCGGTTGGAAAGCAGAAAGTTCCAATTTCTTACGTGCTTTATCGGTTGTGGCACGAGGCTCCGGAATATTATCGAGATAAACCTCAAAAGCAACGACGCGCTGTTTAACACCCATTTTTTTCAATACAGACGGGTGCAATTCACCAAAGTAAGCCAACACGTTTTTACCCAAACGCAAGCTTCCGCTTCTGCCCGGATGATAATAACTCGGAGCATCGGCAAACACTTGAGCATTTTCCCACGGACCGTTGGCTGCGGCAATGGCGGCAATGGCATCAGCCTTGGCATCAAACACATCATAAGCACGTGGTTCTTCTGCCCAGTGTTTTTTAGAAGTCATACCTGTTCTGATACCGGCAGCCACCGTCAACTGGTCGGTTGGCTTGCGAGACAAGAACTGCGGACCGACTTCAAATAAAGATACGTTGGCATAACCGCGAGCAATATTGTTTTTTGCCCCCGTAATCAAATTAGGCAACAAAGACGGACGCATTTCGTTCAAATCAGCCGCAATCGGGTTATAGAGCAAAATGGCATCGGCTTCAGGTTTTCTGAACATTTCGGCAACATTAGAGTCCGTAAAGCTCCAAGTAACGGTTTCATACATTGAGCGGTTAGCTAACTCATGTTTAACCGTGACGATTCGACGTTGATGCGGTGTCAAAGTTTGTTTCGGGAACTTGTCATGCGGCATGGTTTCGGCCGGAATTTTATCCAAACCAATCATACGAACAACTTCTTCAACCAAGTCATGCTCACCTTCAATATCGCCTCTCCATGTCGGAGAAACAGCTTTGATTTTGCCGTTTTCTTCACTGGTCTCAAAACCTAAGTGATTCAAAATTTCAATAATTTTGGCTTTTTCAACATCAACACCGATAAGGGTTTTGATTCTTTCGGGGCGTAAATAAGCCACACGTTTTTCAGTCGGCTCGGCACCGGCAATTTCTTGCGTGGAGGCTTCACCGCCGCAAATTTCCAAAATAAGTTGGGTCGCATAGTCTGAACCCAAAATATTAGATTGCGGGTCAACCCAGCGCTCATAACGGTAACGAGAATCAGAATCAATTTGGAATTTGCGACCGGTACGGGAAATACATTCCGGTGTAAATAAAGCACATTCCAAGAAAACATTTTTGGTATCATCGGAGCAACCTTTGGACAAGCCGCCCATAATACCACCCAAGCATTGGACACCCTCATCATCACAAATACCCAAAGATTTGTCATCAAGGCTATATTCTTTTTCCTCCAAAGAAACAAATTTTTCGCCTTGTTTTGCCATGCGAACGGTAATATTGCCGTTAAGCTTATCGGCATCAAAAACGTGTAACGGACGCGCCATATCAAAGTTAATATAGTTGGTAATATCTACCAAAGGAGAAATCGAGCGCAGGCCGATAGCGGTCAATCTGTCTTTCATCCATTTTGGAGTTTGCGCATGGTTGTTCACGTTTTTAATATAACGACCGACATAAACCGGACAAGCTTCCAAAGCTTGATTGTCTACTTTAATCGGGCTGGTGAAAGTGCCTTGTGTTTTAACAATTTTCAAAGGCTTCAAAGTACCCAAACCGGCAGCGGCCAAATCACGAGCCACACCGCGAACACCCAAACATTCGGCTCGGTTCGGGGTAATGGAAATATCAAATACGGGGTCAATATTCAAAACTTCGGCAGCAGGCTCTCCGATTTTGGTATCGGCAGGCAATTCGATAATACCGGTATGGTCATCACCGACGCAAAGTTCTTTTTCGGAACACATCATACCAAAGCTTTCAACGCCGCGGATTTTGCCGACTTTGAGTTCTTCCCCATAACACGGGATAATCACGCCGACTGGCGCAAAAATACCTTTTAAGCCCAGTTTGGCATTCGGCGCACCACAAACAACCTGATAGTTTTTAGAGCCGTCATTAACGGTCAGCAAATGCAAGTGGTCTGAATCGGGGTGCATTTCGCAAGCCGTGATTTCTGCGGTAACAAAGCCCTTCAAAGCCGCAGCCGGATTAATCACTTCTTCCACTTCCAAACCGATTTTGGTTAAGGTTTCGGAAATTTCATCAACGGACGCGTTTGTATCCAAATGTTCTTTTAACCAAGATAATGTAAATTTCATCGATTTGCTCCTCCGTTATTACTCAAGCCACCGGTCATGGAAGCTTCATCCAAAGCATTAAAACCGTAATGTTTCAACCAACGTACGTCAGATTCAAAGAAGGTACGCAAGTCAGGGATTCCGTATTTAAGCATGGCCAAACGATCAATACCCATACCGAAAGCAAAACCTTGGTAAACATCAGGGTCAATACCGCCGGCACGCAAAACATTGGGGTGAACCATACCGCAACCCAAAATCTCGAGCCAATCATTACCGGCACCGATTTTGAGTTCGTTTTTGGTTTTCAAGCAACCGATATCCATTTCAGCAGAGGGCTCTGTGAACGGGAAGTATGACGGACGATAACGCACCGGAATTTCATCCAACTCAAAAAAGGCTTTAACAAAGTCATAGAGACAGCCTTTAAGATGAGCCATGGTAATGTTTTTATCAATGACCAAACCTTCAACCTGATGGAACATCGGGGTATGGGTAGCATCATAGTCAGAGCGATAAGTTCTGCCCGGAGCAATAATGCGGATAGGCGGTTGTTGATTTTCCATCGTGCGAATTTGCACCGGAGAAGTGTGGGTACGAACGACATAGCTGTCATCAAAATCATCACTATCGGGATTCGGAATATAGAAAGTATCCTGCATCTGACGAGCCGGATGGTTTGCCGGCATGTTCAAAGCATTAAAGTTATGGAATTGGTCTTCAATATCCGGACCTTCGGCAACCGAGAAACCCATTTGCCCAAAGATGGCAACCACCTCTTCATAAATTTTGGAAACGGGGTGGATTCTGCCCTGTGTTTCTGGACGAACCGGCAAAGTAACATCTATTGTCTCTTTAGCCAATTTTTCGTTCAGTGCTTGTTCTTCAAGGAGAGATTTACGTTGGTCGAGAGCTTTTTCCACTTCCGTCTTAAGCAAGTTCAAGTTTTTGCCCATTTCTTTCTTTTCTTCCACCGACAAAGAAGACAAATCCTTCATCATGGCGGTCAACTTACCTTTTTTACCGGTAATGGCAACTCTGGCCTCTTCGAGGGCTTTCAAGTCTTGAGCGGCTTCAATTTCGGTCACCAATTCTTTTTTCAGATTTTCGATATTTTCCATATTTCACCTGTAATTTGTTTTTTTAAAATGCAAAGGAGCTGACCGAAAACTCCAGTCAACTCCTTTGTATAAATCTAATTCTGCGAAATTGCTAAAATTATTTATTCAAAGCGTTTTTTGCAGCTTCAACCAATTTGGCGAAGTTAGCAGGCTCTTTCAAAGCAATATCAGCAAGTACTTTTCGGTCGAGTTCGATGCCGGCTTTGTTGAGCCCGCACATAAATCGAGAGTAAGTCATATCGTTCAAACGAGTAGCAGCATTGATTCTTTGAATCCACAAAGCGCGGAAACTTCTCTTTTTAGCTCTACGATCGCGATATGCATATTGTAATGCTTTTTCAACTTTTTCAACGGCAACTCTGAACACGTTGCGAGAACGACCTCTATAACCTTTAGCCATAGAGAAGATTTTTTTGTGACGAGCACGTGCAGTTACACCTCTTTTAATACGAGACATTTTTCTTCACTCCTACAAATACGGCAAAAATTGTTTAACAATTTTAACATCGCTCTCGTTAACCAAAGTCGTTCCGCGAGCTTGTCTTTTCATTTTAGTACCTTTGTTAAAGAGCAAGTGTCTCTTATTGGCAAAGTTTCTTTTGAGTTTGCCGGTACCGGTAACGCCGAAACGTTTTTTAACGGCACTTTTATTTTTCAATTTTGGCATTTTAATCCCTTTCAAAAATCTAAATATTCTTGGATTTTATGAGTCTTCAGGCATGCCTTTTCGCCCGCAAGACTCCGTTTTCGCCTGTTTTTATACACTCAATCTTTTGTAATTGCAAGCACATTTTTCAATAAAAATTAGCTTCCGGCACAAAAACTTTAGCCCGCATATCAATAAGCTTGCCGTTTTCCAATTTCACCTTACGGTCCATCCGCTCGGCCAAATCCAAGTTATGAGTGGCAATAAGAGCAGACAATCCGGTTTCTTTGACAATAGATAAGAGTTCGGCAAAAACAATTTCCGAAGTTTTGGGGTCAAGGTTACCGGTCGGTTCGTCGGCCAAAAGGAGTTTCGGCGCATTAGCCAAAGCTCTGGCAATTGCCACGCGTTGCTGTTCACCGCCGGAAAGTTCTGCCGGACGATGGGTTAATCTTTTTTCCAAACCCAAGCGTTTCAAAAGCCATTGAGCGCGCTCTTTAGCTTCTTTATATTTCACACCGGCAATCAGTTGCGGCAACATCACGTTTTCCGTGGCATCAAAATCAGCCAGCAAATTGTGATATTGGTATACAAAGCCCAAATAATCCGAACGCAAAGAGGTACGCATGGCATCATTTAATTTGCTGCAATTTTGCCCGTCGAGATAAATATCGCCGTCAGTCGGTCTGTCAAGCAAACCGGCAATTTGCAACAGTGTTGATTTACCCGAACCCGATGGCCCGACCAAAGCCACGATTTCTCCGGCCTCAATATCCAAATCCACCTCACGCAAAACCTGCAAAATTTGGCTGCCTTGCTTATAAGTTTTAACAACCTTTTTCAATTCCAAAGTCGGACTATTCATAACGCAGAGCCTCCACCGGATCAAATTTTGCAGCACGATATGCCGGATATAATGTTGCCAAGAAGGAAAGTAACAAAGAGATTCCTACGACCACACTCACTTCCACATAATCGACTTTTGCCGGCAGTTGTGAAAGGAAATAAATTTCTGCCGAGAACAAATCTCTTCCGGCAAGTTGTTGCAAGAACTGACGGATTGCTTCAATATTATCGCAGAACAACAAGCCCAAGACCAAACCGAGAGCCGTGCCGACAAAACCGATAAAAGCACCGTCCATAAAAAAGATTCGCATAATCATTCCTTTGGTTGCCCCCATTGTGCGCAATACGGCAATATCTCTGCCTTTGTCTTTCACGAGCATAATCAATCCGGTAATGATGTTAAAGGCTGCCACCAAAATAATCAATGTCAGAATAATGAACATCACGTTGCGTTCCACCTCAATGGCATTAAAGAAAGCGGAGTTGGATTGTTTCCAATCATAAACATAACCGGCGCCACCGATGCTTTCTTCAATGGCACGACGTACGGGGAGCAGATATTTTTCATCATCCAAAGTCACATCAATATGTGACACACCGTTTTTCATACCGAAATAGGTTTGCGCGGTGTCAAGCGGCATAAAAATAAAATTGGCATCATATTCAAACATACCGGCATTAAACGTACCAATCACGCGATAAGATTTCATTCTTGGCACGGTACCGAAAGCGGTTACTTTACCGTTGGGAGAAATCAGAGTGATTTCATCACCGATAACCACGCCCATTTTTTGCGCCATCCGATAGCCCATAATCACCGAGTTGCCGTAAAACTCATCCATATTTACACCCGATACGGCTTTGCGCAACACATCTTTTTTTAAGATATCTTCTTTATTCAAGCCTCTGACCATACCGCCTTCGGCCGCTTTTCCGGCAGAAACGAGGAGCTGATTTTCAATCATCGGCATCACAATCTTTACATGCTCAAACTCAGCAATATCTTTAATGGCTTGCTCATAATTATTAAACGGGAATCCCGATGGCGACATAATTCCGATATGACCGTTAATCCCTAAGATTCTTGACAACAATTCTTGTCTAAAACCGTTCATCACAGACATTACGATAATCAGCGTTGCCACCCCCAAAGCAATTCCCGTGAAAGCAAAACCGGTAATCACCGAAATAAAGCCCTCTTTGCGTTTGGCTCGCAAATAGCGTTTGGCAACCAATCTTTCAAATTTTGAAAACAACATCAATAAATTCTCCATAAACTTAATTTAAGTTATACGGATTTTGAAAAGATTATGCAACCAAACGAAATAATGATGTGTATAAATCTATCGCAGCAAATTTAATTACAAAAGTTACATTTTCTCATATCGCAATTCTCGCCTTTCTTAGCAAAATATATCAGCTGTCATGCTGAATTTATTTCAGCATCTCAAAAGATCCTGAAACAAGTTCAGGATGACACAAGCAAAAAATTTGATTTCAAAAAAATATTTGCATTTTTTCTCAAACTTTCTACAATGCTCCTTGCAGGTTGGAGACAACCTGTGGTGTCTGAAAAACATCTTGGTAACAAATCCACCTATGGTGGAGTGCTTGATATAAGCCTGCTTGCAGGACGAATAAGAGTGACTGCGTTACTACAGTTTTTCAGCTCCACCGCCTTGAGGTTCTCCTCTCGGCGGTTTGTTTTAACAAGCTGGTGGCAGCTTGCTCCCCCACACACGGCGTGTTTGACGGCAAAAGTTGTCCCTTAATAAACAGGAGTTGAAATATGCTAAACAAAAAACAAGCCCGAATGAACTTAAAACAAACCAAACTTGCTCTGGCCGAGCAAATAACCGCACTTCGGCGTTTGCACAAAATGACCGTTCTTGAGCTTGCCACTCAAACCGGCGTTCCTTCGGCTTATATTGAAAAACTAGAGCTTGGACTTGCCGAAATCAATTTTGGCAACCTCAACCAAATTGCTCGCGCTTTTGATATGAAAATTGCCCTTTTCTTTGATACCCTATAGGCACAAAAAAAGCGCGTTTGCTTTTTTTTACAAACGCGCTTTTCTTTCAACTTATTAAACCAACATGGTATTCAACAATTCTTGACAATAAGCGCGCATTTCGGGTTTAGTCATCAAGGTCAATTTCATGTTTGATTTTTCCAATTCTGCGTTGGTGCCGCAATCAAGGCGCATCACATCACACAAGACACCGGTCAACTTCATACCTCTTTCGGCAGCCAAACCCATGGCATCGGCCAAGTTAATTTCACCGTTTGTACCTTTACGAACTTCCGGCAAAATATCCATAATTTCATTAGGCAAAATATAAGGTCCCATGCTGGCATAATTAGACGGCACATCTTCCAAAGCCGGCTTTTCGATTTTACCTTTGGCATGAACTTTACGACCATCGCGGACAGCACCGATAAGAGCGCCGTAACGAACCATTTGTTCGCGCGGAAATTCCATAATATTTTCAACCATACCGCCTTCTTCTTCATACACATCAAGAAGTTGCTTCAAAATACCGTCACCATGCGTATTAATATACACATCATCTGCCCACATAACGACAAAATCTCTGTCTCCGACAATATCTTTTGCCATCAACACGGCATGACCGTTCCCCAAAGGTTCTTTTTGCTCGGCGAAAGAAAACTTCATTCCTTCAGGAATAATATCTTGTACGACTTTGAGCAAGTCGAGTTTGTTTTTCTCTTTCAGGTGTTGTTCCAACCACGGATAGGGAGAAAAATATTTTTCAAAAAGATGTTTGCAAGACTGGTCGCTGTAAATGAACACGATTTCTTTAATGCCGATTTCCACACAGGCATTAACGGCATATTGAATAATCGGCAAACTATTCAATGTTAAAAAGCCTTTATGTAAAACTTTTGTTGCAGGTAAATTGCGAGTAGATAACCCTGCTACAGGCAAAATACAAACTTCAGGTCTTCTTGTCATCAGATTCTCCAAAATAATGAATGTTTATTATGCTTAATATATAACATACAAAAGAGAATTCTCAAGAGCTATTTCTTAATTATCACACCTGTTGCTTTAGAAATTTCGCCGTCTGTTTTTTTAACCACTAAACCTTGAGATTCGCTTTTGACAACTATAGGTTTGTGAGCTGCCCTGACGATTGGAGTATCTTCATTTTTGTCTTCGGAAAAATTTAAAACTTTTGCTTTTTTGCTATCCACGGCTTTTTCCGATTTTTCAATATCTTCCAAATCTCTGACCACGGTTTTGCTGACCCCTGTTCCTTTAACGGAAATTGAACCGGTATTTTCTGCCAATTTTTTCTTAATTTCTTCTTCACGTTTCTGTTTGTGATAGGCATCTTCAGCGATTTTTACACGTTGCGAAGCATAATCAAACAACTGTTTATAAGCTTCTTCAATTTGCGGCAAATACAGAGAAGCATCTTTTTCCAAAGAGCTGACTTCGCGGAACAATGTATCTAAGGCAAATTCATCTTTTTTATCAACATTTTCGTAATCTGTGTTGATTTTTTCACTGATTTTATTCAAAGCCAAGACCTGTCCCTGAAAAGCACTGTCCAAACGGATAAAGTTTTCGTCTTTAGCTAAAGAATATGATGTTATAATAGAAGAAATGCGTTTTTCCAAATCCTCTTTTTCGCGAGTATAATCCTCGACCAATTTTTGAGATTCGGCATTTTGTTGAAGAATGACATCTCGTTTTTGCACAATGGAATAATTCAAATTATCTAGATTAATCTTATAAATTTCTTTTTTCAAATCTTCAATATATTGCCGATTTCGCTCATTTCTAAGATCAACATCTTCAATAATGCTATTGGTAATATCAGGGTTCTGAACCACAAGACGCAATTCTGCCAAATCAGATTCAATAGTTTCCAAACGTTGTTCCAAATTTATATAAACATCAGAAATATCGGGAGACAACGCCTTTTGTTTTTTCAAAGCCAAATCGGGTCGCACCACGTTTTCCAATTCACTTTCCATAGCTTTGGTCTGCAGCAAACTGCCATCAAGTTTTTTACGCATTTTTTCTTTTAAAGCAGCTTGTTCAGCAGCTTCTCTGGCTTGTATTTCAAGCTGTTGTTGATTATACATAACAGCCAAATCTTCAATATCAACATTCAGTTCCGGAGCATTCATGGGACCGTTGTAAGCAATTTTAAAGTTAGGGAGATAATCGGGAGTATTAAAATCAATATCAAAAGAAAACTCTCCGTCCCAATTTTTTAAGGAAGCAGACGCATTAAACAATGCTTTATAGCCTTCACCGATCCATTGGCTATCCGAAATAACGAAACGACCGTTATTAAGGCTGAATGTGCCTTGACCGGAAGCAATCCGCTCATTTCCGGACATAAGTTTACTCTTCACGAAAGCACTTAATCCCGAAGATGTTTTTCTGTTCAGCAAATCATCATAAATTTCTTTAATATTCCAACCTTTAACAATCACGTCAGAAAAAGAAAAATCACCGTCGGTTTGAAGTTTATCATACATATCGGCAAAGGAAGAAGCTTCGGTAGCGTAACGAGCACTCAAATTCAAAAGACCGCTTTTAAGACCATACTTTGCACCGCTGAAATCTTTTCCGTTGATATCATAACCTGTCAATACCACATTTCCTCTGATTTCCGGTCTTTCGGGGAGCATAACCAACTCAAAATCGGTTTTTAATTTTCCGCCGTTAAAATCAGCCTCAAAATCCGTTAATTTGACTGTATTCCCCTTAGAGACATAATGAAATTTGCAATAATCGAAATTCCACCCGCGATAAATCAAACGAGAAATATTAAAAGTTCCGTCAAAATCAAAACTACTCAAAAAATTAAAATTAAACTTTTCTTCATCAAAAGAAGGACGTTCCAAAAAATCAATTTTATCATCGGGTTGCGTCCTAAAAGCATTATTTTTTGACGCGGAAACTTTTGCATTATTATAAAAGAATTTATCCAATTCCAATCGGTTTACGGATAAATTTGCTTTAATTTGGGGTCTATCCTCAATTTTAAAATATTCGACACCGCCCTGAAACGTGTTTGAACCAATATTAAAATAAAGATCAGAAGCTTTAAAGTTTTGCAAATTACCTTCAAAATTACCACGCATATTGAACAGACCAAGCACAAACGTTTTGGGTTCATAATGGAAGTTAAAATCATTGACCATCTTAACAAAATCAGGGCTTTTAACATCTAACGCACCTTTAATTTTATAGGCTCCGTTTTTCAACTCCACCGTTCCCCCGTAATTAATATCAATATTTTCTAAACGCACAATGCTTTTAGTTACAAAACGGTCCGTAAATCCGGTCAAAATTCCTTGAGCAGAAAAATTATTAAATTTTTTCATATCAATATTAGGAGTAGGTAATTTCATTTTATCGACCAAATCGCCCAAATTTTTGGTCTGCAAATCAAACTTCAAATTTTCCGCTTCGGCTTTTTTCCCAAATCCTTTAATTTTTCCTTTCAAATTGAACTTAGCGCCGGCTGCATTTTCAACAGCCAAAGATGTTATCTGCAAATTTCCTTCTTGCAAGCTTCCGTTTAAAGACACGCCTTTATACGGTAACGCATTATAGAGCAATGTATCTGCACTCAAACGCAATTCGGCATAAATATCGGGACGTACGGATATTTGTTGAAAACGCGCATCCACATTTTCCGCCCAAGATTTATCTGAACGATTAATGGTCAATGAAGAAAAATAATCATCAACATTAAACATATTTGTATTTAACGCCGCATAGACACTAAGTTTTTTATCATTAATTAAGCCCAGCTCTCCGGAAATTACACTGTTATCCAGATTTAGATTCATAGGAGCGATACTGATTTTATTAAAATTCCCGGCCACTCTGGCATTAAAATTTACGCGACGCAATAATGTATCTTTGGCAATATCAGGAACGATTCCGAGCCACTTCAGAGTTTGGCGCAACTCATCTGTTTTAACATTGGGTTCCAAATCAAAAGTTAAATACCCCAAATCGGAATAAATATCCCCTTTTAAATTGAAAGCGGTATCTCCGGGCACAACGGCATTAAGTTCTCGTATGGTAATTTTATTATTCAAAATATCGGTACTGATTTTAAAATCTTTAATAGATTGATTATTATAAGTAGCTTTCACGGCCTTAACATCAGCCAAAACATCAAACGGCAGCTGTGGATTATAATTTGCTTTTCCGTCTTTATATTTATTCCATAATTCTTGCCCGAGTTTTACAATCGGGTTCATATCCAAAGTTGCAAAATTGAATCCGAACTCAACCTTTGAACGGAAAGGCTCTTTTTGCTTAGCAATATTATATTCTCCTGCAGAAAGCGGAATAAGCAAGTTTCCGGCACCGGCAGAATCACCATATTTAACGGCAAAATTAGTTACCTCAATTTTTTGTTTATTACTCTTAAGTTCCAAAGTCAAAGCCAACGGATAATCATATTCAGGTTTAAGCTTAAACTTATCCGAATTAGAATTAACAAAATCCATCAATTTTTTAGATTCAAAAATCAAATTACCGTTAATGGCATCATTCTGCGGCAAGACAGAACCATCGAAACGAACAAAAGTTTCGGTACTGGGTTGATTAATCACAGCATTAACAGATGTTGATAAACCATTGGCAATTTTTCCGATAGAAAAAGCAAAACCTTCCGGATTTTCGTTCTTAATATAAGTTCCTTCGATTCGATATGGTCCGAAAATGCTTTGCGCAATCACCTCGGCATTAATATTATCAATAACAACATTATGTTTTCTGATATTATCAATCCAATTAATTGTTGCGTTTTTTACCAAGACGCTATCAAGCGTTATTTGCATATTTTCCAAATTAGAGCGTTGAGCATCTGAAAGCGGGGTATCCCAATTAAGTTTATTATTATCCAATAATTCCAAGCGAATATCCGGTTCGACCAAAGACATCATTTTAACGTCAAAATCACCGTTTAATAATGATTGCAAGGTCAAATTAGCCACCAAAGATTTGATCTTTGCCAAAGGTTCATCTAAATCTTCCCCGGGATTATAAATTTTAATATTTTCGGCCTGCAAACTCGGAGAAGGAAACAATGTTAAATGCACCGGTCCTTCAAAGATGATTCTCTTACCGGTAATATTAGAAAATTCGGCGGCAATTTTATCTTTATGCTGATTCCAATCAATATTTGAAATATAATAATATCCGACACCGATGGTCGCAAACAGCAAAAACAAAATCGTAAAGATAACAATTTTCAAAACACTCACTTTTTGGCGCGGTTGCGGCTCAGAAAAAGAAACCTCTTCCGCCATATTTCCATCAACATTCTCACTTTCGGCAAAAGAAGAAACCTCCATATTTTCCAAACCTTCTTCGGAAGAAAAATTATCAATATTTGCAACCGATACATCATTCTCGGCATTATCCGACAAATCAGATTTTTTTTTACGCGCAGCCAATTTTGCCATCAAAGATTGAAACATGAGTGTCAACTCCGCAGATTAATAAATATTAAAGATTCTAAGTTTATGCTTTTATCATATACTAAATTAATTAATAAAACTTTTAAGGTCAACATGCAAGAAATGAACAATTCTTCTTCAGAAAAAAAACTTTTTGAACTTGCGCAATCAGCTCTCAAAAAAGCCTATGCCCCCTATTCTCACTTTGCCGTAAGCGCTGCAATCGAGAGTGAAAACGGCAACTGTTACTTTGGTTGCAATGTTGAAAATTTATCTTATCCGGTCGGCACTTGTGCCGAAGCCGGAGCCATTGCGTCTATGATTGCCGGCGGCGATAAAAAAATTCGCAAAATTTTGGTCTTGGCAGATAGCAAAGAGCTCATTGCACCTTGTGGCGCCTGTCTGCAGCGTATTAAAGAATTTGCTGACGATTCTACCCTTATTTTATTGGCAAATATGCAAGGCATACAAAAACAATTTACGATTGCCGAACTTTTACCGTTTGGATTCGTTAGTTCGGAGTTAAAAAAATGATTCAAGAAACCGCCGACTTTATTTTACACAAAATCGGTTCATACCGCCCGCAAACACTCATCATCTTAGGCAGCGGCTTAGGTGGTTTGGGCGAAGAAATCCAAAACCCTATTTTCATTGACTATAAAGATATTCCCGATTGGCCGCAAAGCACGGTCAGCGGGCACAAAGGTCGTTTGATAGCCGGTCTCTTGGAAGGCAAAGAGGTTTTGTGCATGCAGGGACGTTTTCACCTTTACGAAGGGCATCCGGCAGAAACCATAAAAACGGTAATGTCGGTTTTCAAAACACTCGGCATCAAAAATTTAATCGTGACCAATGCGGCAGGTTCTTTACAAAAAGAAATGGCTCCGGGATCTATCATGCTCATTACCGACCACATCAACTTCAGTGGTTGCAATCCGCTTGTCGGTCAAAATGACGAAAATTTCGGTCCGCGTTTTCCGGTTATGACCAATGCCTACACCAAAGAATATCAAGAAAAAATGCGTCAGATTGCCAAGGCTGAAAAAATTGAGCTTCATGAAGGCACATATTTAATGGTTCTGGGACCAAATTTTGAAACCGCTGCCGAAATCAGGGCTTTTCAAGTTTTAGGGGCCGATGCCGTCGGTATGTCTACCGTTCCGGAAGTTTTATCGGCTGTTTGGTGTGATATGAAAATTTTAGGTTTATCGGTCATCACCAATTACGGCACCGGCATGGTAAAAGAATTTCACGGACACGAAGAAACGCTGCAACAAGCAGATAATGCTGCCGGCAACCTCACAAAATTGGTACGCCGTTTTGTAAAGGAGATATAAAAATGGATGACGTCATTGCCGCTCACATGCTTTTGCGCTTGCTTGATTTAACCTCCTTAAACGAAGATGACACTGAATATAAAATCGATGAACTTTGCCACAAAGCACGCACGCCCTATGGTAATGTTGCTGCGGTTTGCGTCTGGCCGCGCTTTGTTACTCATGCCAAAAGATTGTTACACGGCACGGACATCAAGGTTGCAACCGTTGTCAATTTCCCGCAAGGCGAATATAATTTAAACAAATTAAAAAAAGAAATTTATCAGGCTCTGGAAGCCGGCGCCAATGAAATTGATGCCGTTTTTCCGTACCATGAATTTTTAAAACACAATTATGATGATTGTGAAAAATTTGCTCAGTCAGCGCGCGAACTTTGTGAAGGTAAAACCTTAAAAATCATTTTGGAAACCGGTGAAATAAACAATGCCAAAAAAATCTGCACCGCAACCAAAATCTGTATTGATGCCGGCGCCGATTTTATAAAGACTTCCACCGGCAAAACACCTATTTCCGCCACACCGGAGGCTGCCAACGCCATTTTGGAAACCATAGCTGCCGATACACGCAATGTCGGATTTAAAGCCAGCGGCGGCATTCGTACTATTGATGACGCTAAGAAATATCTGGTTTTGGCAGTCAGTATTATGGGCTATAAATGGATAACACCGACTAACATGCGTATTGGTGCCAGCTCATTGTTAGATAATTTAATCATGACCATCAAGAGAGGATATTAAAATGTTGCCTCAAGAGATTATTCGCAAAAAAAGAAACAAAGAAAATTTGAGCAAAGAAGAAATTGACTTTTTCATCAAAGGCGTAACCGACGGCAGCATTATGGATGCTCAAACCGCTGCTTTGACCATGGCTATTTTTCTGAACAAATTAAACAATGAAGAAAAAGTCAACTTAACCTCAGCCATGCGCGATTCCGGCGATGTTTTGCATTGGCATGGCTTCAACGGACCGATTGTTGACAAACATTCGTCAGGTGGTGTCGGTGATAAAGTAAGCTTAATGTTGGCGCCGATGATTGCAGCTTGCGGTGGCTATGTTCCGATGATTTCCGGTCGCGGCTTGGGACATACCGGCGGAACTTTGGATAAATTTGATTCCATCCCCGGCTATCGAACCATGCCCGATAATGATTTGTTTTATAAAACCGTAAAAGAAGTCGGTTGTGCCATCATCGGACAAACCGGCAATTTAGCACCGGCCGATAAAAAGATTTATGCCATAAGAGATGTTTGCGGTACGGTTGAATCTGTTGACTTGATAACCGCTTCGATTCTCTCCAAAAAGCTTGCCGCCGGACTGGATTGTTTGGTCATGGATTTGAAATGCGGTAACGGTGCTTTTATGGACAATTTGGAAGACGGACGCACTTTGGCACATTCCATTGTCAATGTGGCTAACGGCGCCGGCACCAAGACCAAAGCCGTTTTGACCGACATGAACCAAGTTTTGGGCAGAAATGTCGGTAATGCACTTGAGGTTGCCGAAGCTGTTGAATATTTGCAAGGAAAAAATGTTGATTCTCGCTTGCACCAGATAACCATGGAACTTTGTGCAGAACTTTTGATTATATCTAAATTGGCACAAGATTTAAATGAAGCCAAGCAAAAGCTCGAAAAAGCCTTATCTTCGGGCAAAGCTTTGGAAATTTTTGCCCGCATGGTTTCAGCTTTGGACGGACCGATTGATTTTGTAGAGAACTATGAACAATATCTGCCGAAAGCAAAAGTCATCAAACCTTTGTTCGCCAAAAAATCCGGTTATGTTGCCGAAATGCAAACCAGAAATATCGGCTTATCAATCATCGGTTTGAAAGGCGGACGCATCCGCTCCGACCAAAAACTTGATTATGCCACGGGTTATAGCGAATTTTGCCAAATCGGTGATTGGGTTGATGGTAAAAAGCCATTATGTTTTATTCATGCACAAACGGAAGAAGACTGGCAGGCAGCGGCACAAGATTTGCTAAGCAACATTCGGATAAGCGAAGAAAAACCTAACCTTGGTTCTCCGATTATTGAAAAAATATCTTAAAAATAAAAACAGCCTCTGCTTATGAGAGCAGAGACTGTTTTTTTAATCAGTGCTTCAAAAGATAATCAAGAATTTCTTTTTCGGCTTTTCGCTGTTGTAACATATAGTCAATTTCGTGACCATAACGTTCATACATAGCCGGAACGTTAAGTCTTTGGGCTGACACAAAACCGTATAGTCTTTCAATGTCTTTTACCTCGGGACCATATTTGACCAAAGAATTGACAATCGCACTGGCAAAGATACTCATCTCATAATTTATTGAAAACTGACCATGCAAGATATCAGTTAATTCTTTGACATAATCATCAAAACATGCATCAAACTGCAAAGAATTCTCATGTTCAATCAAGATATGGCAAGCCAAATCTTTACTTTCCCTATCACCTAAGTCAACTGTTCTTAACAAAATCAAGCACAAATCCACACGATTTACCACGGGCAGATAGCACAACATATGGAACGGTGTTTTAAGCTTTGCCAACGGATCTTTAGACCCCTTATCAAACCAAATAAACTCTTCATCATTATTAAAAGCAGATCTGACCGCGTCAAATATCTCAGGTGCATCATGGTATTTATCCCATAATTTGGCAAATTTGAAGCAATTATCGGCCCAATGAGCTTTCAAGAAAAATTTGATTCCATCGATAAAAATGATGATGGTTGACAATGAAGCCTGACAATCCGACTGATTTAATAAATCAAACATTCCGTTAAGAAGTTTTTGCTGTAAAATAACATCACTATCTTTATCAAAACAACCAATAATAGCCTTAATAAGCTCCTCTGATTGACTTGAAAAATATTTTTTCAGCAAAAACAGAGACATATCATAACGATAAGGTCCCGGCACATTTGTCAAAGATTTAATCATCAACGGCGCCCATTCCGGCAAAAGTTTATCGAATGCAGAAATAATTAATTTGTTTGAATGTTCGTCCAATCTTCCCCAATCGATTAAAAATTTTTGTACGACAATACAAAAATTAACATCTGGTTCAACTTGGTCAATCCATTTCAAAGCAACTTCTTTCCATTCGGGCATTCTGTCAACACAACGCAAAGCAGAATCAATAATATTCCACAAATCGGATTCTTCAAATTTTTGCTGAGCCACAAAATCAAGAATAGCATATTTGTCTTCGGCACCTTTCAGCAAATAAGATGCCAAATTCAACAATTCAAGCCACATTTGAAAAGGGAGCTGCTTTCCTTCTGACAATCGACGTTGTAACATGGCAATAACTGCAGGTAACAGCTCTGAATGGCGATAAACACTGAGACACAAAGACTCAGCTGCCAATTTCGGATTAATCTCCCATAGTTCATCTTCAGAAAAAAACGGATTATTGTTTTCCAACAAAGCCGTCCATTGAACACGCATGGCATTACCGGCGATTTGCAGATTTTGATAACCGAACCATCTTCTGAAACTAGATTTAGAAATTTCCATAATTTAACATATTTAGAAAGTTAATAATATAATGAATTGCGGACAATATATATTTTTCGTACATTTACGTCAACAAAATATTATTAAAAAATTTAAATATTTGTGTTAGAGTATCAGCATTATACAAACACAATTTCAAATGAGGATAAAATGTCTCGTGCAATCATATTGATGATGGATTCTTTTGGCATCGGCAACGCCCATGATGCAAAAAAATTTGATAACTTAGGAGCCGATACTTTCGGTCACATAGTTGAAAGCTTTGGCGGTCTGAACATTCCCAATCTCAAGGCCTTAGGCCTGGTTGAGGTTGCAAAAGCCGCCACCGGCAAGGAATATGATTTAGGTAAATTAAGCAAAGATAAAATGGAAAATATCGGCGCTATCAAAGCGCACATGAGTGAGTTGAGCGTTGCCAAAGATACCACTTCCGGACACTGGGAAATGGCTGGTGTTCCCGTGCTCTCCGACTGGGGCTATTTTAAGCCGGATTACCCATCTTTCCCAGATTCGCTTATCAAAGATATATGCAAAGAAGGTGGCATTGAAGGTATTTTAGGCAATAAGGCTGCTTCAGGGACCGAGATTATTCAAGAATTGGGAGAAAGACATATCAAAACGGGAAAGCCCATTTTTTACACTTCGGCCGACAGCAACATTCAAATTGCCGCTCATGAAAAATATTTTGGTTTAGATAAATTATACAAACTTTGCGAAGTGGCTTATAAACACGTCAAACCTTATAATATTGCGCGCATTATTGCCCGTCCGTTTATCGGCGAAAAGGCAGGTGAGTTCACCCGTACCGCCAATCGTCACGACTATTCGGTCAAACCGTTTGAAGATACGGTTTTAGATAAAATGAAAAACGCCGGCGGCAATGTTATCGCCATCGGCAAAATCAACGATATTTACGCCGGTTGCGGCATAACAAAAGCCTTGCATGCTTCCGGTTTGGAAGAACTTTGGGATGTAACATTGGAAGAAGTTATGACCGCTCCCGATAATAGTATAATTTTTACCAATTTTGTAGATTTTGACATGCTTTGGGGACACCGTCGCAATGTTCAAGGCTATGCCAAAGGCTTGGAATATTTTGATTCGAGATTACCGGAAATTTTGCCTTTGCTCCGAGACGATGACATTGTATTTATCACCGCCGATCATGGCAATGACCCAACATACAAAGGCACCGACCACACCCGAGAGCAAGTACCGATGCTTTTGTTCGGTAAGAAAATTACGTCACGCTTTGCCGGCGAAAGCCAAACCTTTGCCGATATTGGTCAAACCATTGCTAAATATTTGAACCTTGAACCCTTAAAATACGGAAAGTCTTTTCTATGAAATATTTTGCACCTAACATATTGCCGCATTATCATTGTTTCTTTGGGGCTGACGGAGGTGTTTCTCAAGGCTTGTATCAAAGCTTGAATACCAACTTCAAAAGTCAGGATTCTAAAGAGAATATCGGTAAAAATCTTGAAATTATTAGCGCCTATTATCATTTACCAAAAGCAAATTTATTGCTCATCAATCAAGGTGTGAGTGGTCATGCCGAATTCGCGGAAGAAGCATCACAATACCAAATCACGGCTGACGGCATTGTAACCGCCACGCCCGACATCATTTTAGGTATCGGCACGGCCGATTGCGCACCGGTTTTGTTTTTTGACGAGGTTGATGGCGTAATCGGCGCTGCTCACGCCGGCTGGCGCGGTGCTTTAAGAGGCGTAATTGAAAATACCGTCAAAATCATGCTTGAACATGGCGCCAGAGCAGAAAATATCCATGCGGCTATCGGTCCTTGCCTGCAACAACCATCTTTTGAATGTATGGGCGATATGCGCCAAGAGTTTTTGCAAAATGATGCAGATAACTTCCGTTGGTTTGAAAAAGGCGTGGATAACCAACATTTTCAGTTCAATCTGGAAGGATATATTGTCCACAAATTGGAAAGACTCAACATCGACAGTATTTCAGCTTCAGGCATTGATACTTTTGAAGCAAAAGGAGATTTTTTCAGCTACCGACGCAATTGCAAATTGGGTTTGGTCAATGTTTCTAAAGATTTTCCGACTCAATTATCAACCATAAAACTATAAGTTGCTTTATTTTTAGAATCTTTTGTGCTAAAAAGGGACTATTGTGTTAACAACTTTGTGAAATATATGTCGCCGTTAGGTAAATTTACTTTAGCTCTGTTGGGGTTGCGTATATTCGGGGCAAGCGGTTTTTTCTGGGGCTTGTTTTTAGGGCATATCCTGATAGACAGAACAAAAGTCATCAAAAATTTAGAAAAGCAGTTAAGTATTGTCGATGACAACATCCGCTTGTTTTTGCCATACAAATATTACCGCTATTATAATGTCATAGACGGCAATTTCTGGGGCAAACTCTGGGGCACGATATTGGGCAGCATTTTGTTTGGCTTTCATGGTTTTATCATCTGCTTCATCATCGGACATTTCACTTTTGATACCCCGAACAGCCGCCACGCCAAAGCATTTCGATTGGCTTTGGACAACTTTTTCAACACCCATTTATGCAAAATTTTAGGTGCGATTATCGGCTTTTCACTACATAGTCCGATTTTGCTCTTTTGCGGCATTATCATAGGCTTTTTTGCCGATTTATATCGCTCGGAAAAACAATTTCGCCCCTTGTTTGGCTTTTTGAACAAATTTTGGTTTAAGATTAATCCTTTCAAATTTTTAATTGATATCCATACTGCCAAGAGCAATTCTTTGGTTCAGTCCATGGCGGGCTTAGCGGCTAAGGTTGCCAAAGCGGACGGTCGCGTCAGCGAAAACGAAATTCGCGTTTTCAAAAAATTATTTAATCTGCAAGATATAACCGATCACCGCATTTCCAAAACCTTTAACAAAGCCAAAGAAAGCATTGATGGTTGGGAACCCTATGCTTTGCAAATTTTGCGCTTGTCTAAAGATGATTTGGAACTAAAAGAAGGCGTTATAGAAAATCTTTTCAAAATTGCTACGGCGGACGGACAATTTGGCAATGAAGAATTGAAATTGATTAAAGAAATTGCCAAAACCATAGAGTTACCGGAAGGTAATTTTGATGTCATTCGTCAGGCTTACGAACCAAAAATTGCCACCGATAGCACGGTTGCCGATTTTTATGATGTTCTGGGTGTTTTGCGCACGGCAACCGACGCCGAAATCAAAAGCAAATGGAAAGAACTGATTAATATCTATCACCCGGATAGAATTCAAGCCAGCGGTGCCACAGCTGAAGAAGTGGAAAAAGCCACTTTGAAAATGGCAGAGATTAATAATGCTTATCAAAATATTATGAAAAGTCGAAAGGTTGCTTAACATGAAAATCAAAACTCATCCCCTCCCCCATTTTAACGAAAGAAAAAAGCCGGTTTCGGCTCTGGTCTTGCATTGTTCCGCCTTTCATGAAGAAGATGCTTACAAAATTTATGATGAGGCCGGCGTCAGCACTAACTACTTTATTGATGAAGACGGAACTTTAACCCAAATGGTTGCGGAAGATAAACGCGCTTGGCACGCCGGCGTGGCTTCTTGGCGTGAGATAACCGAAGATTTTAATTCTGCGTCCATCGGCATTGAAATTTGCAACATGAGTTTGGGTGAAACACCTTACACGCAAGCACAAATAAAAACGCTTATTCCTTTGTGCCGAGAGATTATAAAAAAATATCACATTCAACCGCAAAACGTGGTTGCCCATTCTGATATTGCCCCAATGCGAAAAATGGACCCCGGAATGACTTTTCCGTGGCAAGAATTGGCGCAAAACGGAATTGGCTTGTGGTATGATGTGAAAAATGCCGATAAAATCAAAGAAAATGATGTCGGCAAGTTGTTAAAACAAATCGGCTATAAAGCAGATGATAAGGAAGAAACAATTGCCGCCGCTTATGCCTTCCGCCGCCGCTTTTTGCCGGAAGAAGTGGAAATTGTAAACAATGTCAGAGAGCTGATTGAACACCCCTACCCGCAAGGAAAAGTTGGCTTGTTGCAAGGTGAAAAGTTTTTACAAACCCTCAAAGCCGCCGCTTATAGCTTTGAACATGCAAACGAAAAAATCTTAAAGCAAAGTTTGTTAAAACAAGCCCAAAACTCCGGTAGAAATAATTAACTCCCCCACCCTCTTCGTCTCCCGAACACCACCCTCTTCGTCTCCCGAACACCACCCTCTTCGTCTCCCGAACACCACCCTCTTCGTCACCCTGAACTTGTTTCAGGGTCTCTTTCCCTTTATGAGATGCTGAAACGAGTTCAGCATGACGGTGTGGGATATTGGGCTGCCGCCGGCCAAACACGGCGTGTTTGACGGCAAAAGTTTGACTGCCGCGCTGTCCGTGCCCTGAAGCC
>CASFNB010000023.1 GCA_949295915.1 uncultured Pseudomonadota bacterium | reverse complement strand
AAAGGGAAAAATTCATGTAGGCTTAACTACACTAGAATTTTTCCCTTTCTTATTTTCACTCTATCTGAACTATTCTCTGCGTTCTAAAAAAGTGCCTCGTGGCGCTTTTGTTCTAGCGATTAATCGCAAAAATTAGAAAGAGCCGAAAATTCATGTACGTTTTTGTACACTAGGATTTTCGGCTTTTCTATTTTTGCTTCTACTCATCTCAATTATCGAGTTTCTATGAGTGCCTCGTGGAGAAAGTTTTTCATTGAGCCATGTTTTGTCATTCCGAACTTGTTTCGGAATCTCATAAGATGCTGAAATAAATTCAGCATGACATTCGAGTTTTCCTTGTGGAGGGTTTCGACCACGTTTCTCCGAGAGACTTTTTTTTGTTGACTAATTTTGTCTGCAGATGTATGTCTTATTTCAATAAAAATATTATTAATCAATTAAATAGATATATTATGAATAGAAAAAAGCAAAAAAGTGAGTTGCTTATATTCGCAAGTAAGTATAGTTTGAGCTCGGAAGATTTGACAGAATTGGCGGCAGAAGTGGCTGAAGAATTGGAAAATAAGTCTATCAAGCCAAAAATAAAAGTTGGGTGGTATGCTTTTGAGTGTGGAAAATTTTCAGAAAATCCGAAGGCTTATCCAAATTGTCAAGGTGTGGTGGCTTACTTAAATTCTGATCCCAATGCTCCGACTGGTCAGCGAGGATTAATTCTTACTCCTGATGAAGAACTATATCCGTATGCCGATGGATATTATTGTGCAGGCAGTGTTGATGAGAACGATGGTAAATTCAATACTATAAAAATGCTTCTTTACAATAGAAATTGCTATACTGTTTTTTGTTCAGCAGTATGGTGCAGCGCTCATCCTCGGAAAGGTGTTAGAGATGGTGAGGCTTTCTTCCCTGCAAAGAATCAGTTGAAGAAAGTAATTGCTAATAGACGGATAATTAATCCAGCATTAAAAAGGATTAATGGTGATATCATAGATGGTTTGTATATATCTTCAACTGAGTCTAACGAATTTAGTGTGTGGGGTATGGATACCAAACGTGATCAACCTGAATGCCTTTTTGATAAGATGGAGTTTTTATGTCTTCGAAGTGTGATTGCTTTTTAAGCTTATTTTTCTTTCAAAACTCCTTATCAAATGATGAGGAGTTTTTTTTGTTGATAAATTTTGTTGAATTGATATATGAAAGAATGCAAGAATGTATTATTTTAGTTATTAATCTATAAAATTTATTGTTATGAAGCAAAAGCAAGTTAAGTCTGGGATGTTCGTTGCCCCGGATAACAAGATTTATCTAGGAATGCCTGAGGGTAGACCGGTTAAGGGTGTTATAGGCTTTGTTAAACCAGACAAAGCATTAGCTAAAGCTGTGTGTTTACGGAGTGTGGTATTGCCGTGGTCCAGTGATTTTCTGGAAGTTCCTGAAACTCGAAATAGTTGGTATGGGCAGGAATCAATCCGTAAGATATTGGAAATTGCTCAAATAAAACAGCAAAGGGCTGAAGCTGCTGAGTGGTGCTATAATTTTGAAGAGGATGGTGTAAAAAAAGGAGAAGCTTTTTTACCGACGTTAAGCGAGTTGGGAGATTTGTCTCGTAACAGAGAGGCTGTAGATGAGGCTTTAGGCTTGTTACATGTTAACTTGCTCGATCGGTGGTGTTGGTCCGCTGACGAGGCTGAGGATGAGGATTTCAGAGCAATGCTAATGTGTATGGATAATAATCGAGTACGCAGCTGTTTTAAGGATGAGGATTACCCTGTTAGGGCGATGTTTGAAGTTGACTTAAAAACGGTTGAGTTTATATAAAACAAAATTAATTAATAAAAAAAGAGTTTGGATATTTTCCAAGCTCTTTTTTTGTTGCAATTTTATTTTTTATCTTTATGATAATAATTGTTCCGGTCGTCCGAAGGGCTTATGGACGAGGGGCGCTAAAGTAACTTGAGCCGAGTTCGAAGATGGATAAATTCATCTAGCTGGCAACTAAAGCAATTTTACGCGGTCTCGAAAAATTCATGTACTGGTTTGTACACTAAAAATTTTCTCGCCACTAGAAATCACTTTATTTGCACATGCTATCTAAATTTATCAGTTTCTAAAATGAAATAAAAATCTTTCTGATGTCGGCTCCTTGAAATAAGGAGTTTTTTTATGTCTGAATATAAATATCAACATGGTTTGAGCATTATGCGCGCGCAGCCTTTCCATATTGGGCATGCCCGTTTGATTGACCGTATGCTTAAAGATTGTGCGCAGGTCACCATCATCTTGGGGTCTATCCAAGAACAAGGCACCGAGCGCAACCCTCTTAACTATACCACGCGCAAAAAGATGATTCAAAATGTCTATCGCAATTCACCCGATTATCCGCGTTTGAAAATCATCGGTTTGTTTGACATCAACAATCCGGCGGAATGGGCGGAATATGTTTTGGACTTTATGCACGAAAGCCTGCCGCAACTCGGACGTCCCGATGTCTACTATGCCGGTAGTTCTTATGATGCGCATTGGTTCAAAGAAGCTTTTAAAAATATTGAATATGTTGACCGCACGTCGGAGGATTTTCCGTTTGTGACCGGCACCATGGTGCGCGATATGATTAAGTTTGGCGACAAGCGCTGGAAAAACTTTATTCACCCGGAAAACTATCAGCTGATTGAAGATCATTTCTACAAAAGAAAAGCTATTCTCTAAAATTTTTATTTATCGACCTTGGTCTTCCGCAGGGCTTATGGAAGAGAGGTCGCTTGATTAACCTGATAAGCCTAAGGAGTATAATAAATGAATGAGCGCACTTTAGTTCGTATAGATTTTCAGAACGATTTTGTTGCCGAAAACGGTAACCTCACTCTTAATAATCCTGAGTTGATTGAAAGACATCAACAATTTAACCAATCTCTGCAAAAAGGAATGTTCTCGCAAATTATTGATGCGGCGGACACGCATTTTGCCGAGACCTATCCCGAAACCAAAGAAGCACAATCTTTTCCGCCGCATACAATTTACGGCACTTGGGGTTGGCAAAAGGCTGCCGAATTTAAGGACAATATCCCGGTTATAAACCTCTATAAATCGACCACCAATTTGTGGAATGAAGAAAAGACTTATGCCGTTTTACAGCAAGACTGGAGAGGCAAAGAAGTTTATCTTTGCGGCGTGCTTTCCGATATTTGCGTGAAACAAGCAATGAACGGATTTTTGAGCCGCGGCGCCAAGGTCACAATCTTAGAAGATTTGTGCATGGGGGCAAACCAGCAGATGCCGGAAATTATTCAACAACCGGCTTATCAAAAAGCGGTGGAAAAAGGCGGTCTTAAAATGATGACTTCAAAGCAGTTTTTTCGCATGGCTTTGAATGAGAAAAAATGTCAGTTCAATTTGGTTAAAGGGGCAAGGGAGATTTAAGATGAGACAAAATTTGATTAATGAAGGCAGTTTATTTTGGTGCGATTTTTATCATTTGACCATGAGCGGCGGTTGGTTTGCGGCCGGCAAGCAAAACGAGCATAAAACTTCGGAAGCTTTTTTCAGAAAAATGCCCAAAGATTGCGGCTATATCGTTTCGGCTGGGCTGGGCGAATTTCTCGAATGGGTGGAAAATTGGCATGTGACCGATAAAGATATCGCCTATTTAGCCGCGCAAAAAAACAGTAACGGCGAGCCGCTTTTTTCTCAAGATTTTTTAACCGCACTCAGAAGTCAAAAATTGCAAGTTGATGTGAAAGCCGTGCCGGAAGGAGAACTCGTTTTTGCCGGAGAACCGCTTTACAGCATCAGCGGGCCCAACTGGCAGGTGGAATTGGTGGAAGCGGCGTTGTTGAATATTCTCAACTCGCAAAACACGGTCGCAACCAAAGCGGCACGCGCGGTTTATGCGGCGCAGTCTGACGGTATCAAAAGACCGGTGATGGAGTTTGGTTTGCGTCGGGCGATGGAGCAGGGAGGCCTTTCGCCAACGCGTGCGGCATTTGTCGGTGGTTGTGTGGCAACATCTAACGTGGCGGCGGCGCAGACTTATCATATTCCGCCGGTCGGTACAATGGCACATTCTTGGATTATGTCTTTTGAAAATGAGGTTGATGCTTTCAAAACCTATTTGCAAACCTATCCTTATGACGGCATTTTGCTTCCCGATACTTATGAAACCAGACAAGGTATTTTGAACGCGATTAAAGCAAGTAAAGAAACCAAAATTCCGCTCAAGGGTATTCGTCTTGATTCCGGTGATTTGGCTTATTGGAGCAAGCAAGCCCGCAAGCTTTTGGATGAGGCCGGAATGAAGCAAACCAAAATTATTACCTCAAATGATTTGGATGAATATATTATCGAAGATTTAATCAAAGTGCAAAAAGCGCCGATTGACAGCTTTGCGCTCGGCACCAAGTTGGTGCGTGCCGATGATATGCCGGCGCTGGGTTGCGTTTATAAAACCAAAAATTATGAGGGCGAAGATAAAATCAAGGTGGCCGGCGATAAAACCACCATCCCCGGAAAAACCAATGTCATTCGCTTATTACAAGACGGAAAATATAATGGTGACGTGGTCGTTTCGCAAGATGAAGATTATTTGCAAAACGGGGTTTTAGTTAAGCCTTTGGTATCATATCATTTGCAAGACAAAACCCAAGCACCGCGACGCTTTGCAGCCGGAACGTCAGCACAATTCTTGTTGCAAGATGTGGTGAGAAAAGGTCAAGTAGATGAAAAACACAAAAATCGCCCGCTTACGGAAATTCAGCAAGCCACAATGCGCAATTTGCAAGCTTTGCCGGAAGAATATAAACGTTTGCGCAATCCGCACCGCTACGGCGTGGGCATGAATGCACCGCTTTATCAAAAACAACAAGCTTTGATTCAACATTATCAAAATCAATTCGGGAGATAAGACTATGGAAAAGATTTGGAACAAATTGAAAGAGGGTTTGCAAGACTATTGTCAGCGTTATGGCTTCAAAAAAGTGATTTTGGGCTTGTCGGGCGGTATGGATTCCGCTTTGGTTTCGGTGTTGGCTTGCGATGCTTTGGGCAAAGAAAATGTATCTTGCCTGATGATGAAAACCAAACACACCTCGGATTTAAGTTTGCAAATTGCGCAAAAACTCGCCGGTTTGAACGGCTTTGCTTATCAGATTTTGGATATTGAACCGGTTATTGTCGCGCAAAAGCAATTTCTTACCCAAGCTTTTGGCGAAGAGCCGAAAAATTTGGTAATGGAAAACTTGCAAGCGCGCGAACGCGGCAAAATTTTGATGGCTTATTCTAACCAGAACGGCGCTTTGGTTTTGGCTTGCGGCAATAAGTCGGAAGCGGCAATGGGCTATTGCACGCTTTACGGTGATGTTTGCGGCGGATTGTTGCCGATTGGTGATTTGTATAAAACCACGATTTTTGAGCTGGCGCGCTGGCGCAACCAGCATGGTTACGTTATCCCCGAAGATGTGATTAATCGCGCGCCTTCGGCGGAACTCAGCGATGGGCAGAAAGATGAAGATTCTTTGCCGCCTTATCCTGTTTTGGATGGCATTTTGCGCTTGTATCTTGATGACCATAAGAATGAGGCTGAGATTGCAGCGCAGGGTTATGATGCCAAAACTATTTCTTGGGTGATTAAGCAATATCATAAAATGGCGTTCAAACGCAAGCAAATGCCTGAGATTTTGAAAATCTGATTTTATTATCTCAATTTTTAAGCCGCTCTGAAACAAAAGCGGCTTTTTTGTTTGACTTTTTATCGAATGGGAATTAAATTTGCGACAATTCAATTAATTATTAATATTAATCTTAAAAATATTATTTTATGAAAGCAAATCTTTTTAAAATGTTGAAATTATTTGTTCAGGATTTTGCATTTTTTTGCGGATTAAAAAAACATGAGGAAAATGTTGTCGAGCTGGTTAATCGTAAAGTCAAGCCAAAGGTGATATTTATATCGACGACAGATACTAAAGATGTTTCAAAAGCAAGAGAAAACGCAAATTCAGCATCCAAATCGGAAGTTATAGAACAGCAACAGCAAAAGGTAGGAGAAACACCTCAAATTGAAGAGACGGTGAATGTTAAGGTCGAGCCAGAAATGGATTCTGTTTCCCAAACAACAGTAATGGAAGAGCCACCGGCAAACAAAACTTATAGTCCTCAAATGATTAAAGAGGCTAATCAACTTATTTATGATTATTTCAGTCGCTATAACAAAGAACGCGTTGAAAAGTATTGTAAAACCAGACTAGTATCAAAGTTTTATGTAAGAGGCGAGTTTATAGTTACTGATTTCGATTACCAGAAACCGGTTATTCCACAAGATATTTCTTTTACAGATGATTTAGGAGCGGATTCTCTGCTAATGACAGATTTTATTATGTCTTGTGAAAAAGAATATGGTAAAACTGTTTCAGATGAAGATTTCGAGAATATTAAAACCGTTGCGGACTTTTATGACATTTTTGAGCGTTATTGGTTCAAGAAATGAGATTATGAAAAAGCATTTCACTTGCAAAAGTGAGATGCTTTTTTTTGTTGATTCTTTATTAAATAGGGATTAGTTTGGCTGTAATTCAATTAATTATTAATTCTAAAAAATATTACTTTATGAAAAAATCTCAATTACAAGAAAAAGTGCAAAAACATGTTGATGAGTTGTTTTTGAAGCTGTCACAAAGTTTGGATATTGATATTTCTGAAGAGGTTAAACAGCGTTTTTATCAAAGTCTGTATAGAGAGGCTGCAGTTTCTTTGCAAAAGCAATTTCGTGAGACTGTTATAAAAGAAACGGAAATGATGTTTTCCGGACTTGAAGCAGATTTAAATCTTACGTTTACATCTTCAAAAAAGTCTGAGCTTGTAGCTGATTTAATACTGACCGGTTTTGATTTTGGTCCTGATGTTTCGGAGGAGGATATTGTATCTAACGGAAATACAATATTTCAAGAAAAATTAATATCCGAAGGAAATCCCCCGACTGATGATACGGGCAGAATTAGCGATCAAGAAGTTGAAACGGTTACCGCTCTTGAAAAAAAGCAAAAATCCATTTGTGTGAAAGCTGATGTTATAAAGCCGTGGACTGAAGAATGTAGTGATTCGGATATTGTCAAAAGAGTGAACCATATTTTGATTGAAACATTTGGTTGCGTTAAGCCGTTTGTTTTGACAAGAGACACACTTTTGCAAGATGATTTAGGTGCTGATAGTCTTGAGGCCGAGGAGCTTGTTCTGAAATTTGAAGGAGAATTCGGAATAAAGATTTCCGATGATTTTGTAAAAAGTGTACAAAACGTTGGTGATGTTTATGATGCAATCTGTTATTTATTGAAGAAATGAGATTATAAAAAAGCATTTCACTTTTTATGAAGTGAGATGCTTTTTTTGTGCCTTTGCAATTCTTAAAAATTGGTTAACCCATTGAATCTATCTCATAAATTTTTGATTTTTCTACAAAAAATAGACTCGAATTTAAAAATTTTGTCAACCGGACTCAAAAAGAGTCTGGATAAGTTTTTAAGCCTTGAAAAAAATGCAAAATTATGCAATTTTTTGCTTGCAAATTAGACTCAATTATGTTACAAAGCCACTGCAATCAAGGATAGGTGAACGAATCACTCCCGAGATTGCGATATAAACCATAACACAAGTTGTTGATTTTTCAATGATTTGTTGAGTTTAACATTTTAGATGGTAAGATTTTACTCATCTAAATTTTTATGAATAAAATTTTACTGTCTAGTTATAGGAATAAAATTTAAAATGATGGAAACACAAAATATCAGAATTCGCCTCAAGGCTTTTGACCATCGTTTGCTCGACCTTTCTACCAAAGAAATCGTGCACACGGCTAAAAGAACCGGGGCAAATGTAAGAGGACCTATTCCTCTGCCTACTCAAATTGAGAAGTTTACTGTAAATATGTCTCCGCACGTAGATAAAAAATCTCGTGAACAATTCGAGATCAGAACTCACAAAAGACTTCTTGATATCGTAGATCCGACACCGCAGACCGTTGATGCTTTGATGAAGCTTGATTTGGCTGCCGGTGTTAATGTAGAAATCAAATTGTAATTAATTTAATGTTGGCGGTTTACTTAAGTTAGGCTGTCAACCAATTAGAAAAGGAAAAAATAATAATGCGTACGGGTCTGATCGCAAAAAAGCTTGGAATGTCTCGTATTTTCGGTGCTGATGGTACTCATACCCCGGTTACCGTTTTGGCCGTTGACAACTTGCAAGTTGTTGATGTTAAAACTCAAGAAAGAGACGGATATACAGCTGTTCAACTCGGAACAGGTGCTGTAAAAGCTAAAAACGTATCCAAACCTCTTAAAGGACATTTTGCCAAAGCTAATGTTGAGCCGAAGAAAAAGCTCGCTGAATTCAGAGTTTCTGAAGACTGCTTGCTTGAAATCGGTAGCGAATTATCTGTAGAACACTTTGTTGTTGGTCAATATGTTGATGTTTGCTCAACTTCTAAAGGTAAAGGTTTTGCCGGTGTTATGAAGCGTCATAACTTTGCCGGTTTGGAAGCATCTCACGGTGTATCAATTTCTCACCGTTCTCATGGTTCTACAGGACAAAGACAAGATCCAGGTAAGGTATTCAAAGGTAAGAAAATGGCCGGTCACATGGGTGATGAACGCGTTACCGTTCAAAACTTGAAGGTTGCCGCTATTGATGCCAACAGAGGTCTTATTATGGTTAAAGGTGCTGTTCCGGGTGGCGAAAACGCTTGGGTATATGTTACCGATGCCGTAAAGAAAGCTGCTGCTTCTAACTTGCCGATGCCTGCCGGTTTGAAGAAAGTTGATGAACCTGTTGCAGCTAAAGCTGAAACTACTTCAGCTGAGAATGCATAATGGAAAAAGGAAAGTAAATTATGAAACAGGACATCTTAAATTTAGATAATAAAAATGTTGGTTCAATCGAACTCGACGAGTCCATTTTCGGCTTGGAAGTTCGCGCTGACATTTTGCACCGCGTTGTAAATTGGCAGTTGGCCAGATTGCAATCTGGTAACCACAAAACCAAAGGCCGCAGTGAAGTTGCTTTGACACCTGCAAAACCGTTCAAACAAAAAGGAACGGGAAATGCTCGTCAAGGTTCTCGCAAAGGTACTCAGTTTAGAAAAGGTGGTGTTGTATTTGGTCCGGTTGTTCGCGACCACTCACACGAACTGACCAAGAAGTTTAGAAAACTCGGTTTGAAAACTGCTCTCTCGGCTAAAGCTAAAGAGGGTAATCTCGTTATCATTGACGAAGCTAAATTGTCTGCTCCGAAAACTAAAGATTTGCAAAACAAATTGACAGCTTGCGGTTTGACAAATTGCTTGTTCATCGATGGTAAAGAAGTTGATGAAAACTTTGCATTGGCTTCCAGAAACATTATCGGCGTTGACGTATTGCCGACAATCGGTGCCAATGTATACGACATCTTGAGAAAAGACAAATTGGTATTGACTAAAGATGCGGTTGTTTGCTTGGGAGAAAGATTGAAATGAGTAACTCTAAAAAATCAAACAATGTAACCGCTAAGATGTATGACACAATCGTACGTCCGGTTATTACTGAAAAATCCATGATTTCTTCAGAAGCTGGTAAAGTAACCTTCTTGGTTCCTTTGTCTGCGACTAAAGATGATGTTAAAGCTGCGGTTGAAAACATCTTTAACGTTACAGTAAACAAAGTTAATACAATTCGTCAATTCGGCAAAGTAAAACGCTTCAGAGGTTTTGTTGGTCAACGTTCTGACTACAAAAAAGCCGTTGTTACTTTGGCTGAAGGTCAAAATATTGATGTTACTACAGGAATATAAGACATGGCATTGAAAAATTATAAGCCCACTTCTCCTGGACTTCGTCAGCTTGTAATCGTTGATAGATCCGAGCTTTATAAAGGAGCCCCTGAGAAATCTTTGACTATTGGTTTGACAAAAACTGGCGGACGTGATAATTTCGGTCACGTTACTAGTCGTAGAATTGGTGGCGGTCATAAACGCAAATTGCGCGTTATTGACTTTAAACGTAATAAAATGAATATCGAGGCTACTGTTGAGAGAATCGAATATGATCCTAACCGTTCCGCTTTCATCGCTTTGATTAGCTATGAAGATGGCGAAAAGGCTTATATCTTGGCTCCTCAAAGAATTAAATCCGGTGATAAAATCATTTCTGCCGACAAAGCAGATATTAAACCGGGTAACGCAATGCCTTTGAAAAATATGCCGGTTGGTACTATTATTCACAACGTTGAACTCAAAGCTGGTAAAGGCGGTCAATTAGTCCGTTCTGCCGGTTGCTATGCTCAACTCGTTGGTAAAGACGCCGGTTATGCTCAGTTGAAATTGAGCTCTGGTGAACTCCGTGTTGTTCGTGAAGAGTGCTTGGCTACTGTCGGTGCTGTTTCTAACCCGGATAACCAAAACAGATCATTGGGTAAAGCCGGTCGTGCTCGTTGGTTGGGTATGAGACCTGTTTCCCGTGGTGTTGCTATGAACCCTGTTGATCACCCGATGGGTGGTGGTGAAGGTAGAACCTCCGGCGGTCGTCATCCGACAACTCCTTGGGGTAAACCGACTAAGGGTTATAAGACTCGTACTAACAAGAAGACGGATAAGTTCATTATGAGAAGCCGTCATGAGAATAAGAAATAATAGGGAGAAAAGCTAATGACACGTTCCGTATGGAAAGGCCCTTTCGTTGATGGCTATCTTCTGAAAAAAGCTGCAAATGCTAGAAATTCCAGCAAAAACGAAGTAATCAAAATTTGGTCTCGTCGTTCTACCATGTTGCCGCAATTTGTCGGTTTGACATTTGGTGTTCACAACGGTCACAAATTTATTCCGGTTTTGGTTACCGAAGACATGGTTGGTCACAAGTTCGGCGAATTTGCTCCGACACGTACCTTCTATGGTCACGCCGCTGATAAAAAAGCTAAGAGAGGTTAATTATGGCTCAGACTAAAAATGAAAGAAGAGTAGACGCAAAATCAGCTATTGCTATTTGTAATGCTATTCGTACAAGTCCGCGTAAACTGAACTTAGTTGCTCAAACCATCCGTGGTATGAATGCTGAAAAAGCTATTGCAGAACTTACTTTTTCTAAGAAGAGAATTGCAAAAGCTGCCTTGGCTGTTTTACAATCTGCTATTGCAAATGCTGAAAACAACCATCAGTTAAATATCGATAAGCTTTATGTTAAAGAAGCTTATGTCGGCAAAGGTTTGGTAATGAAACGTATGCACGCTAGAGGCCGCGGTAGAGGAGCAAGAGTTCTGAAACCTTTCTCTAACTTAACAATCGTTGTATCTGAGCGTGGGGAGTAAGTTAATGGGACAAAAAGTAAATCCTACAGGTCTTCGTCTTGGAGTTAACCGCACTTGGGACTCTCGTTGGTATGCAGACGAAAAATATGCTGATTACCTGCACGAAGATTTGAAAATTAAAGATTTCTTGAAAGAGAAATTGGCTCAAGCCGGCGTAAGCAAGATTGTTATCGAACGTCCTGCCAAAAAGGCTAGAGTTACTATTCATTCTGCAAGACCGGGTGTTGTAATTGGTAAAAAAGGTCAAGACATTGAGAATTTGAGAAGCCAAATTCAAAAAATGACTGATTCTGAAGTCCAATTGAACATTTTGGAAGTTAGAAAACCTGAGTTGGATGCTCAGTTGGTTGCTGACTCCGTCGCTCAACAGTTGGAACGCCGTGTTGCTTTCCGTCGTGCGATGAAAAGAGTTATGCAATCTGCTCTTCGTTTGGGTGCAGAAGGTATCAAAGTTAGCTGCTCAGGCCGTTTAGGCGGTGCTGAAATTGCAAGAACAGAATACTATCGTGAAGGTCGTGTTCCCTTGCACACATTGCGCGCTGACATTGATTATGCAACCTCTACGGCTCACACAACTTACGGTGCCTGCGGCGTAAAAGTTTGGATCTACAAAGGCGATATTATGGCTCACGATCCGATGGCTCAGGACAAAAAGTTGGCTGAACAGAAATAATTTTTGAGGTTATAATAAGATGTTAAGTCCAAAAAGATTAAAGTTCCGCAAACAGCACAAAGGCCGCATTCACGGCAATGCTAAGGGCGGCACAGAATTAAGCTTCGGTTCATATGGATTGAAAGCTCTTACACCGGATCGTATTACAGCTCGCCAAATTGAGGCTGCTCGTCGTGCGATTACTCGTGAAATGAAAAGAGCCGGAAGAGTATGGATCAGAATTTTCCCAGACGTTCCTGTTTCAGACAAACCGGCTGAAGTTCGTATGGGTAAAGGTAAAGGATCTGTCGAATACTGGTGCGCACGTGTTAAACCGGGTCGCATTTTGTTCGAAGCAGATGGTATTGATGAAGAAACAGCTCGCACAGCTTTTGCTTTGGGTGCGGCTAAACTCCCAATCAAAACCAAATTTGTTACTAAATTGAAATCAGAGCAAGGAGTAGAAGCTAATGCTTAAAGTTAAAGATCTTCGTGCTATGACTATTGATGAACTTAATGCTAAATTGCTCGAAAAGAAAAAAGAACAATTTAACTTAAGAGTACAACAATCTACTGGACAATTACAAAATTCTGCTGTAATAAGAAATGTCCGTAGAGAAATAGCAAAAATCAACACGCTCATCGCTGAGCGCAAGAAGAATAGTTAGGAGAAACGATATGCCTAAAAGAATTCTTCAAGGTGTTGTTGTAAGCGATAAACAGGACAAGACAGTTGTCGTTAAAGTTGAACGTCAAGTTATGCACCCTGTTTACAAAAAATTCATTCGTAAAAGCAAAAAGTATGCTGCCCACGATGAAAACAATCAGTTCAAAGTCGGCGATGTGGTTTCGATTGAAGAATCAAGACCATATTCTAAGACCAAAACTTGGACTGTAATCGTTAATAACGCCTAGAAAAAAGAAGGAATTAAAAAATGATACAGATGCAAACCAACCTTGATGTAGCTGATAACTCAGGTGCTCGTCAGGTGCAGTGCATTAAAGTTCTTGGCGGTTCCAAGAGAATGCATGCTTCGGTCGGCGATGTGATTGTAGTTTCTGTTACAAACGCTATCCCAAAAGGACGCGTAAAGAAAGGTGATGTGCAAAAAGCTGTGATTGTTAGAACAGCTTCTGACATCAGACGTAAAGACGGTAGTGTTATCCGTTTTGACAAAAACGCTGCAGTTCTGATTAATAAGGACGGCGAGCCTATCGGTACTCGTATCTTTGGCCCCGTTACCAGAGAATTGCGTGCAAAGAAATTTATGAAAATAATTTCGTTAGCACCGGAGGTTTTATAATATGCCTAAGATGAAAATTAAAAAAGGCGATCAGGTTATTGTCTTGTCCGGAGAAGACAAAGGCAAAACCGGTGAAGTCGTAAAAGCTTTGCCTAAAGAGAGTAAAGTGGTGGTTCAAGGTATCAACTTGGTTAAAAGACATACCAAACCCAGCCAAACTACTCCTGGCGGCATTGTTACGAAGGAAGCTCCCATCAACGTTTCTAACGTAGCCATTGTTGATCCGAAATCCGGAAAAGCAACCAAAGTCGGTTACAAAGAAGTTGACGGTAAAAAAGTACGCGTCGCTCGTAAATCCGGTGAAGTAATCGATAAATAGGGGAAAATCTAATGACTAATTTTGAAAAACTTTATAACGAGGTCATTAAGAAATCTCTTGTGGAAAAATTCGGTTACAAAAACCCACATGAGATTCCGAAGCTGACCAAAATTGTGTTGAACGTTGGTATTGGCGACGCTGTTACCGATAAGAAAAAACTCAACACTGCTGCTGAAGAATTGGCATTGATTGCCGGGCAAAAACCTGTTTTGACTCACGCTCGCAAATCAATTGCTACTTTTAAGCTCAGAGAAGGTATGCCTATCGGCTGCAAAGTAACTCTTCGTTCGAATAGAATGTATGAGTTCTTGGAAAGATTGATCAATATGGCTTTGCCGCGTGTTCGTGACTTCCACGGTATTACCGGTAAAAACTTTGACGGTCGCGGAAACTTTGCTTTCGGTATTAAAGAACAAATCATCTTCCCGGAAATCAACTATGATAAAGTTGAAAATATTCATGGTTTGGATGTTTGCATCTGCACTACCGCAAAGACCGATGAAGAAGCTAAAGCTCTTCTGACCTCATTTAACTTGCCGTGCAAGAAATAAGTGGAGACTGAACTATGGCAAAAACAAGTGAAATCTACAGAAACTTGAAAAGAGCTAAAATGGCTAAGAAGTTCGCTTCACGCCGTTTGAAACTCAAAGAGATCGTTATGGATAAAACTGTTTCTCCCGAGGAGAGATTCCAAGCGACTTTGAAATTGGCAGAACTGCCGCGTAACTCTGCAGCAATTCGTTTTAGAAACCGCTGCAAATTGACCGGTCGTTCTCGCGGATATTACCGCAAGTTCGGTATTGCTCGTGTTGAATTGCGCGAGAAAGCCGGCAGAGGTGAAATCCCAGGTTTAGTTAAATCAAGCTGGTAGGAGAATCGAGAATGTCTATGAGTGATCCTTTGGGCGATATGCTCACACGCATTAGAAACGCACAAAGAGCGAAAAAATCTGAGGTTGTATCTCCGGCTTCTCGCTTGCGTGAAAATGTGTTGGAAGTTCTCAAAAGAGAAGGCTACATTGCCGGATATGAAAAGGTTAATGTTAGAGCCGGTGTTGATGAACTTCACATTAAATTAAAGTACCATGAAGGTACATCTGTTATAACCGAAATTTACCGCGTTTCTACTCCGGGTCGTCGCGTATATTCCAGCGTTAAAGACTTGCCGAGAGTTTACAACGGCTTAGGAATTTCTATCATCTCTACACCTTCCGGTGTGATGAGTGATCACGAAGCTCGCAAAGCTAACGTTGGCGGTGAAGTTCTTTGTCAAGTATTTTAGGGAGAAACTGATATGTCTAGAGTTGGAAAATATCCTGTTATTATCCCTAATGGCGTTAATGTTGCTATCAACGGTAACGTTGTTAAAGCAAATGGTAAATTGGGCGAATTAAGCTTTGCTTATGATGACAGCCACGTAGTCGCTAAATTGGAAAACAACACTGTTGTTGTAACTCCGTTATCTAGTTCTAAACAAGCCCGCGCTTTGTGGGGTACAACCAGAGCCAATATCAACACCATGGTTAAAGGTGTCAGCGAAGGTTTTACAAAAGAAATGGAACTTATCGGCGTTGGTTACAAAGCTCGTGTTGAAGGCACTAAAAAATTGGTTTTGTCTTTAGGTTTTTCTCACGATATTGATTTCGAAATTCCTGAAGGTATCAAAATTACTTGTGCATCTCCGACCCAAATCTCCGTATTTGGTGCAGATAAGCAATTGGTTGGTCAAGTTGCTTCGGAAATTCGCGATTACAGATCTCCGGAACCGTACAAAGGTAAAGGTGTTAGATATGTTGGCGAATATGTCCGTCGTAAAGAAGGCAAGAAGAAATAAGGATTAATCAAATGAGTACGCCAAGTAAATTGTTTGAAAAAAATCAAAAAAGAAAAAACCGCGTTCGTGCTGCTTTGAAAAAAGCTGCGAATGGAAAGATGAGATTGTCTGTATTTCGCAGCGGTAAGCATATCTACGCTCAGATTATTGATGATACCAAAGGTATTACTGTTGCTTCTGCTTCCACTTTGGATAAAGAAATTCGCGACAGCATCAAAAAATCATCTACCATCGAAGCTGCCAGTTTCATCGGTAAGACGGTTGCTGAGAGAGCGGTTAAGAATGGTGTTAGTGAAGTTGTCTTCGATAGAGGCGGCTACATCTATCACGGTCGTGTAAAAGCTTTAGCTGACGCAGCTCGTGAAGCTGGTCTGAAATTTTAGGAGGATTAAATGGCACAAGCTGTAGATCGTCGTAAGGCTGAAAAGAAAGAAGAATTGGTTGAAAAACTGGTTCATATTAACCGCGTAGCTAAAACCGTTAAGGGCGGACGTAATATGTCTTTTGCCGCCGTTGTCGTTGTCGGTGACCAAAAAGGTCGCGTCGGATACGGTACAGGTAAAGCAACCGAAGTTCCTGACGCTATTTCTAAAGCTACAAATGAAGCTAAAAAGAATATGGTTCGCATTCCTCTTCGCGAGGGCAGAACTCTCCACCATGACGTTGCCGGCCGTTTCGGCGCCGGTAAAGTTTATTTGAGAACTGCTCCTGCCGGTACCGGTGTTATTGCCGGTGGTCCGTTGCGTGCTATTTTCGAAGTTTTGGGTGTTCAAGACGTTGTTGCTAAATCATTGGGCTCTAATAACCCGTATAATATGATTAAAGCTACCTTCAACGCTTTGGAAGCCATCAACTCTCCGAGAATGGTTGCCGCTAAAAGAGGTAAAAAGGTTGGCGATATTGTTAGCCGCCGCGAAAATTCTTCTAACGCTAAAATGGTTGAGGAGGCTTAATAATGGCTAATAAAAAGACTATTAAAGTTACTCAAATTGCCAGTTCCATCGGTCGTCCCGAAATTCAAAGAAAAACCTTGATCGGTTTGGGTTTGAATAAGATGAACAAGACCAGAGAATTGGAAGATACTCCGTCAATCAGAGGTATGATCCGCAAAGTGGCTCACCTCGTTAAAGTCGAAGAATAAAAATCTGATAGGTGGGCGAGGAAGTCCTCGCTCGCCGGAAGATTTTGAAAAAAGTTTAAGGTGAAAAAAAATGAAATTAAACGAAATTAGAGACAACGAAGGAGCCAGAAAATCTCGCAAGCGTGTTGCTCGCGGTATCGGTAGTGGTTCCGGTAAGACCGGTGGTCGCGGTCAAAAAGGTCAAAAATCTCGTTCCGGTGTTGCAGTTAACGGTTTTGAAGGCGGTCAAATGCCTATCTACCGCAGACTTCCGAAACGCGGTTTCAAAAATCCTTTTGCTAAAACATTTGCAGTTGTTAATTTGGATACCATCCAAAAAGCTGTTGATGCCGGTAAATTGAATGCTGCTTCTATTGATGTTAAAGCTTTGATGGAAGCCGGTGTTATCTCCAAAAAGCTCGACGGTGTTCGTCTGTTGGCTCGTGGTGCTATCACCAGCAATGTTACCATTAGCGTAAATTCAGCTTCTAAGGCTGCTATTGCAGCTGTTGAAAAAGCAGGCGGTAAAGTTAACGTTGTTGCTTAATTAAAAAGCTGAGAAAAAATTTGAAAAGGGGTGAGGGAATTTTCCTCACCCTTTTTTTATTTTGAGAGAGGCTGCATATAAGAAATGTCATTATGAATTCTGTTTAGCTCTTCTTTTTATGAGATGCTGAACCGAGTTCAGCATGACGTTAGCGTGTCTGGATGTCGTTTGTGCATGGCATGAAACCAATGCTTTGACGTCGACTGCGATGCGGCTTCAAGGTATCGCATGCACGGCAGTCAAACTGATGCGGTCAAGCTGGCTCAGCTTGAGATGCTGAAATAAGTTCAGCATGACATTAGTATATAGGATGATGTTTGCGGAGAGCTTAATTAACATCACCCAAGATGATGGTTTCTTTGATAGCGCTTAAATTTTTTAAGTAGGGCACAATGGCTTTGGGGTAAAAGTCTGAATCTGCCAAATCATCAAGCGCAATCCATTTGATTTGTTGTCCGTCGCCGTCGGGCTCGCTCCCAAGAGCCAAAGTCGAAAAGTCTTTAACTTCACATTCAAACATTAATTCGGCTTGATGAAAACAGTCTAAATCTAAAGAGCTGTTGTGGTTTTTAGCAATATAATCACGGACAAACAGAAGTCTTTTCGGGATGACTTCAATATTCAATTCTTCCTTACATTCTCTGATTACGGCGTCACACATGGTTTCTCCCCATTGATGTCCTCCACCGGGGAGTTTGCAAAATCTCCCACGACCATAATCACAACTTTCTACCAATAATTTTCCGTCTTTGATGATAATGGCTTTCATTGAATATCTGAAAACTTTTTCTTGCATGGATTTTTCCTTCTTTTTTAAGGTATTGGTGTTGCGGTGCGGTCCGGTCGGCACGAAATAATTTTTAATTCATCGTCCTGAAAAACTAAGGCAACACAGTCATCAATACTCCAGCCGTTTATGTTTTTATCCTTAAGTTTCTTATTTATCTTTTGTTTTTCTTCTGGCGTTAACCAATTATAATGCGGAACGGCAAAGCCTTTAACAAAAGATAAGCCGGAAACAATATCCAGTTGTTCAATATTATCAATATCATCCATATTATCATAATATTCAAACCAACAGACCGCGCCTGCTGAGATACCGGATAGAACAATCCCTTGATTGTAGGCTTCATACAAAAGTTTATCAACTCCAAGCTCTTTCCATATCTTGAGCATTGAAGTGGTGTCACCGCCGCCGACATAGATGATATCGGCGGAAAATATTTTGCATTTTATCTCTTCATAAGAAATATTGGTTCCGACCAGATTTAAAGGTTCTACGCCGGCACAGCCTAATCTATCTTTGAAATGCGTGGTTATTATATCAAGATAAGTTGCTTTATCATTTGATGCTGTTCCGATAAAAAGCATTTTAGGATTTTTTTTGCCTGACGCTTCAATAATAAATTTATCAATCAAAGTTGTTTCTATTTCTGTTTGATAAGTCGTACCATCGGGCAGAATTTTTGTCCTGCCAATTTCGCCACCGCCGACGGCAACTATGGTTTTCTTGCTCATTTTCCCTTCCTTTTATTTTTTTTTCAGCTTAGATAAAAAATGTTTCTTTGGCAAGGTTTTTGCTCAAAGATTATAGAATCGCGCAAATATGTGGTGTAAGTGGATAATTTTGTTGAATTAAAAAAAATATCGTGTATTAATATCTTAGCTAAAAGGGGTTTTTATGCCCCGTATTGATGTTTTAAATAAGTAAGGATTGTTAAAAAAATGGTATCTTTAGCAGAAAAAATGGCAGCAAATATGGATATGTCTGCCTTTAGTAAAGCTGACGAACTCAAGAAAAGATTGTGGTTCACCGTCTTGGCTTTGATTGTTTTCCGTTTGGGAACTTTTATTCCGCTTCCGGGTATTGATCCCCATGTTTTGGCTGATATTTTTGCCAAAAACTCCGGCGGTATCCTCGGCATGTTTAATATGTTTGCCGGTGGTGCGTTGGAACGTATGACCATTTTTGCTCTTAACATTATGCCTTACATCTCGGCATCCATCATTGTTCAACTTGGTCAAACAGTCATTCCTTCTTTGGCTTCTTTGAAAAAAGATGGTGAAGCCGGTCATCGTAAGATTACACAATATACAAGAATCTTGACCGTGTTTATTACTATTATTCAAGGTTATGGTATTGCTATCGGTTTGGAAGGCATGCATGGTTCTGCCGGTATTTCCGCCGTTATTAACCCCGGTTTTGTTTTCCGTTTTACCACCATTGTTTCTTTGGTCGGCGGTACCATGTTTATTGTATGGCTCGGCGAACAAATTACCGCGCGCGGTGTCGGTAACGGCTCTTCTCTTATCATTACCGTCGGTATTATTTCAAACATCCCTTCAGCCTTAGCTCAAACCTTTGAGTTGGGCCGCGTCGGTTCGATGTCTTTGCCGGTTATGGCTATGCTCCTTGTTATGGTTTTGGCTTTGATTTACATCATTGTTTTGGTTGAAAGAGCTCAACGCAAAATCATTATTCAATATCCCAAACGTCAAGTGATGGGAAGAATGGGCGCAGCTGAAAGTTCACACTTGCCTTTGAAAATTAATCCGACCGGTGTTATTCCGCCGATTTTTGCAAGCTCTTTGTTGTTGTTGCCGATTACCATTGCGCAACTCAGTTCCGAAAACGGACCGGCTTGGGTGCAATCTTTGAGCCAAATGCTCGGTCATGGTCAGCCTTTGTATTTAACTTTATATGCTGCTTTGATTTTGTTCTTTGCTTTCTTCTATACCGCGGTTGTTTTCAATCCGGAAGAAACTGCCGATAATTTGAAAAAACACGGCGGCTTTATTGCCGGTATTCGTCCGGGTAAAAATACCGCTGAATATTTGGATTATGTTGTTACGCGCTTGACCGTTTTGGGTGCCGTTTATTTGGTTGCTCTCTGCATCTTGCCTGAAATCTTGATTAGCAAACTTTCCGTTCCGTTTGTTTTGGGCGGTACAACATTGCTCATCGTGGTTCAAGTAACCATGGACTTTATCGGTCAATTGCAATCTCACTTGATTGCTTATCAATACGAATCCTTAATTCGTAAAGCATCTCTCGCCGGAAAAGGAAAGAGAAGATAATGAATAAGGATGGATTGGGTTTGCATGTGGTCTTTACCGGAGCTCCCGGTTGCGGTAAAGGCACACAAGCCAGATTGCTTAAAGAAAGAGTTGATATTCCTCATCTTTCTACCGGCGAAATGTTGCGTGCCGAAGGTGCTAAAGGTACACCGCTCGGATTGGAAATCAAAGCTTTGATTGACGGTGGTAATTTGGTTCCCGATGAGATGATTATCAAAATGCTTTCTGCTCGTATTGGTGAAGATGATTGCAAAAACGGTTTCATCTTGGATGGTTTCCCAAGAACATTGCCGCAAGCAAAAGTCTTGGATGAAATGCTTGCCAAAAAAGAAATTAAACTAGATGCCGTGATAGAGATTCAAGTTCCTGACGAAATCATTATGGAACGTATTTTAGGTCGTTATGCTTGCATGACTTGCGGTCAAGGTTATCATGATAAATTCCAAAAGCCGAAAGTTTACGGCGTTTGTGATAATTGCGGCGGTACGGATTTTTATCGCAGAATCGATGATAACCGCGAAACGGTGCAGAATCGATTGGTAAACTATCGCGCGCTTACCTATCCGACTATTCCTTATTTTGAAAAAGAAGGATTACTCAGAACCGTTGATGGAACCGGTACAATTGAGGCTGTGGCTAAAAAAATTGATGCAATTTTGGGAATCGCATCTAAAATTTAATTTGCGCTTCCGAGTCCTTTAAAAATAATTGTGCTATTTCAGCTTGTAAGACTTGGATATATTGCGGAAGTTGATGATTGGTTTAAAATTTTGTAAAAAAATTGAAGAAAATTGCATTTTTTTTCAAAAAAATTATTAAGGGGAGTTGACACTAATAAATAATAGCCTATAATCCGGCTTAATTTTGAAAAGTGGTGATCAACTTTTTAAATTTGTTAATAATATTGATAATGGAGAGTTAATTTGGCTCGTATAGCTGGTGTAAATATTCCAACTGCCAAGAGAGTTGAAGTCGCTTTGACTTATATCTATGGTATTGGTCGCAAAACTGCCCAAGACATTTGTGCAAAAACCGGAATCCCTGCAGATCGTCGCGTTCATCAATTGAGCGAAGATGAAGTTGCTAAAATCCGTGAAGTTATTGATAACGACCTTGTTGTTGAAGGCGAACTCCGTCGTGAAATCGGCGTAAACATCAAGAGATTGATGGATTTAGGTTGCTACAGAGGTTTGAGACATCGTAAAGGCTTGCCTGTTCGCGGACAAAGCACTAAACAAAATGCTCGTACCCGTAAAGGTAAACGCAAGACCGTTGCGAATAAAAAGAAATAGTTTGAAAAGGTGATTGTTAAATGGCAAAAGCAGTAACACAACGTGTGAAAAGAAAAGAAAAGAAGAATATTACAGCGGGCGTTGCTCACGTAAATTCTACTTTCAATAATACAAGAATAACAATAACCGACGCTCAAGGTAATACTGTTTCTTGGGCAACCGCCGGCGCGCAAGGTTTTAAAGGTTCTCGTAAATCTACTCCTTATGCTGCTCAGGTTGCTGCAGAAGATGCAGGTAAAAAAGCTCAAGAACATGGCATGAAAACCTTGGAAGTCGAAGTTAAAGGTCCGGGTTCAGGACGCGAATCTGCGATTAGAGCTTTGCAGGTTATAGGTTTTACCATCACTTCTATTCGTGATGTTACTCCTATTCCTCACAATGGCTGCCGCTTGAGAAAACGTCGTCGCGTATAATTTTTTAAGCGTTTGAAGAAGTGAGGCTTTTAAGCCTCGCCTTCTTTGGTTTTATAAACTTTGCATATGCAGTAATTAAAGAGGACATCCCAGTGATTCAAAAAAATTGGCAAGAACTTATTAAACCGACTAATTTGGAAGTTACACCGTTTGATGGCGGCAATAAAGCCAAAATAGTGGTTGAACCCTTAGAGCGCGGCTTCGGTCTGACTTTGGGTAATGCACTCAGAAGAGTTTTACTTTCTTCTTTGCAAGGCGGTGCGGTTACCGCTATTAAAATCAACGGCGTTCTTCATGAATTTTCTGTTGTGCCCGGTGTTAGAGAAGATGTTACCGATATTGTTTTGAACATCAAAGGTTTGGCCGTTGCCGTCCATGGCGAAGGTCCTAAAACCATGACCCTTAAAGCAGAAGGTCCTTGCGAGGTTACCGCTGCCATGATTGAAACCGGTCATGATGTTGAAATTAAAAATCCAGAACATGTTATCTGCAACTTGGATGCCGGTGCTAAAATTGCAATGGAATTGACTGTTAATACAGGTAAGGGGTATGTCCCGGCTTTCCAAAACAAAGCCGCTGATGCTCCAATCGGTTTGATTCCGGTTGATGCTATTTATTCTCCGGTTAAAAAGGTTTCTTATAAAGTTGAGAATACACGTGTCGGTCAAATTACCGACTATGATAAATTGACCATGGTTGTCGAAACAAACGGTGTCGTTTCTCCTGAAGATGCTGTTGCTTTTGCAGCTCGTATTTTGCAAGATCAATTGAAGCCGTTTATTAACTTTGATGAACCTGAAGCTGAAGTTGAAGCTGAAAAAGAAGAATTGCCCTTCAACCGCAATTTGCTTAAAAAAGTTGAAGAGCTTGAGCTTTCTGTTCGTTCCGCCAACTGCCTCAAGAATGATAACATCGTGTATATCGGTGATTTGGTTCAAAAGACAGAAGCTGAAATGCTCAGAACTCCGAACTTCGGTCGTAAATCTTTGAATGAAATTAAAGAAGTTTTGGCTAAAATGGGAATCCACCTCGGTATGGATACTCCGGGTTGGCCGCCAGAGAATATTGAAGAGCTCATCAAAAGAGTTGATGAACATTTCTAATCTGGAAAAATTTAAAAGACTCCTGAGAAATCGGGAGTTTTTTATTTTAAATTTTAATCTTGATTTATATGTTGCCAAGATATAAGATGCGGGCGTTTTTGATATCAGTTTGTTAAATTTTTATGTATGGAAAAGAAAAGATTTTTAAGAATGATTTTTGGGCATGTTATTAACGTTGTTTGGGCTTCCTTCTGGGCGGGTCTTTGCGGAGTGTGCTTATATTTTATTGTACCCTTATGTGTTGATATCTCTCCCGAAATTTTGCAGGATTTATGCCTTGCTTTTGCCATTGTTATTTTTGTTGCAGTCTGGTTTTTGAATCGAGTAGATATCCTGCGTTTTATTGATCGTTTTTAGAAAAGAGAAGAGTTGCCTTTAAAAAGCAACTCTTTTGCTTTTAGTGATAAAAAAAAGCTTGCTTTTTTGTTTATTTACGATATATTCAAGCCACATTTGAGCAGGGACGACTCTGCTTTTTTGTTTGGCATGTATGATGAGTAGTGTCAACTTGGTTTTTATCCGCTTTGCCCTGCAAAGCACAGAGAAATGAAAGGAAATATGTCATGAGACATGGAATGGCTCACAGAAAATTTAATATGGATACCAACGCTCGTAAAGCTTTGTTCTCTAACTTGACCAACGCTTTGTTGACCCATGAACAAATTACCATCACTGTTACCCGCGCTAAAGAATTGAGAACTTTTGCCGATAAAATGATTACTTTGGCTAAAAAAGGTCAATTGAACAATCGTCGTCAGGCATTGTCATTCTTGCGCAATAATGAAACTGTTTCTAAGCTTTTCTCTACTTTAGCTGAACGTTATAAGGATCGTAATGGTGGTTACACACGCGTTTTGCGTGCCGGTTTCCGTTATGGTGACTGTGCTCCGATGGCCATTGTTGAATTGGTTGATCGTGATGTAAATGCTAAAGGCGCTAAAGATTTGGCTCGTGTCGCAGCTCAAAAAGCTGCTGCCGAAGCCGAAAAAGCTGCAAACGAAGCTAATAAATAGTTTTGATTTAGATTGTAAAAAAAACCTGCTTATGCTTAAGCAGGTTTTTTTGTTTGATTTTATAGGTTGACAAACTGTGTTTATATGTTATGCCATAACTTATATATTTTATTACTATATTTAAGTATTTTGTTTATTAATTTTTTTCAGTTATGAATCAGAAAAAAACAATCGGAATTATTGGTGGTATATCACCAATGTCCACAGCGGTGTATTATTCCCGTATCGCAACAGAATTTAATGCAATTATGGGTGGTTTGAATTATCCGAGATTGGTGTTATCCAGTGTGAATATGGCAGATATCCATGTCGCGCAGTTACAGAAAAACTTTCGCGAGCCTCTGCGTATTTTTATTAATGCCATTACAGATATGCCGTCTGCTGATTTTATTCTTATTGCCAGCAATACCATGCATCGAGTGGTTCGCGGTTTGAAGAATATTGTGGATAGGGATATTTTGGATATTCGTGAGGTTGTTGCAGATGCCGTGTTGCAAAATGGTTTTCATAAAGTACTTCTATTGGGAAGCAAATATACGATGGAAGGACGTTTTTATCGTGAGTATTTGACCGAAAGAGGTTTGAATGTGCTGGTACCCAATGAAGAAGAAAGGACTGCGCTGAATGACTTGATTTACAATAAGCTCTGTATTGGGGATGTTAATGATGAAAATAATCTATTGGTGCAGAATATTGTTTCAAGACTTGCCTCAGCAGAAAATGTTGAAGCCGTTGTTTTGGCTTGTACCGAATTTTCTTTGTTGAAGCAAGATTTTTGTATTCCGGCTTTCGATTCGACGGAATTGCATGTGAAAGCAGCTGTTACTAAAGCTCTTTCTTTTTGAGATGTGAACTTTATTGTTTAATTTTAATTTCTTTTTCTATGAAAACAGAAGTGATTAACGGTTTTGTGATTTATTGTTTTGTTACGGCAAAATCTGCCGAGATTAATTTTCTTTGCAATAATGAGCCTAAAGGTTTTATTGTGACGGCAGAAAATGAAGGGGTGGTTGAGCAGGTAATAGAAATTTTGTTATTTGTGAAAAAGGGAGATCCGGTTACTCTGACTTTACGTGACAGACAGATTACTGAACTATTCCTCAATCGTTTAGGTGAACGAATTTCTGCTAAAGATTATCCTACCGTAGGGTTGGCAATGAAAGAATCTGCTTATAAAAAGATATTGACGCAGTTTGTTCGTGGTAATTTGCATTCCATGAATAATAAGGCTTCCTTGCAATTTACCGTAAAAAATGCTAAGTCGGAAACTGATGAAAAGTCGGCTTATTATATGGAGGCTGATAAAAAACATGCTTTGAAAATGCGCGATTTCTTGCAAAACTGTCAGCCCGGTGATATTTTACTTTTGGATCAGAATCCGGAAGGTGAAATAACTCATATCGTGAATCAGACAAAAGCCGTTGAATTGGCTGTTTGATTATGTGTTTTTTTAAAGTGAATCGCTAAGCGATTCACTTTTTTTTGTTTTTTTTTGACAAAAGATGCTTTTTTGACTAGATTTGATGTCAATTTTGTGGTATGTTATCTCTGTTTTTAATAAAACATTTGTGTAATAAAACTTCATAATATAAAACAGGACAAACAAATGAATAAAAAAACTCCATATAAATTGGCTTTTTCTTCCGGTGACTATGTTGTTTATCCGGCACATGGTGTGGGTAAAGTTTCCGATATTACCAAGCAAAAAATTGCCGGTTCGGAATTAGAGCTTATTGTTGTTAATTTTGATAAAGATAAAATGACTTTGCGTATTCCGATGGCTAAGGCAGAAACAACAGGTTTGCGTCAGATTTCCGATGCTAGCGTGATGGATGAGGCTTTAACAACTTTGAAAGGAAAAGCTCGAGTCAAAAAAATCATGTGGTCTCGTCGAGCTCAGGAATATGAAAATAAAATCAATTCCGGTTCTCCGGTTGCTATTGCCGAAGTGATTAGAGATTTGCATCGCAACGAGAATTTGGCTGAGCAATCTTACAGTGAACGACAAATTTATGAGCAAGCGTTGGATAGGCTGGCTAATGAATATGCCGTATTTAAGAATATTGCTCCGGCAGATGCACAAAAAGCTTTGTTGGATATTTTAACCAAGCAGTAATTTCATTGAAAAAGCAAAAAAATACCGTTCTTATTTGAACGGTATTTTTTTTGCTTTTGTTTTGGCTATTGTTGGAAAGAGGCACCAATTCTTGGTGTCTCTTTCTTTTTTTGTCAGATTAAATACCGCCAGCACATTGCTCACAACATCTTCTCCATGAGTCAACATCACATGATCCAAGACAATTTGCATAACATTGGGCAGTACCGGCTCCACTGGTTCCTGTACAATTACAAGAATTCATAATCGGAGCGCAAGAAGCGCTGGTAGCTAATTCTCTATATCCGATACTACATTGAGATGCCCTGGTTTCTGTCCAATAAGAGCAAGATGTTCCTCCATAATAGCCATTATCAGAGCATTTGGGTTCTGCTTTACAACATTTTCTGGTGCCTCCACAGCCATCAGAGCAATCATATGTGCCATATTTACATCCTGTAGCATCTTTTGCTGGAGTACAGTTTTTGATACAACTGCTACCGGACAGAGTATAGCCAGATTTACAGCTGGTAATTTTGTATACTTTAG
>CASFNB010000022.1 GCA_949295915.1 uncultured Pseudomonadota bacterium | reverse complement strand
ACACGCCTCCATAAATAATAGAATTAAAGCCTATACTATCCATGATAAACCGTTTTTTTTTTTTGCAACCAAAAATTAAAGGCGGGCATAAAAAAGTTGTGATAAGTTCTTGTATTTAAAAGAATATGCGTTATCTTAACCAAAAAGGAGACAATATGGAGTTTTATGATTTATTAAGAAAGCGCTACTCAGCGCGAAAATACTTGCCCAAAAAAGTAGAATTATCAAAATTAGCACATATTCTGGAAGCCGCACGCATTGCCCCTACAGCTAAAAACCTACAACCTTTTAAGGTTATTGTGTGTGATAATGAAGAAAGTTTGGGAAAACTGTCAAAAGCAGCCAATATTTACGGTGCACCGATGGCTCTTTTGGTTTGTGGAGATATTGAAAAGGCATGGCATCGAGATTATGACGGCAAAGTTAGCCAAGATATAGATACAGCCATTATTACCACTCACATGATGTTAGAAGCAACGAACCAAGGAATAAATAGTGTTTGGGTTTGTAATTTTAAGCCGGATGTTATCAGAAGTGAATTTTCTTTACCCGATAATATAGTTCCCGAACATATTTTGGTGGTTGGATATGCAGTCGGCGAAGCTCCAAAGTTAGAACGCTTTAAAGAAAAACGAAAAAAATTGGAAGAAATAGTATCTTACAATCATTTGTAGTCACTGATAAAAATAAAAATCATTTTTTGGTTGTAAAACAAAATTTTTTGTTTTAATCTCATATTAAAATATATTTTTGATTGAGCTTAAAATGATAAATTTAGTTGATTTATATTATCAGATTAATAAGGGAATTTTCTTTACCGATAAAATTACAAAAGAGGCATTTTCCGTTTATTATAATCGGCAATTACCGGATGTGATGTGGAATTATGCCGCCATTTCCAATTTATCATCCATTCAAAAAAATTATGATGAAATTAGCCAAATTTTTGCCGATATTAATAAAAAAACAGGCTTTTATTTACGAGACGACCAAAAAAATGATATATGCCAACTGATTGAGCATAAAATTATGATAAAATATCCCGAAAGTTGGCTACGTTTTGATGGTAATTTTGAAACGGATGGGCTTGAAGCAAAACTCGTTTCAACAGAAAAAGAGCAACAAGACTTTTTGAAACTTTTTTCAGAACTCAATAAAAAATATTATTCTGACATTAATCGTTTTATAAATATTTTTCAAAAAACCTTTTCATCATCAAATTTTTATCATTTTGTTATTTGTTCGGAAAAACAAATTGTTGGAATAGCCGTTTTGGGTATGTATAAGGATTATGCGTTGATTTCGCATTTGCAAACGGCACCCGAATTTTCAAAGCCGGAATGGCAAGGCGCTTTGCTCAAAGCCTGCGTAGAAAAGTTTAAACAGCAACAGGGAAAAGAGCTGTATATGCAAATTATGGATAACCCGACATTAGAAAAATGGGCATTAAAACAAGGTTTTAGAAAAATGTTCAATGGTTATCTGCTGGGAAGATAAAATTAGGCTGCTTGCGTCCATTTGCCGTTTTCATCTTGCTTCCAATAAAAAATATCAAGGGAAGCCGCTTTCAAATCTTTCCAAAATTTGCGCGCTTGTTCAAGAGAGGTTTGGTTGTTACCGTCAAAAATATTAAATACGCGTTCAAATTTTTTGAGTTCATCAGACGACATGAGAGCCCCATCTACCAAAAAAAGAAGCTCTGCGTTGTTAGGATTATCATCTCCGGAGGTCAGCCAAATCGGTTGTTGCGTGGCAAATCCGTCTTTTTTACTGCCGTGCGGTAAGAAAGATGTGTCATCAAAAGTCCAAAGGTGCGCATTTAAAAACTCAACACGTTCTTCGTTACCGACTTTGATTAAAATATTTTTATGAAGAGTGACGGCTTTTTCCAAAAGTTTAGGCAAAACTTCTTCCAGAGTTTGTTTTTGCAAATGGTAAAAATCAACACGGCTCATTTTATTCTTCCTCGGACAATGATTTTACGGCTACAAAATAGAGTTGTTCTTGTGCTTTGATTTGCAGCAAAACCGGACGATTGTTGGCAAGTTTGGCTTCTTGAAGCGCATTTTGCATATCGGTCATGTCAACAATCGGTCTTTTATCAATAGAAAGAATGATGTTTCCTTTTCTGATACCTTTCTTTTCAGCATCGGAACCGGATTGAACATCAAGAACAAACAAACCTTTCGTGTCGGCAGATAATTGATATTTTTCCATTAAATCGGCATTGATTTCCGAAAGCTTCAAGCCAATAACCCAATTATGGTCTTCATCTTCAATCAAATCATTAGTGTCACTATCCGGTTGCGGTATTGTTTTTTGTGGGGCTTTTTCATCAGGCATTTTTTCTATTGTAAGCTCAATCTTTTGACGTTGTTTATTGCGCCAAATTTCGACCTCAACTTTTTTGCCGATGGGCGTTTCGGCAACGATTCTCGATAAATTTTTTGTGTTGTCGATTTCGTGATTATCAAATTTCAAAATCACATCACCGGCTTTGATACCGGCTTTAGCAGCGCTTGCATTAGGCGTAACTTCACTGATAACAGCACCTTTATTTTCGCTCAAACCCAAACTTTGATTGAGCTCCAAAGTCGTAGGCTGCATTTTAATCCCAATCCAGCCGCGCTCAACTTTGCCGTGTTTTTTCAGTTCTTGAATGACAAATTTAATTGAGTTTGTCGGAATGGCAAAGCCCACACCCATACTTCCGCCGTTGGTCGAAAAAATGGCGGTGTTCACACCGATAAGTTCGCCCGCCATATTAAACATCGGACCACCGGATGAACCTTGGTTGATGGAGGCATCGGTTTGAATGAAGTTATCGTAAGGACCGGATTCTATGTCGCGTGATTTTGCCGAAACAATGCCGGCGGTGACGCTTCCGCCGAGACCAAACGGATTCCCGATTGCCAAAATCCAATCCCCGATTCGGATTTTATCTGAATCTCCGAAAGTCACCGGCGTCAGTTTTTTGTTGGTGTTGATTTTGATTAAAGCAATATCGGTTTTGGCATCTTTGCCGATGAGCACAGCCTCATAAACGCTGTCATCGGAAAGCGTAACGCTGATGGTTTTGGCTTTATCAATAACATGATTATTTGTGATAATATAGCCGGTTTCGTCAATAATAAAACCCGAACCTAAAGAGACTTTGTTGGAAAGCGGCGCATTAAAAATACTGTTAACCGTTGTTTCAATATGATTATTGAGTTCCTCTTCTTCATTGGCGATATCTTCTTTGTCGTGTGTTGTTGAGATATTAACCACGGAAGGTACCAATTTTTCTGCCAAATCGGCAAAAGAAGGAAAGACATTTTGGGCTTGAGCACAAGTAGTGCTCAAAACCCAAAACAAACAAACGGTAACAATATTTTTTCTGCACATCATTCTTTTTAATTTCCGCTTTTCATTGTTTTTCCGAAATATTCAAAAAATTCGGAGTTAGGCGCCAAAACCATGGAAGTATCGCCATTACTCATAGATTTGCGATAAGCTTCCAAAGAGCGATAATAAGCATAGAATTTCGGATCAACGCCGGCGGCTTTGTTCCAAATTTCAATCGCTTCTTTATCACCGTTACCGCGGATGATTTGTGCTTGTTTTTCGGCATCGGCAACAATAATGGTGCGTTCTTTTTCAGCCTGCGCACGAATTTGTTGTGAAATTTGTTGTCCTTGTCCGCGGAATTCTTTGGCTTCTCTTTCACGTTCAGACTTCATGCGGGCATTGATGGCTTGCAAAACCTCAATCGGCAAGTCGGCACGGCGAATACGTACATCGGCAACGCTGACACCGATTTGTGCCGCATCAACTTTAACGGCAGAGCTGATGTCTTTCATAATCTGATTGCGCTGTTGCGAGAGAAGTTCTTGCAAAGTAATGCGTCCCAAAATTTTGCGCAAAGAAGAGTTGACGATTTCTTCCAATTTGCTGCGAGCTTGTTCTTCGGTACGCACGGTTTGATAAAACTTGAGCGGATCCACGATTTGATAACGAGTAAAGCTATCAACATCCAGACGCTTTTTGTCATTCAAAACCACTTCTTGTGCCGGCGGATCAAGGTTCAGCAAACGTTTATCATAAAGAATAACATTTTGGATAAACGGTACTTTTATCTTCAACCCAGGTTCTTTGACTTCGCGCACCGGTTCACCAAATTGCAAGACGATGGCTTGCTCGGTTTGGCTCACGACATAAAAAGTATTGGCACCGATTAAAAGTATGATGGCAGCCAAAACAATCAGAAAAACTTTTGATTTATCGTTCATCTTTTTACTCCTGAGTCTTTACGGTTTTGCCAAGTTTATCCAGCGGCAGATAAGGCAAGACGTTGCTGCCGTTTTCGGAAGGATTGATAATTACTTTGTTTGAGTTAGACAATATATCTTCCATGGTTTCCAAATACAAACGTTTAATGGTCACTTCTTTACCGTCTTTATAAGCGTTATAAACGGAGAGAAAACGCTCGGCATCACCGTTGGCTTTGCTGACGACAGCCTCGCGGTAAGCCTCTGCATCTTGCACGCGTTTAGAAGCTTCACCTTTAGCTTTGGGGACAATTTCGTTGCGATAAGCTTCAGCCTCGTTTTTATAACGCTCCATATCGGCTTTGGCGCGTTGAACCTCATTAAAAGCATCAACAACTTGTTTCGGAGGATCTGCTTTTTGTAATTTGACACGAACAATAGTCACACCGGAACCAAATTCATCGAGCACTTTTTGCAATTCGGCTTTAGTGTCATCTTCAATTTTGCCGCGGTCACCGGTGATAATGGATTGCATTTGTGATTGACCGACAATCTCTCGCAAAACGGATTGTGCGGCAACGCGCACGGTTTGGTCGGGATCGCGCATATTGAAGAGATAATCTTTTACGTTGCCGATTTTCCAAACAATCGTGAGGTTAATATCGACAATATTTTCATCTCCGGTCAGCATATGGCTTTCGGTAAAAGATTTAAGCGGATCTGCGGCATAATTTTTGCCGTTACGGATTCCGTAGGTGTTACGAACATTATAAGCCTCTTGCACGCCGAGATTGATACTTCTTTCTTGCGAGAAGTTTACCTTTTCAACCTTTTCAATCGGGTAGGGCAGGTGATAATGCAAACCGGCATCGGTCGTTTCCAAATATTTACCAAAGCGCAAAACCACACCTTGTTCGTTAGGCTGCACTTGATAAAAACCGGAAGACAACCATGTAAGCAAAATCAAAATTGCGATTAAGCCGATTCCGATTACCGGGCGCTGCATATTATTATCGCCGCGCAAAGTCTCGATTTTCACGGTTTTGGGCTTTTTTTCTTCCATGGGAATGGTTTGCCACGGATTGTCGGGTTCATTGTTACCCCAAGGTCCTTCAATTTTTGCCATAAATTTACCTCTGTTATTGTTTGACTAAAATATTTATATAATATAAAAGAGGTAAAGACATGCAAGAACAGAGATTTTTATCAACAGGAATATAAAATCATGGAAGAAAAAATTAAAGCCATAGTTGAACAATTTTTTCCGAGTGAAAAAATAGAAAGCGTTAAAGTTTTCGGCAAAAGAGCAATTATCACGTTGCAAAGTGAAGAAGAACAAAAAGAAGTTACCGAGATTATAGAAAAAGCCGTATCCGCAATAGATGGAATAGAGAAAGTATCGGTGATTTATACGGCAGATAAAAAAGTGCAAAATTTGCGCCCACAAGTCGAAAAATATAATGTCCGTAATGTTAAAAAAATCATTGGTGTGGCTTCCGGCAAAGGCGGCGTCGGTAAATCAACCACGGCAGTTAATTTAGCTCTGGCTTTGAGTAAATTAGGTTTGAAGGTGGCTGCTTTTGATGCCGATATTTACGGTCCGTCACTCCCGACCATGTTAGGCTATGAAGGTGAAAAATTAGCCACTACCGACGGTCAAACTTTTGAGCCATTTGAGAGTCGCGGTATTGAGTCTATGTCCATAGGCACTTTGATTGATAGAAATCAGCCGTTGATTTGGCGCGGCTCCAAAGCCTGCGGTGCTATTGAACAACTTTTGACGCAAACCAACTGGGGCGAAATAGATGTTATGGTGATTGATATGCCCCCGGGAACAGGAGATATTCAAATCACTTTGTCTCAAAGATTGGATTTAGACGGCATTGTAATTGTTTCCACCCCGCAAGATATTGCTTTGATTGATGCTGTTAAAGGCGTGAATATGTTTAAGCGCGTAGATGTTCCGATTTTGGGCATCGTTGAAAATATGAGCTATTATATTTGCGAACATTGTGGCTCAAGAGCAGATATTTTCGGACATGAAGGCGCAAAGAAAACCGCCGAAGAAATGGGGGAAACTTTTTTAGGAGAGATTCCTTTGCATTTATCAATCAGAGAAAATGCCGATAACGGCACGCCGATTGTTGATTCTCTGCCTGAAAGTCCGTACGCCAAGGCTTATTTGGAAATTGCCGAGAAAATAAAGCAGAAATTGAAATTATAAAAGAAAGGAGTGTATAAAAATACACTCCTAAAAATTAGTTCGAAAAGAAAAGCCTTGCTTGGTGCTCAAGCAAGGCTTTTCTTTTACTTAATAATTATTTCTTTTTAGTCTGAGATTGAGTATATTCCGGTTTGCCGCGTGTCAACTCGTAAGTTTTTTCACGCATGGTTTGGAACAATATATAAAGCAATGGAATGACAATCAAACCGGCTACCGTACCAACCAACATTCCGTAGAATACCGGAACGCCGATTGCAACACGGCTGGCCGCGCCGGCGCCTGTCGCCACAATCATCGGCCATACACCCAAGATGAAGGTGAAGGCGGTCATTAATACGGCACGGAAACGTTCTTTTGTACCGACCATGGCTGCTTTTACGATACTTGAACCACGTTCTCTTTCTTCTTTAGAGAACTCAACAATCAAAATAGCGTTTTTACTAGCCAAACCGACCAACAAAATCAAACCTAACTGAGCGTAAATACTCAACGGAAGATTACAGATGAACAATCCGGCCAAAGCACCAAGCATGGCAACCGTAACGGAAGTTAACACCGGTAACGGAGTTGACCAGCTTTCATATTGGGCTACCAAGAACAAATAACCAAAAGTAATTGCCAAAGCCAACAAATAGCCGATTTGACCTTGGTTTGACTTTTCTTGATAACTCATACCTGACCAGTCATAGCTGAATCCTGTCGGTAAAGTTTTGGACATATTCTCCACCGCTGTCATGGCTTGACCTGTACTGACTGAATCATTTTGTACGGCCGTAATGGTTGCGCTTGGATATTGGTTATAACGTGTAACGACGCGGGGTGATAAGATTTTCGTCAGTTTAACCAATGAACCTAAAGGAACCATCTGTCCGGTTGAGCTTTGAACATAAAGCTTTTTAATGCTTTCAATATCTTTACGATTAGCCCAATCAGCTTGAATGATTACTTGGTTTACCTGCGTTCCGAAGTTTACATCGTTGATGTAACTTGAGCCGAGATAATTCTGCAATGTCGAGAAAATATTTCCGACCGGAACCTTCATAGCCTCGGCTTTTTCACGGTTGATATCCACATAGATATTCGGTGTTTTTGCCGTGTAAGTCGAGTAAGCATATTGAATTTCGGGCATTTGGTTCAATTTTGCGAGCATTCCCTGCAGAGCAGCATCAATCTTTTGCGGATTATCGGTATCCATGGATTGCAGACGATAATCCATACCGCCGCTGTTACCAAGTCCCGGAATGGCAGGCATTTCAAAAAGTTGAATATCTGCTTCCGGCATACCGATAAGTTTGGAACGAATGCTGTTCAAAATATTAGTTGAATAGAGTTCAGGATCAGTACGTTCATTCCATGGTTTTAAGATGATAATGCCCATACCGACGTTTTCCCCGCTACCACCAATCATAGATGTACCAACCACGTTCATAACACCGCTGACACCGGGTTCATTTTTCAAAATCGGGTAGATTTTATCAATGAACTTTTGAGTGCGTTCACGAGATGCACCTTCGGGAAGCTGAATGTTCATCATGATAACGCCTTGGTCTTCACTTGGAATAAATGAAGTATGACTGATTTTTAAGAAAGCATAGTTTCCTAAAACCAAAAGACCTAACAAAATGGCAATAACACCGACTTTTCGTCCGATTAAGGCTACAATACCGGTATAACGGTCGCGAGCAAAGTTCAAATATTTGTTGAATATATATAACGGACCGCTGGTATAAGGTTTTAATGGTCTTAACAGTGTGGCGCAAAGAGCCGGAGATAAGGTTAAGGCATTGACCGCGGAGAAGAATACTGCCGTGGAAATGGCAACGGCAAATTGTTGATAAATTCTTCCCGTAATACCACCCATAAAGCCTACCGGTACGAAGATGGCTAACAGCACAAGGGTGGTTGCGATAACCGCACCGGACACTTGTTCCATGGCCTTGATAGTTGCTTCTTTCGGACTCAATCCTTCATTTTCCATCAGGAACAAAACGCGTTCCACCACAACAATCGCGTCATCTACCACTAAACCGATTGCCAATACCAAACCAAACAAAGTTAACATATTGATGCTGTAACCTAATGCCAACATTACGGCAAAGGTGGCAAATAAGGATACCGGAATGGTCAAGGACGGAACCAAAGTAGCACGCCAGTCTTGCAGGAAGAGGTAGCAAACACCAATAACCAGAGCAAAGGTTAAGATAAGAGTAAAGACCACTTCTTCAATAGATGCACTAATATAGTTGGTTGCATCATAACCAATGAGGTATGTCAAATCATCGGGGAAGAAGGTTGCCAATCTTGCCAATTCTTTTTTGACACCATCCATTGTTTCCAAAGCGTTTGCACCTGATAACAGGTTCATGGCAATGGTAACGGACGGAGCATTGTTGAATTGGGAGGTGATGCTATAACTTTCTTGTCCGATTTCAACACGCGCAATATCTTTTAAGTAGACCAGACCACCTTGTTCTGCAGTTCTGACAACAATGTTTTCAAAGTCTTTAACCTCGTTCAAACGCCCTTGCGTTTGCAAAGAATAAACCATTTGTTGATTGCCGTCACCGGGCATGGCGCCGACTTTACCTAAAGAAGGTTGATAGTTTTGGCTTTCTATGGCTGCGGTGATTGTATCAAGCGGCAAGTTTAAAGATGCAATTTTATCGGCATCCAACCAAACACGCATTGATGAAGCAGAAGCATAAATGTTTACTTCACCCACACCGTTAACACGGCTTAAGCTGTTTTTAATGTTGTTTTCAACATAGTCACTCAATTGTTGGGTATTGAAAGTTCTGTTCGGAGACAAAATCGTAATAAATCCCAACATATCGGAAGAACGACGTTTTACGGTCAAACCTTGACGGGTTACGTCAGACGGTAATTTTGATGTGGCTTGTTGAATACGGTTTTGTACTTTAACTTGCGCCATATCCGGATCGACGCCGACTTTAAATGTAACGGTTAAAGAGTATCGGGAGTCTTCGGAAGAAGAACTCATATATAACATGTCTTCAACACCGTTGATTTCTTCTTCCAACGGAATACCGACGGTTTTTGCAATAACTTCCGCACTGGCACCGGGATATGAGGCAGAGACTACAACCTCGGGCGGTGTGATTTCCGGATACAAAGAAATTGGTAAAGAAAAGACCGCAATGGCACCGGCCAAGGTCAAGACGATGGAAATTACCATCGCAAAACGAGGTCTTTCAATAAATATTCTGGAAAACATCGGTTATTTTGCCTCCACGGTTTCTGTTACCAATTGAGCTTTCACTTCTTGTCCGTTTTTGACTTTTTGCAAGCCTTGAATGATGACTTTGTCTTCAGGTTTCAAACCTTCAAGAACAATTTGATAATCTTCTACCGGATCGCCCAAAACAACACGGCGTTGTTCGGCAATGTTGTCTTCGGTAACGACAACAACATAGTTGCCGTTTTCATCTTGAGCCAAAGCAGCTTGCGGAACCAAAACAGCCATTTTTGTATTTTGGTCACTGATGTTGATGTCAACATAGTTACCGGGGATTAACAGATTGTTTTTGTTTTCATATTCGGTATAAATATTGATTGTTGCCGAAGATGAGTCAATCTCATTGCTGCTGAATGTTGCCAACAATGGTTCACTGATAATTTTGCCGTTTGGCAAAACAAGTTCGGTACGCATATCTTGGTTTCCGTCATTTTTCATACGAGCATTCAAGACATCTTTATCTGTTACGGAAAAAGCAACGCGGATAGGGCTGACTTGAACAATACGAGCCAAGTTGTCACTGGAGGAGGTGACGTAGTTGCCTTCGGTAATGTTTGCCTTGCCGATGTATCCCGTAAACGGAGCTTTGATTTCGGTATAATCCAAATCAATTTTTGCCAATTCTAAGTTTGCTTCTGCTTGAGCAACGGCGGCTTTAGCTTGCAAATAGTTGCTTTCAGAAGTATCTAAGGTTGCTTTTGAAGCATAGTTTTGTTTGCTCAAAGATTTTTGACGTTTGTAATCTCTTTCGGTTTTAACCAAATTAGCTTTGGCGCTGTCTAATTCGGCTTGGCGTAACTCGACATTAGCGAGATAGCGTTTTTGTTCAATGATAAACAGAATATCACCTTCATTAACGAGACTACCTTCTTTGAACAAAACTTTTTCAACATAACCGGTAATTTGCGGTTTTAAGTCAACGCTTTTTATGGCCTCAACACGACCAATGTAACTTCTTTTCGGAGAAACATCGGCAGTTTTAACTTGTTGCGTCAACACATAAGGTGTGCCGCCACTCATGCCGGCCATACCACCCATTTGTGGGGTTAAGCGTGCTTTCAAATACCAACCGGCAGCCACGCAAAGAACCATTATCAAAACTTTTCTAATAATTGTGCTTTTTTTGATTTTTGTAACTTGCATTTATTATTTTCCTCCCTGAATTGCTTTGCTAATCAGGTTGTCAAAGCCTAAATCAACAAAGGCAATAAAATCCATGTCGGTCGAGTTTGTAATCTCTTGACCAATTGCGCCTTTCCAAAAACATATAAATATTTCGGAGATAAGGTTTACGTTTACATTTGCGCTTATTTCTTCACTTTTTTGTAAATTTGTCAACGTTTCTTTTAATAATTTGAACGGCAAATCCAGAATATCATCAAGACCATGTTTGACTTTTTTATAAATGGTTTCTGACCATTCCATTTGATAAAGAGCAAAGAACGTAAACTTATTAAGTTGCGCATTATTTTTTATTAGTTTAGCCATACAGATAAAATATTTTTTGAGGTCTTCTACCGAGCTTACTTGCGGAACTTCTTTTTTTAAGTGATTTTCTATACGAATGATAACTTCTCTTATCAGAGCAATCAATAAATCGGGTTTGTTGCGAAAATGCCAATAGACGGCACCTTTTGTTAAATTAATGTGTTTTGCAATTTCATCAAAAGTAGTTTTTGAATAACCTTTTTCGCAAAACAAATCAAGCGCAGCCAAAAGAATGGCTTGGCGGGTTTGTTCTGCTTCTTCTTTTGTTCTTCTAGCCATATTTTTCCTCATTAAAGCAAATATACATTACCGGATGTATGTATATTGACTTCCATAAAAAAATCAAGTGCTTTTTTATTTTTTTACCAAATTTTTGATTGCTTTTATATATTTTTTTTGTATGCTTTTGCTGTTAAAAAAGTATTAATGTTATTAAAAATTTTATAATTATGAAAAGAATTTCAAATTCTGATTTGCTAGAGGGGCTGACTTGTCCTTATGAGGATGTGAAAGAAGCCTATCTCGTATTTGCATTGCAAAAGTGGCTTACTTCTAAAAATTATGGTCCGAAAGATTGGACGCAAGTCAAAGAACTTCAAGAATTTTTACCGTCAAATCTGTGCAAATCTCTTCAAAGTAAAATTGAGGATTTTTTGCCTAAGGTAATTACAAAAACCAAAGGTCTTGATTTTTCTAAAGTTGATTGTCTACTGCAAAGTGAATTGCATTTGGGACAAGATTTTCTTTTTGCCATTGCTTATGCAACACTTATCAATCTGGACTTGTATCCCAATGCCGGCATCAATCGATTGCCGAAAAAGGCGATGATTAAAAAATTGCAAAACAAGCTCAGCGAAATTGAAGATATGGCGGCTTGGGGAGCTTTGTTTTCATTGGGCAAACTTTCTCCTTCGGGACTGGAAGCTTTTTCTTCTTGGGCACGGAACCAAGAAAAAGAGAGCCTTCTGGATGTGCCTGTGATTTGGGTTTTGTGCGAACAAGCCAAAACACAAGCTCGTTTTGCCAAACAAGTCTTTGAAATTTCTCTTTATCTGATAAAAAATTTCAAAGGCTTTTTGAATGAAGCGGTGGAATGCTTGGATGATTTTTGTTCATGTTATCCGATGTTTCAGAGACCATTGGAAAATTTCTTACTCAAGAACTTTGACCGCTACTTTTGGGGATTAGAGCCTTTTTCATATCGAAATCCTTTGCAATATTATAAAGATATGATGGAGCATTTGACTTCTCGTAAGTTACATCTTTCTCTTTCTTGGAAGATGAAAATCGTGCAGAAAATGCTCAATCAGACAGATAATAAGGAGATAGTCATATATTTGCTTGATAAGCTTAAGATGATTTATGGCTATCAGATTGAAGATGTGGATGAGGCTTATTTTAAAGCAATTACAACAGGGGCGAAAAAGAAAGCAATTGACGGAAATGAAGTGTTGGACATTGTAAATACTATGGCTTCGGGTCCGATTTTCGGTCGCGAACATTGGTGGGAAAATTTTGCTCAATATCCGTTGGCTTGGCAAAAGACAATGGTGATGGTCTATTCTTCGGAAAAATTATCAGATAGATATTTGGCAAACGCCTATTTTCATCTTGTTCGCATGAATCAAGAAAATCCTCAGCTATTTGATGATTTTGAAAAGTTAGCTTCTTCTTTCTTGGCAAAAAAATGGGATGTTTCAAAACAAGAAGTCAGAAGATTTTTTGATGTTTTTGCCGACATGCCTTATGCGGAAACAGCAGCATCATACATTCAGCGCGGCTTCTTGAAGTTATTGCACATTGCTGACGATAAACAAATTCACTCTTTGCAAGCTTTGAAAGAGTGGCAGCCAGAATATGCTTCTGTTTTTGATTGCGCAGAACTTTCCGAAAAACTGGCTGAGCTTGCTGCCAAAGATGAAGAAAAACGTAAAAAAGAACTCGAAGATTGGAAAGAAATCGACCGATTGCTCTCAAAACTTCAATAGAAATTCAATTGTTATAAAAAAAAGCGAGGATGAAAATCGTCCCCGCTTTTTTTGTTGTTTTTTTTCAAAACTTATTTGGTCAATTCAACCGTATCTTTGGCGATTGCCAATTCTTCGTTGGTCGGAATGACAAAAGCTCTGACTTTAGAACCCGGTTTGCTGATTTCAACAATTTCACCGCGGATTTGGTTCTTTTCTTCATCCAATTCAATACCCAAAGCCGATACTCTTTCGATAATTAATTTTCTGACCAAAGCAGAGTTTTCACCAACACCGGCGGTGAAAACAAGAGCATCAACACCACCCATAGCCATGGTGTATGCACCAATGAATTTAGCAATGTTGTAAATATAGCATTTCATGGCATCGATAACGGCAGGTTCACCACGATTATAAGCAGCTTCAAAATCACGTGAGTCGCTATAACCGGTTAGACCTGCTTTACCGGATTGACGGTTCAACATGTCGTTTACTTGGTCAACACTCAAACCTTGAGTCTTCATGATGTAAAGTGGAATGTATGGATCAATATCGCCGCAGCGGGTATCCATAACAATACCGGCAAGAGGAGTCATCCCCATAGAGGTATCAACGCATTCGCCGTTTTTAACCGCGGTAATGGAAGCACCGCTACCAATATGGCAAGTGATGATGCGGCTGTTTTTACCAATGATTTTGGCAGCTTCTTCGGCAACAAATTTGTGAGAAGTACCATGCGCACCGTAACGACGAATTTTGTATTTTTCAATTTGTTCTGTCGGCAAAGCATAGGTATAAGCTTCGTAAGGCATGGTTTGGTGGAAAGCAGTATCAAAAACAGTCACTTGTTTAACATTCGGCAATTGTTTTTTAACGGCTTTGATAACCAAGACGGCAGCCGGATTGTGCAATGGAGCCAAGGTGCCGAGCTCGGCAATTTGTTCAATAACCTCATCATTAACAAGGGTAGATTTTTTGAAGATGGAACCACCTTGAACGATGCGGTGACCGATAGCTGAAATTTCGTTCAAATCAGAAATAACACCATCCATCAACAACTTCATAACCTCTTTGAAAGCAACGTCATGGTTGGGTAAATCTACCTGAACTTCTTTTTTGTCGCCGTTGGCGTATTTGATGCCGACAAAAGAAGCATCACGGCCGATACGTTCGGCATTGCCTTTGGCAACAACATCATAATTTTCACCATCAACATTGAAAAGTTGATATTTCAAAGTTGAGGAACCTGCATTTAATACAAGAATTTTTTTCATATCTTTTTCTTCCTTAATTTTATTTAACAGCTTGGAGAGCAGTCATGGCAATAACACCGACAATATCTTCGGCAAAAGCGCCGCGAGACAAATCATTGACCGGAGCATTCAAACCTTGTAAAACAGGTCCGTAAGCTTCGCATCCTCCTAAACGTTGCAACAATTTATAACCGATATTTCCTGCTTCCAGATTCGGGAAGATCAAAACATTGGCCGTTCCGGCGACGTGACTCTCTGGGGCTTTTTTCTTGGCAACAACGGCATCCAAAGCGGCATCGGCTTGAAGTTCACCGTCAAGCTCAATATGTAAATTTTTAAATTCATCGGTTTTTAAGGCTTCTTTAGCTAATTTTGTTGCTTCAACAACTTTATCCACTTGTTCGCCTTTACCGGAGCCGTATGTGGAAAAAGTCATCATGGCAACGCGAGGATCAAACCCAAATTTGATGGCCGATAAAGAAGTTTCCAAAGCAATGTCTGCCAGTTCTTTAGCCGTCGGATTAATTGTAATGGCACAATCGGAAAAAACATAGGGCTTGTCGTTCGATACCAATACCAAAAAAGAAGATACGCTTCTGTCTTTGTGAGCGGATTTAATGATTTGCAATGCCGGACGAACTGTATCTGCCGTAGAGTGGTTGGCACCGGAAACCATACCGTCTGCATCACCTGCTTTAATCATCAAAGTTCCGAAATAGTTTGGAATCAAAGCGGTTTTCTTGGCTTCTTCTTCGGTCATTCCTTTAGCTTTACGCAGTTCATATAATAAGTTTGTGTAAGCTTCTAGTTTTGATGATTCGGCAGGGTTGATAATTTCAATACCGTCAAAATCCCAGCCGTTTTTCACAAAGTCGGCTTTGATTTGAGCTTCGTCACCGAGCAAAATGATTTTGCAGATTCTGTCTTTATTAATTAAGTGAGCGGCTTTCAAAACGCGCAAGTCTTCACCTTCGGGTAAGACAATGGTTTTATAATGTTTTTTAGCTTGAGCCAAAACATTTTTGATAAATGTACTTTCCAACATATTTATACCTCTATTATGATTATGTTTTCTTTTGTTTACTATTGTGTAACGTAAAAGTCTATTAAAAATTATTCATTGTGTAATAAAAACTTTTGATTATTTTGCGTTTTTGTTTTAGCATAAACCAAAATTGTATTTCAGGGAGTTTTATACCATGCAGAGAACATTGTCTATAATTAAGCCGGATGCCGTCATGCGTAACATCACCGGAAAAATTAATACCATGATAGAAGATTCGGGTTTGCGGATTGTTGCCCAGAAAAGAGTTCATTTAAGTAAGGAACAGGCGGAAGAGTTTTATGCCGAACATAAAGAAAAAGCCTTTTTTGGCGGATTGGTTGAATATATGGTATCGGCACCGGTTGTTGTCCAAGTTTTGGAAGGGGAAAATGCGATAGAAGATTATCGTAAAATTATGGGAGCGACCAATCCTGCTATAGCCGAAGAAGGAACAATTCGTAAGACTTTCGGGGAGTCTATCACCCATAACAGCGTCCATGGATCCGATAGTCCGGAAAGTGCAGCTAGAGAAGTATCTTTCTTCTTTAATAAATTGGAAATTTTTTGCTAGGAGAGACCTTTGTTTAACTTCAAATCTCTTGTAATTGCGGCGGCATTGCTTTTGACTGCACCTATTGCTTGGGCTCAAAATTCAATCTATACGGTAAATATCAATGTAGACGTGACGGACGTTAATGCCGCGGCAGCCCGTGAAAAAGCCATGAATTCGGCTTATCGGCAAGCTTTTGATATTGTTGTCAGAAAATTGACAACCGCCCAAGACGCCGCAAAATTAAGTGCCATGACAGATGCGCAGATTATCAACTTTATAAAAGAAATTTCAGTCGTTTCCGAAAAAACTTCCAACGTGCGCTATATTGCCGATTTACAAGTGACTTTGAATGAACAAATCTTAAAAGCATATTTGCAAGAAAAAGATATTCAAACGGCCGTCGCCGATAAATCTAAAATTATAATTATTCCGATTTTCAGAGAATTTGAATCTGATGCTCCTCTGCTTTGGGAGACTCAAAATTTGTGGCTTAGTGCATGGCAACAAAGACCTATTCACGAGAGTTTGGTAGAAATTGTGCCCCTGCCGGATACTCCGGTCAGCAAAGCCGAAATTACGGCAGAGCAAGCTCAAAGCTATGATGCCGCCGCATTGCAAGAAGTGGCACTCAACAACAACGCCAATGATGTTTATGTAGCAGATGCCGTATTCGACGGAATAGAAGGTTTGAAAATAACGTTAACATCACTAAAATCAGGACAGGCAGATGTCATCCGAATTCCGGGGGACAGAAAAATGGCTGAGCATATTCTGGCTCGCGGTGTTGATGAAGTAAGTAGAAAAATTGAAAATAAGGTTAAAAATGCCAATATCGCCCAAAGTAAAATGCAGTCGACAATCTCGGCAATTTATAATTACGAAAAGTTGTCGGAATGGATTAATGTTGAAAAACAGCTAAAATCGATTCCCTATGTGAGAAAAGTTCAGGTCGATGCCATGGGAGCGGGAAAAGTGCAAATGAAAATAGATTTTGTCGGCACGGATGAAAGAATATGGGCAGCACTTCGCAATAAAGGCTTTAACTTAAAACAGTACGATAATTTTTATCTTTTGGAATATTGAGGTAAATAATGTTTGAAGCAAGAAAAAATAATCATAATTGGTTAATATGGTTGAGTGTATTTGTTGTTTTTTGTGCCGCCGTTTATGTCTTACGTTCGGTTTTGCTTCCGTTTGTAGCGGGAATTATTATCGGTTATGTCCTTGACCCGATTGCCGACAAGTTTCAAAAAATGGGTATGAGCAGAACTTGGGCTACGGTTATCGTCATGCTTTTACTGGTTTTGATTTTCTTCCCGTTATTGTTTTTACTTTTGGGTGTTATTCAAGGGCAAATCAGTGACTTTATTGCCGCATTGCCGGATTATATTTCAGCTTTGATAAAAAAAATTGAACCGATTTTTTATGAATTGCAAAGCAAATTTCCCGATATTGATGCTGAAAAAGTAAAAGGTTATATTCGCGGGAATATGTCCAATGCACTGAAAGTCGGAGGAAAAGTAATCGGAAGTGTAATCAGTGGAGGTTTTGCATTTGTAAATGTGGTCTCTTTACTCCTTATCACGCCTGTCGTAGCTTTTTATATGTTAAGAGATTGGGATACATTCATTGATAAAGTAAACGGACTGTTACCGCGCCGTTCTAAAGCATCCATAGAGCAACAAGCAAAAGAAATTAACCAAATTATGGCTAACTTTATTCGCGGCCAACTCAGCGTATGTGTGCTTTTGGGCTGCTTCTATGCTTTGGGCTTGTATATTGTCGGTTTGGATTTGGGGATTATGATAGGCTTTATTGCCGGTATAATTTCATTTATCCCCTACGTCGGCAGTATTTCCGGTTTTGTTATCAGTATGTGTATAGCCTTAGCACAATTTGATGAGATTGGGCGCGTTTTGTCTGTGGTTGCTGTATTTGCCGTCGGACAATTTTTGGAAGGAAATTTCTTAACTCCGAAATTGGTTGGCGATAGCGTAGGCTTACATCCGGTTTGGGTGATGTTTGCCTTACTTGCCGGTGGCGTTTTGCTCGGCTTTTTGGGTTTGTTGATTGCCGTGCCGGTGGCTGCCATTATCGGCGTTTTGGTGCGACATGCAATAGAAAATTATAAACATAGTTCATTATATTTGGAAGATTGAAATTTTTAGAGAAAAACAGCACATTTTCGGTGCTGTTTTTTTTGTAAATATTAATAAAAAGTTAGACTTTATTTTGTATAATCCGAGCAAAGTCTGGACTATAATTTTAGGAATTTAAAATGCTGTACTATTTATCTGATTTGTTTTCAGCGCCAGCGGCTCTAACTGCCGTGTATTTGCGTGTATTTTTGGCATTTATGACTGCAGTAATCATTTCTTTGTTGACCGGTGATAAAATGATTGCCATGCTTCATCGTCATCAGGCGCACGGACAACCCATTCGTGAAGACGGACCGCAAACCCATTTGGCTAAAAAAGGGACGCCGACCATGGGGGGCTTGCTCATTTTAGGTACCGGCATTTTATCCACCTTGCTCTATGCCGATTTGACCAGTCCGTTGGTTTGGATTTGCGTGTTGGTTTTGGTTGTTTACGGTTTTGTCGGTTTTGTAGATGATTATGTAAAAGTTACCAAAGAAACTTCCAATGCCATGAGCGCTAAAATGAAGTTGTTTTTGCAATTTACCACGGCATTGGTAGCAGTTGGTGTTACGTCATATTTCACGGCAGAAGAAACGCGTTTTACCTTATCTATTCCGTATTTTAAATCCTTAGCCATTAATTTGTGGTACTTTTATGTCCCTTTGGCCATGGTTGTGATTGTCGGTTCATCAAATGCGGTTAACTTGAGCGATGGTTTGGATGGTTTGGCAGGCGGCTTGCTCGTGGTAGCTTTTGCGTTCTTTATGGTTGTTGCTTATATCTGCGGTGGCAATTTGGCACAATATTTCTATATCACGCCGATTGCCGGAGCTTCGGAAGTGGCAGTTGTTTGTGCTGCCGTTATCGGTGGTTGTGTCGGTTTTTTGTGGTTTAACGCACCGCCGGCAAAAGTGTTTATGGGCGATACCGGCTCTTTGTCTTTGGGCGCCTTGCTCGGAACTGTTGCCATTATCGTCAAACAAGAAATTTTGTTGGCAATTGTCGGCGGAATTTTCGTCATTGAAGCCATATCCGTGATGATTCAGGTTTTTTGGTACCGCCGCACCGGAAAAAGATTTTTTAAGATGGCCCCCATTCATCACCATTTTGAACAACTTGGTTGGAAAGAAACAACCGTTGTGTTGCGTTTTTGGATTGTGGCATTGTTGCTGGCCGTTATCGGTTCACTGGCATTAATCGGTAAATAGGGGAAAGAAGAGTGGTTTCATTTGCAAGAAACAGTAAAAGTGTAATAGCCAACTGGTGGTGGACGGTTGATAAAACTCTTTTGGGTTTAATAACATTTCTTTTGCTGATTGGAATCTTTCTGAACTTTTCCGCCAGTCCGTCGGTAGCAAATCGTATCGGAGTGGGGAGTTTTCATTTTATAAAAAGACAGCTCTTTTTCGTGCCGATAGCTTATGGCTTAATGCTCTTCTTATCCATGCAAAAACTGAAAACCATTCGTCGTACTGCGATTGTAGCCTTTATTGTTACATTAGGTCTGATGGTCGTGACATTGTTTTGGGGAGAAGAGACCAAAGGAGCATCACGTTGGATAAATTTTGCCGGATTCTCTTTGCAACCATCCGAGTTTGTCAAACCAAGTTTTGCCGTTGTTGCCGCATGGCTTTTTGAGGGACAAAAGAAATATCGCGATTTTCCGGGAAATTTGTTGTCTACATCACTGTTTGCATTAACGGCGGCATTGCTTCTTATGCAACCTGATTTAGGTATGACAATAGTGGTTACGGCAATATGGGGCTTTCAATTCTTTTTAGCGGGTTTGTCTTTGTGGATTGTGGGTATTTTGGCTGCTTTGGGCTTGGTTGGTATTGTGGCGGCGTATTTTGTTTTTCCGCACGTACAAGCGCGTGTTGATCAGTTTTTGGCATCAGAAAATAATATGGGCTATCAAATTAAAAAATCTTTGGAAGCCTTTGAAAGCGGTGGCTTTTTCGGACGTGGTCCGGGGGAAGGAATTGTTAAAATGAATATTCCCGATGCGCATACAGATTTTATTTTTGCCGTAGCAGCGGAAGAATATGGCATGCTCTTATGCTTGCTAATTGTCGGAATTTATGCCGCTATTGTAGTCAGAACCATGATTGTTTCAGCCAAAGACAGCAATTTATTTATTATATTATCGGCATCTGCTTTAGCTGCATCTTTTGGCTTACAAGCCATTATCAATATGGCATCATCACTACATTTAATGCCGACCAAAGGTATGACCTTGCCGTTTATTTCTTATGGTGGTTCTTCTTTGTTGGCGACGGCTTTCGGAATGGGAATGCTTTTGGCGATAACACGTAAAAATGTTCATGCGGAGGATAAAGATGAAACGGATTAAACGTAAAAAAACAACACCTTTAATCATATTAACGGCCGGTGGTACCGGCGGACATGTTTATCCGGCCGAAGCTTTAGCGGAAGAGCTTTCCAAACGAGGCTATCGTTTAATGTTGGTTACCGATAATCGCGGTAAAGATAACTACAAAGGCAAACTCGGACAAATCCAAAATAAAGCCGTGTGGGCAGGAAGTTTGGTCGGAAAATCCGTTTTTTTCAAAATCAAAAGTTTATTCAAACTGGGAATAGGGGTTTTGCAAGCTCTGCGAGTTATTTTAAAAGAAAAGCCGGTTTGTGTGGTGGGTTTTGGCGGATATGCTTCTTTTCCGTGTTGTGTTGCCGCAATTTTGACCGGAACGGATTTGGTTATTCATGAACAAAACTCGGTAATGAGTCGGACCAATCGCTTTTTGAGCAAATATGCCACATTGATTGCGCAAAGTTTCAAAAAAGTAAAATATGCGCCGCAAAACGTGAAAACGGTTCTGACCGGCATGCCGGTGCGAGCTAATATTGTTGAGGCAGCAAGCCAAACTTATCCAAAGCTTGGAGCCAAAGATGTGATGCAAATTTTAGTCTTGGGCGGAAGTCAAGGAGCCAAGGTTTTTGCAGAAGTTGTGCCGGTAGCCGTTCAAAATTTGGATAAAAAACAACAAAAACGGTTGAAAATCATACAACAATGCCGTCAAGATGATGTGGTTGCAATAGAGCAAGCTTATCATGGTTTGCCGGTGCAAGCAGTTGTCTCACACTTTTTTGATAATATGCCGGAACTATATACACATTCTCATATAGTAATTTCTCGTGCCGGTGCTTCTTCAGTTTCAGAGATTGCTGTTATCGGAGTACCTTCTATTTTGGTTCCGTTGCCGACGGCTGCTGATGATCATCAGACCGGTAATGCTTCTTGGCTTGCCGATGCCAAAGGAGCGGAGTTGGTTGCTCAGTCAGTATTTACGGCAGAAAAACTGAAACAAATGTTGCAGAAATTTTTTGATGAAGCAGAGCAAGGAACGGAGCCGAGCAGTTTGGAAAAAATGGCAGGAAACGCTAAAAAAGTCGGAATTAGAGATGCTGCAGTCCGTTTGGCTGATGCTATTGAAAACGAAATTATAAACAAACGTCAGTAACTTTTTAATAAAGGAGAGATAATCATGTTTTGGTCCAGTTCTCCGACGGATAATTTGCTCAAAATTTTGCCGCATGTTCGTGGTACGTACAAAAAAAACGTTCCTTTGTCAAAGTATACATGGTTTGGAGTCGGAGGTCCGGCCGAAGTAATGTTTTTTCCCGAAGATGAAGATGATTTGGCGTTTTTTATGAAAAATCGTCCTTACAATTTGCCGACATTTATTATCGGAGCCGGTTCTAACTTATTGATCCGAGATGGCGGAATCCCCGGAGTGGTGATTAAACTTGATAATAAAAATTTCAAAAAAGTGACGGTTGGAGAAAATACGCTTACTTTGGGTGCCGGTTTTAGAAACGGAAGTTTGGAAAAAACTTTGATTGAAAAAGGGATCGGCGGATTGGAATTTTTATGCTCAATTCCGGGAGTTATCGGTGGCTCGGTTAAAACCAATGCCGGTTGCTACGGAACGGAAGTGAAAGATGTGATAGAAAAAGCAACCATTGTAAATGGTGAGGGCGAAAAGAAAACCATCGGGGTTGATGACTTGAAACTCTCTTATCGCAGTAGCTTGTTTCCGGAAGATTGGATTGTAACATCCATCACTTTCAAAACACATACCGAAAAGCCGGAAAATATTGCAAAAATCATAGCTGAAAACAAAGCCAAACGAGCAAAATCACAACCTTATAACGAAAGAACCGCAGGTTCTACTTTCAAAAATCCCGAAGGTTTGAAAGCTTGGGAGTTGATTAAAAAATCAGGTTGTGCCGATTTGCAAATTAACGGAGCAAAAGTTTCGGAAAAACATTGTAACTTTTTGATAAATACCGGCACGGCAACGGCAGCCGATATTGAAAGGCTCGGTGAAACCATTATTCAAAGGGTTAAAGAACACACTTCCATTACACTTGAATGGGAAGTTAAAAGAATGGGTATTACAAAATAGTACATGTCAGAAGCACCGCAAAATATTGAAGCTCAAAAGCCGGAAAAAAATCAGAAGGCAAATATTGTGTATGAACCGCAAGAGTTTTTAATACGTCTTGTCGGAAATTTAATTATATTTGGAATTATTTTTTTATCAGCCTTTATCACTTTGCTTTTGAATACGGATATAGTAGAAGAAAAAATTGCAACGTGGAAGCAAGAAGCATATGAATATGCGGCAGAAAATGGTTTAGTACTTAATGATGTGGTTATTTTGGGGCGAGATAAAACCAGCAAAGAAGATTTGCTTGCGGCATTGCAAGTGCAACGTGGAGATAATTTTCTAAAAATTGATATTCATGAACTTAAAAACAGGGTTGAAGCTTTGCCTTGGATAAAAGAAGCCGTCATCAAACGTCGTTTTTTTCCCAATGTGTTGGAAATTAATGTTAAAGAAAGGCAAGTTCGTTCCATTTGGCAGATTAATGAAAAATTCCATCCGATTGATGAAGATGGAAATGTGATTGATGCACCGTTTAAACCCCAATCGCCGATTTTGTTGATTGTCGGAGAGGGGGCGCCGGAAAATATTAATCATTTACTTAAAGCAATAGATGCTAACAAAAAAGTTTTGGAGAGAGTAAAAGTTGCCAACTATATTTCTAACCGGCGTTGGAATTTGGTGCTTGATGATATTGAACAAGGTATAACCATCAAGTTACCGGAAGAAAATGTAGAAGAAGCATGGAAAAAATTGTTGAAATTGGATGTGACTAACGGGATTCTTAAACGTAAATTAACCATAATTGATTTAAGGTTAAAAGGAAAAATAACCGTAAAATTAAAAAAGACAAAGGGCAAAGCTCCGGTTTCGTTAAATAAGGCTAAAGAACGCCGAGTTTAATTTTTTTTTCGAGCGCTTTTGCGTAACCAACAAATTGTGGGAGTAAATGGTGACACATTCTTTTAATCGATTGACTTCTATTGCGGCTTTGGATATAGGCTCATCCAAGGTAAGTTGCGTTATAGCCAAAATCAGTCGAGATAAACGAATCAATGTTGTGGGTTACGGATATAATGCCGCTAAGGGAATTAAAAACGGTGTAGTTGTCGACATTAATCAAGCCACATTGTCAGTTTGTAATGCGGTTGAAGCTGCCGAACAAATGGCTAATGAGCGAATCGACAGAGTGATAGTGAATGTATCGGGCGACAAAATCAAAAGCACTATCAAAAGTGCATCTATTGCCGTAAATAAAAATCGACCGGTAAATGAAGCAGATATCAACAAAGTTATTGAGCGCGGTATTAATAAAATCAATGTTGAAGGACATGAGCTGATTCACTGCTTGCCGACGTGCTATCGCTTGGATATGGGCGAAGAAGTAAAAGATCCGCGTAATATATTCGGTGAAAATTTGTCCGTAGATATTTTGCTCGGGCTTATGCCGGATATTATGTATCGAAATTTATCTACAGTGATTGAAAATGCCCATTTGGAAATTGCCGGAAAAGCTTTTTCATCTTATGCGTCAGGGCTTTCTTGTTTGGTCGATGATGAAAAAGAAATCGGCGCGACCGTGATTGATATTGGCGGCGGTACAACAAGCATTGCAACATTTCGCCATGGTTATCCGGTTTATTTTTCATCTTTGGCCGTTGGAGGAAACAATGTGACCAATGATATTGCCTATGGCTTGACCACATCTTTTGCTCACGCCGAAAGACTGAAAACTTTGCACGGTTGCGCATTTTTGAGCTCTCAAGACAACTCGGAAATGATTAATGTTTATCCGGTAGGAGAAGAAGATGACAGCTTGATTAAACAAGTTCCGAAATCCGATTTAATCAGCATCATCACGCCACGAATCGAAGAGATTTTTGAGTTGGTTAATCATAAATTCAGAGAACAAGGGTTAGGTGATATTTCCAGTCATCGAGTTGTTTTGACCGGCGGAGGCAGCCAACTTTCGGGGATTCGCGAAGTGGCCTCCATGGTTTTGGACAAACAAGTACGCTTGGGCAAACCTAAAAATGTGGCTAATTTGCCGGAGAATCTTTATAATCCTGCATTTTCCACTTGTATCGGTTTGTTGTTGTTTGCGCTTAATTATACTGAGAAAAAGCCGAATAAAATAATCAATAAACCGGTGCGCAATGACGGTGGTATGTTTGGTTCTTTGATGTCTTGGTTTAAACAAAATTTCTAAAAATATTGCTTTGGTAACCAAACCTTAATTTATTATATGATATGCTTCCTCATAACGAGAATTTTTTAAAAGAATTTTTTTAGTTAGGAAGAAAAATGTCAATTAAATTAGCTGTACCAGAAAAAACTATTGCTCATTTGAAACCCAGAATCTCGGTTATCGGTGTGGGTGGCGGCGGCGGTAATGCCGTTAACAATATGATTGCCCAAAATTTGGAAGGGGTTGATTTTATTGTTGCCAATACCGATGCGCAGGCATTGGCTCATTCTACGGCAAGCCGCAAAATTCAACTTGGTTTGGAAACGACTCAAGGCTTGGGTGCCGGTGCCCGTCCCGAAGTTGGTAAAATGGCTGCCGAAGAGGCCAAAGAAGAGATTGAACGTGAGCTTGAAGGCGCCAATATGGTCTTCATTACAGCCGGAATGGGCGGCGGCACTGGTAGCGGCGCGGCTCCGGTTGTAGCTAAACTTGCTAAAGAAAAAGGTATTTTAACCGTTGGTGTCGTAACCAAACCTTTCCAATTTGAAGGTCGCAAACGCTACGAGACTGCAGAAGCTGCCGTTGAAACGTTTACCAAAGAAGTTGACAGTATCATCATTATTCCTAACCAAAATTTGTTCAGAATCGCAGATAAAAACACCACTTTGGCTGATGCGTTTGTTATGGCTGATAATGTTTTATATGCCGGTGTTCGTTCCATTACCGATTTGATGATGATGCCGGGATTGATTAACCTTGATTTTGCCGATATCAAATCTATCATGCAGGACAAAGGTAAAGCTATTATGGGTACCGGAGAAGCCGAAGGTGAAAACAGAGCCATTAAAGCTGCCGAACAAGCCTTATCGAATCCGCTTCTTGACGATTGCTCCATGCACGGTGCCAAAGGCGTATTGATTAACATAACGGGTGGTTCAGACATTACATTATTTGAGATTGACGAGGCAGCAAGCCGCATTAAAGAAGAAGTTGATGAAGATGCCAATATCATTTTTGGCTCCAGCTATGATGATAGTTTGGCCGGCAAAATCCGAGTATCCATCGTAGCAACCGGAATTGGTGATGCCAAAACATCTGCCAAACCGGCTCCGCAAAGACCGAAAATGCCGGAAACAACCTTTATGGAAGAAGTAAGCATGCCGGTTGTTCCCTCCGCTGAGTTAGATTCTAATTTGGAGAAATTTGCTGCCAATAAAAGCGAGCTGGAAGAAGTTGTCAGTGAAACTGTAGAAACGATTATTGAACAAGCCGTTGAGCAACCTATAGTTCCAAATTTTGAAGAAGAAAAAATTGAGACTATGGTAACTCAAGTTTCAGCACCGACATTGGTTGCCGAAAAAAGATTTGATGATTTTGATACGGAAGAAAATTCAGAATCTATGGGAGATATGCCCAAAGCAACTGCTTTGTTCAAAGCTATTATTAATAAAACTGAAGATTTGAATGATAATTCTCAATATGACAGTATTTTGTCCAATGCCGATAATGGCTTTGCTCCCAAAACCAGCGTTCGTCAAGTTGAAGAAGAACCGGAATTGTTCCCTAACCACAATCCGCAACCCTTCACAACTCGACGCATAGAAGAACAAGAACAATTGATAGTTGATGATGAAGAAAATCATGCCCCGACTTTGATTGAACGAGTTACCGGTTTTTCCATTGCGCGTCGCAACAAGAAGAAAAAAGAGAATGAGCGTTTACAAGAACCGATTTCTCCGAGCTTTTCTTCGACTGGAACCGATTATAGCGGAGATGAACGCTTAAATTTGGAAATTCCTTCCTTCTTGAGAAGAAAATAATGGAATGAAGAAGAAAAAAATCCTCGGATAAATTCCGAGGATTTTTTTTTGAGAAGGTAAAGGAATTAGGGTGATGGCGCAAGGCACGGAAGATACGCCTTGCATGTGGAGAGCAACGCGGTTTCATGGCACTGACGCGCGGCAGTCAAACTGGTGCGACCAAACGTGCTACGTTTATCATGCTGAACTCGTTTCGGGATCTCATTCCACGTTTCTGTCATCCCGATACCCCATACTGTCATCCCGAACTCGTTTCGGGATCTCATTCCACGTTTTATCCGTAAAATCTGTATTAGATTTCCGTAGAATCCATTTTTCCTAAAAAAGGCGGAGAGCGAGGCGAGTAGTAGGCGCCGAGGGAAAAAGTACCGCGACGTACAAAAGCGTACATGAGGACGCTTTTCCCCGAAGACAACGCCCTAATTGCCCGCTATACGTCTTTTTTAGAATAATCGCAACACGGCCTGACTGGCTTGCGAGGCGAGGGAAAGCGAATTAACCGCCAAATTTTGTTGCGTTTGCAAAGAAAGCATGTTGGCGGATTCTTCATTCATATCGGCAAGCGTGAGTTTATCGGCACCTTCGGTCAAAACATTGATAAGGTTTTCGGTAAAGGTTTGGCGCTCGGTAATAATAGAATAGTAGTTACCGAGTTTGGAGGCTGTCGAACGCAGTTTATTGCGCACCGCAAGCACTTGATCAAGAGAGGTCTGTACATCTATGCCGGTCTGCCAATCAGCAGTAAGCAAGCCCAAAGATTTTGATGTGACATCCACCCCTTGGACGAGAATATTTGCCGATTTATCTTCATTGAAATTAACCTTGAGCTTGTCTTCTTTAAGAAGGTTAATCCCTTTGTATATACTGTCATTAATCAGCATATCATATTGCGAGAGCGCAGAGTTGAATTGCTTTTGATAGGCTTTGACATCACTATCAGAAAGAATATAATCCAAATCTTTATTTTTTTCTTCGATAATATCCTTCGCCGTCTGCCAAGAAGAAGTCGCATCAGCTTTTACAAGTGTTTCAAAAGTATCTTCTGTAATATAATTAATAGTAGAGGTTGATTTATTTTCATCTTGATAATCTTCTTTAACTTCATACCACTTCGTGCTACCATTTTTCTCAAAAGCAATCTTCGCTCCTGCGGCAATTTCTAAAATATTATTTCCTTGTCCGTTATTTTTACCATTAAAAAATTCTTGCCCAACAGTATTCAAATAAATTTGTGCTGTTGAAGAGATATGCGTCTGATTGCCACTATTAGATAAATTGACAATACCTTGCCCAAAATTTCCAAAAGTTGTAATATCTATATTTCCATTTAGATTAGTAACAGAATTAGTACTAGTACAAATTCCAGCTCCATTTTGCCCAAAAGTTCGAATACTAATCTTGCTTCCAGAAAGAATATTGCTTGCTGAATTAATAGCAACATAAATTCCATACCCACTTTGTCCAAAGGTTTCAATATTTACATTTGCATCAGAAACAATATTGCACGTTGAATTTGTTGAGACTAAAATTCCACATCCTCGATCTCCAGAAACCAATAAATTAACATCTCTCTTAATTTCTATGCTAGCACCATCATATAAACGGATTGCCCCTCTAGAAATTTTGTTATTTGGATTATCGGAAAAATGAGCGATTATATTTAAATTTTGTAAAGCTGCATTGACCTGACTTCCACTGATACGTAAAGCATTTACATTTGTATCTCCAATTTCTAAAATATTTTCATAACTTATGCTCAAGTCACTGACCAAGCAGCCGGTTTTTGTTATATCAATAAGATTGTTTGCCGCAGAAGAAGTGGCGGAAATGGAAGAAAATTTTATACCGTCTTTATAGTTACCAAAGTAGTTGACCCCGACCAGTTTTTGATTTTCTTGTAAAGAGAGACCGCCGGTGGTGGAAATATCGCCTAAATCTATTTTGCCGTAAACACAAATCGTTTCTTTGCCGGAATTAACCGCGTCGCGCAATTCTTCCGCGGTACTCACAACCGCGCCATTTGTGCCGACTTCTTTAATAAAATAAGATTTATCCGGAACATAACTTGCCGAAGTGTTGACCTGTTCAGCAATCGCTTTCATTTGGCTGATGAGGTCTTCAGCTTTTTCCAAGCCTTCGTTGGCAGCTTTAATCGTTTGCACGCCTTGCCCCATTGCGTCTAACAACGCCGACAAATCATCGGCGCGGTTATTCAATGCCGTTGCTGTGTAATATGAACTGGGATTATCTATCGCGGAATTAACTTTCAATCCGGTAGAAAGTCTTAATTGCGTTCTGTCTTGCAAT
>CASFNB010000021.1 GCA_949295915.1 uncultured Pseudomonadota bacterium | reverse complement strand
ACCTTGTGCTTCAAGATTCTGAATTTCAGAATTAACTTCATCTTGACTCAATCCGGTACCTTGATCAACCGGCATTAAAAATCCACCATCTGTTTTAATAATATGTGTTTGTCCTTCTCCCCCTATATCAATAATATAGCCACCGGCACCATCATCAGTAACCGTTGCTCCATTCGCTTTAATCTCCAAAAGTAGAACATCCACAAATCCCGAGCTAGCAATTTTATCATCAAATTGAATCAAACCATTGTTACGACTATCAAGAGTTAATGTTGCAGGATTAGAAATAGACGTCATCATAATTGCCGAAGAATCTTCACCATCCGCCCATTTAACCTTGTTGCCGGAGAAAATAGATTGTAAATCTCCTACAGTATAGATCGCCCCACCTTGTGTTATCATACCTTCATAACTGTTTTTATCAGCATCCGTTTGTACATAGTTATCATAAAAACTACTGTTGATCAGCGTCATAGTCCCTTCATTATAAATCGCCCCGCCCATGGCAGAATCAGAATTTGATTGAGCATAGTTACCCGAAAAATTACCTGTAATATTGCCGATTTTTGCATTAGCACCTGAATTATAAATAGCTCCACCCAAAGTATATGTAGCTCCTTGAACTAAGTTATTTGTAAAATCGCCCGTAATATCGCCGATGGTACCGTTATTATCAATCGCCCCGCCTCTGGCAGATGATGATGTCGATTGAGCATAGTTTCCGGTAAAATCACCGGTAATATCGCTGATGGTACCTTTATAATTATAAATCGCCCCACCATGGGCATAATCAGAAGTAGATTCTGCATAGTTATCGGTAAAATCACCGGTAATATCGCTGATGGTACCTTTATAATTATAAATCGCCCCACCTTCGGCATAATAAGAATCGGATTTTGCATAGTTACCGGAAAAATCGCCGCTAATATTACCGATGGTACCTTTATAATTATCAATCGCCCCGCCATAGACGTTATAGGAATCTTGTGCATAGTTGTTGATAAAATCACCGGTAATATCACCGATGGTACCTTCATCATTAAAAATCGCACCACCAGAAACAGCGTAGTTTTCTGTGAAATCCCCGCTGATATCGCCGATGGTACCATCATTATAAATCGCCCCACCAGAAACAGCGTAGTTTTCTGTGAAATCCCCGCTGATATCGCCGATGGTACCCTGATTATTATTAATCGCCCCGCCTCTGGCAAAAGAACCTTGAGCATAGTTACCTGTAAAGTCACCGGTAATATCGCCGATGGTACCATATGAATTATAAATCGCCCCGCCATAGACGTGATCGGAACCTTGAGCATAGTTATTAGTAAAATCGCCTGTAATATCGCCGATGGTACCATATAAATTATAAATCGCCCCGCCATAAGCATTAGAACCGGTTTGCACATTACCAAAACTATCAAATTTGATATTTTGAATAATCAAATCGGTTGTATCTGATGAAGCAAAATTAATAAACTGTCCGTTAGAAGAGCCTTCTTGGCCGGTGATAGTAAAGCCGCCGCCATCGATGATGATACCTTCTCCGCCAACTCCGGTAATCGGCTTATTGATATCTGCTTGAATATCTTTTGTCAGAACAATCACTTTACCGGCATTAGCCGAATCCTCAACAGCAGCCTTGAGCTCTGCCCAAGAACCGACTTCAACTTTGTTCATAGAGGAAATATCAACAACATCAGCCCATGCCGGCGCCATGCCCAGCATCAAGCTGAATATAAAAGAATAAAGACCAGACTTTGCATTTATCATCACACCACCCCTTATTCTAAGGTTTAGCACATAACTAATTATATCTAATATTTGAGTTTCAAATCCGCCTCAAAAGCACGATACTCGTGCCGGGACGGCCGAATCACCCCAAACTGCCCCTTATTCTATCAATGATACTCCGTTTTTTTTTTGCAACCGGAAATTTGCGTTTTTCGTTAAAAAAATGATATAACCGGTTGTATTTAAAAGAAAAGCCTTGTTCTCTCAAACAAGGCTTGCGTATTGTTTTGCTTTATTAAATTCAGACAAGGACATCTGCTTCATAAGCGTAGATAATTTGCGTATCTTCATCAGTTTCACCGACTTTTAATTCACAAACCAATAATTTATCCTCATCTTGCAGGCTGTCTAAAATATTGTCTTCAATACCTTCAAGTAAAATTTCATCATTCTCGTTACGAACCAAAAGTGCCGATTTTTCTTCCATGTCTATCTCAAAACGCGGATTTTGCGGTTCACTCTCTTGGGCATGAAGAAGCAACATTACTTCATCTTCTTCATTGACTACAAAGTCATAACTGTTCAATTCATTTTCATCCATTTTTTTAATCCTTTATTTCAGAATTAACCTTCTTGTTTGTTATTACTTTATACCGGATTTGTTAATATTTAGATAAAAAAAGGTGAAATCTTTGTTTTTATATTCTACTATTGCTGTTGTCAGAAAGGAAAATCAATGCAAACATTACTTAATAAGTTTATCGAATTGCTTAAATGGCCGGTCGCTCTTTATATGTTGCTTTCTCTGCCGGCTTTTGTACAATCTATTTCTTATTTCTCAATCGGTAATATTCCGACCATTGCTCTTATCGGCGGCTTTTTAGCTTTTTTTATCATTCGTGGGTTTATGGATAGCGATTCCAAAACAACCATGGAAATTGCTGCCCATGAAATGACACATGCTTTTTTTGCTTTGCTTACGCTGCATAAGGTTAAAAGTTTGCGCGTTAATCCCGAAAACGACGGCGGTGCTATGAGCTTTGAAGGACCTGCAAACTGGCTGATTATTATTGCCCCTTATTTCTTTCCGCTTTTTGGTATGTGCGTGATGTTTGGTATTTCTTTTTATACGCATTATTGGCAATATAATTTTATTTTGAGTCTGATTATGGGCTTTTTTATCGGTTATCACGTGGATACCGTTACTTCGCAAATTCATGAAAAACAAACAGATTTACCTAAAGTCGGCTACAAGTTTTGCTTTGTTTTTCTCCCAGGGGCTAATTTGTGGGCTATCGGTTCAATGGCAGCATTTAACAGTCGCGGTTGGGACGGATTTTGGATTTATCAAAATCTGATTTCTAAATTGAATAGTCAAAATATAGAATTGGCTAAAAGATATATCTCAAATATATTCTAAAAGACAATTATCGGCATTCAAACAAACTTTTTCTCCGAGCGGCAAAACATAGCGGTCGGGAATATGTCCGAATTGGAAATTGGTAATTATCGGAATTTGCTTTTTCAATAAACTCGGAAATTCTTGCAACATTTCTTCAACCGTGCCGTCTTGCTCTTCAAACGGGGCGCAGTTGGTAAATTGTCCGAAAATAATACCCCTTAAATTTTCAAAATCTTTTTGTTGCAACAGTTGAGATAACATAACTCCGATTTTGTAAGACTTTTCTCCGACATCTTCTAATAGCAATATTTTATCTTTTAATTCAGGCATATACGGCGTACCGCACAGATTGCGAACTCCGCTCAAACAACTGCCGATTAAAATGCCTTCCGCAACTCCCGAAGTTAGCTTCTTTCCGCTTTGAATTTTTTGTTTTTCTCCTCGAAAAACTGCTTCTAATGACTGCTTCGTGAAATCTGAAAAATGCCCGCTCTTAAAATCATATTTCAATGAAAATCCGGTAACACTTGAACAGTTTGCCTTTGCATATATTCCGTTTTGCAAAGATGTATTATCACTCAAGCCAAAAATCGGTTTAGGGTGTTTTTTGATTAAATCATAATCCAAAAAAGGTAAAATACGCTGAGCTCCGGCGCCGCCTGCCGTTGTGAATATGGCTTTGATGCTATCATCGGCAAAAAAGGCATTTAAATCTGCAGCTCGGTCGGCATCGGTTCCGCCCATGTAGAAATATTTATCCAAAACATGGTTACCGATAGCAGACTCCAATCCCAAAGAGCGTAGATACGCCAATGCCGGAGCAATGTCATCTAAACTATTGATAAAACCGGCAGGGGAGGCAATACCGACTTTGTCTTTGGGATTGAGCTTTATCATGATTATAATTCTCCTAAAATTTTGCGGCTGAAGTCCGGCAAAGAGTTATCGCGAGCACCCATGATGATGATGCGGTCACCGGATTTTGCTTGCTCTAAGATGAACTTTTCGACATCTTCTTTTTTCGGAATGTAATGCGCATTCACGCCAAGTTCTTGAGCAACTTTAATCAAGTCTGCCGAGGAAATGGATTTATCTGCCGTGCCGCCGACAAAGTAAATATCCGGCATAATCAAAATATCTTCTTTACCAAAATTGTCGGCAAAAGCTTTCATAATATCTTTACCGGTTTGTTTCATCGGGGCAAAACCGTGCGGTTGGAACATAACAATCAAACGTCCGGCATAGTCTTTCAAAGCAGCGACAGAGGCAGCAACTTTATCGGGATTATGCGCAAAGTCATCAATCAGGGTGATGTTGTTTTTGCTGCCGACAACTTCCAAACGGCGTTTGGTGCCTAAAAAGCCTTCAAGAGCTTTGGCTGCCGCAAATTTGTCTATGCCTAACAATGAGCAAACGGCAATGGCCGCCAAGGCATTAGAAACATTGAAACGACCGATTAAATTGAGTTTGAAGTTTTTGCCGTCTAAAACATAAGTGGTGCCGCCGGCAACGGCTTTGATGTCGGAAGCATAAAAATCGGCTTGCGGATTTTGAATGGAAAAAGTGAGATTTTTAATATTTGCATTTTTAATATCTTTACAAAATTCGCAGTCGGAATTGAGAACCAAGCCATGTTTGCAACGGTTGGCAAAATTTTGGAACAAAACTTTCAACTCGTCCATAGATTTGTGGTCTTCGCCGATATTATTTATTAAGCCGATATAGGGATTATATTTTTCAATTGTTCCGTTGCTTTCATCGGCTTCAATGACGCAAATGTCGCCTTCATTATAAATGACGTTCGGAATACCTTTTCTATCCATATAGTTTATCAGGTAACCGCCATCTATCATGCAAGGTTTTTTGCCCAAAGTATCTAAAATATAACCAACCATGGCTGTGGTTGTGGTTTTGCCGGAAGTGCCGCTGATGGCAATGCTATATTTATATTGGTGGAAAAGTTCTGCCAATAAATCGGGGCGGGTTTTTATGGTAATGTTTTTTTCTTTGGCAACTTTTACATCGGCGATTGTATCTTCAACCGCCGTAGAAGCATATAAAACATCTAAATCATCGGTAATACCGGAACCGTCTTGCGGATAGATTTTGATGCCTAAAGATTCAAGAGCTTCTTTTCTGTCTTGATCTAAACCTTTATCAAAAGCACGGTCAGAACCTCTGACTTCATAGCCTTTTAATGCCATAATTTGCGCTAATGCGCATACACCGCTGCCAGAAATGCCGCAGAAACTGATTTTTGTCATTTTATTATCCTTCTTTTTTATAAAATATTTAGAGTTTCATTTTCTCTTTCTTTGAGAATGTTTAAGTTTTTATAGTCTATTACAATATAGCTTTTGCCATCACCGTCAACATTTAAGGCTAATGCCGCACCGATGCCGTTGCCTTCAAAGGTGCTATATAAAGTTGCCGTGCCTTCTTGCAATTGCGATAAAAAGTTCGGATTGCCTATTTTTTCCGGAATTTGCTCGGTTTGCATGGTTTTGCGTCCGTTTATCATCACTTCTTTTTCAACCGTTTTCATTGCGGGTGTATAAAAATCTTTTTGATTGCCGTATTTTTGGTTGAGTAATCTGGCATACATTTCATATTGTCTTAAACCTTTGGATGCTTCAGGCGTATCTTCCAAGAAGTCTCCATAGGCGATAATGCGCCAAAGTTCATCTTCTTCGCCAAAGGTGATTTGTATGCGACGAAAACCTTTGGTCTCTACGGGAAGTTGAGAGACATCAAATGAATTGACATAGTCTTCTTGCTCTGCCGGTGTTAAGATGATACCCATATTTTTGATTGTTGCCTCACTGGCTTTCCATAATAAACCGAACGGAGCAGAATCTAAATTTTGAGCTTCCATGGCAACTTCTTTATCCGAAGGTTCGGTATCGTTACGACGCTCAATTTGCGGAACGTCAATTTTTAGGTTTTTGGTTTTGGTGGTGAGAAGAGATCGTGCCGAATCTTGAACATCTTGCATTTGTTTTTGCAATTTTTGTTGTTCTTTTTGTTTGGCTTCGTTGGCTTTGACCTCATCACTGATGAGCAGGTCTTGATAAAAGTCTGCGCTGCTTTGTGCTTGTGCAACGCTTAACGGAAGTATACACGATATTGTTAATAAAGCGGCTTTTTTTAACATATTTTCTTCTCCATCAAGAAAAAAATTGAACACTGTTCAACTTTGTTTTATAGTGCTTGTAAACTTTTATAATCTAATTTTATTAACTAATATATAACAATGACACAGACAAAAGACAAGATTCATCAAGAACTGTTGCTCAAAGGCAGAGATTTGGTTTTGCAAAAAGGGGCAGATTTTCTCACGGCACGTAAGCTTTCTGAGGCAACAGGAGCTTCCGTCGGCACGATTTATAATCAGTTTGGCAATATGGACAATTTTGTTTTGGAACAAAATATGATGACGCTCGATGATTTGTACCAGCATCTTTCGGTTTTGTTACCCGATACGAATCCGTATAAGAATCTGAACAGGTATGTTGATGCTTTTGCCGCTTTTGTGCTTAATCAACCCAATTTGTGGTTTTTGTTATTTAATTTTCATTTGAAAAGCAATTTTGATGCTTATCCTAAAGCTTATTTGCGTAAATTATTAAAAATTACAAACTTATGGCGCGGTCAGTTCGTGAAAATTTTTGGTTCTCTCTCGGCGGCAGAAATTAAAGTTTCACTTCAAGTGTTGTGGCTTTCCATGTTTTCTTTGAGTTCGTATCTGACCTTAACAACTTTGGATAAAATGAGCCGCATTAACAAAAAGACAGTTTGCAAGTTGTTGCTTAATACCTATTTGGCAGGTTTGAGTGTTTTGAAAAAGTAAAATAAAGACATGTTGGAACATATTGAAATTATATATTATCGTCTTTCTAATATTTTGAGTTCGCAAGCTTTTTTGCAAAGCGTGTTGGATAATCGTTTTTATCTGATTTTGATGGTGATTTTTATTACGCGCTTTAAATATGCCACTTATCGCAGTATGTGGATGTGTGCTTTGGTTAATATTCCCGGGACATTGTTGCATGAAACCATGCATGCCGTTGTCGGCGGTATTCTCAATGCGCAGCCCTGCAATTTTTCCATTTTCCCCAGACGCTCTATGGATGGCGGCTATGTTATGGGCTCGGTGGCTTTTCGTAATATCACCGGTTATAATGCCGTTCCGGCGGCGCTGGCTCCGTTATTGTTGTTGCCAATCGGTTATTATATAGATAAGCTTTTATTGCCGATTATGCCGGCAACACTCGGAAACTATTTCCTCTATGTGCTTTTACAAACCATTATCATTGAAAATGCGGTGCCTTCGGTGCAAGATATGCGCGTCGCCGGTCATGATTGGCTCGGCGTGATTCTGTATTTGGTGCTTTTCGGGGCTTTGTTTCTGAGCTGGCTCGGCGTTTATTAAGTGGATAATTGAAAATGAAACAATTGTTTTTGCTTTTTATTACCTTTTTTAAGGTGGGGGTGTTTACCTTTGGCGGCGGATATGCCATGTTGCCTTTGTTGCAAGATGAGTTGGTGCGCCGTCGTAAGTGGACAACAGACGAAGAACTGTTGGATTATTATTCCATCGGACAATGCACACCGGGGGTGATTGCCGTTAATGTTTCCACCTTTATCGGATATAAGCAAAAAGGAATTATCGGTGGCTGCGTTTCTACCTTGGGAATGATTACGCCTTCTTTGTTGATAATCATGCTGATTGCTGCCGTTTTGGCAAAATATATGCACAATCAATATTTATCTTATGCTTTTGCCGGCATTCGCGTTGCCGTTACGGCTCTTATTGCCGATACCTTGCTTGGGCTTTGGAAAAAAGGTGTTAAAGAAAAATGGGCGTTCGGTATCTTTCTTGTCAGTGTGGTTTTGCTTTTGTGGCTTAATCTTTCCGCCATTTGGATTGTGGTTTTGGCTTCGGCAGCGGGTGTCAATATTTATAAATTCGGTAAGCAAAAGGGAGAAAAGAAATGATTTATCTCATTTTGTTTTACGAGTTTTTCAAAATCGGTCTGTTTGCGATTGGCGGTGGTTTGGTAACCGTACCGTTTTTGTTTGACTTGGCTGAAGTTTATCCGTGGTTTGATGCCAAAGATTTAGCCGATATGATTGCAATTTCCGAATCAACCCCCGGACCGTTGGGGGTGAATATGGCAACTTATGCCGGTTTTAAGGCTGCCGGCGTCGGCGGGGCAATTGTGGCAACACTTGGGTTGGTAATACCTTCGGTTATTATCATTATGCTTGTTTCCAAACTTTTGAAAAAATTTAGAAACAATATTTGGGTGGACAGTGTGCTCTCAGGTATTCGTCCGGCTGTGATTGCGCTTATTCTTTTTGCCGGATTAGAAGTTGCCAAACTGGCTGTTGTTGATTGGAAAACGCTTTTGATGTTTGCTCTCTTTTGGGGCGCCATTCATTTTTATAAAAAAAGCCCGATTTTTTATATTGTGATTTCGGCGGTTGTCGGGATTGTTTTTCAGCTTTAAACATAAAAAAAAGAGCAATTTCTTCATTGCTCTTTTTTTGTTTTTTTTCGGGAAATTTAGATGTCCAAAGCTTTTTTGTAAACATCCAACAAATATTCTTGCTCATCACGGTCTGCCGCATTCATCTTGCGCAGTTTGATGATGGCACGCATGATCTTAACATCGAAACCGGCTGATTTTGCTTCAGCATAAACATCGCGAATGTCTGAACCGATAGCTGCTTTTTCTTCTTCCAAACGCTCAATTCTTTCAATTAAAGAACGCAATCTGTCTGCGGCAATTCCGCCAACTTCATTGTTGCTGTTTTCTTCGTCAGCCATGTTATATCTCCTTTAAATTTTTTTTATTCACATTGGCTGAGAGAATAGCAAGTATTTGTTTTTTTGACAAGTAAAATCTTTTTTGCATAACTTAGCTAAATTTTAATGCTTTTTTTTTAATTTGCTGTATAGTGCAAACAGTTATATTTAATTGTGAGGGATAAAATATGCCGCAAAGAACTAAAACTAAAATTTTGGCGACAATCGGTCCTTCTTCTGCCAGTAAAGAGCAGATTGAAAAGTTGATTGATGCCGGCGTTGATGCTTTCCGTGTTAACTTTAGTCACGGAACGCATGAAGAACATAAAGAACGCGTTAATTTTATTCGTAAACTGGAAAAAGAAAAAGGTCGTTTCATCTCAATTTTAGCAGATATGCAAGGTCCGAAGTTGCGTGTCGGTGTTTTTGACAACGGCAAAGGTGTGGATTTGAAAGAAGGTCAGTCTTTCCGTCTCGATTTGGATAATACTCCAGGTGATGAAAAACGTGTTAACTTGCCTCATAAAGAAATTTTTGAAGCCTTAGAAGCCGGAGATGATTTGCTCTTAAACGACGGCAATATCAGATTGCATGTTGATAAAGTTGGTAAAGATTATGCCGAGACAACCGTCGTCGTTGGCGGCTTTTTGTCTGCTCATAAAGGTGTTAATCTTCCGAACACACCGTTGCCGATTTCTGCTATTACCGAAAAAGATAAAGAAGATTTGAAGTTTGCATTGAAACTCGGTGTCGATTGGATTGGCTTGTCTTTTGTGCAAAAAGCAGAAGATGTCCGTGAAGCCAAAAAGCTTATCGGCGGCAAAGCCATGCTGGTCAGTAAATTAGAAAAGCCGAGTGCTATTGATGAATTGGAAGAAATTATTAAAGAATCGGATGCAATAATGGTGGCTCGCGGTGACTTGGGCGTCGAATGCCCAATTTATACCGTTCCGGTTTTGCAAAAGCGCATTGTTTCTTGTTGCCGTAAATATGCTCGTCCGGTGATTGTGGCAACACAAATGCTCGAATCGATGATTAATAATCCGACACCGACCAGAGCTGAAGTTTCTGATGTGGCTACTGCCGTTTATGACGGAGCCGATGCGGTTATGCTTTCTGCCGAAACCGCTGCCGGAAAGTATCCGGTTGAAGCCGTGCAGATGATGAATAATATCATTCACCAAGTGGAAAAAGATGATTTGTTCTATTCTTTGATGGAGCATTCTCGCAAAAAACAGTGTTGTTGCGGAGAGGCAGATTCAATCACTTTTGCTGCGAGTGAAGTGGCTTCCGTTTTGCAAAATGTTGTCGGTATTGTTACTTTTACTTCTTCGGGATTTACGACATTCTTGGCGGCCAAAGAACGTCCGAATTTGCCGATTATAGCCGTGACACCGGATGAAAAAGTGGCTCACCAAATGGCGCTGGTTTGGGGGGTTAAAAGTTTTATCAATAAAGAAGGTTTCAAGAGTTTTGATAAAATTGAAAAAGTTGCCATTCGTATTGCCAAAGAAAGCGGTTTGGCAAAATCCGGCGATCATATTATCATTACTGCCGGTTTCCCGTTGAATACAAAGGGAAGAACCAATATGCTTCATACGGTTTATATTCCGTAAGCCTTAAACGTTCAAAAAAATCCCTCGGAATTTCCGAGGGATTTTTTTTGTGCGTTTGCTCTTGTTTATTCAACAGCCAAAGCTTTGACATCCTCACCATATTCATCTTTAACGGTGGTTTTAATCTTCATCAGCATAGCCCATTTACGGAAAGCTCCAACTAAAACGATGACCATTAAGAACATGACGATTAAGCCCAAAACGGCAAGCAAGGTTTGACCTGCCGGCAAGTATTGGGTGAATACTTGCAAATAGCCGGCCCAGAAAGTGACAATCACCATGAAAATTCCGGGGATGGCCACAGCTAAGGCATATTTGCCGCGGTTGAGGCGGAGTAACATGGTGGTACAAACAATCAGAGCGCAAGCAGCCAACAATTGGTTGCTCAAGCCAAACAACGGCCAAATGCTTGAAATGTTGCCGGTATAAACCAGATAGCCCCATAGAAAAGTGAAGACGGCACTGGTCAGAACAACACCCGGCATCCATTCTTTGTTGTTGAATTTAGGCATAACTTTACCGAGCATTTCTTGCAAGAAGAAACGTCCCACACGGGTACCGGCATCAACGGCTGTTAAAATGAACACAGCTTCAAACATAACCGCAAAGTTGTACCAGTAGGCAACCAAGTGATCCATATACGGAATGTTTCTGAAAATGTGAGCCATACCAACAGCTAAAGAAACGGCACCACCGGTACGACCGTGCAAGTCAATACCAATGTGCTCTTCATAGTAAGGTAAGTCGGTTACGGCAAAGTTCGGGTGCGCAGCAAGCAAGGCTTGATAAGCATCATGAGAAGCGTTGATGGCAAAGTAGTCCCCCGGCATCATGGTGCAGGCAGCAATCAAAGCCATCATGGCAACAAAGCCTTCAGTCAACATGGCACCGTAACCGACAAACAAAATTTCTTTTTCGTTGCCAATCATTTTCGGAGTTGTTCCGGTACCGATAATGGCATGGAAACCAGAGATGGCACCGCAAGCAATGGTGATGAAAATGAACGGCAATACAGGCCCGTTAATAACCGGTCCGCCACCGTAAATAAACGGTGTGAACATGTGCATGGTGATGGTTGGGTGTACACAAACGATACCTAATGCCAACATGACAATGGTACCGATTTTAAGATAAGTAGACAAATAGTCTCTTGGAACAAGAAGTAACCATACCGGTAAAACAGATGCGACAAAGCCGTAAAGCGGAATGGCAACGGAAACGGTGTCTTTGTCCCAATCAAACATCCAGCCCAAGTTTTCGGGTTTCATCAAATCGTGACCGGAGATAATACCAATAACCAGTAAAACGATACCGATAACGCTTGCAAGTGTAACACCGCCATTCTTTTTATAGCGCATAATCAAGCCCATTAAAATGGCAATCGGCATGGTGATGGCAACAATGAACAATGACCAAGGTGCGTTGTGCATGGCGCTGACGCAAGCCAAAGACAAACCGGCCAAAGTCAAAATCAAGATGAACAAGACGGCAAATCCGGCAACGGTTCCGGTGAAAGGATCAATTTCTCTTTCGGCAATGGTTGCCAAGCTTTCACCTTTGTGACGGACGGAAGCAAAGATAACAACCATATCATGAACGGCACCGCCTAAAACGCAGCCGACCAAAATCCACAAAGCACCGGGCATAAAACCGAATTGAGCAGCCAAAACCGGTCCAACCAACGGACCGGCCGCAGCAATGGCGGCAAAGTGGTGACCGAACAAAACATTTTTATTGGTCTTGACGTAGTCGTGTCCATCGGCATATTTAACCGCCGGTGTGATACGATTGGCATCAAGACGCAAAACCTTATCGGCGACAAAAATTCCGTAAATACGATAAGCAATGGCGAATACGCATAAGCTGGCAAAAACCACCGTTAATGCGTTCATTCCCTCAAACCAGCTCCAAAAGCCGGTAGATCCGGGATAATTTGTCGGAGCGGCAGTAGGAGCTGCTATGGTTTGGCTTATTGTACTTATGGAAAACAGTAGAGAAAGCAACAACTTTTTCATAGTACAAACCCTCCCAAAAAGTTAGTGTCGAGAATATTATATATGAAACGCGCCTTCCTGTCAGCAAAAAACGGGTTGCCAGCCGCCATGATAACAGATTGCTCATATATTCACTCATATATAATGCCTGTAATATAGGCAAAATATATTTAGGAGTTATTAATATTCATAAAATTTAATATACATTAATTTTATTGACTGATTATCATTTTTGTTATATGTTGTATCGGTTTTTTTAATACCTTTATGTTTAATTAAATTTGTTATTTTTATGAAACAAAAATTACCTTTATTTCTTTTTTTAATGTGGCAAATTCTTGTTTCCAACTATTTTCTCCGCCGCTGTTGAATGCCATTAATCTGGCAGTGTCTTTTAAGGCATCATAAACCGTCAATTCTTTAGAAACGATTTTTTGGCGGTAATGTTCCATTACTTTTTGCCGTTTTTCGGCAAAAAAAGCGGAACGTTTTTTCATAAATTCCTGCTTTTCTTGTTGGTATGTTACCTCCCAAAATTTATTTCTGTAGGGACGTATTTTGCTTTTGATGGTTATGTATAAAGCAATCCCTATCAATAGGATAATTTTCATAGTAATTTATAATTAATTGGTTTCTTCTCCCTTTTATATCATAAAAAATACTTTTGTCAAATTTTTGTCTTGCATGATTTGTCTTTTGGGTGTATTTTTTTTATGTTTGTGAAATTTTTAATCTTTATTATGAATGAATTTGAAATTTTGAAAGAGGCCTATATTAATGGCCTAGAGCCGCAGTTTAAAAATATTGCCTATCAAATGTTTGAAGAAGGAAAGCCCTTCGAGGAAATATATCGGCATATTTCGAAATTACGGAAGCCGGATCGCGGGACAATAGACGTCACACGCCCGTTGACAAAAAAAGAAAAAGTTTTTTTGGCGTCGTTATCAAAAAGCTTGAGGAAACAGGCTTTTTCCGCCTTGATGCAGGGAGATGATTTTAATGCTGTAAAGCGCTTTGTAAAGCAAGCGCAGAGTGCAGAAAAAGTAAAACTGCTCAAGAAAAAAACAGTGGAAGCGGCTTTGGAAACGGTTACCGAAATGCAAAAATGCGGCGTTTCAGTGCCGTTGTGCTATTATGAACTCATTTTTGATTGGGAAATCTTGGTTCCCATGGATTATGAGTTGTTCGGAAAAATGTCCCTTCTTATGCTCAGCACTTATAATGAGCAGGGAAGAGGTGCTCATTATCAAGAGGTGCGTTCCTTTATGTTTAAAAAAATAGAGGAATGTTTTGATTGCGGAATTATGCCGCATCCTTTAATGTTTGACTTTATGTTTAAAGGGGATTGGATTAGTGAAAAGACATTTATGGTCTTGCATGTCTATGCTCAAGAGCTTATTGATGCCGGAATGGGTGGAAAATTGGCTCTTCCGCTGGAGCGAATGCTGGAAATTCGTCGTAAAAATGAAGATCCCATGCATCCGTTTTCGCAAAGAGAGGAGCATTATTTTATTTCGCTGATTAATCTTTTTCAGCGATAAAACTCAAAAACAAAGGTTAAATCAAAATGATTTAACCTTTGTTTCTTTTTAAAATCCTTCTTCTTTGTAGGGACGGGACATAAGCTCGTTTAGGGCTGATGATATAGGCAAATCTTCAAACAAAATACGATTGACAACCTCACAAATCGGCATTTCTACACTTAATTTTTGTGCCAATTTCAATACGGCCTTGGCGGTGTATATTCCTTCAACCGTGCGTGTGTTGTTCTCTAAAGCTTGTTTGGCATTGCCGCATTTGCCGATTTCATATCCGAAGCTGAAGTTGCGGGATTGCGTGCAATTTGCGGTTAAGACCAAATCTCCCAAACCGCACATGCCCATCAAGGTGGTTAAATTTCCGCCCAAAGCTTTGGCTAAACGTACCATTTCTGCCAAGCCGCGTGTAATTAGCGCCGCTCTGGCTCCGTCTCCTAATTTTGCGCCTTCAACAATGCCCGAGGCTATGGCTATGACGTTTTTTACGCTTCCGCCGATTTGCGGAGATATAATATCTTGCGTGCTGTAGGGACGGAAGTATTTGGTGCCTAAAATTTCCGTTAATTTATGGGCGATACCTTCTTTGGCACATGCTATGGTGACTGAGGCTAATTTGTTTTGGGCTATGTCTATGGCAAATCCGGGACCCGATAAAATCGCTATTGTTGTTTCTGGGATTATCTCTTCGGCAATTTCTGAGAGCATCTTGCCACTGTCCATTTCAATACCCTTGGCGCAAAGCACAAGAATTGTATCCGCTTTGATATATGGTTGAATGTTATGCAAGATTGAGCGGGTGGCTTGTGCCGAAACAGATAATAGTATAATTTCGGCAAACTCAAATATATCTTGAAGATTGGTTGAGGCGGATATATTTTCAGACAGTTCAATATTCGGAAGATGGAGGCTGTTGCGATGGTTCTTATTTATTTCATCTACAACTTCGGCTTTTCTATCCCAACAAAGGACTTTATTTCCGGCTCTTTCTGCCGTGATTGCCAAAGCCGTTCCGAAAATGCCCGTCCCGATTATGCCGATTTTGTGCATCATGTCCTCCTTTGATATTTGCTCTTACTTTAGGTTATTCTGATTGCTTTGTAAAATAAAAAAATGTCTTTTTGTTAAAAGAATGCCTCGAAATAAACTATTTCGAGGCATTCTTTACAAAGGAAACTTTATCACTACAGAAGTTCTTAAATACTAAAATTTGTATTTAGCATTTAATAATCCGGTATGATCTTGATAATCTTGGCGGAATTTTCCTTCATAAGCGGCAGAAACTTCAACATTATCATTGAGATCGGCGGTTATACCGGCACCAAATTCCATACCGAAACGATCCAAAGCTTCACCTTCAACGGCGTAAGCGGAACCGTTTGCCAAGGTTACGACAGAATTGGCATCATCGTTTGTCAAATCGTAAGTTGCGGCAATTCTGGCTTCCGGTTTAAGTTTCATACCGTTTTCAAGAGTAAAGTTTTTGCTGATTTTGGCTCCGATTACACCGGTCAAAACATCCATATCATTACTTGATACTCTTTGTCCGGCAGAATCGGTATAACCGTCTTGGCTAATGTGAACATAGCGCAAGCCAACTTCCGGTGTTAAACCAAAGTTTTTCATTTGCATGTCATAACCGGTCATGGCTTGTAAACCAAAGGTTTCTGCATCATAATCAGATTTAATGTTAACGCCGGTAACGTTCTTGTCTTCGGAATAGCTGGACCAACCGTAAGACGCAATACCGTTGACATACCAGTTGCTCGGTTTATATTCACCATAAACAAAGGCTGTATGTGTATCAACGTCTGTAGAACGCATAAAGCCGTCAATATCCGTATCGGTGTAAGCATAACCCAAACCAACTTTTGTATTGTCATTGATGTGTTTTTCTGCACCCAATGCAACGCCGGTTGAATCTGCATCAAAACCTTTAACCGATGCCGTATCGTCTAATTCTGAATGGTTGAACAAACCTTGTACCCAAACGGCTGCGCGTTCAAAAATGTTATCACCGGATGACATACCTTGTCCACCGGTAGAAATTGTGCCTCCGGTTAAACGTGTAGAAACGGCACTAAATACCTGATTAGCGGTTTGGGTTTCATTATGTTGAATGAGTGGAGCTGCTTCCGGAGCAAGAGCCGTGGCAGCATCAACAGCAGCTTTTACGTCATTGGCATCGGAAGATTGAACTAATGAGCTGATATTGCTGGCAGCCGTATCAAATGTTTCATTACCTGTTGAACCATTGGTAACGGCATCAATTGTAGCTGCTTGGTTTGAGTTGGCTCCCGTTGAGGCGGCAATTTCATCAACAGCTTTTTTTACAACGTTATAAGTACCGTTGGTATCTGTTGTTTCAATTGTAAATAAACCGTTATCTGCATTTAAAATAGTAAATTCGTTGTCCAAAGTTCCTTTAACCAATTGGTAACCTTCTTGACCGGTAAAACCATTGGCAAAAATCATGTCCATGCTGGCACCATTATTAATGACGTTATTGGTAATGCTTGTTGTGCCGGCATTGACCGTTAATTGAGAACCTTCTGCAAATGTTGTTGTACCTGTACCGGAAATACCACCATCAAGGGTCAAATGACCATTAACTTCAACATTTCCGTTATTGTAAATATCATTCAGACCGGAAGCATTGGTGTTTCCTGAAAATACATTGTTACCGGTAAACTTGATTTGAGCGCTGGCCATGTTGTGAATTGCACCACCGTCTGTTTTAGCAGTATTTCCGGTGAAAGTAGAATCTGAAATTGTAATTGTTTTTCCAGTTGTTGTGCCGGCGTTGGAAATTGCACCACCTTTGTCGGCAGAGTTGCCGCTAAAGGTGCCGGAAATTTTATCAATTGTGCTGGAACCGGAATTATAGATAGCACCGCCGCGGTTAGAGGCCGTATTACCGATAAATGTTCCGGTTAAAGAAGTGATTACACCATTATTTCCGTTATAAATTGCGCCGCCGTCTTTTGCTGAATTGGAATTGAATGTTCCGTCAATGGAAGCAACCGTTCCTTTACTGTTGTAAATGGCTCCGCCATTTTCACCGTCAGCAGTTAGATTTTCGAAAGTTCCTGAAACAGGTTCTTCACTGCCGGAAATCACCATTCTTTCTGCAGCCAAAGCATTTGTTACTGAAAAAGCAGCAACTAAAGCAGTTGTTATTAAAAGTTTATTTTTCACGATTTAACATCCTTACTTATACTAGTTTAAAGAAAAACCCGCTTATCAAAGGCGGGCGGATGTTCGAAAACCGTATAAGCTTAAACGGCTCGGCTTATTTGGCTGAGCCTTATTCACCGACATCCGTCCAGAAGAATCAGAAGTCGGCACAAGTTTTAAAGTCATGTGCACATGACTAAGCTTATAAAGGGTTTTCGACGCCCTAAGCAGAATTTCCGCTCAAAATTACAATACTAAAGAAAAAAAATATTATCAAGTAAAATTTCTAAAAAATATTCTGGAAATTGAAAAATATATCGTTATAGTTGTTATTGAGAAAGGGAAAGCCAATGTTTAAGATATTGTTTATAATATTGCTTACTTGTGGATGTCAGAGTTTGAAAGTGCCTAATGAATTTTCATACAAAGAGGTTCAAACTCGTTATTTTAATATAGCTACATGGCAAAAAATAAGCAATCCGAGCGACGTGTATAAAATATATATCGAAGGCGACGGTTATGCCTTTAATGCCGATGGGCAACCGACGCAAAATCCTACCCCGAAAGGAACATTAATGCGCGAATTGGCCTTCGGAGATAAAAGTCCGAATGTCATCTATTTGGCTCGCCCCTGTCAATATGTTAAGAGTCCGATTTGTTGTCAACGGCACTGGACGACGGCTCGTTTTGCTCCCGAAATTATTAATTCCGAATATGAGGCAATTAAACAAATTGCCGGTAACAATCCTGTCATTTTAATCGGCTTTTCCGGCGGAGCGCAAATTGCCGGACTTGTTGCTTCGGCAAAAAACGGATTAAACGTCAAAAAAATCATAACCATTGCCGGCAATCTCGACCATCAGACATGGACGACGTTTCATAAACTTCCCCCGTTAAATGAATCCATGAATTTGGCAGATTATCAAGAACGGTTTAAGCAAATTCCGCAAATTCATTATGTCGGAAGCGAAGACAAAGTTATTCCGCCGCATTTAACCCGAAACTTTATCGAAAATGCGACTCAAATTAAAATTGTTAAAGGCGCAACGCATAATAACGGATGGGAACAGATTTATCCCGAAATTCGACACGAACAATAAAATTTTTGCATTTTATCAAATAACGACAATATTTGACATAATGCTGTTTATAATGTGAGTTATGAAAACAGCATTTGAAGAACAAATTTATTTATGTTGGCGGAAATGCGAGCATATTGCCCAATCCGGTTTTAAAGAGTGGCGTTTGGATGAAAACGGCTTTCCGGTATGTTTTGGCTATTATCACCGCCAAGACAAACAAGGCGGCTGGTTTATCAAACAAGATGCCGACCGCAACTTACATGTTTGTTCATATGATTCCGTCAGAACGTTACTTTAAAATGTTTTATTCATACCAATTTTCGGGTTTAATCACTTTGACATGCTCGCCCCAAGTATAGAGATGCCAATCCATCTCCAATCTGCCGCCGGCCTTAAACTTAACCGTTAAAGTTCCGTCGGGATTTTTTATCATGGTTTGTTTGGGATGAAAAATATATAGAGCGGCATCTTCCGCGGCTTCTTTGTCGAAGAGCCATTCCACCTCAAACGGCGGTTCATGAAAAGCACCGAAAGATTCCTCGGCATATTTTTGCAAACAAAAATCGGGCAAATTGACAATGGGATTATCTAAAATTTTAACCTCTTTAACATTACTCAAAATAAAATTATGCACCTCGTTCCCGAAATAGCCGTCTGCATGATGCGCCACCAGATAATGATTTCGCTCTCCGTAAAGGAAACCATAAGGATTAAGCGTGTTTATACTTACTTTGCGGCTGGACTGATTATAATATTTAATTCTGATTTGTTTGCATTCCAAAATGGCCTGACGAATGGCGGCAATAATAGCCTCATCAATATTCAGCTTAGGACCGGGACGACAAATAAAGCCTTCGGCTTCGAGCAAAGCTTCGGCATCGGGATCAATTTTACGCATAACATCACTTTTAATCGAGGCGCGCACTTTTTCAATCACCTTTGCCAAAATATCTCTTTTATCGGTCATCTGCTTATTGACAAACAACTCTTTGGCTGTTTCCAAGACGGATAATTCTTCGGCGGAAAAATTAATTAAGTCTTTCAAAGTTCCTTGCGGAATGTACCAACGTTTTTGGTTGTTTTCACCGATATTTTCTTCCGTTTGCGGAAATTGTATCAAAATCATATCGCGCATACGTTCGGCCGTGCGCCGAGATACGCCGTATTTTTCGGCAATTTCATTAAGGCTCACGCCTTCACGGTCAGACTGCATCCAAATTGCCAAATCGAGCAAATCATGTATTTTGTCATAAGCCATTATTATCTCCTTAATTTTATGAAATTACCATTATCACATGATATCTATACGACATTTATTGTCATATTTGCACAATATAATAACACAAACGATTGAACAAGAGGTTAATATGAAAATATCCATAAAACGCGGAACAAAAGAAATTGGCGGAACGGCCATAGAAATCACGGCAAACAGCGGCAAAAGGATTATTCTTGACTTAGGATTGCCGTTGGACGCTCAAACCGACACCCCGGATTTATTACCCGATATTAAAGGGATAACAAACAAAACGGCTGATTTGTCCGCTCTCCTTATTTCACATGCGCATCAAGATCATTATGGTTTGGGAAAATTTATTGATAAATCTGTTCCGGTTTATATCAGTCGAGAGGCTCACACTATGATGAAAATTGCTCAAATACATCACTTGCCGCAATCTTTTATATTTTCCAATCCTTTATTCTTTCAAAACAAAAAGCCTTTTTTTATTGATGATTTTAAAATTACGCCTTATTTATGCGATCATTCTGCTTATGGTGCTTACGGTTTTTTGATAGAGGCCGATAACCAAAAAATTTTTTACGGCGGAGATTTTCGTGCCCATGGGCGCAAAGGAAAATTGTTTTTTGAATTATTAAAAAACGCGCCTCAAAATATTGATGTTTTGCTTTTGGAAGGTTCTTGTCTGGGAAGAGAACAATCCGAGCATTATGAAACCGAAAAAGAGCTTGAGACTAAATTTTATGATTTTTGGAAAAATACTCAAGGTTTGGCTTTGGTTCAGGCTTCCGCGCAAAATATTGATCGTATCGTAACCATCTATCGCGCGGCTAAAAGGTGCGGTAAAACCTTAATTCTATCCGGTTACGCCGGACATATTTTGTGGGGAACAAACAATCCGCATTTGCCTAATTTTACTTGGAATGATGTTAAAAAGTTTGCCACCAAAAGTATCCGTCCGCATGAAGTTGATTTGCCGACGATTTTAAAAAATCCGCAGAAATATGTTATTTTGTTAGATTATCGCATATCTCAGCAACTTAAAAACAGCGGCGCTTTGAATGCCAAAACCTCCTATACTTATTCTATGTGGAACGGGTATAAAGAAAAATACCAAGACTGGTTGGCGCTCTTGCTTGAGAATAATGTCAGAATGCAAGATATTCACACATCCGGACATGCCGATATTCCCACCCTAAAAAAGATGGTTTCGGGTTTGAAGCCCAAAACAATCATTCCCATTCACACCTTTTATCCGCAAGAATTTAAGTTTTTGTTTGATAATGTGCTTTGCTTAAGTGATGGGGATGTTTGTGAGCTAGCTGCTTTATGAGTTTGTTTCAAAGCTATTTTTTTTTCAGCATTTTTAAAATGTTATCAAGCTTTATATTCGGTAAATGAGCATTCTCATATTTTTGCATAAAGAAAATAATATTATGTCCCGAAGCATTAATATCTGAATTTTTGTACTCTTCCTTTATGCCCATAGCTTTATATTTTTCTATATTTTTCATTTTTTGTTCAAGAGAAGCAAAATTGATATTGGCATACCACCAGAGCTCATCTTCGACTGTATCTTTAACCGTCTCTTTTTTTATCGATACTCGATTGGTTATTCCGATGTTTAAATATTCGTGTTTTTTAAGAGTGATATATCGATTCCAGGTTTGAGGCTCATGAATTTCGCTATTCCCAAACATTTGGGATATTTCTTCTTTTATTTGTTTTGTACAATTTTTATAGCTTTCATCAAATTTACATTCTGGAGGGGTGTATTGATACAGTATTGAAAAGGCTGATGGGTTTTGTTTAAAAATATTTAAACTAAAATCTTCATTAGCTACATCATTTGCATATTTTTGCAATATGCTGTCTTCTAACAATTGATAAACATTCAGATAATCCGCTTCGTGTCCATAGAGTTGCGAATATATGGAGGAAATATAATAACGAATAAAATCATAACCAAATTTATCTTTGTTTTCTTTAATACATGGCATCAAAATTTGAATGATATCCAACCAAGATAACGTGCGCCAAAAAGCTTGTGACGGCGTATCCTCATTAATCGTCAGATAAATTTTTATAACATTCACTCCCTTATCGGCAAAATTTTTTTTAAGATATTCATCGTAACTTGCTAATTGTTGTTTTCCTTCCGTACTTACCGTTTTGGCTTCTATGACAACAACAAAAGGTTTTTTATCAGCCGTTCCTTGGATAAAGACATCAAAACGTTTAAATTTTTTTCTATACCGTTTGAAACAATATTCCGGATAAACGCTATAATCCAATTTTTCATAATTTATCTTATAGTGAGCCAACAAATTTCTTAATATTTTATCACCATAGCCGTGAGGAGCTTTAGCATCCAGCAGATATGCCAAGGTGCGCGTATATGCCGTTTCCAAACGTCCGTTTTCTAAATAATCAAATAACCCGACCGGCATATTAATCGGGTGCGGATAGTCCTTATTCTTTTGAATTTTTCGATAGGCATCTTCAGCGGATTTTTTTAATCTCTCTAAAAGTGATTCCAATTGGTCGGACATCATAAGGACTCCTTATAAAAAACCGATTTTATGTTGAACCGGTGCTTTGTTTTGTTGTTCCGTCTCAAGCATTTTTATCAACTCCGGCACATTATCGGACAAGCCTAAAATCTCAGCTTTTTGTTTTACCACAACAAAATCTCCCGGCGTTAATGAGTTAAGATGAGATAAGTTTATATCGGCAATATTAAAAAAATGCTTAAACGCCAAACCGGCCTGTTCCGCATTCATATAATCATAAGCCACCTTAAACGTAAAACGGCGCAGGCTGGCCTTATCCAGACTATCCATCAAATTTGTGGTACATACAAAGGGATACGGATAGCTTTCCATTTGCGTCAACATTTCGTTTACTTGTGTTACCTCCCAAGAACGCATGGCGTGACTTCTGTCCTGCAAAAAACTGTCTGCCTCATCAAAAATCAACACAGCCTGCATCTCTCGTGCCTCTTGAAAAGCTGCCGAGATGTTTTTTTCGGTACCTCCAACCCACATGGACAATAAATCGGAACATTTTTTCTTGACCACGGGCATTTCTAATGCTTTGGCTAAATATTCACCGTAAGCTGATTTTCCGGTACCGGATGCGCCGTATAAACATAAAGAAAAGTTACGTTGCGGTAAATGCGTGAGCCTTTGTGCCAATAAGTTCAAATCCGTATCCGTATTCAGCAATTTAGGATTAAATTCTACGCCGTTTTGCGGTTTGGGAGGCATGTATCTTCCGTTGTAATAAGCTTTTTGTAAAGAAGTCAAACTTTGTTTAACCTCGTCTAATCCACCTTCGGCTAATTGAGCCGTTTTAACCGCGGTTGTGATGAATGAAGGAGACAATTTATATTGCAGGGCAAATTCTTCAGCCGTTTTTTTATCTGATGGCAAATTATTGGCTTTCAGACTTTTTTGCCACATTTCAATACGTGTTTTTAGGTTGGGTTTGCTAAAATTAACGGCGAATGTAAAACGGCGCAAATAAGCTTTGTCAATATCATCAATTGAATTAATGATCCAAATGGCCGGTGTTTGATTGTTTTCCAGTAAGCGGTTAATATAAAGTTTATTATCATCTTTCCGGCGCATAAAACCAAAACTCTCCTGACACAAAAAATCATCAGCCTCATCAATCAGCAAACAGACATTGTTATCTTTTGACAAAATTGAATAAGCCAAATTTAAGCTTTCTTTGCGTTCTTTATCTTCAAAATCTTCCCCTACGGCATAAAGTTCCGCCTTAATTTTATCCGCGAGTGTTTTGGCAAATTCGGTTTTTCCGGTGCCGGGTTCTCCGTAAAAAAGCAAATTGACACCTTTTTCTTTATTCTTGACAGCAGTTTGTAAAATTCGTGCACAAAAATCTTTTTCCTGTAAATAAGAAAAATCGTTCCACGCTAAGGAAGGAGTGCATTTGGGGCCTAAAATGACATTTTTTATGTCGGCTGCGTTTAAAATATTTTGAGACAAAAGTTTTACCGTCAAATCTGAGGCGCAGACATCACCGTTATATTCACTTTCAATTAAACCAAAACGAAAAAGAGTTGAGTTTTTATCGGCCAATTCTTCAAGCTTATGCTGTTTTTCAGACAAGAACAGAGCTGCCGTATTTTTTAATTTATTATTTCGACCGCAGACTTCTCGATTGAAATCATCAAAATTGTCATCGGTTTTTACCCGAGCGCAAAAACCGTAAACCCTTTGTTCCGACTCAGATAAATCCAAAAGTTCGGCAACATAGCGAAGGCGTTTTTCCGAAATGGAAAGCGGACTTTTGCGTAAAGAATTAACTTTTTTCTCAAGAGCCGCCATAAAATTTTCGCCGCGTTGCCATGCTTGTTTTTTTTGACTACGTAATACATCCTTGAAATCCGTACAATTTTCTTCTTCGTCTTTGGTTACCCATGAAAAACTAATCAGATTTTTCCCGAAATTGTCATACCATTCGTAAACATCAGACAAGCGTTCTCTGAAAAAGTTTTTATTTTTTAGGGCATTCAATAAATAAGAAAGCATTTTGTATTGTTCAAATTTTTCCATCTTTTATCTCCGTTTCATAATGTTGTAATTATTATAGAGTTGCGGTTCGTCATTTTCTGTCGTGTTGCATAAAAAAATAAATGCTTGACTTAGAGTGTACTCTAAAGATTATGATAAATCAGATTCTTAAAATTATTGGGGAGAAACAAAATGTTCGGATGCGCCGTCACCACTTCTGTTTTGGGCAGTTTGGCTGCTTTATTGCTTTTTTTGAGATACTGCGCGTTTACATCCGTAAGCGTATGGGCAAAAGTCGCCTACTTTGCCTTGTTTATTTTGATAGGCTGTCTGCCGATATTTGCAGAATATCGTTTTGAAGAATATTTGGGCAAATTTTATATTCCCTACCGATATGTCCTCTATTTCTTGTTTATCACCATGGTCATTTTGTTCAGTCTAACAGTCTTTCGTGACTTGGTATGGGGAATTTTGAGACTGTTTTCAAGCGAATTTCAGCCTTTTTCCTCTCCCAATTTAGCAAAAATCAATCTGATAACCATTGTTCTGGCTTTTGTAATCGGCGGAATTGCGTTGTATGACGGAACCAAAGTTCCCGCAGTGAAACATATTTCGCAAACCAGCACCAAAATTCTGCAAGATAAAAAAATTGTATTATTACCCGATTTACATTTGCATCGCGCCTTATCTTTGCAAAAATTGCAAGGCATTGTTGATAAAACCAATACCCAAAATCCCGATTTGATTTTGCTGGTTGGCGATATGATTGATGATGAGATAGAACGCGTTTCCGAACACCTGAATATTTTAAAAGGTCTCAAAGCCAAACACGGCGTTTATTTTGTTTCCGGCAATCATGAATTTTATCACGATTTTAACAAGTCCACTCAAGCTTTGCAAAACTTAGGATTTAAATTGCTGGAAAATGAAGGTGTCAGCTTGGAAAAAGATTTGTACCTCGGCGGCATCCCCGATATTCATTCCCGCTATTTAAGCGGCAAAAATTATGATTTGGCCAAAACTTTTGCTTCATCCAAACCCGAGCAATATAAAATTTTGATGTCGCACACACCAGCAAACTTCAAAGAAACACCGTTTGATTTGGAAGTCTCCGGTCATACGCACGGCGGACAAATCTTTCCGTTTGTCTTTTTCATCTACGCTCATGCACCCTATGTTGCCGGCTGGTATGATTTGAATGATACTGCCAAGATTTATGTTTCCAGAGGTGCCGGACAATGGGGACCGCAAATGCGCTTTTTGGCACCGTCTGAAATTGCAGTTTTAGAGCTCAAAGCCTCGAAGGAGAATAAGATAATGAAAAATAATAAAGAAAAAGCCAAAGTTTATTATACTTCGGAATTAACCCCCGAAGCTTTGGTTAATATTTATAATAAAGTCAATCAGAATATCAGCGGCAAAGTCGCCATTAAATGGCATTCCGGCGAACCGCACGGACCGAATATCTTACCTGTTCCGATGGTCAAAGCCATTCAAGCCGCCATTCCTAACAGCAATTTGGTGGAAACAAACACCTTGTATGAAGGCGGACGCCATACCACCGAAAAACATCGCGAAACCTTAAAAATCAACGGTTGGGATTTTTGCAAAGTGGATATTATGGATGAATTTGGTACGGTAATGTTGCCGGTTAAAGGCGGTAAACATTTCAAAGAAATGTCCATGGGTAAAGGAATTTTGGATTATGACTCCATGCTCGTCTTGACCCACTTCAAAGGGCACCCGATGGGTGGTTTCGGCGGCTCGATTAAGAATATTGCCATTGGCATTGCCGACGGCAAAATCGGCAAAGCCATGGTACACGGCGCCGATGAGCATAGCCTATGGAATGCTACCCAATCTTTGTTAATGGAAAATATGGTTGAATCTGCCAAAGCTACACTTGACCATTTTGGCAATAAAATCACCTATATTAATGTGTTACGCAATATGTCGGTCGATTGTGATTGCATGGGTACAGCCGCCGCCAAAGTAAAAATTCGCGACTTGGGAATTTTGGCTTCAACCGATATTGTGGCGCTGGACCAAGCCTCGATTGATTTGTTAATGCAACAGCCGGAAACCGAATTGCACGATATTAAAGAGCGTATCTTAAGCCGCGAAGGATTGCACCAACTCGATTATGCCGAGGAAATGGGATTAGGAACAAGAAATTATGAATTAATTAATTTAGATACTGCGCCCTCGGGTTATGAACAAGCCGTTGAGCAGGTTAAAAACGGAGATGCGTCAGCTTTGATAGTCAAAGACAATCAAGTTGTTGCAAAAGCCAACGGCAAAGGCATCAAGCCTTTGTTAGAGCTCTATGATAATCGCCCAAAAGCTATGGAAGATGGCTCGCTCATTGATAAGGTTATCGGGCGCGCCGCCGCTTTCATCGCTATTGAAGGCAAAGTTCGTACGGTTTACGGAAATTTGATGAGTGAAGAAGCCTTGCAGTTATTGCAACAACATCATATTCCGGCAACCTACGGCAAACTTGTTCCGCAAATTTTGAATCAAAAACAAGACGGTCTTTGCCCAATGGAACAAGCCGTACGCGAGGTTCAAAATTCTCAGGAAGCTATGATTAAACTTAGAGAAAAGCTGAAGTAAATGCAATAATAAATTTCAGATTTATTATGATGCGTTACAAACACATTCACGGACAATGCCAATATCCGAACATTGGAAAGAAATTAATAAGCATTATTCATATTCAAGGCAGCGGTGTTTTTGCCTTATATATTCCGTCCTTTTCTTTGTGTTTGGGAGAATTGTTGCTTTTGTGGCAACACACGCCATGGAAACAAGAAGATACTTATTTTTATTGCATCACCGGAAGTCCGCTTTCGGGAAGCAATACATCAAGATATTGGAGCAAAGAACAAGGACTAGCCAACAAATATACGCCGACATTCGGAAAGCAAATCAGCTCGGCGATATTTGTCCGCCGAACCGGTAGCCCGATTTATGATGAACATAAACCGATACCGGTTTCCGTTCCCAAGCTTCAAGCCTCAGATATGACTATCTTTGAACTGATTGAGGAATTAAAGCAAATCTAAACCTTTGGCATAGATTCACTTTTGCTTAACCATATTTTCAACTTTTGTAATATATGCTAAAATACATCTAAATCTTGGGAGCGGAAATATGAAAAGATTTGTCTTTATCTTTGCAATAACATTGTTGTTTAGCTTTAATGTTTATGCTGAAATATATCATGGAATTGATATAGATAAAGTTTACTTGCAAAGCGATTGGAGCAGCAAAGATAAAATAAAAGAGATTATTGATGATTATTCATTGCTTTTGACCTTTCAAAAAGATTTTAATGATTGTTCAACGCAAAACGAAGAAATATTTTTTTGCTATGATAATATTGCTGAAAAAATATTAAAAAATTTGTATGTTTATCCTGAAAACAATATCAAAGTATATCAGCAATTCAAGCAAACACTGATTGATGCTTATTCAATACAATCGTGTTTAAATAAATATGAATGGCCTAGCGGAAATTTATGTGAAGTAAATAGTCGACCAGAAACATTAAAGATATTACATTCTTATATTCAGGGTTTGATAAATAGTAGCAAAGAAAAAATGTTATCTTATTTGCCTGAACTTAAAAATTATAAATAAAAAGGAGAGGTTGCAAAAAACAACCTCTCCAACTAAGTTATTTTTCCAGATGAGCCCTGTTAGCTCGGTTTAACCATCCCTTTAGGTTTCCTTTTTGTGTTGAGTCATTTTTGACTATATTATTATAGTGCTCTAACATACTTTGTTTATATTGCTCTAAAAATTTCTCATAGTCTTGTTGTGAAAAATTTTTTAGTTTTTCCATAGTAGCAGGGCCAATAATATTTCCATTAGAAGGAAGTCCTAGCACCTTATGAACGGTTTTTATGGCGTTAAGCGGACTGGATGGCATACCATAATCTACAACAAAACCTCTAATTGGATATGGTAATTTGTTTAATCCATTCCATTTATAAAAATCTCTATAAATAATAGCATTTGCTCTTTCTC
>CASFNB010000020.1 GCA_949295915.1 uncultured Pseudomonadota bacterium | reverse complement strand
AACAAAGATTTTTTAATAAGCCAGATTTTCTCATGACACGCCTCCATAAATAATAGAATTAAAGCCTATACTATCCATGATAAACCGTTTTTTTTTTTTTGCAACCAAAAATTAAAGACAGGCATAAAAAAGTTATGGCAAGTGGTTGTATTTAAAAGAAATGAAATTTAAAGACTCGATTTTTGCGGTTCAGACTCGTTAAAGTTGTCAAATATAAATTTTGACTCTTATTTTTCTTGAGGAAAACTTTGGGGATAACGCAGACTCTGTTTGCGAATCAGAAAAAGTTAAGGAATCATTAACACGAAATAAAATTTATGTTTTGAGGTTTTTGATATGTTAGATTTTGATAGTGAAATGCAAACAAGAGTTACTGATGATATCGCTGTTTCGGCTTGTCCGGTATTGGTGGAAGAATCGGCTCAAGGCAATTTATGGGGATACTATCTCTGCATTGAGAATAATTCAAAACATAAGATTCAAGTGCTCGGTAAAAATTGGAATATCAGCGATGATAAAGGTCATTTATATTGTGATGATTCCTTGGGCTTTAAGGGAGAAATTCCCGAGCTCGAACCAGGAGAGTATTTTGAATTTACTTCCACAGCTCCGATAGACTCGCATAATGCAGTTTTTTATGGAAGTTGTAAAATTGTTGATGAAAAACGGCAAGTTACCAAAGATATTTTAATCCCGACTTTGTCTTTAGCGACAGCTCATCAACGTAAAAATGCCGTTTTGAACTAAAAAAAGCCCCGAACGTTTTTTTCGTTGCGGGGCTTTTTTTTGTTCTTTTATTTTCTGTTTATTCAAAGCTTTCAATATGCTCGTTGTTTTCAATATAAGCATTTAAGTATCTATGAATGTTTTGATCCATTTTAGCATTAAATTCATTGAACAATTTGGTGACCATTGCGTTCCAATATTGCTCTTTTTCGGCAATGTCCGTGTCGGCCGGAATAATCAATTCACGCCATGCAATGACTTCCGTTTCTGCCTTTGACAAGCTCTTGGTATCGGTAATGCGGATGACAACATCCAGGTTGGCGCGATATTTGATGCGGTCTTTGGTGAACATTTCTTGTGCTTTTTCAATTTCTTCAGTGACGCTGGCATCTTTGATGACAACAGTGGCAATTTTATCACTACTGAAATCAACTGCTTTTAAGCGGTCACGTGCCCAGACTTTTGCTGTTTTTTCAATTGAAATCGGGAACAAATGTTCAACATTCGGACGAGTGAATGATGGGGTGAATTCTGAATTGATGTCGATTTGTTTTACTTTCAAATCAATCGGCTCCAAATTGGTAAAACGCGGCATGCGATAGTTATCCGGTTCTTCTTCCGTAGATTTAAACAAGGCGCAAGAAGAAACAAGAGAGACAACTAAGACAAGCGGTAAAATTCTTTTTAACATTTTCATCTTTTTAATCCATAAATATTGATATCTTTTTTATTTATCCTATCGTTTATAAATTAAAATGTCGTTAACGGCTTATTGAGCAAGGATTTCTCCTTTGTCAAAAACATATTTTTCGCCGCAGAAATGACATTCGGCAGATATTTTTCCGTTTTCTGCCAAATGCTCAATCTCTTCTTTGTTAAAAGAACGTAAGGTTTTGAGCAATTTTTCACGGTTGCAGCGGCAACCAAATTTATAATCCAAGCTCTTGGTGATAACCAAGTTGTTGTCATGATACAGACGATGTAAAATTTCTTCGGCACTTAAGTCGGCATTGAAAATTTCGTCAGCAGTTAAAGAATGTAAAAAGATTTGAGCTTGGTTCCAAGCATCTTTGGCGGCATCTTCATCCAAAAATTCTTTTCCGCCTTTGCTCGGCATCTTTTGAATCATAATACCTCCCGCACTCCAGCTTTTTGATTCTCCCTGCGGCGGCAGAATAAAAAGTTGCAAGGCCGTGTCAATTTGTTCCGATTGTTTGAAATATCTTAAAGCACATTCGGTTAAGTTTTTACCCTGCAGGTCTACAATGCCTTGATAAAGTTGAGTATCAGGTCCTTGATCTACGGTGAATGCCAAATGGCCTTCGCCCATTAAATGCGGGGCAGGCTCAATTTCACCACTCATTTTTCTTAAACTTTGCGATTTGTTCAAGTGTTCTTCATCAAACTTGGCGCAGGCGCGCATGGTGCCATCGGATTTAACATCAACCGCAACCATGGAAACCGGACCATTGCTTTCGGTTTGTAACGTGAATAGTCCTTCATATTTGATGGAACTTGCCAAAATGGCAGCTAAAGCCGCGCTTTCGGCAATGACGGCGGAAACCGGCGTTGGATATTGATGCTTTTGCAAAATCGTATCTATAACCTTGTTTAATCTGACCAAGCGGCCGCGAAAAGCACCGTTTTCAATGTGAAATGATGTGCAGATATCAAAATTGTTCAAAATTTTTCCCCTTATTAGTGAATTTTTAGATTAATTGTTGTTAAATATGTAGTGATTTTTAAGGGAGTTTGCAAGTTGTTTGAAACACAAGAAAAAACATTTAAGAAAAAAGTTTTGAAAAAAATTACCGCGCAACGCTTGAAAAACATTGCGCTCTATTATCTCAAACGCTATGAAACCTCGGTTGCCAATTTGCGCCAGGTGTTGCAAAAACGCGTGAATGATTATGCCTATCAAAACAAAGAATTTGACAAGAAAGAAGCCTATGCCTGGATTGAAGAAATCATTTCCGATTTTCGCCGCTTTAATTATGTGAACGATGAGCGCTTTGCCGAGCTCAAAATAAAAGACTATCAAGCCATGGGCAAGTCCACCCGCTATATTAAAAATAAGCTCAAAGAAAAAGGGGTGGCCGATGAGATTGTCGAGCGCATACTTTCCGAACAAGATTATGATGAGCTGGCGGCGGCACTCAAATTTGCCAAGAAAAAACGAATCGGCCGCTTTCGTCCAACCGACAAACAAGCCGAGTATAAGCAAAAAGATATGGCGGCTTTGGCGCGTGCCGGTTTTTCTTATGATATAGTCAGTGAAGTTTGCCAGGCAGAAGTTGATTTTTAATATTCCACTTTGCTCAAATATAAGCCGCAGGCCGGTGCATTGGGGCCGGATTTTCTCCTGTCTTTGGCTTCTAAAATGGTTTTGACGTCTTCAGGTTTAATCTGATGACTCCCGACCATTTTCAACGTGCCGACCATATTTCTTACCTGATGATGCAAAAATGATTTGGCTTCAACAATAAAATCTATCTCATCGCCGTTTTGGACAATGTCCAATCTATCCAGCGTTTTTATCGGTGATTTGGCTTGGCAGGCTGCGGCGCGAAAAGAGGTGAAATCATGCTGCCCGAGCAGATATTTGGCGCCTTCACGCATTTTTTCCACATCCAGCGGATAAGGCACCCACCAGACCCGATTTTTTTGCAAAGCCGGAAAAGAACGGCGGTTTAAAATCTTGTAAATATAGCCTCTGCCTTTGGCGGAAAAACGGGCATTAAAATCATCAGCCACTTTCTCGACTTTTAAGACGCTCATGGCAATATCTTGACTGCGCAGGTGGTGGTTTAAGCCTTGCAACATTCTAAACTCATCAATATCTCTATCCAGATTAAAATGCACCACCTGACACAAAGCATGTACGCCGGCATCTGTTCTGCCTGCGCATTGAACGGTAATTTGCGGTTCTTTGCCATAGATGGCAAAAGGATTATAGACGTTGCCCTTTTCATCGGCCGAAACTTTTTCTACACCGGTGAAACAGGCAATTGCCGTTTCCAGATATTCTTGAGCGCTGGGACCGTCCAGTTGCCTTTGCCAGCCCAGTAAATTAGTTCCGTCATATTCTAATGTTAGTTTGTATCTCATTGTATATTTTTACCAAAAAAAGGGGATAAAACTTATCCCCCTTTTTATTATAAAACTTTGCTTTTGGCAATTGTTTATTAAGCAGCGGCTGAAACAATATTTTGTTTTTCTTCTTCTTGCCACAAGCCCAATTTCTTTTGAACAGCCCAGATAACGCGCAAAGCATCCAAAGCATTTTGACCGGTAATGCGCGGTGTTTCTTTATCGTTAACGCAGTTGATGAAGTGTGTCAACTCTGCTGTCAAAGGTTGATTGGTCGGAATGAACAATTGTTCAACACTGCCCTTCAAACCATAGTTCATCCAATCCGGAATGCTGTCTTGGTTAACGTAAGGCATGCGTCCTTGGGAGTGAACGTTGATGCTTTGATTGATAAAGTCCATATCAATGTAGTTGGTATCGGTGGTAACGGTTAGTGTACGAACGCGAGCTTGTGTGATACGGCTGGCGGTGATATTGGCAGTTACCCCGTTTTCAAATGTTAACAAAGCAGTGATGTAGTCTTTGCCTTCCGGATGGTCCGGTGTGGTAACAGCGGCAGCTTGAATATTTTTAATCGGAGATTGTACCAAAGACAAAATGATTTCGGCATCGTGAATCATCAAGTCCATAGAAACATCAACGTCAGTGATACGGCCGCTGGCAGCAGACATACGTTGTGCGGTTAAAGAACGAATCTTGGTTGTGTCATGCAAAATTTTGTGCATTTGTTCAACAGCCGGATTGAATTGTTCAATGTGACCGACAAGTAAGGTTACATTGTTTTTGGCTGCAGCATCAATCAAACGTTTGCAACCTTCTTCGGTGGTGGCAAGCGGTTTTTCCATCATGCAGTGAATGCCGCGGTTTAAGAAAAATTCACCTACATCAGCGTGCGTAACAGAAGTGGTAACAACGCTGACGGCGTCAACACTGGCGGCAACTTCTTCTAAAGATGAAAATGCTTTGATGCCAAACATCTCAGCTGCTTTTTCTCTGGCTTCGGGGAAGATATCATATACACCGACCAGCTCTACACCTTGTAGATTCTTGTAGGTTTTCAGATGGTTCCTGCCCATCATACCGGCGCCGATGACGGCAACTTTAACTGTGTTTGTCATGATTTTTTATTCCTTAAATTTAAGTTTGCTGATTTATTTAGTTTACTATTAGCAAAAGTTTTGATAAAAATCTTTTAAATTCTTGTTACATATTGTTACATGTTCGTTACAATGAAAGCTTGCGCCATGAAAAATATTTTTTGTTCAGTTTTTTCTTTGTTATGTTTGAGTGTACTTGCCGCTTGTTCTTCTTCCGAGAAAAGTGAGAATCCAAAACCTCAAATGGTTGCCGAAAAAGCCGAAGTCTTGGATATTGAACCGGTTAAAGGGCGCCTGAATGTCTATACTTCCATGGCCAGAGCTGCAAAATATAACATAACACTTGCAAACAGAAATCTTTTTAAAGCCGTTGTTACAGATACAAGCGGAAAAAATACCGACCAGATTTTTGCTTCCCTTTTGAATGTGAAAGGTAATGCCCGGCAGCCTTTTTATGAAGCCTCACGAAATTTGGATTTTGCTATTGTTTATGCCGCAACTCATCTGACTCAAAATAGCCGTTACGTACAATCATATATTTATCAAAAGACGGCACAGCAATTAGCATTAGCGACAATAAAAGCGCATCAAGATACTCTTTTTGCTCAACGTAAAATTAAAGAAATTAATCGAAAAATTGCAACGCAAGAAAAAAGCGTGAAACTTCTTGATGAAAAATTGGCAAAAAAAGGAAGTTTGTCAGAGACGGATTTGGAGTATAAAAAAACTTTGGAAGTTTCCATTCAGAAAATGGAGAATTTGAAAAGCTTTTTAACGGCTTTTGTGAACGATTTTGCTTCTTTAACCAAAGTTGAAAACCATGATTTGCATTTACAGGGTAAAAATTTTTATGAACTGCAAGATTTTGACAAACGCAATCAACTTTCAACTTTTCAGAATACGGCTATTGATAACAGAACAGAGTTCGATTTGGCTCGTAAATCCGTTTACGGTTTTAATCCGCGAGATGTTTTGAAAAACGCTCAAGCATTATATCCCGAAACAAAACGTTTGGATATAAACGGCGTGGATGAAAATACGTTGCGCTATAAACAAAGTGTGGTTGATACGGCACAAAAAGCGGCAAAGGTTTTGGTCAATGATGTTAATGCCTATTTGAATGAAAAAGATTTAGAACTCAAACCGGCTCTCCTGCGTCAAGCCTTTGAACAGCTCGGAATGGCTATTATGGTGCAAATTGAGCTCGATTATATGATGGTTCGTACGGCTGATTTTGATTATGTGTCAGCTGCTGAAAAAGCAGCTTCTTTGCGCGATGAAATTCGTCAGCAAGAGCGACAGAAAAATCTTTCCGATGAAGCTCGAAATGCCTTAGTCGATAAACGTTTGGCTTTGGATGAGGCCGAGTGGAGCCAGACACAAATTTCTTCGGAAAGAGCCATGGCTTTGCGTGCTCTGTATTTTCATGCCGGATTGTCTCCCTTTTCTTCTGATTTGTTAAAGCAAAAAATTGTGCCGATTGAAACAGCTCTTAAAAAAGCATTTAATCAAGATATGATTGACATGTTGGCAAAAGCAGATAATCATGCAAAAACATTGAAAACAACCGGAAATACTTGGGCAAAAGAAGATAATTGGCTCGAAATTTTAATTGATCATGGTGGTAAAAAGGATGATAAACCAATAATTTTGCCATTAAAACCTGCCGGAGATTTTGATCCTTATGATGGTGATGAATATAATAAAATGCCGGTGATGCAGCTCGGCGCTTATCGCCAAAAAGAAAATGCCGATATAGAGTGGCAAATGCTCAAAGAAATTTATCCCGAATTTGCTTCGGTCAAACCTAAAATTGAAAGTTCCATGCAAGGCGGAAAATTGATGTATCGGTTGATACTCAAATCCAGAGCCGGAGGATGGCTCAATATTTGTAATAAACTTCGTGCCGATAAGGTAGAATGTATTTTACGCTCTAAATAAATGTTAAAATTGTTGTAAATATTGCGAAAATATTTTATTATTACCTAAATTGTTTGGTTGCAGAAAGTGTTTGAGGAATGTCTGAGTTTAAGAATAAATTTTCTATACCGCCGCGTAAAGATAGACAAAGTGATGAAAATGTGTTTGATTTTTCATCTTCTAGGCAGGCTTATCCTCCCAAAAAAGTGAATGATACCGCTTTGAGCTATTCTTGGCATGCCGTTTCCAATCAGGAAAATGTTTCACAGGATGAAGCGATTGAGAAACCAAAAGTCAAACCTCAAAGTCAAGAAGTTAAAACATCCGCTCCCGAAAGACAATCCGAGACCCATGCACAAAAAAGTGAAAAGTTGCGTCCTTCTCAAATTTCTATGGCGGAAATTGCCGTCGATAAAAAAATGTTTAAAATCCCCGAAGGGGTGAAAGCCGGTTCGGGAAAAGAGTATGCCGGACAAGTTTTGGCTGAGCAGAATTTTTCTAAAACAGATTTGACAAATGCCAATTTTTCGGCGGCAGATTTGACCGGTGTCAATTTTTCCGGTGCCGTTTTGCGCGGTGCTGATTTAAGCGGCGCTAATATGACCGATGCCGATTTATCTCAAGCTGATTTGAGCGGTGCCATTCTTGCCGGTGCAAATTTGCTCAGAGCAAACTTTACAGGTGCAAAGCTCAATGGTGTTACCTTGACCGAAGCCAATTTGGAAGAGGCTATTTTGCTCGGTGTGGAGATTGATGAGCTTGGTATCGAAGAATTGCAGGCTTTGGTTGAATATATGGCAATTTATTTTCCGCATAAACTCAATTTGACTAAACTTAATTTGACTTTGCTCGATTTGACTAAAATCGATTTAACCAAAGTCAGTTTGCGCGGAGTGGACTTTACCGGATGTTCCATGAAAGGGGTTAAAATTTGGGAGCTTGATTTGAGCGAATGTATTATTTCTCCGGCACAAATCGCCGAAGCTCTCGGACATCCTCCGTCACCGCAAGAATTGGCAAAACTTTTGGCTCCGAAAAAGAAAGACAAAAAGAAAAGCAACGGTATTGATCTGCACGATTTGTTTTATGATAACGGTAAAGAGTTTGGCGTGTGGGATGTGACCAAAGAAAAGGGATTGGATATCGGAAAGTTGGTCGAATCGGGAATGAAGTTGTTTCGAAAATCAGCAGAAAAACCCAAACCTCCTTTGGAAGGAGAAGAAATAGTCACTCAAATCAAAGAAGAAAAATTGCGTAATGATGAAAGCAAAGCGCGCAATGAGGAATTGAAAGAGCGTATTATGCAACGCAAAGAGGAAGAACGCAAAAAGCTTGCTGCCAAGAAACATGAGTTTCAGAACGAAGTCAGTAAAGAACAGGAACATGAGCCGCAGAAGATGGCTGAAAATAGTCTTGAAAAACAGAGGAAAAATGTTGAAATCGAGCGCTTTATGAATCGTGACAGAGGCCGTGAATAGGATAGGTGGCGGCATTGGATAGTATGCAAAATAATAATCAAAAAATATCACTGAAGGTTGTTTCTAAAAAGCTTTTGGTGATATTTTTTGTTGTTTTGGGCTTTTTTTTACTTGCTGCTTTTTTTATTGCTTTGCTTCGTCTTGCGCAAAAAGGTTTTAGTTTGCAGGTTTTTCATGAGGCTCTTGTTTTTGCGCATAAGCTGATTCTTAACCCATTTTATCTTTGGGATGTTTATGTCGATTGGGGTGAAAAATTATGCTCCTCTTGGCACAAAGATAAATTGTCAACAACTCAATTCATTCCGATTTTGATGCCGATTTCATTGATTGTCTTTTTTATTTGGAAAACCTTTCCTCTTTATAAAAGATTAAAAGAGAATATAAAACAAGTTGATTTTTCCAATCAACAAAAATTGTTGGAAAAAGGGTTGCCCTTTGGTCGGTTTTCAGTCCTCGGAAGCGCAGATGAGATGCTTTTGCAAATGCCTGAAAATCAGTCTTTATTGGCGCTTGGAAATGAAAGCAGAGGTAAAACTTCAGCGATTTGTATTCCGACTGTTTTGAAAGCCGATGATTGTTGTATCGTTGCCGTCAGTTCTCAAAATGAATTGGCCGAGTATACCAGCGGGTATCGCGCAACTTTGGGTCCGGTTTTTTATTTTAATTGGGGATTATCTGATGCCCCGTTGAAAAATGAATATTATCCGCGTTGGAATCCGTTGTCGGTTAAAGAAATGCCTCCTAAAGGAGAACTCCGCGATAATTATTTAAAGGGGTTGTCGAGATATTTTATTTTACATAATGCCAAAACGGAAATTCTCGAAGATGATTATTGGCCGCAATTGGCCGGAAGAGCTTTTTTAGGTTTGCTTAGTTTTTTTGTATCTAAAATCGAACGTGCCGCCGCGAATGATTATTTTTTAGGTGTGCTTTTGGATAAAGGGCGGTTATCTCAGGATGATAAGCGTTTATTGTTAAGTTATTATGTGATTATGGACAAAGAATATGCGCATTCGGCGATAGAAAATCTGGAAAGTGCCACTTTGTCTAAGGATAATTATTTGCCGGTCGGTAGTTGGGAAGGCGTACCTCATGTGTGGCAGGGAAAAGAATTGTGTCTTTCAATGTTTGCTGATTGGTTATTGCAATCTTTCTTGATGGTAAAGTCTCAGGAAAAAAATACAGCCGATACATGGAAAATCGTATTGGAATATTGTTTGCAGGAAGCCGAATTCTTTGGTTATGACGATACGGTAACGGAAATTTTGCAACAACTGTTTTATCTTTCTTCAAAACAAAGAAGCGTGATTTTTCCGATGCTGTTTAATCCCTTAAGCGTTTTTCGCATATCCTCGGTCAGAGAAAGAACTTCGACCAGCGATTTTGCCATGTCGCAGCTTCGTACGACTTATGCCGAAAAAGTGCAAACTTTTTATTGTGTTGCCGGAGATAAAAATGTTAATTTTATTAATAAGCTTTTTGTTGACATGGCTTTGCATCATGTCTTGCTCCATCCGCAAAGAGATAAAGACAGACCTCTTCTATGGATTTTTGATAATTTAGAACAACAACCTGAATATAAGTCTTTGACAAAGGCCTTGAATGAGGCTGAAAAGCACAATATGTCTTTGGTCTTAACAGCAGACTCTTTGGCTAATTTGCAGTTGAAATATTCTCAAAATGCTATGGAAAATATTGTGAATAAAACACAATACAAAGTTTTATTAGCCGAAAACTTTTCGGCAGCTGCTGCCGAATTGCAAAAAATGGCAAACGGAGGTGTGGTTTTTACATCAGCCAAAAACTTTTCTCCGGCATCAATTACAGATGCAACATATTATCGTAAAGTGGCAAAACATTTATCAGCTATTAAAAAGACATTATTAAAACAAGGTGATGAAATTTTGTTCTTGCCGTCTTTTTATCGCATGCCGTTTAAAATTCGCTCGGCATATTTTTTGGCTTTTGAGAGCTTAAAACGCAAAGCGACTCTGGATACGGCTTATTTTATTGACGACGATTTATTGCATCGGCGTAATGTTCAAGATATGGAAACGCCCGACTTGCTTGAGGTGTTGAAAGTTACGGGATGTAAGTTAGAAAATGTTGAGGATATTGATATATTCCTTAAAAACAGATATGACGAGGCCGTTGAAACGATTGAGCAAGTTGCTGATAAAGAAAGTGTTTTGGCGGATGATATTTCTACTCGTTGGCAAAATAATAAAGAACCGGTTATTGATGAAAATAAGGATTGGTGGTTAAGTGAGGATGCTTTTGATTTTTCAGATGTGAAAGAAAATGCCAATCCTTTTCAGAAAAAATAAAAAAAAAGTTCTATTTTTGTTCTAAAATTTAAAAAGGACTGTTATTTTAAAGCAAAGTTTGCTAAGGTGTGCTTATTCTAATAACGAATCGGTAAAAAAATGGAAGAAACTTTATTTTCATCAACTATCAAACGTCCGCTTGCAGACAGATTGCGTCCACAGTCTTTGTCTGAAGTGGTTGGGCAAGACCATTTGGTCGGCGAGAATGCTCCCCTTGGTCGTATGATAAAGTCGGGTAAAATTACTTCCTTTATTTTGTGGGGGCCTCCGGGATGCGGAAAAACCACTATCGCACGTTTGATTGCCGAGCATACCAATCTTTATTTTGAACAAATTTCTGCCGTTTTTTCCGGTGTGGCCGATTTGAAGCGCGTGTTTCAATATGCTCAGGAAAGAAGAGCTACGCAAGGTAAAGGCACGTTGCTTTTTGTGGATGAAATTCATCGTTTTAACAAGTCGCAACAAGATGGTTTCTTACCTTATGTGGAAGACGGAACAGTGATTTTGGTCGGTGCCACAACCGAAAATCCGTCTTTTGAACTTAATGCCGCTTTGCTTTCTCGTTGTCAGGTCTTTGTGTTGAACCGCTTGACTTCAGATGATTTTGAAGTGCTGTTAACCAGAGCCGAAAAAGAAATGGGTAAAAAACTTCCGATAGATGAAGAAGCGCGCCAGTTTATGAAAGATACGGCAGACGGGGACGGACGTTATATTCTTAATTTAGCCGAATCGGTCTGGTCATATGCAAAGCCTGAGGAGATTTTTGATAAAGAATCGATTATGCGGATTATACGTTCGCGGGCGCCGATTTATGATAAAGGGCGTGACGGGCATTATAATCTGATTTCCGCCGTGCATAAATCTTTGCGCGGTTCCGATGTCGATGCCGGTTTGTATTGGGTGGCGCGTATGCTTGAAGCCGGTGAAGACCCAAAATATATTTTTCGCCGTTTGACGCGCTTTGCCGTTGAGGATGTTTCTTTGGCAGACCCTAATGCGGTGACGCAAGCAATTTCCTGCTGGCAAACCTATGAGCGTTTAGGTTCGCCGGAAGGGGATTTGGCTCTTTATCAACTTACGGCATATTTAGCAACGGCTCCGAAGTCGGCTTCTTTGTATAAATCGACTTATGCGGCTCGTGATTTAGCCAGAAGAACAGGCTCTCTTATGCCGCCGAAAAATATTTTGAATGCGCCGACAAAACTTATGCGTGATTTGGGCTACCATGAAGGATATGAATATGATCCCGATTGTGAGGACGGTTTCTCGGGGGCTAACTATTTTCCCGACGGGGTGCGTCATACCAAACTTTATTTTCCGGTTGACCGCGGTTTTGAAAGAGAAATTAAGAAAAGAGTGGAATATTTTGAGCGTTTGCGCGCTGAAAAACAACGTGCCAAAGCGCAACAACAAAATCAAAATAAGGACAGTGAAAAATGACAACTTTTTTGAGTGTATTCTTAGGAGGCGGATTGGGTTCTATTCTTCGCCATTTGGTTTGTTCCAAAATCGGTAATCACTGGGCAGTGATGAGCGTGAATCTGATGGGGGCCATGCTGATTGGTATTGCGTTTGAATATTTTGCCAACAAAGCAGGGTTGCGTCCGGAAGTGCGCGCTTTTGTTATTACCGGTATGCTTGGCGGATTTACCACTTTTTCAACTTATATGCTCGATTTTGGCAACTTGATGACTAATGCCAAAATGATGGAGGGATTTTTGTATCTCTTGGGTTCTCTTGTTTTGGGAATCGGATTTTTGTTTATCGGCATTAAAATCGGCAAGCTTTGTTTTTAGGTTGATTTTTTTATTTTGCGTGATAATTTGTGCTTAAATAAAAATTATTAATCTTATTTCTCGTCAGGAACGTCGTAAACGTGAACGAGAAGCTAAAAAGAAACAAAAACGCGGATGAAAATTCGCGTTTTTTTTGTTTTAAATTCGCTTGTTTTTTTATCTCCCTTCCGTTACACTTTGAAAAGTTTTTAAGAAGGGGAATCTGATGTCCGGCGTAGAAATTAAAAAAGTTAAAGATATTGATGACGGTATGCGTTTGAACCGTTGGTTTTTGAAGTATTATCCGGGGCTTTCTCTCGGTCGTTTTCAAAAGCTTCTTCGTACCAAACAAATTAAAGTGGACGGCAAAAAAGCTGAAGCTTCGCTCAAACTTGTCGCCGGACAAGAAATCAGAGTGCCGCCTTTGGACAATGAAGCCAATGCAACGCCGGAGCGCAAAGGTGTATCTGCCAAAGACGCGGCTTACATTCAGTCGATGGTCATTTATAAAGACGAGAATATCATTGCTTTGAACAAACCCTCCGGTTTGGCGGTGCAGGGCGGAACCAACACCACACGCCATGTGGACGGAATGCTTGAGGCCTTGTGTTTTGAAAAGCAAGAAAAGCCAAAGCTTGTGCATCGTATTGATAAAGATACCAGCGGAATTTTAATTTTGGCACGTAATCGCAAATCTGCCGATATGCTGACTAAAGCATTCCGTGAGCATAATTTGCAAAAAACTTATTTAGCCCTAGTTTCCGGTTGCCCCAAACAGCAAAACGGCGAGATTAAAGCTGCTTTAGAAAAAGTGGGTGAAAAATCAATCATCTCCAAAGACGGAAAACCGGCTTTGACCGAGTTTGAGGTTTTGGATAATGCCGGAGCCAAGTTTGCTTTGGTGGCAGCGGCACCGCTCACCGGACGTACACACCAAATTCGCGCCCATATGGAGTATATCGGTTGTCCGATTGTCGGGGATGATAAATATTTTGGTCTATCTCGGCAGAAATTTGCCAATATCAGTGATAAATTGCATCTCCATGCCTACAAAATTGATTTATCCGATTTATATCAAAAGAAAATGATTATTACCGCACCGCTGCCCGATTATTTTAAGGCAGATTTGGAAACGCTCGGTTTAAGTTTTAGGGAGTTTTAAGTTATGCGAAAATTTTTCAAAATTCTTTTCAGTACAATTTTTATTTTATTTGCCGTTTTGATTGTCGGTGTGTTCGTATTTATCAAAACTTTTGATTTGAACAGTTATAAAGCTTATGCCGAAAAAGTGGTGCAGGAGCAGTTGGGTCGCAAGCTTTCCCTTAATGGTGAGGCTTATTTAGGTATCTCTCTCGTTCCTACCATCATTTTAGAAGATGTCGAACTTGCGAATCCATCTTGGGCTAAAAATCCGCAGATGGTTAAAGTAAAAAAGCTTGATGTCAAATTTGCCATACTTCCTCTGCTTAAACAGCAAATAGTCATTGATAAGGTGATTTTGGAAGAGCCTCAGATTAATTTGGAAGTGGCGCAAAACGGTGATGCCAGCTGGGATTTTCCGGCTTTGGATACACCTCAACCGCAGCAATCTATAAAAGCTGAAAACGGTTGGCTGATTTCGGTTGCCAATGCAACGGAAACGCTTGCTCAGGCAGAAACTTCCACTCCCGATGCCATGCTCACAAGTATTGTTGCCAAAATGGTGCAGATTGAAAACGGAACTCTTGTTTATGATGATGCACAAAGCGGCAATAAAACCGAAGTGGTTATCAATCATCTGGATTTATCTATTCCGACACCCGATGATTTGATTACGCTTAATGTGGATGCTCTCTATAACGGTGAGCAGATTATTGCCAGCGGTACCGTCGGTTCAATTACCGAGGCGTTGGCGGATAAAATTTATCCGATTAATTTACAGATTAAAGCTTATGGAATGGCGGCTAAAGCTCAAGGCAATTTGAATAATATGCTTTCAAAATTGACCTATAACCTCAATTTGCAACTTGTTAATCCGCAAGGAAATTTTGGGGCGCCGGAAATTGTTTTTGATGGTTTGGTTAACGGCGGTTTGGATAATGTTAAGACAAAAATCAGCCAACTTTCGGTTGCCGGAAACATCATGAGCGGTGAGTTGGATGCCGATATTTCGCAAAAAGTACCCTTTGTCAGAGCCAATTTGCAAAGCAGCCTGATTGATGTGCAGAAGTTTATGCCGCAACAGCAAGCTTTTGTTTTGCCGAATTTAAATCTGATTTCTTCCGCACAAGCCGCAAATTATATTCCGGCAGAGCCTATTCCTTATGATGTTTTGAAAACGGTTAATGCCGTGTTTGATTTGTCTGTCGGAAACTTGATTGTTGATAGTGCTTTCTCCATGCAAAATGTGTTGATTAAAGGCTCTTTGCAAAATGCTGTGTTGGCAATAAATCCGCTTAATCTTACCTTTGGCGGCGGAGATATTTCTTCCGAGCTTAATGTTAATGCCAATGCCAAAAGTTTGAGTCTTAAAGCTAACAGCAAAAATTTAAAATTGCAAAATCTTCATAAAGAATTTCAAGTTACAGGGGCTAATGATTTCGGTATTAAAAGCGGCGGCGATACAACCGTCTATATCAATTTGCAAAGTTCCGGTAATACGTATCGGCAGGTGTTTGAAAATCTTAAAGGACAAACGGCAATCGTTCTTAATCAATCGGTTATCCAAACCGGTAATTTAAGCTTTTTTACCGGCAATTTCTTAACTCAAATTCTTGATGCGTTGCACTTGAAGCAAAAGACTATGAATATGGATGTTCGTTGCGCCGTGGTGCGTACCGATTTTGCTAACGGTCGTGCGACTTTTCCGCAAGGAATTGCTCTGAATGCGGCGCAGATGTCTTTGGTGAGTGACGGTTATATCAATCTTGTCAATGACAAAATCAGCTTTACCCTACAACCGTTCTCCGGAAAAGTGGTTGATACCAATTTGGCTCAAGCCTTATCTTCTTTCTTGCGTATCAGCGGGACGGTGGAAAATCCAACCATCCGTTTGGATAACAAGGAAACAGTCAAAGCCGTGATTGGCGTAATTGCCACCGGAGGAACGGCTTATCTCGGTGAAAAACTGATTGTTAATCCTGATGGTTCTCCTTGTTATACCGCCTTGCAAGGAACGCCTTTTGCAACCATGTTTCCCAAACCGACCGGCGTGGCGGCAACAACACGCGAGGTTTATCAAGATACGCAAAATGAAATTAAACAAGGGGTGAAAGATTTAAAAAACACAGCCAAAGATCTTTTTAATATGTTTAAAGGAGGGTTGTAATATGCTCGGAGAGGAACTTAAAGCCGCCTTAAAGGATGCCTCACTCAATAAGCAAGAAATTATTGATAAAATGTGCGAATTTGCACAAACGGATGTTTTGTTGTTTTGGAATGATAATCCCGAATTGGTCGAGCGCCAGAATAAGTTTTGGTTTCCGGTTTTGCGCTGGATCGGGCAAGAGCTTAATATCGAATTAAAAACTTCTGTTTCTTTGGATGTTCCCAATCAAGAAAAAAAATTCGGTAAGGCTCTTAAAATCTTTCTGGAAAAATTTTCCGACAAGGAATTGATTGCTTTTTATAAGGCGGCTTTGGATATGCGCTCGGTGATGCTGGCTGCGGCTTTGGTTAAAGGTAAAATTAATGCCGAACAGGCTTTTCAAGCAGCATATTTGGAAGAACTTTGGCAGGCGGAGAAATGGGGTAAGGTTGAAGATGCCGAAAAAAGCCGAGAAAAAGCCAGAGCCGATTTGATTGAAATTGAAAAGTTTTTGAAAACAGATGCGGCATGATTAAAGAAGTTCTTATCAAAATTAAAGGTCGCGTGCAAGGTGTTGGTTTTCGCTACTGGGCAATTAATACAGCCAAAGAAATCGGCGGAATTTCCGGCTGGGTGCATAATGAAGCTGACGGTTCGGTTGAGATTTCCATGCGCGGTGAAGAAGAAAAAATTGATGCCATGATTATTGCTTGTCAAAACGGTTCGCCTTTTTCTCGTGTGGACAAGGTAGAGTTTGTGGTTGGGCGAATCAGTAGTTTTTTGCCGCCGATTGAAGACGGGGTTTTCAAACGCGTATAAAAAAAGAGGTGCGGATTTTTTTTCCGTACCTCTTTTTTTTAGGTTAGGCTTACTACATTAATGCAATTAAGTCTAATCTTTTTTCATAGAAAAGCTCTTGGAAGCTTTCCATGTTCATGATGGAGGATTTTGTGAAAATGATAACTTTCATCAAGTCAGCAATTTCTTCGGCATGATCCAACATGATATCATGTTCTAAGTTCCTTTCTAACCAGTTGACTACGCGAGCGTAAATCTTCCGGCTTGCCAGTTGGGTTGTCTTTTTACCGTAACGAAGGTTTAATTCGTGATGGTAAAAGAATTTTAAGACTTTGTCTCCGTTATATTTTTTAACTGCATATTGGAGGTAGGCGAACGCGGTGTTGTCCAGCTGTTCTTGTATCTCCTGATTTTGCGTTAAAGCTAGCACAGCGGTTGTTAATGCCTTTGGTTTGAGTTCCGGTGCCAAAATATATTGACACAAAAACTCGTTTTCGAGAAGTTTGAACCACACATCAGCCGTAGCTTCATCTTCATTTTCGGCAAAGATTTTTTTTACATCGGCAGGAACGGATATGGCACTTGGCATCATTTGAGAAATTTTGCGAATGATCGGATATTCTTTTGTTTTCATGGTATTCATTTTTTGAGGTTAGACTTGGGGGTTGAAGACGGGACAATGTTTCCGGGACGCCAGTGGGTTACTTGCTTCCACCGGTTGCCGACTTTTTTAAAAGCCTGCATTTCACTTGTTCCGTTTTCTCCTGCGCTGATTTCAACGCGGACGTCTATGGTCTCAAATTCCATACATTCACAAAGTTTTTCCAATTCTCCGTCAACAATTTGATAGGCGTAACGCCCGATTTTATACAAATTGTCATGAATATGTGCGAACGCTCTGCCGATTAGGTATATCTTTTCGGTATTTATAGCAAAGACAAACCTTCCTTCGCCATGTCTTTTTCCTTCATTTTCCGAATAATAATAAGAATAAATCTTATCCTTACACAGAAATGCGAGTGGAATTTCTTTTGCCGTATTGGTTTGGCTGAACCATTGAAATAATTTTGTTCCGATAATTACATATTCTTCATCAGGATAATTCCTGACATACAAATATTGGATGCCGGAGACCTCTTCTTTGGTTTGAGCCCAACACAATTTTTCTTTGTTTAAGATAAATCTTTGGTTTTGAATTTTCATAGATTTTTCCATAGCTTTAAAATAATTAAATTAAACATAAAATAAAAAAATATAAAATGTTTGAGTAGGGTAATGCTATGGACAAAATTTGTCAATAATTTAAATGCAAAAAAAGAGCCCAAAAATGAGCTCTTTTCTGACTTTTGTATTGAAATACAATTATTTATTTTTGCAAAGAATATCAAATTCTGCTTTTTTGTGATTAAGCATTGTTGCATTTTCACCTTGAACGGGGGCAAATTTGCGGGCAATGACGTATTGCGGCAAGAGTTTTTTGATTTCGGCAATCGGTCGATTCCAACTGTTTGGTTTAATTCTTATCTTTTTCTCTTGTCCTGCCGAAACTTTAGGCGTTTTCTCTCCTGTTACCGCATCTTCAAACTCTTCTAATTTTAATTTGATGTTTTCCAAAGAGTTGGGCATTAAAAACTCAATCTCTTCACCGGAGTTAATATAATTTCTGATTTCAAATATGGCGTCATCACCTTGCCATTCGACAATAGAACCGGCAAAAAGCCAATCACCCAAAGTTCTTGTGTATTCATAATTTTGGCTGATGTTGGTTAATTTGCCGTCGTGGAAGCCTAAGCAATAGCCACGGTTTTGCAAAGTATATAAATCCGGCATATATTTGTTATAATCCCAAGTATCGGGAGCGGCATACCAATCATCAATGGCTTGACGATAGGTGCGGGCAACAATGGCGGCGTAATATTCAGTCTTATTCCTTCCTTCTACCTTTAGCGAATCCATACCGATACTCAATAAATCGGGCAGGCGAGGCATCAGGCACATATCTTTGGAGTTGAGCATATAACCGCCGTGTTCATCTTCCATTACCTCAAAATATTCTCCGGGGCGGAACTCTTCTTCCAGCAAAAATTCAAAGCTGTCTTTGTTGTGTTCATCAATTACCAACTCTTTTATGGTTCCGTCTTTTAAACGCAAATGCAGTTTATAGTGCCAACGGCAGCAGTGGGCGCATTTGCCCTGATTGGCGGAACGGTCGGCTAAATAGTTGGAAATCAGACAGCGTCCGGAATAGGACATACACATCGCTCCGTGCATGAAGCATTCCAGCAAAATGTCAGGGCATTTTGCTCTGATTTCTTTCATTTCTTCAAAAGTAACTTCTCTACCTAAAACGCACAATTTAGCCCCTTGATTTTGCCAAAATTTAACCGCTTGCCATGAACATATATTGGCTTGGGTTGAGACAAACAAATTAAGTTCGGGGGCATTATCTTTCACATATTGAAAAACGCCGGGGTCGGCAATCAGAACGCCATCAGGTTGCAGATGCCTTAATGTTTCAATAAATGTCGGCAATTTCTCAACATCACGATTGTGCATGAACAAATTTAGAGTCAGATAAATTTTTTTGCCGTGCGCATGAACAAACTCAATGCCTTCTTTTAATTCTTCCATGGTGAATTTGGATTGTGCTCTTAAACACATATCCGGCGTGCCGGCATAAACGGCATCGGCTCCGTATAATACGGCGGTTTTTAATTTGACCAGAGATCCGGCCGGCAAAAGTAATTCTGCTTTATCTAACATTTTTATTTGTCCTTAACGGTAATATTTTTTGTATAAACATCCAATCTGCCCAAAGGGGTATCTTCTACCAAAACATGGGCGATAAACGGCATTTTGGTTTTTTGATCTTCCATTATCCAGAAATAAACCGGATGTTTTGACGTAAGTTCCCACATCAAATCATCGTCTTTTGAGTTAAGCTTGTCAATATACATCGAGCATTTGGCTGCACTACCTTCAAAAGAAGAATATTCATTCTTTGTCAGAGTATCTTGTCCTTCGTCTTTGAAAATGACATCAAAACGTCTTTTCCCGTCAAAAACTTCCATACGCGAATCGCAAAATTTGAATTCATTATATTGTTTGGCCAGCTTAGCAAATACGGTTTGCAAGTCGGTTGTATCTTTGTTATTGATATCCGGCGTTATTTCAACTTTTTTGGCTTTGTCATTTTTTGAGCTCAATCGATATATCGGCTCGCCTTTATCATTGTAAACCAGCTCCTTGGTGCGCTTGGTAAAACGGGATTGCGAAGTATATTTATAGCTTGTTGTTTCAAAATCCTTGTCTTTTATGGTTCCGGTGGTTGAGTAAATGGCTTTGAAGGGGTACAGAGTATCAAAAACGCCGGCCGTCTTAACTTCGGAACGAATGGCATAATTTTTAGGCGTCAATTCGTAAGTAAATTTGGTGTCACTGGCATTAAACACGCCTAAAATGGCGGTGAAATTATGTTCTACCGAGGCAGCTTCGGCATTAGATAGGGGAAGTAAGAGTGAAAATAATAAATAAAATTTTTTCATTTTTTTCCTTATTTTTTAATAAATATTCAAAACTTTGCGCGTATATTATCATAAAAATTCTTTCTATAAAGGAAAATAATAAAAATGAAGAAAAAAGTTTTGGTCGTAATGGGCGGCTTTTCCTCAGAACGGGAAGTCAGTTTGGTCAGCGGTAAAGGTGTTTGTGATGCCTTGACGCAAAAAGGTTATATTGTTGTTCCTTTTATTTTGAATAATGTTTCCGAATTTATTGATGCTTTGAAAAAAGAAAAACCCGATGTCGTTTTTAATGCTTTACACGGAAACTGGGGGGAGGATGGTGAAGTTCAAGCCTTGTTGGATTTGTTGCAAGTTCCTTATACCCACTCGGGAATGAAAGCCTCGGTTTTGGGAATGGATAAAGCTCTGACCAAACTGGTATGTGAACGCAATGGTATTAAAGTTGCTAAAGGTGAAGAAAAAACTTTCGGCGAATATAAAAAATTCGGTACGCAAATTAAAATTCCTTATGTTGTCAAGCCAGCCAGCGATGGCTCAAGCGTCGGGGTATTTATTGTTAAAAATGAAGATGATGCCAAGAAAGTTTTTTATGAAGATGATGCAAAAGAGATTATTATTGAAGAATTTATTGACGGGCATGAATTGACTTGCGCCGTGTTAAACGGCAAAGCCTTAGCTGTGACCGAAATGCAAGCCAAATGCTCTTTTTATGATTATACGGCAAAATATACCGATGGGATGACAACCCATATTCTTCCGGCGCCCATTCCTACAGAGGTCACAAAAACTTGTATGGCTTATGCCGAAAAATTGCATCAAAAACTTGGATGTAAAATGCTTTCACGCTGCGATTTTCGTTATAATGAAAAAGACGGTGTGGTTTTACTCGAAATTAATACGGCACCGGGAATGACACCGTTATCATTAGTCCCCGAACAAGCTAAGTATTGCGGTATAAGTTATGCTGATTTATGTGCTGATTTGGTTGAACATGCAGAATGTCGTTTGATGGAGAAAAATAATGAACCTTGAGAATAAGGTGATGGTTGTTGCCGGACCGACGGCTTCGGGAAAATCGGCTTTGGCAATTGATATTGCTTTGGCTTTTAACGGAGAGGTTATTAATGCTGACTCCATGCAGGTGTACAAAGATATTCCGATTATTACGGCATGTCCAACTTCAAAAGATATGCAAAAGGTACCTCATCATCTTTATCAGATTTATGATGCTTCTTATAACGGAACAGTGGTTGACTGGTTGGATCAGGCCGTTGAGGTTATCAGAAATTGTTGGAAAAGAAACAAGTTGCCGGTTGTCGTCGGCGGTACCGGAATGTATATTTGTAATTTGATGTACGGTACGACTACCGTGCCGGAAAATACTCAGGAGACTAAAGAAAACGTACGTGCTCTTTGTAAACAAATAGGCTTGAGAAATGTTTATGATAAATTAGCAGAGGTCGATCCGATTACGGCAGCGCGTATCCATCCCGGTGATACATGTCGGGTTTTTCGGGCTTATGGTGTTTATATGCAAACAGGTATTCCGCTTTCTACATGGCGCAGTCAACCGATGATTAAAAAATTGCCTGAGGGAAATTTTGTCTCCGTTAAATTAGCTCCTCTCCAAGAAGAGTTAGACCAACGTTGTTTTATGCGTTTTGATCAGATGATGCAACATGGTGCTTTGGCTGAAGTCGTTAAACTGGCTGAACGAAATTTGCCGGATACTTTGCCGGCAATGAAAGCGCTCGGCGTGCCGGAACTCATGTCGTTTATTCGTGGCGAATGCTCTTTGGAAGAGGCTGTTGCTTTGGGAAAATTGCATACCCGACAATATTCAAAGCGCCAAAAGACTTGGTTTGCCCATCAGTTGCGTAGTGAAATTTGTCTTAAAGAGTGTTATCCGGGGACAAAAAACTTGATAAATGATGTTAAAAAAATATTATAATTGTTGCACTTCATGGGATATGGTTATAAAAATAAGCTAATAAATTTAAATTTTATCGACGAGAGAGGTTGTTTATGTTTGCAAATGTAATGGGCTGGCTGTCTGCTGATATGGCTATTGACCTCGGTACCGCTAATACTTTGGTTTATGTCAAAGGAAAAGGTATTGTGCTCAATGAACCTTCCGTAGTGGCTATTGAAGAATATCGCGGCAAAAAACAAGTTTTGGCCGTTGGTAACGAAGCAAAACAAATGTTGGGTAGAACTCCGGGAAATATTCATGCCATTCGTCCTTTGCGTGACGGTGTGATTGCCGATTTTGAAATTGCCGAAGAAATGATTAAATATTTCATCCGCAAGGTTCATAATCGTCGTACATTCGTTTCCCCTCTGGTTGTTGTTTGCGTGCCGTCCGGTTCTACTGCCGTTGAACGTCGTGCTATTCAAGAATCTGCCGAGGCAGCCGGTGCTCGTAAAGTTTGGTTGATTGAAGAGCCTATGGCCGCTGCTATCGGTGCTGATTTGCCTGTGACCGAACCGACCGGAAGTATGGTTGTCGATATTGGCGGCGGTACCACTGAAGTTGCCGTTTTGTCTTTGGGCGGTATTGTTTATGCCCGCTCTGTCCGCGTCGGTGGTGATAAAATGGATAGTGCCATCATTTCTTATATTCGTCGCAATCACAACTTGCTTGTCGGTGAAAGCAGTGCCGAAAAAATTAAAAAAGAGATCGGTTCAGCTTGTGCTCCCGAAAACGGGGAAGGTCGCACCATCGAAATTAAAGGTCGCGATTTGATGAACGGTGTGCCCAAAGAGATTGTTATTACCGAACGTCAAGTGGCCGAAAGTCTGAACGAACCCGTGGCTCAAATCGTAGAAGCCGTTAAGGTGGCTTTGGAACATACTGCTCCGGAATTGGCTGCCGATATCGTGGACAAAGGTATTGTCTTGACCGGTGGCGGCGCCTTGCTTACCAATTTGGATCAAGTGTTGCGCAATGCTACCGGATTGCCGGTTTCTATTGCCGAAGAACCCTTGGCTTGCGTTGTTAAAGGTACCGGTAAATCTTTGGATAATATTGATAAGTTTAAGTCTGTCTTATCTTCAATGTATTAATCCTTAGAAATAAGGTTCGTCTCCTTTTGTTTTTATCTTTAGAGCAATGGTCGAGACGAACCTTATTGTGTTAAAAAGAGAGTGATTTATGAAACGTCGCAGAAGTTTGTTTATCCATTTGAGCTATATTCGCATTTTGGCTAAAAAATTTGCGATCGTTATTTTGTTTCTGACGGCTTTTGCTTTGATGCTCTTAAATAAAACAGAAAGTGTCGTACTGGAAAAAACTTCTTCCTTGGCAACAGATGTTATCAGTCCGGTCGTTGATCTTTTGGTCGTGCCGGCTCGTATGGTTGCCGGTGTGTATGATTATTTTGCTGAAATTAAAGAAGTTTACAAAGACAATCAAGATTTGCGCGAGGAAAATAAAAAACTTCTGGGACTTTATGACAAAATGAAAGTTCTGGAGGTTGAAAACAGATTGCTGGCAAATTTATTAAATTATGTTACTCCTCCTGAAGCTAAATATGTTACGGCTCGTATTATTGCTGAAGAAGGCGATGCCTTTTCTCATTCCGTTATTGCTTATACGGGGGATTCTGACAAAATAAAAAAAGGACAGGTCGTTTTAAGTGACAGAGGCGTGGTCGGCAGAGTGGATAAGGTTGGAAACATGTATTCTAAAATTCTGCTCATTACGGATATTAACTCTCGTATTCCGGTTATGGTGGAAAAAAACCGTGTCAGAGGAATTTTGGCCGGTGATAATACTTCTGTTCCGCAAATGGTATTTATTCCTCTTGATGCCGAGCTTGATGTCGGTGACCGTATTATTACTTCCGGCGTGGCCGGCGTTTTCCCTTCAGGTTTGCCGGTCGGGCAAATTTCTTCCATCGAAAAAAATAAGGTTACCGTAAAGCCTTACAGCAACTTAAATAGTTTGGAGTATGTGCGTATTGTCGATTATGGTTTGGAGGGGATTATTTCAAATGAGTAAGCGCCTCCAGTCAATTAATGACAGAACCGTTTTGCAAGATGAAATGGCGGAAAATGTTAAAAGTTATTTCCAGCGTTTGTCTCCGTTGTTTTTTTCTTTGTTCTTGATTTTGCTTTCTTATGTACCCCTGAATTTTGTTCTATCATCTAATATTCGTCCCGCCGTTAGCTTGGTTTGTGTCTATTATTGGATTATTCACAGACCCGATATTTTTAATTTATTTTCAGTATTTATTTTGGGTGTGGTTGAAGATGTTTTGAGTGCTGTTCCGATGGGAACTAATATATTTTCATTGTTGGTTCTGTATATGTTGCTTTTGAATTTGGGACGTTTTTTTAACGGAAAACCTTTTATTGTTACATGGTATGGTTTTGCTATTCTTTCTTTACTGACTTTGTTCTGTAAATGGCTGATCGTTTCAATCTATTACGGACAATTTTTGCCGTTTATTCAAGTGTCGTTTAGCTATTGCTTTTCGGTTGCCGCATATCCGATTTTATCCTTGCTTAATGCTTTCGTGCAAAATTATTTAATTCAAGACGAGGCATGATATGAATCGTGATAATGATAAAGGAAAAGTTCTGATTAATCGTTCCCTTATTGTGGGCTTAGGCAAATTTTTCCTGCTACTGTGTATAATTTTTCGTCTTTATTACTTGCAAGTGTATCAAGCCGATAAATATAAAACTCTGGCAGATGAAAACAGAATCTCTACCCGATTGTTGGTGCCGCCGCGCGGGCTGATTTATGATCGTAACGGCGTTGTGATTGCAACAAATCGGCAGAATTTTCAGGCGTTGATTGTGGCTGAACAAACGCCCAATTTGCAACAAACTTTAGATGCTTTCAAAAAAATTATGCCGCTGAGCGAGGCTGAAGAACAGCGTATTAAGAAAGATTTGAAATCGAACAAAAGTTTTGTCCCAATCAAAATTAAAGATAATCTTTCTTGGGAAGATGTTTCAAAAATTCAGCTCAACGCTCCTGATTTGCCAGGAATTATTATTGATGAGGGGTTATCTCGTTATTATCCTTATGGCGAAAAAATGGCTCATGCTTTAGGCTATGTTGCAGCTGTTTCAGAAAAAGATGTGAAAGATGATCCACTCTTGGAGGTTCCCGGATTCAAAATCGGAAAATCGGGAATTGAGAAATTGTTTGAGAAAAAATTGCGCGGCAAAGGCGGAAACCTTAAATCTGAGGTCAATGCCTACGGTCGTGTGATGAAAGAAATTGAAAAAAATGAAGGAATCCCCGGAGAGCGCGTCGATTTAACTTTGGATGTGCGTTTGCAAGAAAAAGCTTATGATCTGTTCTCTGAACAAGATCATAGCGGGGCAGCCGTGCTTTTGGATGTGCAAACCGGAGAAATTTTGGCTTTTGTTTCTGCCCCTTCTTTTGACCCGAATGTTTTTTCTCAGGGAATCAGTAATACACAATGGAAAAAACTTATTTCCAATGAAAAAAATCCTCTGAGTAATAAGGCCATTTCCGGACAATATTCTCCCGGTTCTACCTTTAAAATAATCACGGCATTGGCTGCGCTCGAATCCGGAACAATTAAACCTGATACTCGCTTCTTTTGTGCCGCAAAAATGACTTTGGGAACTCATGCCTTCCATTGTTGGAAACGTATCGGACACGGATATTTGAATGTTGTGGAAGCCTTAAAGCATTCTTGTGATATTTTCTTTTATGAAACGGCTTTGCGTTTGGGAATCGAAAAACTTGCCGATATGGCTCGGAGGTTCGGCTTGGGAAGCAAAATTGATATTGGACTTGAAAATGAAAAATCCGGACTTATTCCTGATAAGGCTTGGAAACTTAAGCGCTTCGGTGAGCCATGGCAGCAAGGTGAAAGTTTGATTTCCGGTATTGGACAAGGATATATTTTAACCACACCTTTGCAGCTTGCGACCATGGTGGCTCGTGTCGCTAACGGCGGTTATGAGGTTAAACCAACTTTTACCAAACTGACAAATTATGAAAAAAATCATATTAAACGCATTAATGTAAATCCTAATTATATTGATATGGTTAAAGAGGGGATGTATGAAGTGGTTAATATTCCCGGAGCAACAGCTTATGGTTCCCGTTTTGATTATCATGGTATTAAAATGGCCGGTAAAACAGGGTCTACTCAGGTGCGTCGTATTACCATGAAAGAAAGGCAGACCAGAATTTTAAAGCAAGAGGAGTTACCTTGGAAATATCGTGATCATGGTGTTTTTGTCGGTTATGCTCCTGCCGATAATCCGAAATATGGTGTTGCCGTTTTAGTTGAACATGGCGGTGGAGGTTCGAAAGCAGCAGCCCCGATTGCCAGTAAAATTTTATTAGAGGCAGTTAAACTTGATTCCGCTTTGCATGGAATCGAACCCGAAAAAAAACTTCCTTTAGTTAATTCAGATCAAAATCTTAGACCTTCAGAGTAAGAGGTTGGTATGTATAAGTTTTATGAAACCACTATTAAAAATCAATCTATGTCTTTGACCGAAAAGTTCTTTAATTTGAACTTTATGTATATGTTGCTGATTTCAATGATGGCGGCAACAGGAGTGATTATGCTCTATTCGGCGGCTAACGGAAGTTGGAGCCCTTGGGCGTTGAATCATCTTATTCGTTTTGCTTTTGGTTTTTGTATTATGATTGCTTTGGCGATGCTCGATATTCGCATTTTTATGCGCTATGCTTATTTATTTTATTTTGCCTCTCTTTTCCTTTTGATTGTGGTTGAAGTCGAAGGTCATATCGGGATGGGGGCGCAAAGATGGATTGATTTGGGCGTTATTAAAATTCAACCGTCAGAGTTGATGAAAATTGCACTCGTATTAGCTTTGGCTCGCTACTTTCATACTTCTTCCTTGCAGACAATTGAAAGTATCAGAGGGATTATTCCACCGGCATTGATGACTTTGTTTCCGGCTTTTTTGGTCATGATTCAGCCGGATTTGGGTACTGCGTTGATGCTTTTGTTTACTGCCGGTATGATTTTCTTTGTGGTCGGGGTGCAATTATGGAAGTTTGGTGTGGTTATTTTGACTGGGTTATTGGCTTTGCCGATTGCTTGGCAATTTTTGCACGGTTACCAAAAAAACAGAATTCTTACTTTTCTGGATCCCGAAAGAGATCCTTTAGGCGCCGGATATCACATTATTCAATCTAAAATTGCGCTGGGCTCCGGCGGGGTGTTTGGTAAAGGTTTTTTGAAAGGAACGCAAAGCCATCTTAACTTTTTGCCGGAAAAACATACGGATTTTATTTTTACCATGCTTTCGGAAGAGTTTGGAATGATTGGCGCCGTGTTTGTAGTAATTATTAATTTTTTGATTATTGCTTATACTTATTCTTTTGCTTTGAAAAGTAACAGTTATTTCGGAAAATTGGTAGCTATCGGCTTGGCGTGCAACTATTTTCTTTATATTTTTATTAATATATCCATGGTGTTGGGCATGTTGCCGGTGGTGGGCATTCCTTTGCCGCTTATTTCTTATGGTGGAACGGTGATGCTTTCGGTTATGTCTTCTTTCGGTATTATCCTTTGTGTATATATCAATAAAAATGTGGCTTTAGGAAAAGATTAAGATCGGATGCCGTTATTCGGACAGCGCGGCATTTTTGCCGGAACGAGGCACGGAAGATACGCCAAGAGCGGAGGAGTGTGCGCGGATGGGGTTTTTGCCGGAACGAGGCACAAAAGAGACGCCTTGCATGTGGAGAGCAACGCGGCTTCAGGGCACGAACAGCTCGGCAATCGATTAGGGCGGTCAAGCTGGCTCAGCTTGGCCGGCGGCAGCCAAAAACACCTCATTGAGGTCATTCCGAACTTGTTTCGGAATCTCATTCATAATATATTGATATTGCTTATATTATCGACTATCGATAGGCGATAATAAGAAATGA
>CASFNB010000019.1 GCA_949295915.1 uncultured Pseudomonadota bacterium | reverse complement strand
CCGCAGCTCAAAAGAGCCGAGAAGATAAAGAAGCTCAAGTTTTTCATGACACGCCTCCATGGATGATAAAGAATTAAAGCCTATACTATCCATGATAAATCATTTTTTTTTTTTTGCAACCAAAAATTAATGGTCGGCGTCAAAAAAAATGATATAAGATGTTGAATTTAAAAGAAAAGCCACTAGTTTATCTAGTGGCTTTTCTTGAATTTATTTTGCAAGCTCTTCTTCTGAAAATTCTTCTTCTCCGGTATCTTCGTTCGGATCATAATCTATTCCCAGTTTGGCCAGCATATCGTCATTGACGTCTTCTCGTTGAGCCACAATCCAATCGGGTACATTAGGTGAGGCGGGGAGTTTTGCCAATGCGGTCATGTGCTTGTCCAAGAACCAACGCGGCGCATCTGCCATAATCGGACGATCAATAAAGCCTTGCATCAAAACGACTTGTTTTAAGGTCGGCAAACTTAACAACTGTGTGGTGCTGATAACCGGTGCTCCTTGAAGTTGGTAGCTTACGTTTTTAGAGAACGGGTTTTGTCCTTTAGCCATACCCAAACCTCCTTCGGTTTTGGAGTATGATGAGGTTTGAACCGTTTTGTTACCAATCATCTTCGAGAAACGCTGAGCCGTTACCTCGTTGTTTTGAGACAAAATAACTTTGCAGGCGGTGGTAGAAATAACTGTTTCCAAGTCATCTTTACCATATTTACCTGAAATTTGACCTAAGTCTTGTCCGATAAGCAGGTAAGAAACTTTTTGACCACGTCCGACCGCCGGTCCTTCAATAATAGCACTTAATTTCGGCATGGTCGGAAACTCGTCGAGCACGAACAATGTCGGGAAAGGTCCCATTTTACCATCACTTTTGTTAACAAAGTTTGGCGGGTTTGCAATCAGGTAGTTTGACATTAAGTCAATAAACGTACCGGAAATCACGCTCAAAGCTTTGGCATCAACTTGGTTTACTGACAGATAAACCGAAATTGGTTTCCATTCACCGGTAATCGGATCTTTCATACCGCGCAAGTCTTTAAAGTTAATATCACTGAAACTGGTTCGAGCGACCACTGCGGAGTTTTTGAAAATACCAATACCCGAAAAACCGGTTGAAAGTACAGAACCACGCTCTTTATCAGGCATTGAGCTTAATTGGCTCAACTCAACGATACAGCGTTGTGAATAACCGAATTTTCTGGCTTCGGTAATGGCTTCTTCCAACAAGTCGCGCATGGGGTCTGCCATGGCGGCCATTTGGTCTCCTTCTTCCAAGCGGCGTTTGATATCTTGTGATTGTTTGATTTGAGCTTCGGTAATCCATTCCAAAATCATAGCAATACAAGCTTCTCTTCCAACCCAGCGTTCCGGTAACAAATTCCATGTTCCAATCGGTAAGTAGTTATCGATTGTGAGGTTGCCTGAACGCAAGTTAGCTACGGCGCGGGCTGCCATCGGGTCATTCATTTCCAGATAGTAGCCTTCCAAGACTTTTTTATCTTCTTCATCTAATTTACCTTCATAAATACGACCGATAAAGTAGTCATTGGCACGAGCTTTTTCACATTTAAAGGCAATAAAGTGTAAAAATCCGGTTAAGGCAGCACGACCTGTTTTGGACCAGTGCGGATCTGCTCCACCCTTAGGATCTTCTACCAAAACGTTACACATGGAGTCGATATACATATCGCGGTCAGGTCCGGGAGCCGGAATGGCTGTCGGAGACAGAGGGTTCCAACTCGGATAATAAATGCCTTCTGCCGGATTATCTTCGGCACCCCAGTTGATAACAAATACAGGACCGACTTTTGCTCGAGCTCCGGTTGTTTTGTAGCACAATTCAGGTTTAGGGTCGTTTACAACAATACTCATTCCCGGAGAGTGGAAAATGGTAGGCATAACCACACCAACGGTTTTACCGGTACCCGGAGGAGCGCAGCACAAAGTGGACAATGTTTCGTTCATTTTTAACAGATGTCCTTTGTAACGCCCGACAACTTGGCAAAAACCATTCAATAAGCCCATCTTTTTGATGTCGCTTAATTCGGCCAAACGTGCCGAACCATGTATGTTTGATTGAAAACGATAGGGATTGGTGACAATACCTACAACCAAAATTACAGGAAGGCTGATAAATGGGAGAATCGGAAGCCATAAGCTGAATGAAAAACTTCCGTTGTAATTGGATAGTTGTTTTATCCAGTTCCAGTAGCGTGAAAATAAGTAATCGGGATTACTGAAAATAATGGAAATAAATTTACCGACATCACTGATGGATTGCTTTGATATGCCTGTGCCGATAAGATATCCTAACGGCATGGATACAATTGCCAGAAAGATTGTAACACCTATTGCCGTTAAAACCGTTACGGTCATCCATTTGACGGCATTGTTATATTCTTCCCACTCTTCACCTTTTTTTTCAATAGCCATTTTCTTTCCTTAATTTATGACTTTTATGCAATACTTCTTATTAGTTTTTTTATCTTTTCTAATTTGTCTTTGTCAATATTTTCTATTGCTTCTTCAAGTGCTTTTGCGAATAATTTTAGTTCTTTGGGGGTGCCTCGGTCTATGCGTGTGACGTTAACACCAATATCATCCCATATTTCAAACATATCTTCGGCATTGATAATATTGCCGATTTGTTCTATGACGTAAGCTTTAACATCAAAGTGAAAATCGGCACTTTCTAATTTATCTATAACGTGTTGTCTTGCCAAATCGGCTTTTCTGACCGGAGATATGCGGTGTGAACTTTCCGAAAACCATAGCGGCTCTTCATCATTAAACCGTTCCTCATCGGCCAACCAATCTCCCGGTTCTTTGTCTATTAAGCAGATACATATTTGGTTGGCTGCTATTCCTATGAAGTCAATTAAGCTGTTTTTTATTGTTACACCGGTGATAACTTCGTAGCCTTTTTGTTTGATGATATCCAGTATTGAATTGTTATTTCCTTTATTGGCATTTGAATTTGCTTGGGAATTATTTTTGTTTTTTTGTTGTTTGTTATTATCTCTGAGAGGAGCATTATCTCTTTTAGCTGCTTTGTCTTTACGAGGTTGTTTGTTTGGTTTGGCGGAGACTTCTTCTGGTGCGGAATCCATAATTTCAGCCTCCGGTATTTCTTCAGACTCGGCTTTTTTATCATCATCAAAAGCATCAAAGTCGAAATCAAAGTCCTCATCTTCATCAAACTTAAACAAGGAGTGGTCAAATTTATTTTCTGTTGCGGTTTGGTTAAGTGCCGGTTGTGGCTGAACTACCGGTGCTAAAGGTTCTATAACCGGTGCGGTAGATATCGGAGACGGTGTCGGCGCTGATGAAGCCGTTTCGTATATATGTTCGTCAATCGGTGCGCGAATACTTTTGGGGCGAATTTCTTTATATGATTTTTTCTTCTTTATTTTTTTATTTCCGGTTGTTGCGGCAATAATTTTTACTTGTTGGAAAAAGATTCTTTTGATTAAAGTTATTGGAAATTTTACAATCGAAATGAAAACTTTTTCCCACACAACAACACTTAAAGCTGCCCAGCCCGTTAGCCAGAGCGGAATAAATGTTATTATTATCAAAACAAAGGCCCATTCTTTAGCGTCAGAAATTATCCAACCGGAAAGCCACAAATCCCAAGCATATTCCCAGTGTTCTTTGCGGAGAATGTCAAAACGCCAGTTCTTGAGCATGATAACTCTTATACCTTCCAGAAAAAAAATGCTCCAGAAAATACCAACAAAGATTATGCGCATCAATATCAGTAAAGGTTTCAAGTTATACTCCTCATGAATCTTACAGATTCTGTTATTTTATCTTATATCCTATTTATTAATAAGTGTTTATTTTTTTACAGAATTTATTTTTTCTGAAACGGCAGCTCTTATTCTATTGACTTCTGCATCCGTTTCTATTTTGGTTTTTGATTTGGATTTTATCTCTATTTCTTCTTCTATTTTTATTCCTCCGGTTCCCATATTTTTCAAGACTATGTGTTGAGAATTTTCTCCATATTTATTTATGATGTATTGGTTATATTTTATTATCGGCCATAGAAAAATTTGAACCCAATCTATTTTATTAAACTTTTTCCATCCGATGTACCATAGCGGAATGTAGCAGGTTAGAAGCAGCAAAAGTGTGTAGTCCTTCCATGTGTGAATTATGCCGCCGCTTTCCCAATAGCGATGAATAACATTCCAGTTGCTACCGGACAGAATATTAAAATTCCAGAAATAAATAAAAAACATTCCGGAGATCATTATGTAAATATATGTCCAGATTAAAAAAGACCAACTTTGTTTTATGAATTTCAGTAACTTCTTCATTTATTTGTTCTTTTATTCTCTTTCTTGACCGTATGGCGGACGGAACGGAACGGTTGTCGGAATAATGCTTGTCATCTCTTTGTCGGACGATAAACCTTTTAGTATAAAGTTTTTGGTTTTGTTTAGTCTTTGTCTTTTTAAATTATTGTCATGTTCGGCGGCGTCAAGCTCTTGTTGTTCCGTATTTATGCCGGAGACAATAAAATCTCGATTGCTGATAATGTCCGACTGTTTTTGAGCAAAATCGTGCAAATCTTGCTCCTCATCTTTATGCAGAAAATTGTTAAAATTTTGTAATATTTTGTTTTGATGCGGCTTTTTGTCGTGCTCATCATAATTCTTTTTATTATAGTCTTTTTTTCCTAATTCCAATGCTTTATTTATATCTTTATAGGCATTGGTTATGGTGTCGGCAAAAAATTTCAAATCTCCCTTATTATTATTTTCCTTTAATTTGTTTGCTAATATGGTATTTAGAATTTTGCTTCCGTTTTCTCTTCTTTGATTATATAAATTTTCAGGATCCATACCAATGAAGTTATTTCTTATATTCATTTTGCCGTCCAAGATTGAGGCTCGGGCATATGTATCCGTAAAACCGGCATACAATGTTGCGATTGATGTTATTAACGGAACGGTTTTTTCGGGTTCTCCTTGATTAAGTAAATTGGCAACATTTATTCCGGTTTGTTGACCAAAATTTCTTAATAAGTCATTTTGTATGATAACATCTTGGATATTTCCGTTTTTAATTTGGTCTATTATTTTTTGATTATCGGCATCTTCTTTTAAAGATTTTGTTTTTTCTTTGGAAATATCTTCTATGCCCGAATAAAATTGGTGGGTTATATCCGGTTTGTCTTCTTCTTTATTGTCTTCTTCTTTCGGACGATTGCGATATGATTTTTGCATCGTATCCCATATTCCGGCTGCTGCATATTCTATATGATTTAAGGCAAATGAAGTTGCGCTGTTGGCTGCTGCCAAAAACCAATCTTGAAACATGACTTTGATAATATCATCTTCTTTCCACTCAAATTTATTATCAGGAAAACCATGCTCGTTATCGGCTTCGTTGTTAAAGTCGGCTTCATTCTTTTTCTTGCTTGTGCCTTCATCAAATCTGGTCGTGGTTGGCGCCGTTTCTTCATTCTCTCCTTCATTGACAGTGGTTTTTTGTTTGCCGCTTTGGTTAAATGTGGTTTTTGGTTTCTGTACGTTTTTATCTATTTCTTTATTAATGTATTTTTTCCATATCTTTTGTGAGGCCTTTGCCAAATTGTAGGCTCTTGTATCTTGCGTTGATAAGGATTTTGCGTCTTTTGTATCTAAAGGCGTTTCGCTTTTATCGTCGTTAACAAGAAAAAATTTGTTATCTGGCGTTAATTTGTATTCAACAACATTGCCATCTTTGTTGGTGTATAAAATATGGGCGTTGTTTTCTTTATCAAATTCAACTCCGCCAATGGTGTTATTGTTTTCATCAATAAAAGAGAAGCTTTTTCCGATAGTTTGTTTTTTGTCATCTAAATCTTTAATTTGCTCTTGGTTGCCGCTGATGGTGATTTGTTCCAAATGCGGAATTGGTGCAAATTCTGTTTTTAATTTATCGTCAAATTTAATGTTGACTTCTTTAGGCATGTTTAAGCGACAAGTTTCCATTGTCTCTTTTAAATTGTCTATTTTAGATTTTATTTCGGAATTGGCAAATTTATAGCCGAATTCTTCACAGAATTCCGTTATATGCGGAAAATCGGCTGCCGAAAATCGTCCGTAATTTAAGTTTACCAGATATTCATTTATTTTATTTTGCAAAATTTCATCATTAATGGTTTTGGACATGTTTTCTTTTTGTTGTTCAAAATCAGGAGACTCTTTGGCTGATGCCCATGTTTGAGCAATACCTTCTAAGGATAATCCTTGCAGATTTTGTTTGCTTTTGTCTTCAACAAATTTTTGGGTCATTTTTTTTATATCATCTGATGTTGACATGCTTTGCCTCTTTTATCTTTTTTTTATTTTTATTAAATATAACATTCTTTTTGTATTTTGTCTATATTTTTCTCTAAAACTATACTTTTAATTTTTTCAAAAAGTTTCCCAGTTCTCGGTTAATGCGTATTCCGTCCTCCGGTTTGGCTTTTATCATTCCGAAAAAGCGTGCTTTTATTTTATTTACTTCAATCGGGGCAAATGTGGCCGGATTGTTGGTTAAGACCTTGAATGCACCGTCGGCATCTTTTCTGGAAGTTTTAAAATAATTGTTTATCAGTTTTTCGGCATTAATCGGAAATTGTTTTTCTTCTATGGCCTTTATATATTTTTTCATTTTATCTATGCGGCGTTGATGTTCTTCTATGACTTCTCTTTCTATTTTTTTTCTTTTGGCTTTCAGACGACGTTTTTCATAAGCAATTTCGCAGCTTTCAAGTTCTATTAAAATTTCAACATAGGAGATAATTGCCAATTGCAAATTTTCATCGGTTGTTTTTTCTGCATATTCCAATAATTCCTCATCTTTGGCGCCGGGATTTATATTCATGATACGTGTCGGGTAGGCTTTTATCATAACATCCCAACCGGCCAAAGAATCGTAAGCAAATTTTTCTCCCAAATACGGTTTGTAACGCGGGTATAATAAATCTGCCGTGATTTTAAAATTCGGACGTTTGATGTTGTTTTTATCGGCAATTTGAAAAATGGCAGAAGTATAGTTTTCATGTGCATTGAATAAATTTCTTTCTTCTTCGCATAATTTGCTGTCTTTGCCGGTATCCGTGCCGGCAGAAGAGGGGGCTGTTTGTTCTCTTCTGTGGGCTTCTTTATAGTCTGAAGCCATGGTCTCGGTATCTTCTTCCGTTATTTCCGAAGAAATAAATTCATTTAATAACTTTTCAAATTCTTCATCATCTGTTTCATCAAACAAGGATTCATTTAAATGTTTGTCTACAATTTTATCAATATCTGCATCACTCATCGTTTTGTCCTAGTTGGTTCTAACGGTTGTTATAATTTTGTTGTCTGATATATCATATATAACAATACGATCTTCTATGCCGCCGCCAACGGTCAGAATGTAAAGTTTTTCATTATTAACTTGTATTTCTTTGATATAGCTGCCTTGAGGTTGTTCTAAAGAAATTTCTTCGGGAATATTTGAAGAATTCGGACGATTTTTATTCAAAAGTAATCCCAGTATACACAGGGTTCCGAATATGAGCAAAAAAGTTAAGATAAATACGGTTATTTTTATTGCTTTCAATTTATCCATGACATCCTCTTTATTTTTTTTTTGAATATCCTTGTTGCAAAAATCTTATTTATCTGTATGTTAATATTAAACTTAAACATGATATACATATAAACATGATAAAAGATAATACTATATATAGCTCACAAATAGTTAATAAAGATTATAAAGGTTTACGAATAGATAAGTTTTTGTCTTTGTCTTTTCCGGAAATATCTCGTTCTCAATTGCAGCGTCTTATAAAAGACGGTAACGTTTCTTGTGATGAAAATATTATTGTTGACAATTCTTTTAAGGTTCGTGAAGGTGATGTTTATCAACTCTTTGTTCCTCCGGCAATTGTGGCAGAGCCCCAACCGGAAAATATCCCCCTTGATATAGTTTATGAAGATGATGATATTGTGGTTGTTAATAAATCTGCCGGTATGACTGTTCATCCTGCCCCCGGTGCTCCAAACGGAACATTGGTTAATGCTTTGTTATTTCATTGCGGAGAATCGTTATCGGGTATCGGCGGTATTAAACGTCCGGGTATTGTCCATCGCATTGATAAAGATACCAGCGGGTTGCTTGTTGTGGCTAAAAATGATGTCGCACATCATTTTCTGAGTGAGCAATTTTTTGAACATTCTATCGAGAGAACTTATTTTGCCTTGGTTTACGGTGTGCCGCAACCGATGGACGGAGATATTGAAGGTAATATAGCCAGAAGTATTTATGACCGCAAAAAAATGGCTCTGGTTTCAAATGCCGGAAAATATGCTTTGACACATTATAAAACAGTGGAAGTTTTTAAAAATGTTGCTTCCTTGGTAAAATGTAATTTGGAAACCGGAAGAACACATCAAATCCGAGTACACATGTCTTCTATCGGTTGTAATCTGATTGGAGATAAAGTCTACGAAAAATCTAAAAAAACAGCTATCAAAGGTATTGATGAAAATGTTAAAAAAGCCATATTGACTTTTCCGAGGCAGGCACTCCACGCCACAACCCTCGGATTTGTTCATCCTCGTACAAAGGTGATGATGAATTTTTCATCTCCTTTTCCCGAAGATTTTGAAAACTTGTATCAGATATTGAAATCTATATAGCCGATTATGGTTATATTTTTTTTCGGTAACAGGTATCTAAAATATTAACCTATTCTAATATATTTCTTTCAATTAGCATTTCTTCTGTAAAAGAATATTTCATATTCATTTGGTGGAGGAAACTTTTATGATTGAGCAGAAAAATATTAGCGGTTTTGATTTTTCTCCCGAGATAAATTTAGCGCGCTATCTGCGCAGTATTCAAAAATTTCCGATATTGTCTCATGAGCAAGAATTTTCTTTGGCTCAAGAATATGTTAAAACAAAAGATCCGAAAATATCTTATAAATTAGTGACTTCGCATTTGCGTTTGGTCGTTAAAATTGTGTCGCAATTTAAAGGTTACGGCTTACCTACTGCCGATTTGATTGCCGAAGGAAATATGGGCTTGTTGACTGCCGTTGAAAAATTTAATCCGTATAAAGGTTTTCGTTTTTCTACTTACGCCATGTGGTGGATTAAAGCTTCTGTCCAAAAATATATTCTTAATTCTTGGTCTTTGGTAAAAATCGGAACAACAGCTGCTCAAAAAAAATTATTTTTTAATTTGCGTCGTATCAAAGATAAAATGAATTTAATGAGTGATGCTCAAATGTCTAATCAAATTATTGATGATATTGCCAAAAGGTTGGATGTTTCTTTTAAAGATGTTGTTTCAATGAATGACCGTCTTAAAGCTCATGACGGTTCTTTAAATGCAATCATTCAACGAGACGGAGATAAAAATCAGGAGTGGTTGGATTTTGTTGCTGATTCTAAACCCAATCAAGAAGAATTTTTATCGCAGGTTGAGAAAAATTTTTACAGAAGAAAACTTTTGTCTGCTTCATTAAAATGTCTTAATGAGCGTGAAAAGGATATTTTGTTTAAAAGACGCTTGGAAGAAAAAGCGGTTACTTTGGATGAACTTAGCCGAATTTATCATATTTCAAAAGAAAGAGTCCGGCAAATTGAATTAAATTCTATCCGAAAATTACAGCAATTTATGAATATTCAGTAATAAATTTGTTTTAACGGATTTTTTGATTTATTTGGTCATCAATAATTTCAGAACCCCATTCCGTTGCTATTTTTTCAAGCTCTTTATCTATATTTACCAGACGTCTTTGTGATGAGTTTTGAGCAATGTAGGCAAAAAGGTTCGGCATTTCGTAATAAACCAAAAAGCCCAGTGCCGCCGAGCCTAACATTATTATCATATTGAAGACATCTCCCAGCAGAGAAAATGCCCCGTCAATGCTGAATTTGTTGACTAAGTTTATTAAATAGACAAATAATCCGGACAGATTGAAACAGCCGACTATTACCAATTTGGCTGAATTTTTGGGGTCTACAAATAAAATGGTGATGGTCGGTAATAAACCAATTAGTAAAACTATAATGGCGGGTAAAGCCGTTGAGGCAATAATGGCCAGAAAAATAAATAATAAACCTTTTCTTGCTAACGAAAGAGACTTAAAAGATTTTTTAAAATCGGTATTTTTTTTCTTAGTTATTTTTTTCATTGGGATATCCATTGTATCAGGTTAAACGCGAATGAGGCAATCATTGTCATAACGGCTAAAATGCTGCCGAATTTTATGGCATTTTCTCGGGCTTCTTCCAGTATACTGTTGCTTTGGGTCAATAATTTGTTTTTTTCCGTAAGTAAGGAAATTATTTCCTTTTTTATCTTTCGATACATTTCATTATCTTTTTCTTTGGTTTCAGGATTTTCCAAAGCCTGACATATTTCTATTATTTTTCCGCTTTTGGATACTTTAGCCAGATCTTTTTCTATTTGTTTCTGTATCTTTAGGTTATGGTAACTTTCTATTATCGGTTTGGATATGCTGCTTAACCATTGTCCCAGATTGTTTAACTGAACCGGGCCGTATTTTTTTTGCATGTCGGCATAAAGACGTATAATGGCCGAAATTTGTAAATTTTCCTTGTTGGCATTTAAATCTAAAATAATGCCGTCTATTTTTTTACCTAGTTTGCAACGCAGAAAAGCTATTATATTTTTATCGTAAGGCTTTATTTCTCCTTTAATATTAGGATAGTTGCTATCCAGAGCTTTTAGTATGCGAGCTCCGGTGTTAACGTATTCATCTCCTAAAAGAGGACTTAAGCACGGCAAATCTTCATCTAAATCATAAACAATGCGTTCCAATCCGTATCCGATATCTTTGCGGTTAATGTTTATGCGTAATTCGGACAAATTCATCGGAGCACGCAAATCAGGTTGTTCCAGATACCAATTGCGGATAAGCTCCGAACTAAATAAGTCATAAAAATTGTTTAGACTGATATTGTGTTGCATGCAATAATATACGGCTTTGGAGGCGCCGTCCGGAAATATGGAAATATCTCTTACGTGAATTGGCGCAGACGGGTCTAACATAATGCAAATCTGGGCAATAATTATTTCATGGCTGCTTGCGTCATCACTTTGAGCTATCAATTTTTCCAGATTGTTATATATTTCATCATTTTCTAAACCGTTTTTGACCCATTCCAGAAGTTTACCGGATTTGATTATATCCCAACCATCATTCGGATTCAGAAACAGAGCGTATGAAACTTCTTTGGCTGAATAGCATTTTTCTCCGTTTATGGTTAAAGAGCGTTTTAGTCTTTCTTGTAGTGCGTGTGCCGGAATGTAAGGTGTTTTTCCTTCCAGATAATTGTAGGTTTGAATAAAGTTCCAGCGAACGTTTGTGTCGTCTGCCATCAGACCTTTGAAAGCAGGAACCAGACCTGTCGGAATTTTTTCTTCGGCTGAGAGAATGTTAAATGAACCTTTTTTCATCTTTAGACGGATGATTTCCGAAACGCTTAGGTCGGGTAAAAGCTCTTTCCCGTAAAGAAGACTGAGACAGGTTGCTCCTATAGAATAAATATCATTTTTTTCGGTTCCGTTTCCTCTTCCTGCCGGCATGGACATCAAGCTTTCTATAGTCTCGTATGCCGGAGGTTGGTGATAGGCCGGAAAAGAGGCCAAACAGTCCCCAATAACAATATCGGTATAATCTTTGTTCTTAAAAAATAAGTTATCGGGGCGAATAGAGCGGTGTATTATTCCATATCCTTTCAATGCTTCCGCTGCAGAGATTAAATTTAAAATAATGTGTTTTAATTTGGAGGGATTTAATTTTAAATTTAGTTCTTCTAAGTGGTCTAAAACTTTTCCGCCTTGTGGCAGAACATAAATCAAGGCTATACAATTTGCTTTTTGAATCGGATCTTTTATTATTCCATATTCGGCTAATTTCATGATATTGGGGTGATCTATTGATTTTATATATGGCAATAGAGAACTGCGCGGGCATGTTTCTCTGCTGCATACAAGTGCAAAAAGTTCTCTTCTGGTATCTATGCGATCGTTGACTCTGTAGGCCCTTGCTCCGTTACAATTTAAATATTCCATCGGAGCATTAAAATTGATATCATAGCGCTCTTTGAGCAAAACTTTATTTTTTTTGGATATGTCTTGATCCAGTCTTTGCTCGACGTTTTCTTCATCTTTATTTTGAGCGGTATTTTCTTCTGCCATGTTAAATTTCTCTCTATGTTTCTCTTTTTTTTGACTTTATTTTAATATATATATGTTAATAAAGAACAAATAAATTGTGAAAAAAATTTTTTTGTATATATTTATATGTATATTTCTCGGTTAAATATGGTTGGAAACAATGGTGAGTGATAACAGAATCAATTTTGGAGCCGACAATTTGGCTTATTTGGAAGAGCTTGATACTCCGGTGGTTGCAAATGCCGATATCGGAATATTGAAAAAAGCTCCTGATTTCGGTGTCGATTTAGATAATATCGAAAGCTTGGATGAGGGGTTAAATACGCCAAACAGCAAAACTTCTTCTTTTGCGCCCATCGTCGTTCAGGTTTCAGATTCTGCAAATCAGAATACTCCGAAAAGTGCCAGACTCAAAAGTGAGTGGGGCACTTTTTCTTTATCTATGCCTGATGCCGTATTGAAAATTTTTGAACTTTCCGATCGTCCTTTCATCATTATTCGTGATGATAAAGTTGTTTATCTTAACAATACGGCTATGGCAATCTTAGAAGTGCAAAATGAAAATGATATTGTCGGCTACAGCTTTTGGAATTATGTTGATAAACAAGATTGGGAAATGTTGGCGCAAAATATCGGTGCGATGCTGACAGACGGAAAAGTTATGCAGACACGCTTGAAAACAGCCAAAGAACGAATCTATAAGATCAATCTTCAAGCTATGTATATTGATGATGCCGAGCATTTTACTTTTGTTTTGGTCGGTGATCGCAAAATTAAATATAATCCCGGAGCCGGTTTGTATGATGCCGTGACAGGCTTACCAAACTTTTATCTTTTTGAAGACCGTGTTCAAATTGCCGTTAATAACGAAAAATATAAAGATATGCGTCAGCGTAAAAATATGATGGCTGTGCTCGGTGTTTCAATTGATAATATGGAAGAACTAAAAGAAGCCAACATGGTTGACTTTGTTCTGAAAAAATTGGCTTCAAAATTAGTCTTTCGCTTGAAAAAAAGCTATACGGTGGCCCGTGGTTTAAAATATCCGTTTTGGCTTCTTATTAATGATTTTAATAATGAACATGATTTGGAAGTTGAGTTGGAAAAAATTAAAGCCATTTTTGATGAACCCGTGGTCGGAAACTATATGGATTATAATATTATGACCAGCTTTGGCTATAGTATTTATCCAAACAATGCCAAAACCGCAAATAAGTTGATTGAAACGGCTATTGATGCTATTCGGACAGCGGTAAAATACAAAAATTCTTAAAGCTCGTCGTAGCTTTTGCCAAGACGCAAAATTTGATGTGCTTTTGCCGTATATTCTCCGTTGTTTTCATGAATGATTAAGCCGGAGTGGATTTTTGTCGGTGTATGATTATCTTTTTGGGCGCGAACAATTATTCTTTTGGCATTTTGCTCTGATTTTGAAAACAAGGGTATTATCTCAATATGTCCGAGTTTGCCGTGAATGACGGCTAAAATTTCATCTACGGCTTCGGCTCGATTAATCATATAAAAATGTCCAAGAGGTGCTATCATTTTAATGCAAAAGTCAATCCAACCTTTTAATGAAAAGTTATCGTGATTATGAGCCAGAGCTTTGCTTTTATTAGGTGAGGGCATATCACTTTCTGAATATGGCGGATTGGTTATAACATGATTAAAACTGCAATTTTTTATTTCTTGAGGTTTGTTCTTAATATCGCAGTTTATATATTTCAAAAAGCTGTCAAAATTATTGGCTTGTGCACTCAAATTTGAAAGCTCGGCTAATTCCGGTTGCAGCTCCAAGCCTGTAATGAGAGGTTGTTTTTCGGCAAAACGAGATGCTAAGCATAAGGAAATGGCTCCGGTGCCGGAACCAACATCCAAAATGCTTTCGCCTTTTTTGATTTTGCCAACTATGGACGATAGGAGAACCGCATCCGTTGATGCTCGGTAGCCGTTCAACGGTTGAAAAATTTTAACCCTCTTGTCTAATAAATAATCATGGCTATAATTATCCATACAAAATCAACCTTTCCTTATTCTTTTAGTAAGGCGTATCTTAAACGGGAAAATTGAAAAATGCTAGATAATATTTTGAGTTTAAAAGATAAATTTGATGTTTTTGTTTTGGATGTTTATGGTGTAACGTGGAATGGAAAAGCTCCGATTGTAGGGGCGCAAGAACACATGATTGAGTTGCGTAAAGCCAAGAAAAAAGTCATTTTGCTTTCTAACGGAACTCAACGTCAAAAAGATGCCGAAGAAAGCCAAGCTAATCGCGGCTTTATCAAAGGTGTGCATTATGATGAAATTGTCACTTCCGGCGATTTGGCTTATGATACTTTTTCTGCCGATACGCGTAAACTCAAATTTTATCAGTTTGGTCGTGCCAGCAAAACCTTGTTTACCGATTGTCCCTATACGGAAGTTCGAACGCCCGAAGAAGCCGATTTTGTATACATTGGTGTACCGCAGATTTTTGAAGACGGTATTTGGAAAGATTTTCTAAATCTGCAACCTTTTGAAGCTGAATTGCGCAAATTTTATAAGTTAGGTTTACCGCTTATCTGTGCTAATCCGGATTTACGGGCTCATGAAAATCAATATGACGATGCTGTTGTTCGTCAAGGTTCGGTTGCTCGTTTTTATGAAGATTTGGGAGGTGAGGTAGAATATTTCGGCAAACCGTATCCGCTTATTTTTGATTTTGCCTTGCAAAACGTGGATACTCCGGATAATCGCATCATTATGGTCGGCGATACTTTGGAAACCGATATTTTGGGCGGCAAAAGTTATGGGATTAAAACAGCTTTGACCATGACCGGTATTGCCAAAGAAAATATGGAAATTGAAGGTTTTTCATCTATCGGACAATATTGCGGCGAAGTGCAGATTATTCCCGATTTTATTTTGAAGACTCTGTAGGTATTTTATTCTTTGTAGGATGCTCTTTTTATTCTGTCATTGATGGCCAAACCCAAATCATTTTCGGGAATGGGCGCCATGGCAATGCCTTTGAAATTGGTTTGCGTATCGGCAAAGCGCAAATAAGCAAACAGGTTGGCGGCTGCTTCGCGCAAATCACCATTAGGACTCAAATTGAGGTGGGCTTGCGGTGTATTGCCAAAACCAATATAAAATTCACCATCTTCCGGTTCTGTTACATTGATACGCAAAGTTTTTCCCGGAGCATAGTGTTTGAGCAATTGTCCGGGGGCGCTGGGTTTGTTGGGGTCGCCGTGCGAAATGATGATTTTCTCTCCGGTATATTCTTCCAGCTCTTCTTTGCTCATTCCGCCGGCTCTGAGCATGACAATATTTTTGGTTGTTAAATCAATAATGGTGGTTTCAACACCGACGGTGCAGCGACCGCCATCCAAAATCATATCTACTTTTTCGCCCAAGCTATTATAGACGTGATGCGCCGTGGTGGGAGAAATGCTCTTAAATTTGTTAGCAGAAGGTGCGGCAATCGGCGTGCCGGACAAACGTATTAATTCCAAAGCAATCGGATGATTAGGCATTCTGACGGCAATATTCGGCAGACCGGAGCAAACCAAATCAAGGGCATGATTTTTATCTTTTCTCTTCAAAACAAAAGTTAGCGGTCCGGGCCAAAACCGGCGAGCCAAATCCATCACGCGGCTATCCGTTTCGGCATATTCGGGCAAGAAATCAATATCTGCAATATGCGAAATCAGCGGATCAAAAGTCGGGCGTTGCTTTACTTCAAAAATGTCGGCAACGGCTTTGGTGTTATAAACATCTGCGCCCAAACCATAAACCGTATCGGTCGGAAAAGCCACTAAGCCGCCGTTTTTTATGGTTTCGGCAGCTCTCTTTATATTTTCTTTATTATATTCAAAAATATTGCTCATCTTTTTGCTTCTTAAAAAAATAAAATGTTGTTCTTTTGTAGCATTCAATATTTGTCTTTGTCAATCTTTTGCTAAAAATATACGTTTTTTTATCTTTTTTAAGATTATTATTATTCAGAGGGAGTTTTTAATGCTCGAAATTGTGTTTGATGAAAATAAAGATGCAACTTTTTTAGAACAACCTTGTCTATTGCTCAAGGTGGAAGATTCTTTTTTGTCTTCGTGGCAAAAAATGAGAGGCTATGCTTGGAGTCTGTTTGATGTATATCCTCTTGAGCGCGTGCTTAAAATTCAAATGTCTCAGGGTGATTTGATGTATTTTTTGGCTTTGGCTTTTTGTGTGGAAGCTTATGCCGAAGCTACGGATGTTGAGACGGTTGTATTTGTGGTTGGAGATAGTCAAAAAGCTTTGAGTGAATATAAACCATTTGCCGCGTTGACTAATGCGCTTCGCTATATGCGTGATTTGTTGCGTATGGATGAAAAAGAAGCTTATGCCGATATTAAACGGCTGGGATATCTCGGGCTTAATGTACAGGAAGACTATCTCAAAAAACAAATTGTGGTGCAGTGGTTGGATAGCAAATTTCCGCAATGTTTTTGTGCCGCACAAAAAAATGCCGCTTTTCTTTTAATTGCATTGTTTAAGTTTTGGGCAATTTGTAAAGACGAACAACCACGAATCGGAATTATCGGGGAAAATGTTTGGGGCGATGTAATCCTTCCCAATCTTTCAACCGAAGATGAAATGATTGAATATGTTATAAAACAAACTATGGGGGAAAAATGCAAGTTGATGATAGATTAATCAAAATGGCGGAACAGATTGTCAAAAAGTCTGTTAAGGTCAAAAAAGGTGAAAAAGTGTTTGTCGAAGGTTTTAGCGAATCGGTCAAAACCTTGTTTAATGAAGTGATAAAACAAGTAACGAAAGCCGGCGGTGTGCCTTTTTGGTATTTTAATGATAATGCGTTTATTAAAAGCTTTATTGAAAAGGCTTCTAAAGAACAAATGCAAGAATTTGGCAAAATGCACGCCGAAATTATGAAACAGTGTGATGCTTATGTCGGTATCAGAGGCTATGATGATATGTTTTTGCTTTCTGACGTTTCCGAAAAACAAATGGCGCTTTATCAGCACGAGTTTTATACACCGGTGCATTTTGAGGTGCGGATTCCAAAAACACGTTGGGTGGTCATGCGTTATCCCAACAATACGATGTCGGCTCTTTCTCGTATGTCAACCAAGTCTTTTGAAGATTTTTATTTCAATGCTTGTCTGGTGGACTATGCTAAAATGGCAAAAGCCATGTTGCCTTTGAAAAAACTGATGGATAAGACCGATAAAGTTAAAATTATTGCGCCGGATACTCATCTCGAGTTTTCTATTAAAAATTTGAAAGCCGTAGCCTGTGCCGGAGAAATGAATTTACCGGATGGTGAGGTTTATACCGCACCGGTTAAAGATTCAATCAACGGAGTTATTCAGTTTAATACCGATACGGTTTATGAGGGAGAATATTTCTCTAATATCCGCTTGGAATTTAAGGACGGAAAAATTGTTAAAGGTACATCAATGGCCAATAATGATAAGTTTCAAAAACTTCTTAATTTGGATGCCGGAAGTCGTTATATGGGAGAATTTGCACTTGGTCTTAATCCATATATCACTAAGCCGATGCTCGATATTTTGTTTGATGAAAAAATATCCGGTTCGCTTCATATGGCTATCGGCAATTCTTACAGCGATGAAACGTTCAATGGTAATCGTTCAGCCATTCACTGGGATTTGGTGCTTATTCAAACAGCCGAAAAAGGCGGCGGAGAAATTTGGTTCGACGATAAACTCATCAGAAAAAACGGAATTTTCTTACCTAAAGAATTGCAAGGGCTTAATCCCGATAAATTGAAATAGAGATAAAAAAAGAGAATTTCTTTTTTAGAAATTCTCTTTTTTGGTTTTTAGTGAAGAGGAAGTTCGGCTAAAATACACTTGCCTTTTTCCGTGCAGGAATACCATCTCTTTCCTAAAAAATAAAATTCATCACCAAGGGATAATGGTTCCAACAATACTTTTTGCTGATTATATTCCGGTTCATCTTGAAAAATCGGAATTTGTCTGTTGTCGGATACCCACGCACAGTTGATGATATTATTCTGCTTATTCTTTACCAAACAAAATTTAAATGTTTCGTTTGGATATAATTGTTCAGCAAAGGTTATCGAATGTATGATTTTTACAAAAATAATACTGTAATCTTTTGTTACTTTATTGAACTTGTACCAAAAGATTTTTCCTTTATAGAGAAAGACGGACTCAGGCTGAATAACTTGGCAACTACCTAAATTTTCGACCTCAATTTCTTGATCTCTTCGAGAACTGAAAAACATTTTCCCCGAGCCAAAATTTTTGGCTACCCATCCAAGCTCTTGTTGCGGCGTTATAATAAGTTGAACTAAGCTTGTCAGATAATTTCTTGTTTTTCGACAGTAATGTTTTTTGAAAAAATCTAATGCCGATGAACGTTTAGTAAATACTTTCAATGCTTCCATAGCTAAAATAATTAAAAATTAATAAATACTTAATTGATTATGTTATGTTTCATTTTTGCAAAAAAATCAAGTATAAAAAAAAGAGAAAAATCTCGTTTTCTCTTTTTTTTGTTTGGCAGATAAATTTTTATTAGCCACGTGTACGAGCGCTTATATGGTCATAAATATTTTTAAGTGTGGCAGCTGCGTTATGTTCCATTCCTTTAGCTTTGCGTTCAGCAATGCGCTCATTGAATTTTTTGGCGCGACGTGTGGTCTTATCTCTCATATCGTCCATATCTTTATTTTCAACCAAATTGGTATCAATGTTTGCGTCACTGCTTTTAATAATAGTCTCAAATGAGTTTTGGGTTATTGTTTCGGCATCACGATTGCGTAAAACACTAAACAAGTTTTGCGGGTGATTGGGATGTAATTTTTCATCCATGTTGCCTTTGTGGGCATAATATTCACAAAGGGCATTGTGAAGGTTTTGAGCTTCCTCCATGTTGTCTTTATTCAAAATATCGGCAAAATCTTCGGTTTGAGCTAAGGTCTTTACTTGAAATGCAGCTTCTCTTTCAATGGCTCGCTGATAATGTCCGGGAAGTTTATCAAATTCACTTTCTTGATTATGTTCCGAAAAATAAAAATGTTTCTTGACAATTGCTTTGGCTAATTTTTCATCAATTTGAAATGTTGAATTTTCTTTCTGATCTTCCATGGTTTTTCTCCTTAATCTTTTTTTCGATTCTATTATATTCTATTATATTTTCAGTGTATGCCGTTTGTTTGCTTTGTCCAGAAACATTTGTTTTTTTATGCGACCTGTGCATACATTTATAGTATAGCATATTTTTTTTATATCTGTCAAATTTTGTCTTTACTTTTTTGAAAAAAAATGTATTATTTTCTGCAATATTAAATTATTTGTTTAATCTATAATTGTTTTTATTATGAAATTGACTGAAAAAGACGTGCTTTTATTGGCACAGATTGAAAATTGGTGTACTTATCGCCAATTAAATGGAGAAGTGTTGGCTTTTAATTCTCTGAGCGGGCGGCCTGAGCCGTTGAGAAGCTTTAATCTGGATTATATTCCGGAATTTGATGCCTTACTTCTTTTTGGCGGAAATCCGCGTCCGGTGAAGTATGCGGCATTAATCATGCACTACTTCAAAGAAAAGTTTAAGCATTATCCAGAATTTTTGACAGTCGGAGGTGCTCCGAACAAAGGGCAGTCAGCTCTTAAACCCGAGAATGAATGCTATGAAGAAATGATGATAAGATTGGGATTCCCTTCCGAGGTTATCTTGAAAAATCATCATATTTCAAATAGTCATTCGACTAAGGAAAACATTTCCGAGATTGTTAAACTTGTTCACGGAAGCGAAAGCTTAGCTAGATTAGCTCGTCCTCGCATCGCCGTGGTAACGACTGCCGGCTATTCCTTGCGTGCTGCTCAAGAGCTGGGACTTGCTCTGTCAGATTATGAGTTGTTGTTCTTTGAAACACCGGCAACGCCTCAGCCTGAAAGTCTGTTCGTATCTGAATTGTATGATGGATATAAAATTGACATTTTGCTTGCTTCCGCTTGGCATTCCATGAACATGCAGTCTTGGGAAGTTGAACGCTTGCCGCTTAGTCCTAAAAAAATGGCTTCCGCGCCCAATTATGACGATATTCATGATTTGGTGGCAAAAGGATACTGCTTCTATATGTATCCGAATATGATGCAGGATCTCGATTTTTCCGAACAAGAAATTTATGAACTGAGAAATCAGCGTCGAATTGAAATTACCGGCTATAATCTCGAAGGTGAAAAAGTCGGTGAGGGCTGGCCTAATGTTGGTAATATATTTCAGCCGGACCTCGTTGATAAATTCTTAAAGATTGTTCAACAAGAATTTATTGCGAAAAGTGTGTTTATCAGTGCTCTTACTGGAACAAACAACTTTATACAGGGTTGACAGGTGATGCCAAAAAAACACTCTGACTGACTTGTCAGAGTGTTTTTTTGTTACATTGATTGGCTGTTTGCCATCCATTTCTGCATTTGCGCTTGATTTACTTGTGTCTTTTGTATTTGCGGCGTTTGTTGCGGCGGTGTTAGATTAGTGTTGATTCCGTTCCTTAAATTATGAACAAATTTTCCCATATTTTGTTCGGGTTTTCTCTCTCTTCCCATGCTTTTATCCGGTACATATTTGGTCAATTTATTCCACATTTCTTCCGAGTTGCCGTCTTTTTGCATATATTCTTGTTTCAAATTTTGCCAAAATTTGGGATCTTCGGGCAGATCTCCTGCAACTCTAACTCCTGCCATAATAAAATTACGCGCAAAACTTTCCATAAATTCTTTGTCGTCCTTAAAAGTTCGTAATTTTGCGTATGGAAATTTTCCTTTTTTTTCTGCATCTTTTATATATTCTTGTGCTAATTTTTTGTTAAGTTCATCAGGATTTTTGCCAGTAATTTCTTGGCCGTTTGGGCCTGTTGCTACAAATTGATTATCATAGAAACCAATATTGTAACGTAGTCCTCCAGCGTTTCCGTCGCTGATTATTGATTTTTCTTTGTCTTTTACATAATCAGTAACATTTAGTTGAGATAAATCTCCGTTACTTTCTTGCAACTTTTTGGCATCGCTCATAAATCGGTCATTATCAAAATATTGTTTATCATTTTTTTCGCTGATAAACGTAGCCTTTTTACTTTCTATGTCACTATCATCTATGTGATTATCGGTCATTATCTTTCTCCTAATATTAGAAGAATAGCATATTTTTTGTTGTATTTAAATAAAAAAACACTCTGACAGATTAGGCAGAGTGTTTTTTTTGTACTTAATCTAAGCTAAAGCTGATTATTCACCGGCTTCAACTTTGAATTCAGACATGTGCTCTAAGAGAGAACGTTTTTCATTGACGTTTTCTTGAGCTTTGTTGAGCAAGTGTTCGTAGCGTTCCGGATTTGCTTTATTGACGATTTGGAAACGTGTTTCGTTTGCCATATAGTCAGACAAAGGTTTAGACGGAGCTTTAGAGTCAAGCATCAACGGAGCTTTACCTTGAGCAATGTTTTCCGGATTGTAACGATACAGCGGCCAAGAACCTGTTTCAACAGCGTCTTTTTGGTGGCTCAAACCATCAGCAAGGTTGAAACCTTGGGCAATACAGTGAGAGTATGCGATGATGATTGACGGACCATCATAAGCCTCTGCTTCGTTCATGGCTTTGATGACTTGTGCATCATTGGCACCGAAGGCAACTTGAGCAACATAAACATTACCATAAGACATGGCAATCATGCCCAAATCTTTCTTCGGTAAAGACTTACCGGCTGTGGCAAACTTAGCAGAAGCACCCATCGGGGTAGCTTTAGATTGTTGACCACCGGTGTTGGAATATACACCTGTATCCATTACCAAGATGTTGATGTTTTTGCCGGAGGCAATCGCGTGATCCAAACCGCCGAAGCCAATATCATAAGCCCAGCCGTCACCACCCAAAATCCATACGGATTTCTTAATGAGGTAGTCTGCCAACTTATCCAAGTGTTTGGCTTCATCGGTGTTAATTCCGGCTAATTTAGCGCGCAATTCTTTAACATTGTCGCGTTGAGCATCAATTTCAACATCGGTTGATTGCGGGTTGTTCAAGATTTTTTCAACCAAATCAGAACCAACTTTGTCTTTCAAACCTTCAAGCAAAGATTTGGCAAAAGAGGTTTGTTGGTCGATAGAAAATCTCATGCCCAAACCAAATTCGGCATTGTCTTCAAACAAAGAGTTTGCCCAAGCCGGACCATGACCTTTTTCATCTTTGGCGTACGGAGTTGTCGGCAAGTTACCGGAGTAAATTGAAGAACAACCGGTTGCGTTGGCAACTACCATGCGGTCACCAAACAATTGGGTCAACAATTTAACATACGGGGTTTCGCCGCAACCTGCGCAAGCACCGGAGAATTCAAACAAAGGTTGAATCAACTGAGTGGTCTTCGGCAAGTTCTTGGCAACTTCGGTACGTTTTACATAAGGCAAAGTCGTAAAGAAGTTCCAGCAAGCTTTTTGCTCATCCAAGTGAGATTCAATATGATCCATATTGATAGCTTTCTTAGAAGGATCAGCTTTGTTCTTAGCCGGGCAAGCGCTGACGCAGATACCGCAACCGGTGCAGTCTTCAGGAGACATTTGCCAGATGAATTGTTTGCCGGCAAATTCTTTTCCTTTGTAAGCGGCAGACTTAAAGCCTTTCGGCGCATTCTTCAATTCTTCTTCGGTTGCAACCTTCATACGGATAACGCCGTGCGGGCATACCAAAGAGCATTTACCGCATTGGATACAAGTATCCGGATCCCAAACCGGAATTTCGGTAGCGATACAACGTTTTTCGTATTGAGTTGTTCCTGTCGGCCAAGTTCCGTCAACAACTTCTTCAAAAGCAGAAACCGGCAATTCATTACCGCGGTCGGCAATGATTTCGGCGGTTACTTTCTTGACAAATTCAGGCGCATCAGCCGGAACAGGTGCCAAACGATGAACTTTGGAAGTAACGCTTGACGGATATTCAACTTTATGCAAGTGAGCCAAGGTAGCATCAACGGCGGCAAAGTTCTTTTGAACAATGGCATCACCTTTCTTGCTGTAAGTTTTCTTGATGGCGTTTTTAATTTGAGCAATAGCTTCATCTTTCGGCAAAATGTTAGAAATTGCGAAGAAGCATGCTTGCATGATAGTGTTAATGCGTTGACCCATACCGGTTTCACGAGCAACGTCAACGGCGTTGATGGTGTAGAAGTTCAATTTCTTGTTGATGATTTCTTCTTGAACTTCAATCGGTAAATGATCCCAAACTTCTTTTTCGCTGTAAGGAGCGTTTAATAAGAAGGTGGCACCGGGTTTGGCAATTTTCAAAATATCAACTTTTCTCATGAACGGGAATTGGTGGCAAGCAACAAAGTCTGCCTTGTTGATGAGGTAAGCCGATTTAATCGGGTTGTCAGAAAAACGCAAGTGAGAAGTGGTCATAGAACCGGATTTACGAGAGTCGTAAACAAAGTAACCTTGACCATATTTACCGGCGTCTTCAGCAATGATTTTAATAGAGTTTTTGTTTGCACCGACGGTACCGTCAGCACCCAAGCCGAAGAATACGGCGCGAACAACGTCTTTGGGTTCGGTATCGATAGAATCATCAAACGGCAAAGATGTTTTGTTCACATCATCGGTGATACCGACGGAGAAACCGTTAATCGGTTTAGCGGCAGCGCCGTTATCAAATACGGCTTTAACCATTCCGGGGGTAAATTCTTTTGACGACAAACCGTAACGACCGCCGACGATTCTCGGCATAGAAGCCAACTCACCGCGAGCAAAAGCTTGAGTGATAGTGGCAACAACATCCAAATACAACGGTTCACCGATTGAGCCTGATTCTTTGGTTCTATCCAAAACAGAAATAGTCTTAACGGTTTTGGGCAGAGCTTTTAAGAAAGATTTTTCCGGGAACGGACGATACAAATGAACTTTCAGTACACCGAGTTTAGCACCTTGAGCATTGAGGTAGTTAATGGCTTCTTCAGCTGTTTCTGCACCGGAACCCATAATGACGATAACTTGTTCGGCATCTTGAGCGCCAACATAGTCAACTACGTGATATTGACGACCGGAAATCTTAGCAAATTTGTCCATTTCTTCTTGAACAATGCCTTCAACTTTGTGGTAGTAGGGGTTCGAGGCTTCACGACCTTGGAAAAATACGTCAGGGTTTTGAGCCGTACCGCGAATGACCGGAGCTTCCGGACGAAGAGCGTGTTTGGCATTGAAAGAATAGTCAACACCTTCAAGCATGGCTCTCAAATCATCATCGGAAAGAAGTTTGATTTTTTTGATTTCGTGAGAGGTGCGGAAACCATCAAAGAAGTGCATGAACGGAACGCGAGAGCGTAAGGTAGATGTTTGCGCAATGGCGGCAAAGTCATGAGCTTCTTGAACGGAGTTAGAGCAAAGCATGGCAAAACCGGTTTGGCGGCAAGACATTACGTCAGAGTGGTCGCCAAAGATTGACAAAGCATGATAAGCCAAAGAACGAGCGGCTACGTGCATTACGAACGGAGAAAGCTCGCCGGCAATTTTGTACATGTTCGGAATCATCAACAACAAACCTTGAGAAGCGGTAAATGTTGTTGTTAAAGCACCGGCTTGAATAGAGCCGTGGCAAGCACCGGCGGCACCGGCTTCGGATTGCATTTCCTGAACTTCAGGAATAACGCCCCAAATATTCTTTTGTTTAGCTGCAGACCACGCATCTGCCCATTCTCCCATCGGAGAAGACGGGGTAATCGGGTAAATAACGCAGACTTCATTCATGCGGTGGGCAACGGAAGCGGCAGCTTCGTTACCATCCATCATTTTCATCTTAACGTCAGACATATTTTATCCTTAGTTTTAAGTTATCACAAATAAAGCCGGAGGTGAGACGATTTTATGCCTTATCTGCCGGCTTCGGGTTTAATTTCTTATAGAATCTTTCTATATGCGCGTCTTATAGCACGGAAGTTTTCAAAAATCTATCAAAAAATGTAATTTAATCAGCGTATTTTTTTATTGAAGATACATAATTTTCTGGACAAATTTTTTGCTCCGTGATATCTATTTGTCCATGTTTATATAATTATTCTCTAAAAATATTGAAATTATGATGTATCAGAATTTTGAGTACGTACTTGAGTTGAGTGAACGTGCATCCGTTGAGGGCAGAGGCGGGCTTTGTGAAGACACTATCGTTAAATTTGTTTGGGATTTGACTAATTTATTGGATGTTTTGAAACGTTATTATCCTAATGATTTTGAACATATGGTTGTCGAACAGAAATCCGTATTTGCCAAATTTGAAAAAATTGCCGCTTATTATCCCGAAGCATTGGATGTGGATATATTTTTGAATTTTTTGGAAGATGTTTTACTTTCCGGCTATTTGCCTCATCCTACGGTTTATTGCGAAGCTAAGCTTATTGATGAATCGTTGATGGCTCAAGCTGCAATTTTATATCTTGATAATCAAGACGTTCAGCAGTGGATGGTGGATAATTGGGGGGAATGCAAAAAGTATAAACCCATTATTAGTGAAGCTTTACATAAACAGAAGAAAAAACTTACACGCTTGGTTCGTTTATGTCATATGCATTACGGTAAAAAAACCTTGATGTTGCTTCTTGTTATTTGGGGATGCGGAGGATTATATTGGTTTGAAACGGCTTATCCTTTGGCATTGTTTTTGATGTTGGGGATTTTTGTTTTTCTTCTCAGGGAAATCAGTGTCTATCTGCGAGCAATATCATATCTGCGCAATGATATGATTTTACGTTAATTTTTGCAATCAAAAGAGCTTTGTACTAATTTTGTGCAGAGCTCTTTTTTTTATACTTGAATCTTATCTTAATTATAATATTATTCATCATGTTTTGCAGGCATAATTCAATGGTTAGAATGCAAGCTTCCCAAGCTTGAAATGCGGGTTCGATTCCCGTTGCCTGCTCCATTTTTTTTTTGAGTGTTTCTCATGATTGTGAATGAACAATATAAGCTCCTTGGTCGTAAGGTAGAAGATTTGCGACAAAAAGAAGATTTTTATCCGACACCTCGTTATGTGACCGAGGCTCTTTTGAATAATTTTCAATTTGAAGGAAAAATTTGGGAACCGGCTTGCGGTGACGGGCGTTTGTCCGAAGTGCTCTTGGAATATTATACCGACGTGGAAAGTTCTGATTTGGTTGATAGAGGTTATGGTCAAGGCGGGGTGGATTTTTTGAATTCAAACAAAACAGCACCCAATATCATTACCAATCCACCGTTTCATTTGGCATACGAATTTATTGAGCAAGGCTTGAAGCTCTCTGAAAAATGTTTGGCGTTGCTTTTACCCATTCGTTATCTGACAGGTAAAAAACGCGCCAAGCTTTATGCTGAGTTTCCGCCGGCAAAAGTGATTGTTATTCCGAATAAGGTAGATTTTTTGGGTTTTGGCTCGCCGGCCATGGAGTTTGCTTGGTTTGTATGGGAGAAGGGCGTTAAACAAACAACAATCACTTGGGCTGATGTGAAAGATGCCGATTTGAAAGAAAAGAGAAAAAAGAATGCGTAAAGATTTTTATGTTTTTCGTCACGGTGAAACAGAGCTTAACAAACAAAAGCGCTGGCAGGGTTCCGGTATGGATTATGATTTGAATGAAAACGGCGTAAAGCAAGCTCAAGACCTGATTGAAAAGCTCAAAGACAAAGGTTTGGAAAAAATATATTCAAGTCCGTTGAAGAGGGCGAAGCATACGGCGGAAGTGGTGGCTCAGGTTTTGAATATTCCGGTCGAGGTGAGAGATGATTTGCGCGAATGTTTTTATGGTGTTGCCGAAGGAAAGTTGATTGCCGATTTGCAAAAAGAGGTGCCGGAAATTGTTAATAACTGGAATAATCCAAATTATTTCAACATCAAATTTGAAGGCGGAGAAAGCAAGAAAGAAGCTCTTGACAGAGTGTTAAATGAGTTAGTTAAACTAACTTCTAAAGATTTTAATGTCGCCGGAGTTGCTATTCACGGTGGAACAATGGGAGCTATGCTTAATTATCTGAATTATGATTTTGACAAATTGCAAAATTGTGCCGCTTTTCATTTGGTGTATGAAAACGGTATGTGGAAAGCGGAAGGTGATGTGTTTTGAGGCGTTTTGAGGTTTAAGCAGAAAATTTTTGACAATTAAAAAAAATCTAAAGCACCGATTTGAAGTTTGAAGCAAATCGGTGCTTTAGGTTAGGCGTGTTGATATTGATTATTATCGATTAACCGGTGCAGGTATTTCGGCGATACATGCATAGTTCCAGATTTTCATGCCATATGTCATGTCGCAAGCTCCATTAGGATTACAATAGAATACTTTACTGGAATCACAAGTTCCTCCTTCATACATTATAGGAATTCTTAAAAAATTTGCTAATGCTTTTGCTTTGACAATATCTTGAGGTAAATGCCATATATTGTCATAGGTTGTTACTGCATCGCATTGTGCTTTAGCTGTGTTACAATAGTATGTAGAAGAGTTTTTAGAAAAAATACTGACGGAGGCACCGTTGTCTTGAAATATGATACCGATTTCTTTGCCGTTATACATTACCGAAGAGCCTACTTCCCAAGTGCTGACAAACGGCGAATCTCCTTGCTCGTCTGCTCCGGGGCAATAGACTTTGGTCAGGTCAAACGGGCATTTGAGGATGGTTTTTCCCACACAGTCTTCAGTGGTTTTGGTAAAGCCCAAACTGTCGCAAGTTGGTGGGGTAACGCAGGTCTGAGCTTGTACATGCGACGGTGTGATAAAGGAGAAAGCCGCGAGCGCGAGACTTGCCCCCAAAATTCTTTTAAGTATTGTATTCATATTCTTTCTCCTTTCGTTTTTTTTCTTCACAGTCATGCTGAACTTGTTTCAGCATCACATTCTTTTTTTGTCATTCCGATACCCCACGCAGTCATGCTGAACTTGTTTCAGCATCACATTTTTTGTCATTCCGATACCCCACACAGTCATGCTGAACTTGTTTCAGCATCTTATGAGATCCCGAAAT
>CASFNB010000018.1 GCA_949295915.1 uncultured Pseudomonadota bacterium | reverse complement strand
CCATAAAAAGGGGATAAAAACGCTATTTTTGAGTTGAATTTAATAGGCTAAATAAAAGAAAAAGCCCTTGAAATTCAAGGGCTTGGAAACTGGTGCCGACACAGGATTGACGTCGCTAAAGCTCCGCCGCTTCGTCGTCGCTCGGGCTATGCCCTCACCGGCATACTTCCGTCTGCCTCTCCTCCTAGTCAAACCGCTTTCTCCGCGGTTCGAGAACTCTATATGCGTTATCATCACAAAAAAAGCCTCCGCAAGGGAGGCCTTTTTTTATGATGGTGCCGACACACGGACTCGAACCGCGGACCCACTGATTACAAATCAGTAGCTCTACCAACTGAGCTATGTCGGCATCAACGAAAGAGTTTATAACTTATCATTTTTTCTTTGTCAATAATATTTTTTTTGATTATGCTCATTTTTGTTTTAATGGAGGTAAATATGGGAAAAATCATAGCTATCGGCGGGGGAGAAATTGGTAGAACCAAACTTATGAGCGATGGAACTTTCAAAACTTTTCCAATCCAGACCATGGTAATTGATATGGCTCTCGTGCAGATGGCTAACAGACCTCAGCCCAAAGTGTTATTTTTGCCAACTGCTTCTCAAGATAATCCCTCATATATTCAACTCTTTTATCAATATTACGGTGATAAACTCGGTTGTCTGGTCGATGATTTGCAACTCATCTCTCAAACATATTCAGATGAAGAAATTCGTACTAAAATAGAAAACGCCGATATTATTTATGTGGGAGGCGGGGATACGCGTTTGATGATTGAAATCTGGCGCAAACATCATTTGGATATTTATCTCAAGAAAGCTTATGAAAAAGGAACCATTCTTGCCGGATTAAGTGCCGGTGCGGTTTGTTGGTTTGAATATTATGCTAATACCGATTATATGGAAGCGGAGAATCTGCCGCTGAATTTTTTGAAAGGTTTGGGTATCCTTTCCGGTTTTGCAATGCCGCATTTTGATATTTTGTCATCATCTTTAAAACAAGATATTATCTCTTTACTTAAACAGAAAAATTTAAGCGGTTTTGGCATTGATGAATGTGCCGCTTTGGTTTTTGAGGACGGAAAAATATCAATTCTTTCTTCTCAAAATGAAAAAACGGTGGTAAAACTGCCTTAATCCTACAATCTTTTTACGGAGGCATTTTCATGAAAAAGTTTTTGTTTTTGTTATTCAAAATTATTGCTCCTGTAATTGTGATTGTCGGAGGCTACATTCTTTATGACTTGTATTTTTCTTGTTTTCAAAATCAAGAAAAAATAGGAGCTCCGTTGCGTCGATTATCTCCTGATGAACAGCAGTTTATTTCTCAACAATCACAAAAAATAGCGCAACTGCCGCGTCGGCACTTTATTGAAATGTCTAATGGCAAAGAAGTGTTGGAAGATGAGTTTACAAAAGTGTTGGTTTTGGATGTTAGGGGTGACGGGGTTTCTTTTTGTGGTTTGTCTTCGGTTCAGAAGTGCTTTCGCAGACAATTTTTTGATTTTGATCAGGATGATATTGCCGAACAAATGCCTCTTTTGGGTAAAGATGACGTGATTTTGGCTTGGAACGAAACATCCGATACTTTAAAAAACGGAGCGCCTGTTATCGGAACTTATTTTGCCGAATTACCCTTGAAGGAGCAACAGAGTTCTTTTGATATTTTGCGGAATCTGTCGAGCAAAAAAAATTCATTATCAAAATTGTCTTTTTGGAATTTTAGCAGACATGACGGCATAAAAAAAGAAAATTTGAAGAATATTAAAAAAATTGATATAATCGTTCATCCTCATCAAAAGAAAGATATTTCCGATAATATTATCGGAGATTATATTAATGTTGAATTTACGGACGGAACGGCATCTCAAATTTATGAAGTATGGCTGCAAAATAATCCGATGGTTTTGCGAAAGTCGACCGGAAATTATAGTCCTGCCGTTAGGGATATTCCCGATGTAGCAGGGGTAGGGAAACTTCCTCCTCTTCGTGATGCCGTTGATCAAGACAAATCCGGAAATTTGGCTTTCTTAGTGCGTTCTTATCTGCATGAGAAAAATGCCGTAAAGCGTTTGAATTTGCTTAATCAGATTATATATGCTTGGGCAAATGTTGCAGATGTGCCGTTGCAGAGCAGAACTTCCGAGCAAGGTTGGAATTATATCGGAGATGCTCGTAAGCTTGCCGCTTTGGAGGTTATGTTAAATCAACCTTACCAAGGAACTATCAGCGGGGATGAAATTTCTCCTAATCCGACCAGAGAAGCTTCTCCTTATATTTGGAAAGCTTATGATGATTTTTATTTCCATTTACAAAATGTTTTGGATGAAGATAGTTTTTTGCGTCCGCTCTATGAAAATCTTAGTATTAGTTCAAATTCCAAAACAAAAAAATGGAAAGCTGATTTTGAAAACATTGGTACTTTTAAGAAAATTATTGAAGTTTTTTATCTGCAAAACGGTGCTTTCGAAACAAAAATGATGCTTTGGAGTTTTTATAGAAATTGGGCTATGCCTCAAAATCCTTTTGTTAAGTTTTATCCGGTTGATAGAATAAAATCTATCGGGCATATCATTGATGATATAGATTTGAAAAATATTGAAACCATGGTTTATGAGGGAACGGCTCACAATGATATGTTGCATGGAAAAAACTCTGATGATAATATCTTCTTTCCTCTGACCGGAGATGATGTTCTTTATGGCGGTAACGGTGATGATGTATATTTATATCGCCCGTATGACGGCTTTGATACGATTTTTGATAAAGGCGGAAAGAATTATATTCTTCATTTGGGGGCGGTTAAAAAAGTTACCGCTGAATTGGATGGGGAAGATTTATTGCTTTTCTTTAATTATGTTCCGCCGCAAAACGGAATAGATGTTGACAAGAATATGCACGGCATGCGTATCAAAAATTATACTTCGGGAAAAAAGTTCTTTTTGCAAACGTCTTTGCTGCCTTTACCATTACCTGACGGTAGAATTGCTTATGTTATTGACGTTTTGTTAAGACTCTTAACGTTATAAATTCAATCAAGGAGAAAAAATTGAATTTGCATAATCATAGTCAAAATGCCGAAAAGATGATTGAAAAAATGCCCGAAAATAAAGATTTTGAAAAAGTTTCGGCACTTTTCCAACTCATCAGCGATCCGACACGCCTTAAAATTATGTGGCTTTTGTGCCATTGCGAAGAATGTGTCAATGATATTGCCTGTGCCGTCAACATGAGTGCGCCGGCAGTTTCTCACCACCTGCGTTTGCTCAAACAAGCTGGACTCTTATCCAGCCGCCGCGAGGGCAAGGAAATGTATTACAAACTCTCCGAAGAGGCGCAAGCGCAACTCTTACACCGCTCCATTGATGATATTTTTGATATTCAGTGTCCGATAAACAATTAAATGATTGTTTAATTGTTCTTGACAAGATTGTTTTTTATGGTACAATTAAACATATATTTAATCGTTTAATGGAGAGAGCCATGTTAAAGACTTATAAATTAGAGAATTTGGATTGCGCGCATTGTGCCGCCAAACTCGAATCCGCTTTTAATGAAATTGAGGGTGTGATTAAAGCATCCGTTAACTTTATGGCACAAAAATTGGTGCTTGAAATGGAAGATGAAAAAGTTGATGCCGTGCTGAAGGAAGTGGAAAAAGTCAAAAACAAAATTGAACCTGACTGTGAAATCATTTTCTGATAGGAGAAAGACTTATGACAAAAAAGCTCAAGAGAAATCTTAAACTTATTTTGGTTGCACTCATCTTTTTTATGGTTGGGATGTTGGCTCCTCTACCTGATATTTATGAAAAAAGTGTTTTTGTCATAAGCTTTTTAATCGTGGGCTTGCCGGTTTTGAAAAAAGCAGGAGAAAACATTTGGCGTGGGCAGGTTTTTGATGAAAATTTCTTGATGTCTTTGGCAACAATCGGGGCCTTTGCTTTGCAAGATTTTGCCGAGGCGGCGGCGGTGATGTTGTTCTATCAAGTGGGAGAATTTTTCCAGAGTTATGCGGTTAATCAATCGCGCAAATCGATTGCCGAGTTGATGGATATTCGTCCCGATTATGCTAATTTGCAAAAAGGCGAGGAGATTGTCAAAGTTTCTCCGGAAGAAGTGAAAGTCGGTGATTTGATTGTTATTCGCCCCGGAGAGCGCGTTCCGCTGGACGGTGAAATCTTGCAAGGTTTTTCTTCTTTAGACACGGCGGCTTTGACCGGTGAATCTTTACCCAAAGATGTGGAAAAAGGCGATGAGGTGGTGAGCGGCTGCATTAACCAGACCGGCGTTTTGACCGTGAAAGTCAGTAAAGAATTTGCCAATTCCACGATAGCCAAAATTTTGGATTTGGTGGAAAATGCGTCCTCGAAAAAAGCCAATTTGGAAAACTTTATTACTCGTTTTGCTCGTTATTATACGCCGACCGTGGTGATTATTGCCGTTTTGCTGGCTTTACTTCCGCCAATCTTATTTACTTCCGAAACTTTTTCCGAGTGGCTTTACCGTGCGATTACGTTCTTGGTTATTTCTTGCCCCTGTGCGTTGGTGATTTCCGTACCGCTTAGTTTTTTCGGCGGCTTAGGTGCAGCCTCAAAAGCCGGTATTTTAATCAAGGGTAGTAACTATCTCGAGGCTCTGGCTCATGCTGAAACGATAGTTTTTGACAAGACCGGAACGCTGACCAAAGGCAACTTTAAGGTGATGGATATTCACTCTAATAACGGACATCCGGAAAAAATTTTGGAAACAGCTGCTTATGCCGAGGCATTCTCCACGCACCCGATTGCGCTTTCTATCAAAGAAGCGTATGGCAAAAAGATTGATGATACCAAAGTTGCCGATTTGCAAGAAATTCACGGGCAAGGTATGACCTTAAAACTGAAAAACAAAGATATTGCCGTTGGTAATGTCAGACTAATGCAAAATCTCAAAATCAAATGTCCGAAAGTTAAAGCTGTCGGAACGGTGATTTTTGTGGCGGAAGAAGGCAAATATGTGGGGCATTTGGTGATTGCCGATGAGATTAAAGAAGATGCGGCACATGCTTTGCAAAGCCTGAAAGAAAATGGTGTAGCTCGTACTGTGATGTTGACCGGCGACCGCAAAGAAATTGCTCTCAAAATTGCCGAAGAATTGCGGATTGATAAGGTTTATGCCGAGCTTTTGCCGGTGGACAAAGTCAATCAGCTTGAGGAGATTTTAGCCAATAAAGAGAAAGGCGGACAACTCCTTTATGTGGGTGATGGTATTAATGATGCGCCGGTGTTGGCTCGCTCCGATGTCGGTATTGCCATGGGCGGCATTGGTTCCGATGCGGCGATTGAAGCCGCCGATGTGGTAATTATGACCGATGAGCCTTCAAAAATTGCCGTGGCTATGAAAATTGCCTCAGGTACGGTGGCAATCGCGCGACAAAACGTAGTCTTTGCCATTGGGGTTAAACTTATTATCTTGGGCTTGGGAGCTTTGGGATATGCCTCAATTTGGGCAGCAGTATTTGCCGATGTGGGTGTGGCCGTGATTGCTATCTTAAATGCCATGCGTGCGCTTTTCTTGGCTCCAAAAAAATAATTAAGAATAAATTTATCAAGTTGTGTTCTAATCTCCCCTAAAAGGAGATTAGAATGCGCAAAATCAATAAAGAATTGGCTGACCTGCAAGCAAATTTTTTGCAATATTATCGGCAAAATTTGGGTGATAAGTTTGAAATATTAGAACCCGTGCGCCGAGATTGCGTGTTCTTTCTTTTTAAATGGAGCATTATTTTTTTCTTTTTGACCGCTTTTATTGTTTTTTTGTTTGTTGTCGGTTTCTTGCCTTCGGAAATCTTAGATTCCGAACTGTTTGCTTTTCTGACCTGCGTTTATTTCATTGTGATTTGGATGACGCTTTCTCATCCTTTTTCCGAATACAAAAAAAAGACCAAACGTCTGGTTATGGATAAAATTTTGGCTTTTTTCGGTGATTTTACCTATTCTATGAATAAAGCTACCAAAGATGCTGTTTTGAAGCAATCCGGCTTAATCGGAAAATATGATCATCAGTATCCTGATGATTTCTTTTCCGGAACTTATCACGGCGTGAAAATGCAAGTTTCTGATGAAAGATTGACGGTAGTTGTGCGTACTAATAAAGGTTCTTATGAAAAAACTGTGTTCGACGGCATTATTATTGTTTTGGATATGAATAAAGCTTTTTCGGGGCAGACGGTGGTGCGTTCCGATTGGGGAATCTTTAATTTTTTGATGCATCGTCCTCAATGTAAAATTAAAAATAAACAAGAAAAGTTAGAAAAAGTGGTTTTGGAAGATAGCCGTTTTGAAAAGTTTTTTGAAACTTTCAGTAATAATCAGGTGGAAGCCAGATATGTTTTGACAACGGCTTTTATGGAACGTATTTTGAATGTTAAAAAGCTTTTTCACGGCAGTAAAATTGAATTTAGCTTTTTTGATAATCAACTCCTTATTCTCGTTCCCACCTCTAAAGATATGTTTGAAACAACGGCTTTGTTTACGCCTTCCGTCAGTTATGGTAAAATGCGTGAGGTTGTCAGTCAGTTTTACAGCATTTTTTCAATTATCGATTTGTTGAAACTAAATCAAAAAATAGGTATGTGAGTTTTTCTTGTCGTTTTCTGTGGACAAATTTCCTTTAATACTATTGTTGATTTTATAAGTTGTGTTATCTATATTTTAATTGTTGCAATAATTGTTGAGAAGTTTGAAAAATGTCCGGAAAAAGCAAAAGATTTTTAAAAAAATTGATTTCTTGGCTTGGCTTGTTTTTCTTTGCCTTTGCCGCTTATATGCTTTATAACCAGCTTTCTAAATATTCGCTTGCCGATATTAAAAATGCGCTTTTGAGTATTCCTGCCGAAAACTTAACTTATGCTTGTATTGCTTCATTTTTCGGTTATGTGGCTTTGTCTTCTTATGATTATTTGGCATTAAAATATATCGGCAGAAAGCTTGCGGCTTGGAAATGGATTTTTGTCGGATTTATCGGTTTTTCAGTCAGTAATAATGCCGGACATGCCATTGTATCAGGAGGAACGGTCAGATATCGTTTTTATACGCGTTGGCGTTTTCGTGGAACAGAAATTTTACGGATGGTTACTTTTTCCGGCTTTACTTATCTTTTCGGTTGCTTTTTGCTTATCATTATTGGTTATTTTTTAACTCCTGACCATGCTTTCGGTGAAGGTTCGGCTTCCAAAATGACAACCCTTATCACCACAATTGTGGCGATTATCGGTTTGGCTGTTTATTTTTGGGCAACTTTGTTTTACAGAAAGCCGCTTATTATTAAAGAGGTTGAGTTTGATATGCCGAGCTTCAAATTGGCTCTGGAACAAACTATTCTCGGTGCGGTAGATATTTTACTGGCTTCTTTAGTTTTGTATTCGGTACTCATTTCTTTTGTTGATATTCCGTTTGATTTGTTTATCGGCGTGTTTATCATTGCCCAAGTTTTGGGCGTGTTCAGCCAAGTCCCGGGCGGTTTGGGCGTGTTTGAAGGTTTGTTTTTGTTCATCATCCCCGGCGGAGAAGACCAAATGGCAAACTTGTTCGGCGCGCTCTTGGCTTATCGCATTATCTACTATGTTTTGCCGCTGATTTTATCAAGCATCGTCTTGCTGATTTATGAGTGGTATCTTGGTTATCAGCACCATAAAAGATTAGCTAGAAAGATTTAGAAAATGGAAAATATTGTTCGGGTCGGGGTCGGCGTTTATATTTTTAATGAAAAAAATCAAGTCCTTCTCGGGTTGCGAAAAAGCAAACACGGGCAGGGAACATGGTGTCCGCCCGGGGGACATTTGGAATATGGCGAGAGCAACGAACAGGCGGCCTTGCGCGAAGTGAGAGAAGAAACCGGTTTGGAACTCAAGTCTCAATCTGTTGTCTTGCAAGGCGTGACCAATGATTTTTATCAAGATAACGGCAGGCATTATATCACGTTGCATTTCTTTTGCAAAGAATATCAAGGTGAACCCAAAGTTATGGAGCCGGATAAATGCGAAAAATGGCAATGGTTTGATGTTCATCATTTGCCGGAAAACTTGTTATTGTCTAACCTCAATTTTCTTCAAAATCATAACTTATGAGAAAAAAATAAATTTTTGTCTAAATTTCTCTTGCAGAGGCGTGAAAAATGTGGTATATTCTCTGCCGATAACTTAAGAATTAACATATTATTAACCCGCTCTGAAAAGGGGCATAAAACATTTTATATATGGAAACAAAAAGAATTTTTGACCGTGCAGGATTTGAGTATTCATTGGTAAATGTCAAAGGTGGTATCAGAGGGTATGAGAGCTTTGTAACTTTTGATGAAAACGGCAAGCCGGTAGTGGTGAGAGGTGGAAAGGAAGTTAAATCATCTTTCTTTACCGACGGTTCAGGTCGTTGGGCAAAGTTGATTGATTCCTCTAACCCTGAAAAGGTGGCTAAGGCACTCAAAAAAGCAGAAAATCCAGTCATCGCTTATCAAAATGGCGAAATCATATGTCAGATGGTGCCGATGACCGGTATCTTGTGGCATGATAAACAAGGCCGTAAGTTCTATCTTGCTTCAAAATATGAGAGAGAAGAGCTGGAAGCCGATGGATTGCCGTATATTACTGCCGAAAGCGACGGATCATACGAAACTTTGCGTTATATTGCTTTTGACGGACAGGAAGAGGTTTCTGTGCCAAAAGAATTGTATAATGAGAAAAATCGTAAGTTCGTTGTTGGTGTGAGCTTCAAGGCATTGGCTTATGCCAAGATGGCGAAGGAAGGTAACGCCTCTATTGCTATTAAAAACGCTCTGAAACCGGTTTATGCCCGCAAGGCAGACACCGGTGAGTTTATCATGGCACACACCAACGGAGCGTATGAAGCTGCCGAATATGCCGCAGATGACGTATGGCAAGTTGAATACTGCTCAGGTGGCGGTAGCTGGGGTGTAAAAAATGAAGAGTTCTTTGCACGTTACGAGTTCCACGCCGTGGATGAGCAAGGACGCGCTATCTTCACCGCTAAGGCGGCGCGCTACGTGTGGGTTCATCTGTTCGGCGACTTCATCGGATGTATCCCGCAATGGGGTGATGCGATGGTAGCAATGTCTAACCCTCAGGTCAATATCACCAAGCCGGATGACGTATATGCTTGTTCATATATCGAATTCTATGGCAAGGAGGATACGGAGGGCGCTTATTTGGTTGTAGATGAACTCTACCTCGGTGCGCCTGAGCCGGTGATTTCGGAATTTGCCGACGCTGTTGCCGGATTTGTGGAGACGACTTTCGGTATCCCAAAATCAACGATTAGTGCTTCCAATCTGTGTGGTTTCATCCATGACAAATTGGCGGTGCCAAGCACGGAAGGAATGATTGAAAAAATATCTCTAGCCGTGATGTAAGTGATATTTCCATAAGCAAAAAGGGGATTTCGTGATGAAATCCTCTTTTTTTTGACTGATTTTTAAGCTTTGGAATTTATACTACCGCTATTAAGGAGAACAACCATGCTTCAAGCTATTTTGATTTTGCCTTTTAACGTGCTTGTTACCATTCCGGCGGTGATTTTATATTTTTGCCGATTTGACATCATTTCTCCGGCATTTTCTTTCAAATTTATCTTGATGTTGTTTTTATTGGCTTTGGGCTTTTTTCTTCTCGTTTGGACAATGCGCTTGTTTGCTACTGTGGGCAAAGGAACGCCTGCACCATGGGACCCGATTGATAAGTTGATTGTCACCGGACCTTATGCTTATGTGCGAAACCCCATGCTCTCAGGTGTGTTTTGTGTTTTGTTTGCTGAGGCATTGTTTTTTCAATCGCAAGAATTGTTGATTTATACGCTTATATTTATTGCGATTAATGCCGTTTATTTTCCGCTTTCCGAAGAGAAGGGATTACTCAAGCGTTATGGTGAAGATTATGCCGAATATAAACGCAATGTGCCGAGATTTTTACCTCGTTTGACACCTTATCGTAAAAAATAATCTTGTTATTCTTCGCCTAAATAGCTATTTACATCAGTGATAAAGGTTTCTTGAAAACTGACCGGATCGTCATATTGAAATTGCAGATTTTCCAATTTGCGATAGCCTAAATTTTCACCGTATTGATTCTTAACCAGTACAATTTCCAAAGGTTGGCTCAAGTTGTATGTCTGCTGATAATTATATTCGGTATCGGTTTGATAATTGATTTGTTGCAACTGATAGAGATTTTGATAATTCTGATTATAAATTTGGGTTATCAAATTGATGGTCTGTTCACAGCCATAGCAAGGTTCGCCGTTGGTGAAGATAAAAATTTGCGATTGCTGCGGATGTGGATTTTCAAGCTCTTCATATTGTTCAAAGGTGAGGTTAGGATTATATCCGCCTTCATAAACAGGTTCTTGCGCAAAAGCCTGAGTTGCGGCAAAACTCAAAACAATCGCCGAAGCTATCACTTTTTTCATCTTGTTTCTCCTTGTTATCAGAGCGGTGCACAGGCATCCTCCAGCCACTCTTTGTGTTTGTTATCCAAATATGGGCTCATGGTTTCCAAAACTTTTCGGTGATATTCATTAATCCAATTTATCTCATCTTCATTTAAGAGATATTTATTAATCAGGCGCTTATCAAGGGGAACTAAAGTCAAAACTTCAAATTTTAACAGACCGGAATTTTCACATTCTTTGGTATAATAGAGATTTTCAATGCGGATACCAAAGTCATTTTCTTTATAATATCCGGGTTCGATTGAAGTGACCATGTTGGCGGAAAAATGCGAATTTTTAGCCTGAGGCGAAATACGGGGGGCTTCGTGGACATTTAAAACAAAGCCGACGCCGTGTCCGGTGCCGTGTTTGAAGTCCATATTTTCCTTCCATAATTCTTTGCGGCAGATGGCATCAAGTGCCAAACCGGTTGTGTCTTTGGGAAAGATGGTCGAAGCAAGAGCAATGTGCGCTTTCAAAACAATGGTGTTGGCATCAACAATTTTTTGTTTGGGTATGCCTAAAGCTATGGTTCGAGTAATATCTGTTGTACCGTTTTGATAATGTCCGCCACTATCTAATAGTAATACGGAGTTTCTTTCCAACACTTTATTGGTGTTTTTGCTCGGGTGATAGTGAACAATGGCGCCGTTACTTTTCGTTGCGGCAATGGTATCAAAACTTTGGCAAAGGAACATATCATCTTCGGCACGAAAGGCATCCACTTTTGCCACAATGTCTAATTCGGTTTTGCCTTTATAATTATTATCAAGCCAATAGAGAAACTTTATCATGGCAACGGCATCTTGTTTGTGTGCTTCAATATAGCCTTGTAACTCAATTTCGTTTTTGATGATTTGTTTGGCTCTGATAATGTCGCCGATATCAACTAAATTTTTCTCACCGAAAATCTCGCAAATCATTTGCGGCATATTCTTTTTATCGACACCCAATTTGCCTTTTTTGACAGATTTTAAGCTTTTTTCAAGCTTGCTCATAGGTAGAATATCGGCTTTATCGGTGTTATCGGCAAATAAACTTACTGAGCCGTCTTTTTTTATCAAAGCAAAGGCTCTTAATATCGGCGAATCGGGCAGAGCATCAGAACGTAGGTTCATCAGCCAAGAAACCTCGTTAGCGGAAGTGAGCAGATAAGCATCACAGCCGTTTTGTTTGATGGTTGGGATTATCTCACTGATTTTTTCTTCGGCGCAGATACCGGCATATTCTTCCGACAAAGAAAATACATGGGCGTTTTTTGAACTCAGTTTGTTTCCCAATATGTTTTTTTCATCACAAATAAGCTTGGCTTTGGGGAACATATCTGTAAACTTAGAAATGGTTCCGGCTGAGATTGTCCACGGATTATACATTAAAGAAAATTTGCCGCTTTCAAAATGATTTTGCAGCCACAAATAAGGAAAATCGGCGGAAGAGCAAATGATTTCTACTTCTTTTGCATTGGTTTCCATTTTGGATTGGAGCTCATATCTGCCATCGGTGAAAAGATATGTTTTATCTTGGCAAATGACTAGCGAAGCGGCGGAGCCGGAAAATCCGATTAAAGAAAAAATTTCATTTTCTTCTTCTAAAATATCTTCTTCCAAAAACATATTGTTGCGGGGTAAGAAATAGGCATCAATTTTGTGCTTTTTTAAGAATAAGCGGATTTCGGACAAAGTCATATTATTTCTCCATTATGGCAGCGCGCCAGTTTTCAAATTCAAACATTTTAACCAACTTCAAGCCTTGTTTTTCATGAGCGCCAATAACCCAATCGATTTGCTCGTCAACAAAGCCGGACAAGATGCAATAGCCGCCTTTTTTCAAACTTTGATATAAATCGGGCGCCATTTCAATCAAGGGGCGGGCTAAGATGTTTGAGAAAATGAGGTCATATGGGGCATGGTTTTTAATCAGCTCGGAATGATAACCGTCGCTGACTTCTACTTCCAACTGGTCTTGTAAATTGTTATCCAAAGCGTTTTGTCTTGTTACCCAAACCGCTTCTTCATCAATATCCACGGCAATGATTTTGCAATCTTGCCACAATTTTGCGGCGGCTAAGGACAATATGCCGGAACCGGTGCCGATATCCAAAATCTTCTTATGTTCGGCATTTTGCTTATTGAGCCAACTGATGGCTCTCAAGCAGCTTTGTGTCGTCGGGTGGCTGGAGCCGAAAGCGGTGGCGGCATAAATTTTTAAAGCTATCTTATCGGTCTTTGGTGCTTGCTTTTCGTGAATACCGTAGATTAAAAAGTCTTCCACTTCAACCGGGGCAAATTCTATCACATAATCTTTGAGCCAGTTTTGGCTTTCCAGATATTCTTTTTGATAAGGCGGCAAAATGATGTTTCTTTGTTTGGCGGTATTAATAAAGTCTTGCTCATCAAAATGATTGTTTTGGTAAGCTACATACTGTTCTGTTCCGTCATCATTATAGTTGCAGCTGACAACGGTGAAATATTCTTCCAAGAACTCGGTAAAAATTTCATCATATTCTTTTTTATTTGCAAAAGTGATTTGCCAGCAGGCGCCGGATTTTTGACTTTGCCAATTTTCTTCTTTTTTATTCATCATTTTCCCCAAATTTGAGAATCAGTTATTTACTTCAAATAAAATATATTATATTAATTAGGAAAACATTAAAATTTTTAAGAGAAAAACGGATGAAAAAAGCTTTTATTTTATGCGCTCTTTGGTGCTTAAATGCTTGCGTCTATGCGGGAGAAATTGATGTCTGGTCAGGAAGAAGGGCATGGTTTGACAACTTTAATTCTTTTAGTATTGATTATTCGGACAATGATACAAAGTTGGTAAAGTCTGATTATGTCACCGAAAAGAGTTATAAAGCAAATGAATTGAGAACAGCCTTTAAAGGTTATTCTGTTTTAAGTGATAAGACTTTAATGCGAAACTATTATGTTCGTGAACAAGTCAGGGCTAATTGTGATAATGTGCTAAGTAATGTTTCTGCACCGTATATATTTAAAAATAATGAGGTTTTTAATGTTATCGGGTCAGTGAACATTGATGGTGCTCAATACAATTTGGTTCCGACAAATTTGGAAGATTTTGTTGTATTGGCTGATAAAAAAGACGGAAAACTTTACCCTCAAACCGGTATGATTAAAAATAAGCGGTTGATTCTTTTGCGGCAAGAATTTGTGTCTTCTAATAAAGATTTTCGTCTTGTACCCGTGTTTATCACGAAAGTTGAACAATCTAAACCGGTTAAAGGTTTTGACATTAAATATGACGGTATTCGTTTGAAAAGAATGTGGTTCGTGTATTATGATTATGCTGATGCTACTACCGGAGATTTTACGGAATACAGCTTTCCGGCAAAAACCGGCATGGTTAATATTAATGGTGTAAAACTCAGAATTTTGGCTGTGGATGATCAACGTATTGATTATATGGTTATTGAATAAAAATAAGGCGGTGTTAATTATAATGCCGCCTTTTCATTTTATTGTTAAAAAATTGTTGCGAAAATACTTCGCTTGATGTATAAACACACCGAGTTTTGAATTTTTTTAGGGCAAAAGCCCTTGTTTTTAAGGAGTTATGAAGATGTCTGGACACTCCCAGTTTAAGAATATTATGTACCGTAAAGGTGCTCAAGATGCCAAAAAAGCAAAAGTTTTTGCAAAATTGGCCAGAGATATTACCATTGCTGCTAAAAGCGGTTTGCCCGAACCGGATAAAAACCCGCGTTTGCGTTTGGCTATTCAAGCTGCTCGTGCCGAAAGTATGCCGAAAGATAATATTGAACGCGCCATTGCCAAAGCCAGTCAAACTGCCGGTGGTGCCGATTATGTCAGTGCGCGTTATGAAGGTTTCGGTCCTGGGAAAGTTGCCGTTATTGTTGAAGCCATGACCGATAATAAAAACAGAACTGCCGGTAATATTCGTACCATTTTCGGTAAACGCGGCGGCGTTATGGGTGAAAGCGGTTCGGTTACTTTTAATTTTGAACGTATTGGCTTTATTGAATATCCTCTTGCTGTTACCGAAGCCGACAAAATGTTTGAAGCTGCTTTGGAAGCCGGCGCCAATGACGTTGTGAGCGATGAAGAACATCACGATATTGAAACCTTGCCTGATGATTTGTCTACCGTGACCGAAATTTTGGAAGGGCAGTTCGGTACACCGTCCGCTTCTCGTTTGGATTGGAAAGCTAACGTTAAAACCGATATTACCGATTTGGAAACAGCTCAAAAATTCTTGGACTTCGTTGATGCCTTGGAAGATGACGATGATGTTCAAAAAGTTTATCATAATGCAGAGTTTTCTGAAGAGGTTATGAAGGCTTTGGAAGCTGAATAGTTTTTAATGTCTTGGATAGGGCGGAGCTTTATGGTTCCGCTTTATTTTTAAGGAAATGATAAAAATGCGAATCTTAGGTTTGGACCCGAGTTTGTCCTCAACGGGATGGGGAATAGTTGAAGTTGAGAATAATCATTTGCGCTATATTGCCGATGGTTTTATCAAGACTGATACCAAAGCGCCTTTACCTGAGAGATTGACCGTTATTCATAATACCTTAAAAGAAGTGATTGAAACTTATCAGCCGCAAGAAGCTGCCATTGAGCAGGTGTTTTTGAATGATAATCCAAACTCCACCATCAAGCTTGGTATGGCACGCGGCGTGGTGATTATGGCACCGGCACTCTATGGAATTCCGGTTTGTGAATATGAGCCAAATAAAGTAAAAAAAGCTCTTGTCGGCGTGGGGCGTGCCGAAAAAAGTCAGGTCGAGACTATGGTCAAAGTTTTACTTCCCGGTTGTAAGCCTAAAAATAATGATTCATCCGATGCCTTGGCAATGGCTATTACCCATTATAATTATCGAAATGCACGAGCTTTGGGGATGAAATAATGATTATAGAAAATGTTTTATCAGAAGTGCGTCATCTTTTGAACGGAGATAAGAGCGGGCATGGTGCCGATCATGTGGAACGTGTTTATGCTTTGGCAATGAAACTTTCCGAAAATGAAAATGTAAATAAAGAAGTGGTTGCATTGGCGGCTCTGTTGCATGACGTTGATGACTATAAGCTCTTTGGCGAGGAAAATGCCAAAAACTTAACTAACGCTAAAAAAATTATGCAACAGAATGAAGTAGATGTGCAAACATCGGCTCAGGTTTGCGATATCATTGCCAATATGGGATATAGCAAATGTTTGCAGGGGATTCGTCCTAAAACAAAAGAAGGTATGCTCGTTTCCGATGCCGATATGTTGGAAGCCATGGGAGCTATGGGTACCGTTCGTTGCTTGGCTTATGCTCTGGATAAATGTCATTCGGGGACAGACCAGATTTTTGATAAAACCATTTGGCCGCAAGTTAATCTCTCTGCTGCCGAATATAAAAAGCCTAATCGAAAATCGGACAACTTTATTAATCATTTTTTTGAAAAAATGCTCAAACTTAAAGATTTAATGTTGACTAATGCCGGTAAAAAAGAAGCTCAAATTCGTCACCAATTTATGCTTGATTTTCTTTATGAATTTTTCAGAGAAAATGATTGTCCCGAATGGATTGCTTATTTGCAAAATTATGAGATGAAAAAATCAGCTTAAAAAACTTGCGATTTTTATCATATTTTGTTATATAAGGGTTAATTAACAATATTATTAACCCTATTTTTTTTCGTATTATGGAAAAGGTGAATCTAGAACAAGTGTTTGATACACTTAATGAACAACGAAGAAATTTGAATCGTTGTTTGGGGCAAAAAAATAATACATATCAACAGATATTTTCAAAAAGTGAGTCTTTGCCTTCATTAAAAAAATGGGGCATGATTTCTTATTTGAAAACGGCGCAGAAATTGTTGTCTGCCGAAGAGTATGAAAAATTATGGTCTTTGCCCAAACTCAGAGCTTTGGCTAAAGTTATTGAAAATATTTTGTATAATTTAAAGTATGAAGCTTTTTTTGTTTTGGATGCGGATTGCTTCTATTTGAAGTATGAGGCTTTTGAAAATTATGCAATTTATGGAAAAAAACTATCAACAGATTTTGTCTTGTTGCCTTACAAAGCGACCGATATTCAGGTTTATGAGTTTGTTATTTCAGGTGTTTTTTTCAAAAGTATGTATCAATCCGATGCAAAAAATAATGCTTTCATTCATATTGTTGATGCGGAGTTTATTGCCGGTTATTATAAAAATATATGCTTTGTTGTCAGAATCGTGCCGGATATCTTGCAAGACAAAATATCCGTAAAAGAGATTGCTTATCGTTATGATTGCGGATTGTGTTTTTCTTCGTTATTGCCGAGAAATATCAAATTTATTCAAAGCCAAATGTCAGAATTGCGTAAGAGATTGATGCTTTGGTTTGAATATAAAAAGCAGATCTTGTTTGCAAGAGAACTCGGAGATATTGGTTTGGTCGATATGATGGAATATTATCCCAATGTCGGAAAGTATCAGTGGCAGAAGATTTTTGAGACTTTACTTGTTAACAAACATGTCTTTTCTAAAAAATTGTGGCAAAAATTGGCCGTTTATAATATTTACGAAGGCGTGTTTAACGGTATGAAAATGATGCTCCAAAAATTTAGCGGAAATTCTAATGTCTGCAAAAGTATAGATTATTTTTATTTTGTGGATGATACTCAAAGAGCTGCTGCCAGAATCTTTTGGCGCAAAGGGTGGATGGCACAAGTCTTTGTGCAAAGTTTGGAAAATTTAGAGTTTCCGGTTTTGAGTAACGGTTTTGTTTATGTGGTCAAAACCGTGAAAGATTTGTCTAAAGAGCCCCTGTTGCAAGAATTGTTTACTCATGAAAAGCCCCATTACATTTGGAATTCTTATTAATTGAATGAAAAGAAGCTTCGTATGTAAAAATACGGAGCTTTTTTTGTTTAGAGCCAAAAAAATTTGCTTGTAAGTCGGTTCAAATTTGTATAGCATGAGAACATTATAGAAACAAAAGGTTGATAAAATATGATTGCAAAATTGCGCGGGATGGTCGATACCATCGGGGAAGATTATTTTATTATTGATGTGAACGGGGTCGGCTATTTGGTTTATGCTTCGGCTAAAACCTTGGCTCGTTTGCATGTGGGGGAGGCGACTTCCGTGTTGACCGAAACTGTTGTAAGAGAAGACAGTATCACCTTGTTTGGTTTTGCCTCGGCCTTGGAAAAGGAGTGGTTTATCACCTTGACCAAAGTGCAAGGCGTGGGGGCAAAAGTTTGCTTGAGTATTCTTTCCGCCTTAACTCCGTTGCAGTTGGCACAAGCCATTTCGGCACAAGATAAAGCCTCGTTTACCAGAGCTAACGGTGTCGGTCCGAAATTGGCGGCACGTATCGTGACCGAACTTAAAGACAAAATCGTTACCATTCCGGTGGCGGCAACAACTTCAGCCGCCGATATTGAAAAGGAGCTGAATATGGACGTAGATCAAGAAGTTAATGCTTATGAAGACAGTTTAGTGGCTATGGAAAGCAACTCAGCCAACAGCGAAGATGCTATTTCCGCTTTGGTTAATTTGGGGTATCAACGCATGGAGGCTTATCGCGCCGTTAATAAAGTTCAGAGTGAAAATCCTAATGCCGATGTTTCCGAACTTATTCGTTTGTCCTTAAAAGAATTTGCCAAGAAAGATTGATAGCTGATGATGAATGCCGAAAGATTGGTTTCGCCGCACGAGACCGAAGAAGAAAAAGAAAACGCCATGCCGGTGAGCTTGCGTCCGCAAAGTTTGGATGACTTTGTCGGACAACGCCAAGTCTGCGAAAATTTGAAGGTTTTTATTGAAGCCGCCAAGCAACGCGGCGATGCGCTCGACCATGTGTTGCTTTTTGGTCCTCCGGGACTTGGTAAAACCACATTGGCTTCCATTGTGGCTAAAGAATTAGGGGTGAATTTCCGCGCCACTTCCGCGCCGATGATTTCAAAGTCGGGTGATTTGGCAGCGATTTTAACCAACCTTGAAAAGAATGATGTTTTGTTTATTGATGAAATCCACCGCCTTAATCCGGCAATCGAAGAAGTGCTCTATTCGGCAATGGAAGACTTCCAACTCGATTTGATAATCGGTGAAGGGCCTTCCGCGCGATCGGTGCGTATTGATTTGCAACCTTTTACTTTGGTGGGCGCGACCACTCGTTCGGGTTTATTATCCACGCCGTTACGTGAGCGTTTCGGTATTCCGTTGCGGCTTGATTTCTATACGCCGGAAGAACTCAAACAAATTGTTGTCAGAGGGGCTAATCTCTTGGGTATGCCGATTTCCGAATCGGGGGCGATTGAAATTGCCAAACGCTCTCGTGGTACGCCTCGTGTTGCCGGAAGATTACTGCGCCGTGTACGTGACTTTGGTGCGGTTTGCAACGCTCAAAGCGTGGATAATAAAATTGCCGATAATGCGTTGCGCCGTTTGGATGTCGATAATTATGGCTTAGATGCTTTTGATAGACGATACTTAAGTTGCATTTTGCAAAATTACGGCGGTGGTCCGGTCGGCGTGGATACATTGGCCGCGGCACTTTCCGAAGAACGCGACACCATAGAAGAAGTGATTGAGCCGTTTTTGCTCAAGCTCGGATTTTTGCAAAGAACACCGCGCGGACGTGTGATTTCTGATTTGGGCTGCGAATATTTGGGTATGCCGAGAATGAAAAAATATCGTCCACAAGCCGAACAATTTGACTTGTTGCAAGCCATAGAAGCCGATAATAATGATTAAAGGAGAAAAAATAATGGGTTATGAAGTTTTGGCACCGCAAGGACAATTTTTTGGTAAAGTTTTTGCTTTTCCGGCGCGGGTTTATTATGAAGATACCGATGCCGGCGGTGTGGTTTATTATGCCAATTATCTGAAATATGCCGAAAGAGCCAGAACCGAATTTATCCGTGCGCTCGGCGTTAATCAGCATGAGGCTTTGCAAGCTGAAGAAATGTGTGGATTTATGGTTAGAGGTTTGAATATTGAATACAAAGCTCCGGCAATTTTGGATGATTTGTTGTCAGTTACTTGTGAAGTGATGAACCTGAGCGGTGCACGTTTGGATATGAAACAAGAAATTTATTGCCAAGATAAATTGCTTGTTTCCATGACGGTACAGTTAGCTTATGTCAGCCTCAATAAAAAACGTCCGATACGTATTCCCGAAGCTATCGTTAACAGAATTGAGAGTTTGTAATGAGCGAATTAGAACTTGTTGATGTGATTACCATCGATAGGAAGAAAACCGGCGAAGTTTTGCCGCGCAAAGAATTTGTACCGCAGAAAAAACATTTCTTGAGTGTGCATGTTTGGGTGAAGAACAGCAAAGGGCAATTTTTGATGCAAAGGCGCCCGGCACATCGTCATGTCGCACCTAATATGTGGTCAGTTCACGGCGGGGTGGCTGATGCCGGTGAAACTTCTTTGGAGGCAGCCAAACGTGAGACTTTGGAAGAAATCGGCTTAAAAATTGAAAATCCGGTTTTGGTGTATCAAAATCCAGAACCAGACCCGTGGGGCGGCATGGTTGATGTGTGGCTTGCGCATTCGGAAGTCAAAATTGAAGATTTAACTTTACAGCCGTCAGAAGTTGCCGATGCGCGCTGGTTTGACATGGACGAATTAAATTCCTATATCAAACAAGGCAAGGTTTCTTCGCTTGTCCTTTTTGCTTTGCCTTATGTGAAATAGATTGAATTTTTCCATTGAAAAAAGTGAAATAATTAATTGAATCTTTAATATTTTATGCTAATTCTCTAGTCAAGAATTTGCAGATTTAATTTTTTTAGCTAAAAAAGGTATATGAATATGGAAACAGAAGCTTTGAATGAAGTTGCTACAAAAGCCGCTGAAATGTCTATGTGGGACTTGGTCTGGGCATCGGATTTAGTCACTAAAGCCGTGATGATCGGTTTGATCTTTGCTTCCGTCTGGTGCTGGGCAATTATCATTGAAAAAATCGGGACCATTCGTCAGGTTAAACAACGTTCTCGCAGTTTTGAAGAAAAATTCTGGTCAGGCGGTTCTTTAGATAGATTGTATGATTCAATCGGTAATCGTCCGCAAGATCCGATGTCGGCGATGTTTGTTTCCGCCATGCGTGAGTGGAAACGTACCAATATTTTGAAATCTAAAACCGACAGAGGTTTGCGTGGCGTTTCTTTGCAACAACGTATTGAAAAAGCCATGATGGTTTCTATGGATAAAGAATTGGACGCTTTGGATACGCGTTTGGGCTTTTTGGCATCTACCGGTTCGGTGGCACCGCTCGTTGGTTTGTTTGGTACGGTTTGGGGAATCATCAACAGCTTTAATGCCATTGCCGCAACACAAAGCAACTCTTTGTCGGCTATGGCTCCCGGTATTGCCGAAGCTTTGTTTACTACCGCTTTCGGTTTGATTGCCGCTATTCCTGCCGTGGTTGCTTATAACAAAATTTCTTCCGATTTGGATAGATATTCCAAACGTTTGGAAAACTTTATGGATGAGTTTTCCAGCATTTTGTCTCGTGAAATTGATGATACGGCGATTAAAGCCGAAATGGCAGGAGAATGATTGATGCCTTTTTTGCAAAAGTCTCGTCGCTCACATCGCGAATATCGCCGTAACTCTGAAATCAATATTACCAACTTGATGGATGTGATGATGGTGCTCCTTGTGGTCTTTATGGTCGCCGCACCCCTAATGACCTCGGGTATTGCGCTCGATTTACCCAAAGTCGGCGGAAAAGCCATGGAAGGTAAAGATACCTCGGTTAATATCAGCGTGGATAAAGAAGGATATTATTATATCGGCAAAACCGAAGTGCCGGCTGACAAAATTGTTGATAAACTTAAAGCCATTCGCAACGAAAACAGCGAGTTGACCGTTACAATTTCCGGTGATACCGGTGCGGAATACGGACGCGTTATCGGCTTGATGGCAATGCTTAAAGAAGCCGGATTTGAAAAAGTGGGATTGAAAACGGAACCGAAACCTCATGCAAATCGTTAAAGATGAAAATATGGACAAGGCCGTCAAAAAGTCTTTGTTATTGCATCTCATCGTCTTTCTGATGATGATTGTCGATTTGCCGTTGTTTGGGTCCAATCGCGCTACTCTTAGCCAAGTGCCGATTATTGTTGATTTGAAAGATGTCAAAATTTCCGAAATGACAAATTTGCCGCCTAAAGCAAAGTTCGGTAAAGAAGATAAGGCTGCATCAAAAGTCAAACGCAAGGTCGAGGAAAAATATACGAAAGACGAAGCGCGCCAAGAGGAAGTGAAGTCAAAGGCAAAATCTCAAGAAGAAACGACCGAAACTAAAGAAACGCCAAAGCCTCCAAAACAAGACTTTCTCGTTGCGCCGCAACCCAAGAAACCGAAAGTTCCGGTGAAAAAAGCTGCGCCAAAGCCGGCTCCAAAACCACAGCCGAAAAAGCCGCAACCCAAAAAAGAGGCTCCCAAACCCAAAGATGAGCCGAAATTGGCTAATCCGTTGAAGAGCTTGCTGGCTTCGGTTGATGCTTTGGAAAAAGAAACCGGCAACAAGAGTGCAACCGCAACCATTAAAGAAGGTACGGACGTTGCCAATATGGGTATTGAGGGCGGAACCGGCGGGTCTTATTTCAGCGAATTGTCTATCTCTGAAATTGATGCCATTGCCGGCAGATTGCGTGCTTGTTGGAATCTTGATCCCGGAGCACAGGGCATTAAAGATATGATTATTGAGGTGCGCGTATTTCTCAATAAAGACGGAACGGTGCGTGATGCCAAAATTTTGGATACGTCTCGATACAATTCTGACAAGGCTTTCCGTTCTGTAGCAGAAAGCGCAAGACGTGCGGTTTATGTTTGTCAGCCATATTCTATTTTTGCTAATCGCTATGCCGATAAGTATGATATGTGGAAGACAATGTTGTTGCGTTTTAACCCGCTCGATGCCTCTATTCAATAATCAAAAAAAATCCCATTTGAGCTCACTCAGAGGGGATTTTTTTTGTGGCTTGACAAGGGAAACAAATCTGTTAAACATATATCAATTCACATTATTATTAATCTTTAAAAATTTTGTTATATGGATGTGCTTTATGAAAAAATTGTCAGAGGTGATTTTTTGACTCCTGATGAATGGGATGAACTATTTAAACGAGATGATGCTGAAGAATTGCTGCTCTTGGGGAGTATAAATGGTCTTAATTTTTCAGATATAAAAGATAAAATATTAACATTATCTCATCCGGAGGAAATACTTAAATCATTGATTCTGCGTAATACATATTTTAATGATGATGATTGGCAGAAATTTTTTGATTTATCTGATGCAGAAGGGCTGATTATGCTTCATATTTTGATGGGAAAAACTTTTAGCGCTTCACTTGATGTCAAGTTATTTGATTTGCCTCATGCCTCAAAGATCGTTAAAACTTATATCATTAAAGGAAACACATTTGATAGTCTTTGCGAAAGTATGCTCTTTGATTTGCCGAATGCCGAAGAGGTCGTAAAATTGTATCTTCTCAAAGGGAATTCTTTGGATGAAGAAAATCATCACAAAATCTTAAGCTTGCCAAACGGGGCGGAGATTGCGGCTTTGATAACACGTTTCGGCTATTTGGAAGATGATGTTTATCATCAAGCTAGAGAAAAAGGCTGGATTTAAGATTAAGCATTCTATTAAAAAAACGGATTTCTGAAAAGAAGTCCGTTTTTTGTGGCTTGCTTTAACTTCACAAATATGCTTTAATAAAGACTATCTTTGGGAAAGGAGCCATGATGACAGTCTTAAAGCTTATCGGAAAATATCTCGGCAAAGTGAAGTTCTATTTTGTTTTGTCTTTTCTCCTTTATATTGTGAGTTTTTCTTCCGCACGTATCAATTCTTATTTTAGTGCGCAACTCGTCGGTTTGGTGGCGGAATTTGATGCCGAGAATATGCCGATTGCCAAAGGTATTTGGCTGTTGGCGGCGTTCGGTATTACCACAATGATGGGAAGCTTGTTTCTTTGTCTGGCTCATTTCTCCGATGCCAAATTTGAACCGAAATTTATGGCCTCCATGCAGAAAGATTTGTTTATGCAGGTACACCAACATTCTTTGCGCTTTTTTAATGAAGAAAAAAGCGGTAATATTGAAAGAATGGTCTCATCAATTACAAAAGGTGTTAATGGCTTGAAAGCTGTCATGCTTACTTTAGTCATGAATTTTTGTACGGTTGGTGTGACATTATTGATTATTGCTTTTATGAATTTTTATCTGGCGCTTTTTTTCCTTGCCGTGACTTTATTTTTTACCTGGCTGACAACCGTAATACGTAAGACCATTTTTTCTAATATGTCAAATGTGACGCAAGCAGAAGCAGAACTTGGCGGTGTGTATATGGATGGTGTGGTGAATGCAGCAACTGTTAAGGCTTTTGCCAATGAAAAATATGAGCGTCTTTATTTCTTTCAACGTTTGAAAAAGTGGTTGCGTTTTGACCGTGATGAAAAATGCACTCGAGCCAAACTCAATTATCGCAACAATTTTGTTTATGATGTGATGTCGTTAACTTTTTATATTGCCACATTTTTTGCTTGGAAATATAGCACACTCTCGGTTGCCGATATTGTTTTTATATTAACCTCGGTGCAAGTTTTGATAATGTCAACCAAAATGCTGAGTTATAATATCAGCGGTATGTTTCGTGATTATGGACAAGTCAAAAGCGGGGTGGAGTTTATCTATGCACCGCATGAGGTGGTGGATGCTCCGAATGCAAAAAATTTAAAACTACGCAAAGCGGAAATAAAATTCGAAAATGTTGGTTTTGCTTATCCCGACAAGCCGTTGCTATTTAATGATTTTAACTTGTCTGTCGGAGAGGGGCAAAAAATCGGTTTGGTTGGAAAATCAGGTTCCGGAAAGTCCACACTCGTTAAACTTTTGGCGCGTTATTATGATTTGCAAAAAGGCAAAATTACCATTAACGGCAAAGATATTGCCAAGGTGACGCAAATGAGCCTGCGCAAAAACATTGCCTTTATTCCACAAGATCCATTGCTTTTTAACCGCACGCTGATGGAGAATATTCGTTACGGTAACGTGAATGCAACTGATGAAGAAGTGATGAAAGCTGCCAAAGAAGCTTACTGCGATGTCTTTATTAAAGATTTGCCGGATGGTTATCAGTCAAAAGTCGGCGATAAAGGGGTGTTGCTCTCCGGCGGTGAGCGCCAACGTATCGCTATAGCCCGTGCAATTTTGAGTAAAGCGCCGATTTTGGTTTTGGATGAGGCAACTTCGGCACTGGACAGTGAAAGTGAGGTTTATATTCAGAAATCTTTAGCCAAATTGATGAAAGGTAAAACCGTGATTGCCATTGCGCACCGCTTGTCGACACTCAAGAATATGGATGAAATCGTCGTGTTGCAAAAAGGAAAAATCGTAGAGCAGGGTAGCCAATCCGAGCTTCTCAAGAAAAAAGGCGTGTTTCATCGTCTCTACCAACTGCAATCGGAAGGTTTTTTGCAGTTTGAGGAATAATCAATCTTGTAATCAAAAAATCGAGATTTATATTATTGTTATGAGGTGACGCCATGACAATGATATATGTTAATGACAAAATGCAACAAGATTATTCCTATGAACTCACAGAGCCGATGGGAATGAATTTTGCTTCTGATTTTAAGCCAGAACTCACGCCGCAACAAATGCTCGAAATGGGCGTGTTTGAAGGGCATTATCTGAACGATTGCCAAAATGAATTTCCGCCAACGTGGTTTGCAAAAGCTCGACTTTCCTTAGATAAGCCGGATGAAAAGGTTAACTACTTTCACATCAAATCGCGTCAGCCATTGCAAGAATGGCAACGAAAAGGGTGGATTATTGGTCCTGATGTGCGTGGTTGGTTTCAGTGGTATTGTCGCTATTATATGGGAAGACGTTTGCCAGAAGTTGATGCTTGGCAAATTAAGCGCTGGAAGGCTTTTAAACGGCACAAAGCGCAAGTGGAGCAAAATTGTCTAATCGGAGATTTGGTTTGCCGTCCTCGTCAAAGACAAGCTTTGTTACAGTGGGCTTATAATCCAATTTTTTAGGAGAGAAAAAGTGAATTTAGAAAATCGGCATAAATATATTTTTTTAGTTATTTTGTTTTTAATAATTGTGGCTTTGGTTTTGTTTAATTAGGAGTAAAAATTATGAAAATTTGGCATTGGATTGTGATATTTGTGCTTATTTTTGCCTTAGGGATTACTTTTTTATATTAAATTTCTAAAAAATGTGAATTTTGTACTTGACAGCACAGTTAAAAAAGAGTAAACAAAGTTTGTTTCTGATAACAGATAACTCATCGCGGGGTGGAGCAGCCCGGTAGCTCGTCAGGCTCATAACCTGAAGGTCGGAGGTTCAAATCCTCCCCCCGCAACCAGTTGTGAAAGAGGAAGTTTATACTTCCTCTTTTTTTGTTTCCCAAATACCTTGAAAAGTTAAAGAAACTGCGGGATTCATTTTTTATTTTGATGGTCGCACCCTATTCTCCAGTATCTTTATTTTTTTGCCAAAATCGGTTCAAAACATCCCAAATATATACTTTTTTGAAGGTCTGAACAGCCCAAACAACGCCCTTCAAGAGATTACCATGTTTTTATTGTTTCCACAGGCGCTTTTTGACCCAATTTCCTCTTTTGGTTCTCTTTGTATAAGAGGCAATTATATTGATACAAATATTTTTCTTTTAATTTCAATCTGATGCGTTTTTTTTGAAAATTTTTGGAAACGGTTTTTGATTTTATACGGGTGATCCTGTCGGAGGTTCAAAATGACAGACATTCAAAAAATCATACAACTTTTACTGCCGGAACTTTTGACTTTGATTGATGGAAAAAATAGTCCGGATTTGCCGCAGAAAGGACTGGATAATAAGAGAATAAAGAGCATTCATGTTGTTGAGAAAGGAGTTGAAAATGGTGGAAACTGACGTTTTACGGCTCAACGATATGAGTGTTGGCGAGTTAAAAGAAATGTGGCGGCAATATTTTGACAGCGAGCCGATTTGGAAAACCAAGCGTTTTTATATTCCCAGACTTGCCTATCGAATGCAAGAACTTGCCTATGGCGGCGTTCCAGAACATATTAAAAGCCTATTACTTGGCAAAACTGTTTTGAAACATACCGAGGACAACGATGGCACGTGCCTTCCTCCGGTTGGAACCCGTCTGGTTAAGACCTATCGCGGAAAAGAATATAATGTCATTGTTTCTACCGCCGGCTTTCAATTTGAGGGGATTTATTACAAAAGTCTGTCCGCGGTTGCTTTAAAAATCACGGGCAAACGAATTTCCGGACGCTTTTTCTTTGGATTGGGAGAGAATAAATGAAAACCATACGATGTGCCGTTTATACCCGGAAATCAACGGAAGATGGTCTTGAAAAAGAATTTAACACGCTGGAAGCGCAACGGGAATCCGGAGAAAACTACATTAAAAGCCAGGCTTATCAAGGATGGGAAATCATCCCCACCCATTATGACGATGGCGGTTTTTCTGGCGGCACATTGAAACGTCCGGCTTTGCAACAGCTTTTAAAGGATGTTGAGGCTGGAATGGTTGATATGATTGTTGTTTATAAAATCGATAGGCTGACACGTTCGCTGATTGATTTTTCAAAACTTGTTGAAATTTTTGACCGCAATCAATGTTCTTTTGTGTCAGTGACGCAGAATTTTAACACTTATGATTCCATGGGGCGCCTGACGCTGAATGTTTTACTTTCTTTTGCGCAATTTGAGCGGGAGGTTATTACCGAGCGCATCCGGGATAAAGTGGACGCTTCCAAAAAGAAGGGAATGTGGATGGGAGGAGTTTTGCCGCTTGGTTACGTTTCCGTGAACAAAAAATTGGAGATTGTTCCCGAGGAAGCGAAAGTTGTGCGTTTAGCTTTTGAAAAATATCTGATTTTTCGTTCAGAAATTGCGGTGGCGGAATGGCTCAACAACAATGGTTACACCACATTAAGCAAGGGAAATGGGAAATTTACCCATATGCGCGTGAGCAGCATGTTGAAAAACGTGCTTTATATCGGCAAAGTTCCTCATAAAGACAAGGTTTACGATGGTCAGCATCACGCAATCATTTCACGGGAATTATTTGATGAAGTTCAAAAAATCAAAAGTCAGAACCGCGTTGGCAGACTTGCGCCGTCCCGTTTTGTTGAACATGCTCTGCTTAAAGGGCTTATTTATTGCGATTGTTGTCAGGCGGCGATGATTTCCACGAAATCCAATAAAAAGAATAAAGTTTACGAATATTATACCTCTTTCCGTGCGGTTAAAGAAGGCTTTAATAATTGCAAGATAGGAAGCATTCCCGCCGGCGAGATGGATAATTTCGTCTTGCGGCAAATCGCAGGCATTATCAAATCGCCTAAAATCCTTTCCGGATTGATAGAACAGGCAAAAATCATACGTCCTGATATTAAAGATGTGCAAATTATTTCCAAATTACAGGATGGTGATGATTTTATTCAGAGACTGTCTTCCATTACTTTACGCCAACTATTGATTATGCTTGTTCAAAAAATCCGCGTGGATGTTGATCGTATCAAAATTATGTATACAGAACTGGCCGTCAGTTTGATGGACGATAAAATGAAAGACGATTTGTTTCCCAATAATATTAACGGTGAAAGAAACGAGATTTTATACCGCGTCTGCTTACGTCGGAAACGCGGCTCACTGAAAATATTCGCTCCCGAGAAATATAAACCTGACGAAAATAATCCATTATATTTGGCATTGATAAAAGCTTTTGTTTGGCAGGATAAAATGAAAAAAGAAAACCTGTTTATCGAAGATTTGGCAAAGAGCGAAGGTTTGAGCCGTGAATATGTCGGCAAAGTGTTGCGCATGACGTATCTTGCTCCGGATATTGTGACGGCCATTGTGGATGGCGTTTATCCCAAAACACTTTCCCTTCGTAAAATTTTAGAATCGGAAATTCCATTGCTTTGGTCTCAGCAGCGATTAAAGTATGGCTTCAGTTTTTGATTGTACACAGATTTTTACACAAGCGATATTTTATTAAAATAATGTCAAGTCCTTATCTATGACACGCTTTCAACTTGTAATTGTTTTATCTGTGTATTGCACGCAAATGTATTAAACCTGAAAATAAGCCTCTATTCAATTATTTAACGGGGCTTATCAATGAACTTGAATATTTTTAACGGACTGCCTACGTATGTCCGCATAACAATTTTATCGCAAATTCGCAGATTGTTGTCAACCCCGATCTTTTCTTATGAAGATCGGGAAGATTTAATTCAAGAGCTGTTACTTTTTTATTTGAGGCGGTTTTACAATGTTCAGGATGTGGACGAGGCTTTAGTGGTGCATTCCATAAAGCAATATGCCACGAACCTGTTGACGCAAAGATACCATCGCCGCGATTTCTTATACTCCTCATTGGCCGACTATGATGCTGATGAGGAGTTTTCTTTTGAGGAAAACACGGAAACGCGGTTGATTGTCAGTGAAATTATGAATTGCGCCGAACCTAAGGAAAAAGAGATTGTAAAGCATATTCTATGCGGCGACAGCATTGATCAGATTTCCAGAGATCTGCATGTCAGTAAAAAGACTATTTACGGCTTTTTTGAAAAAATGAGAAAAAAATTAAAATAACGGAAACGATTTTTGATTTTCAGCGGGTGTTCCTGTTGTCATTAACAAATTTTGGAAGGAACCCTCATGAGAAAAAACGATCGCACGGTTTATATCACGGAAGAGATACGCAAAATTCCGGTCATTTATTTATTGGATATGGAAATGTCCGCTCTCGACCGCTTGGAAAAAATGGTACGAGACGAGGTCAAACGCACAAGTTTGGCGCTAGAATGGATACAGGGCATTAAAAATATAAAGAAGGCTTCTAAAGACGGAGGGCAAAATGGATAAAAAAACATCCTTTGTTTTGTATCCGGCAGATTTCCT
>CASFNB010000017.1:30236-51722 GCA_949295915.1 uncultured Pseudomonadota bacterium | reverse complement strand
ATCCGAACTCATTGATACATCTTGATAACCGAGGAAGATTTGACTCATCATCCATTTGCGTCCTTCATCATAGCGGTGATAAAGTCCTAAGATATAGCTGTCTATATCCATATCGGCGCCGGTTTTGGAGTAGTAGTCATCACCGTCACCGTCAAAGTCATAACTACCCTGACGATAAGAGGCAAACACGCCTAAGCGGTTGTAAACATCGGACTGAACATCAAATCCGCCCTCAAAACCCGAAATCTCGGCTTCATAACTATAGGGGGCTTTCACATCACTGTAGCTATAAACCGGAGCTGCCCAAGCATTACGCAACGGAGCGCCATCATATTCGCAGTCATAGAAACCATGACATTGTTTGCTGTAAACTTTGGTTGCAGCCACTTTGTTACTGATGTTTCGCGTCATATCACGTGTTTGTTCAATACCCGCACTCGGCAACCCCATGTAGGCAATCGCTTCACCCACCACACTCGGCGAAGAGCCGTTGCCATTAATATTCGGTGTCGTCGGCGCGGCCGGGAAGTTCGGCGGCAAAACGGCATCAGCGTCCAAATCCACATCATCTTCCAGATTGGTCGTGTTATCGGTACCGTAACCGCTTTCACTGCCGTCCGGAATCAAGTCGTCGGTTCCGACATACCAGCCATGGTCTTTGTACAAGCTGTTCCATTTGAAGGCACTGCCATCAACACGGAAGATTTTGAAATAAGCACCGGTTGAAAGGTCATCATTTTGCGCATCCACAAACTGAATCAACTGAGTGGGTTTAACATCATTTTGCAAAACATTCAAAATCACGTTGGTTGTGCCCTCAACATCACCATCAATCCGCAACAGGTCTGAAGTGTTGGTGGTCGGGTTAACGTCAATCGTCATTTGCGCATTGGCATAGGCTTTGTAGTTACCGTAAATCGTGGTAATATCATCAGCTTCATCATCGGCATGATAAAAAGTCATCATACCGTCATTGCTGACCGAACCGTTAATCGTGTAATTCGTCGGTGAATGACCGGACAAATCAAGGGTTGACCCGTTTTCAATAATCACCTTCTTGTTCGGACCACTCAAAGAAATATCGCCTTCCAATTTGACATTGGCGGTATCTTTAAAGGTCAACATATCCCAACCGGTTACGGCTTGCGCACCATCACCAATGGCATATTCACCGGCCGTCAAGTGCAAAGTCTTTTGTCCGGTGGTGTTCATCAAAGAGTTTTCGTTCAAAATATCATTCAAACCACCGACCAAGGTTAAAGAACCGGCATCGGTAACTTCATCTTTAAAGATTTTGCTGTAATCGTAAGTACCGCCCATAATGGCGCCGGCATGAATGACAATGTCACCTGAGAGCAAAGAACCGGCATCAATATCTAAGTTTGCACCGTCATTGGCAAGCATGTTGTTTACTTTGGCTTCATTATCGGGAGCGTGCCGCCGCTGTTTACCGTGGTATTCTCCGCCAAACCACCCGAGGCAACGTGCAAAGTACCCTTATCATTAACCACACTGTCTTCTGCCGTTGCACCGGTATTGATATTCAACACACCGCCGTCATGGGTTACGGTTCGATAAATCGTCCCAACACCTTCATTAACATCAACATTCGTGCCGGAAATATCATACGTTGCAAAACCTTTAAGTTCGTTATTGAATTCAACACGGCTGCTGCTATCTCCGGTAATAACCATATTTCCACCGTATTCGGAATAAAATTCGCTCCTAACTTCTGTATAAGAACCATCTCCTTGTTTGATTATTTCGACATATTCATCATCTTTGGTGATGATATAAGTTTCTCCATTCTGTTGAATATCATAACCTTCATCTCGATAATAAGCTAAGTTACTTTCTAATTCATCAGCTGAATAATTATAGGAATCAACGGGAACTAAAAAACCTTTATCTGTTTTAATGACGTGAACAATATCACCTGTATCACCAGAACTAACAAATAAACTGACAGGCCTTACTGGACCTCCTCCATTGTTCCCTTCAACAAAATATCCACCTTCTCCGTCTTCGGTAACAGTTGATCCGTTAGCTATAGCATTAGTCAAATATTCATCAATCTCACTTTGAACCGTAACTTTATCATCAAATTGAATTAATCCGTTATTCCGACTGTCTAAAGTTAAATTAGAAGATACTCCCAAATAAATAGCTGAAGAATCTTCTTCCCCATTCGCCCATTTAACCTTGTTGCCGGAGAAAATAGATTGTCCGTTATAAATCTCCTACAGTATAGATCGCCCCACCTTGTGTTATCATACCTTCATAACTGTTTTTATCAGCATCCGTTTGTACATAGTTATCATAAAAACTACTATTGATCAGCGTCAAAGAATCGCCGCTGTTATAAATCGCCCCTCCTTCAGCATAAGAAGACTCGGATTGAGCATAGTTACCTGAAAAATCACCCGTTATATCGCCGATGGTACTTCGAATATTATAAATCGCTCCGCCCTTGGCAGATGATGATGTCGATTGAGCATAGTTGCCGGTAAAATCGCCGCTAATATCGCCGATGGTACCATTATTATAAATCGCCCCTCCTTGGACATATGAAGAACCTTGCGCATAGTTATCTGAAAAATCACCGGTAATATCGCCGATGGTACCATCATAATTATAAATCGCCCCTCCAGAAGCAGAATCTGAATCGGCTTGAGCATAGTTATTTGTAAAATCACCACTAATACTAGTGATGGTACTTCCATTATCATTATAAATCGCCCCGCCCATGGCATAAGAAGAATCCGATTTTGCATAGTTACCGGTAAAATCCCCTGTAATATCGCCGATAGTGCCATCATTATAAATCGCCCCGCCATCGGCAGTACGACCTTGAGCATAGTTATCTGAAAAATCCCCTGTAATATCGCCGATGCTACCATAATTATTATAAATCGCCCCGCCTTGGGCATAAGAAGAATCCGATTTTGCATAGTTACCAATAAAATCTCCTTCGATGCTTTTAATATTTGCATAACTACGGGCATTAAAAATCGCTCCCCCAGAGGCAGATGATGATGTCGATTGAGCATAGTTACCAATAAAATCGCCCGTAATATCGCCGATGGTATCTACATTATAAATCGCCCCACCTTGGGCATAAGAAGAACCTTGCGCATAGTTACCGGAAAAATCCCCTGTAACATCACCGATGATACCCAAATTATCAATCGCCCCGCCATAGGCAGAAGAACCTTGCGCATAGTTATCTGAAAAATCACCGGTAATATCGCCGATGCTTCCATTATTATTATAAATCGCCCCGCCATAAGCATTAGAACCGGTTTGCACATTACCAAAACTATCAAACTTGATATTTTGAATAATCAAATCGGCTTTAGAAAAAATAAAATATATAAATTCTCCGTTGGAAGAGCCTTCCTGACCGGTGATGGTAAAGCCGCCGCCATCGATGATGATACCTTTGCCGCCAACGGATTCAATCGGAGTATCGGCAGGGGCGGTGATATCTTGGGTCAAAATAATCACTTTGCCGGCATTGGCGGAATCTGCCACCGCGGCTTTCAAACCAGCCCAATCGCTGACTTCAACTCTTTTTTCAGGAGGATATGTAGAAATATCAACATCGGCCCATGCCGGCGCCATGCCCAGCATCAAGCTGAATATAAAAGAATAAAGACCTGACTTTGCATTTATCATCACACCACCCCTTATTCTAAGGTTTAGCAAATAACTAATTATATATCATTTGAGGCAATAAATCAATCTCAAAACACAATGCTTTTTTTTTTGACCGAATCGCTCAAAATCATCCTTTATTCTATCAATGATACACCGTTTTTTTTTTTTGCAACCGGAAATTTGCGTTTTTCGTTAAAAAAATGATATAACCGGTTGTATTTAAAAGAAAAGCATTGATTTTCAGGCCGGTGTCAGCAATGCGAGATGCTGATTGGGTTGAGAAAAAAATTTTTGTTTATAAAGCGCGCAATCACATATTTAAATGTTGAGAATGTCAACAAGCTTGTTATAATCAAGCCAGAAAATTTTCTTTTGTAAAAGGGATTCCATGTCGGCACCAAAATTTGTTCACTTACGCGTTCATTCCGCCTATTCTTTGTCGGAAGGCGCTATTCTTGTGCCTAAATTAATCCACTATATGCACGATAATAACATCCCCGCCATTGCCATTACCGATACTGCAAATTTGTTCTGCGGTAAGGCTTTGTCAAAATATGCCTCTGATGAAGGTGTGAAGCCGATTTTGGGAGTGCAGTTCTTTTTGCGTAATCCCGATGCCGATGATTTGTTAAAATCCAAAGGACGCGTTATTGAGCCGGACAAGCTGATTATTTTGGTGATGAATGAAACCGGCTACAAAAACCTCATGCACTTGATGAAACGCTCTTACTTGGACAACCCGCCCAAAGGCGAGCGTGCTCAGCTCAAAATGAGCGATTTGGAAGAGTTAAATGAAGGCTTAATTTGCTTAACCGGTGGTTGGGAAGGACAAACCGGACGTTTGCTCCTTGAAAACCGCAAAGAAGAAGCCGAGGCCAATATCGTTAAATTGCACGAGATATTCGGCAACCGCTTGTATATGGAAATTTCGCGTATCGGTTTGGAACAAGAAAAAAAGACCGAAGACACCTTTGTTGATTGGGCATATAAATATAACATTCCTCTGGTAGCCACAAACGAAGCCTACTTCATGAATGCTGATATGTATGAGGCGCATGATGCCTTGATTTGTATTGCCGAAGGCGAATATGTGGCAAATGAAAACCGCCGCAAATTTTCTCCGAACAATCGCTTACGCAGTGCCGAGGAGATGATTGAGCTTTTCAAAGATTTGCCGGAAGCCATAGAAAACACCGTCAATATTGCCATGCGCTGCAACTTCATATCACAAAAAGTTCAGCCTTTGCTGCCGATATTTGAATGCCCCGGTGGCAGAACACAAGATGAGTTTATTACTGAAGAAGCCTATAAAGGCTTAAACGAGCGCATGAAAATTCATGTCTATTATGAAGGTATGACGGCAGACGAGAAAAAAGAGATAGATGAAAAATATTATGCCCGCTTGGAATATGAGCTGAGCGTTATCAAAAAAATGGGTTTCCCCGGATACTTTTTAATCGTGTCGGATTTTATCCGCTGGTCTAAAGGACACGGCGTTCCTGTCGGTCCGGGACGAGGTTCCGGTGCAGGTTCCATTGTGGCTTGGTCTTTGAAAATCACAGATTTGGATCCGATAAAATTAGATTTGCTGTTTGAACGTTTCTTGAATCCGGAACGTGTCAACATGCCTGACTTCGACGTCGACTTCTGTCAGGAAAATCGCTATAAAACCATAGAATACGTACAAAACAAATATGGTTTTGACCATGTGGCACAAATTATCACTTATGGCAAGTTGCAAGCCAAAAACGTAATCCGCGATGTGGCGCGTGTTTTGCAAATGCCCTATGCTCAGGCAGATAAAATTTCTAAGATGATTCCTCCCGGGGTTCAAGGTAAAAACCCCACCTTAAAAGAGTCTTTGGAACAAGTGCCCGAGTTGGAAGAAATGCGCCAAAACGACCCGCAGATTAACAAACTTTTTGATATTGGTATGAAGCTCGAGGGCTTGTACCGTCAATCGGGTATGCACGCTGCCGGAGTGGTGATTGGAGACCGTCCGTTGGATGAGCTTGTCCCTTTGTACAAAGATCCGAAAGCCGACATGCCGGTTACCCAATATGATATGAAATTTGTAGAAGAAACCGGTTTGATTAAATTTGACTTTTTGGGCTTAAAAACCTTAACCGTCATTAAAAAAGCGGTGGATTGGGTTAAAATAAGTCAGGGAATAGATTTAGATATAGACAGTGTACCTCTGGACGATAAAGAAACTTATCAAATGCTTTCCCGCGGTGATACAGCGGCAGTTTTCCAATTTGAATCTTCGGGTATGAAAGATGTGCATAAACAGATTCGTCCTGACCGTTTTGAAGATTTAATTGCGATTGTTTCTCTGTATCGCCCCGGTCCGATGGATAATATTCCGACTTATATCAAACGTAAACACGGTGAGGAGGCAATCACTTATCTGCATCCCGATTTAGCCCCGATTTTGGATGAAACCTATGGTATTATGGTCTACCAAGAACAAGTTATGAAAATTGCGCAGGTTTTGGGTGGCTATACCATGGGTGGTGCGGATAAACTCCGTAAGGTTATGGGTAAAAAAATGCGCGATGAAATTCCAAAGCAGCGCGCCATGTTTACCGAAGGTGCCTTGAAAAAAGGTATTCCCGAAGCCACCGCAACGGCAATTTTTGACCAAATGGAAAAATTTGCATCTTACGGTTTTAACAAATCACACGCTGCGGCTTATTCTTTGGTGTCTTATCAAACCGCATATTTGAAGGCGCATTATCCGGTTGCATTTATGTGCGCCGTTATGACCTTGGATATGACCAACATTGATAAATTGCAAGGTTATAAAGAAGAGTGCAAAAAGCTCGGGTTTAAGGTTTTGCCGCCGGATATCAACCATTCTGATGCCGATTTTGCGGTTGAAGACGGAAATATTCGCTATGCTTTGGGTGCGATTAAAGGTGTGGGCGCAGCCAACATGCAAAGCATTGTCGATGAAAGAAAGAAAAACGGTCCATATAAGGATATGTCAGATTTTATTCATCGTACCGATTTCAAACAAATCAACCGCCGTCAGTTGGAACAACTATGCAAAGCCGGTGCGTTTGATTGCATTGAAAAAAATCGCGGTAAAATTTTTGCCAATATTGAAACCATCATTCAACATATTTATTCTTCAACCGAGCTTAAGACCAGTTCTCAAGCATCTTTGTTCGGGACGGAAGAATTGCATGCCAAAGTGAAGTTGGCAGATAAACCCGATTGGCCGGAATTAGAAAAATTGAAGGTGGAAGCAGAGGCTATAGGGTTTTATATTTCCGCGCATCCGTTGGATAGTTATAGAGAAGGCATGGAGAAACTGGGCGTTATGCCAGCCGGCGAAGTTTATGGCAGTGTGCGTGTCGGTGATAATATTCGAGCAAAATTGGCAGGATGTGTTACATCTTTTCAAAAACGCATCAGCAAGTCAGGCAACAAATATGCCTTTTTGCAATTATCGGATGGAACGAGCAACTTTGAAGGACTGCTTTTCTCCGATGGTCTAGCTAAATATGAAGAGGTCATCAACTCCGGCTTGCCGTTATTGGTCAGTGTTTCTATTACCAAAGAAAATGAAGAGGCCTTGCCGCGCACAATGATAAATTTGGTCGAAACCTTAGACCAAGCCATTGCTAATGTATCAAGCGGGTTGATTATTTATGTTAACGATGTGAGCGCGGTCAAACCGATACATGAAGTTTTGCGTCATGATAATAATGGTGTTAACAAAATTTATATCAAACCGGATATCCCCGAATGGGATGTCAGAATAGAACTTCCCGGTGGTTTTGCTTTTGTGAACGACACCATGAGCAAAATCAGAGCCATTTCGGGGGTAACAACCATAAAGGAACTTTAGTCATGTTGAACAAACTGCTGACCAAATTGCAAAAAAAATACTCAAAAAATCCGCTATTTCAAAAGGATGGATTCTTAGCTCCGGTAGATGAAAAAGAACTACCGCAAAAAATAAAGTTTCCAATGTTTCGTATAATGTTTTCGCCGTTTAATCAGATTTTAGACAACGGCAAAGTTTTTTTTCTGTTAAGTCTATCCGGAGCCCTATTAATCTGTATTGCAGCAACCCTATTAGGCTTTAATTATCTTTGTACCTATTCGGCAGGTTCAAGTGAGCAGATATTTTGTTCCAATTCTTTGGGCGGCTATATCATATATAATATGATAAAAATGTTGATATGGTCTTATGTTGGGATCAAATGGTATGAATATACATATAACGGAGAAAAATTATGCCTAAAATCAATGTGCCGGGTAGATAGAAGGTACTTGAAATTTGCCGGATTTTTGCTGCTCTTTTTGCTTTTGAACATGTTACCCATGCTCTCATGGTGGATTTTATATATTCGTGTTCCCAACCCGAATTGGCAAATAGAAATGGTCTTTTTTGCGTTTGTATCAATAGGTTTTATCATTCCGATAATATTATTGCGTTTTTATGCGTCATTGGGTTTTGTTTTAAGAGGAAAGAAATTTCCTGCCGTATCATATATATGGAGTAAAACAACGGGAAACACTTTAAAAATCTTTTTAAGTTTTATGCTTATATTGATAATATCCATGTTTATTTTTGGGAATTTATATACCAATTTCAAAATGTTGACAGCACATATCAATATAAACAATATGCTGATAAGTGAATATATATATGACTTTTTTGCCTTGTTTATATATTTATGTATTATAAATAATTTGAATATGCAGTATCAAATTTTTTATGGAGAAGAGGAAAAAATAAATGCCGGAAATTAAATTACCTTTCGGAGAAGCTCTTAAAAGAAGTTTTGGTTTTGCCTTCAATCATATAGAAACATTTTTTAAAATCAGTCTCTTGTGGGGGATAATTATTACAGGGCTGGATGCGTGGGCGGATTTTCCGTTGCTATGTGCGGCAGGTGATGAAAGCTGCATTGCTCAAAAGGGCGGAAGTTTAAATATTTTGGTAATGTTTTTCGCGAGCATATCAATCACCGTGTCATATTTGATATATGTTATCAAACGAACGGAATATCAAAAATGGATTAATATACGTTTGGAAAAGAAAGATTTTAAATATATCTGGGCAATGATTAAATTAATTTTTGCCGGTATGACAATATCCTTATTCATAGGTCTGATTTTGGGAATCATCGGTCGAGTTTTAGGATTGGGAGGCGTACGCCAGCTCGGTACATTGTTTTCAATGATAAGTTTCTTTTTTGTCGGAATGTTCTTATCTCGGTATGCGTTGGTTTTTCCGGCAATAGCTTTAGAAAATAAAGAAATTAGCTTTGAGACATCATATAAAATAACCAAAGGCAATATCAATGCCATATTTTGGGGAATGGTTGTCACAAGCTTACCGATGATGTTGTCAAACATGCTGGTGGCCGGATTATATTTTGCTTTAGGTCCGGAAAATTGGCTTATCAATTTTCTTTTCAGCTTCGTTTTAATCATGATCAGTCTGTTCAACGAAGTTTTGAAAGCATCATTTCTTGCCCATATCTATCAATATTTCATCTATTTTTACAATCGCTTGCAAAAGAAAGATGAAGCTGTCTGAGAAGCGGCATAAAATCATATTCTAAAATTTTTCAAGAAGCTTAGATATAATATCAAGCTTATAAACATTTTTGTTTTGTTCTGAAGGAGAATAGGTATCTTCGCAGTCCAAAGCAAAAATAGCCGGCTGATTTTTAACAAAGTCTTTTCCTAAACGAAAAGCATCCACTTTATTTTTTAACAATAGAGCATAATCCTGAGCTTCTTTCACATAAGTAGCAATCAAACCGTTACGCTGGGCATAAAGTTTGCTGAATTCTTGAATAACAACAAGAGTAATCGCAATAATAATGATGGTTGTCAAATTGACAATTGCCAACATTATAAAAGAAGTAACAACGGCCAAAAACAAAGCAAGAATGTGCAAAGTCGTATTTTTCCATTTAGGCATGAATTTTTGTTGAAAAAGCCAAAGGCAGAAAGCCAACATAAATGTGGTTAAGATTAAAAAAGCAAAGTTATAAATAAAGTCATAATTTAAGAAAGCAATTGCAGCTTCGGTAAAAAGCAACATCCCTATACCAAACAGAAGATATCCGATATTGAGTTTGAAATTTAGGACTTTTATTTTATACAATACGTCTTTTTTAACAATATCGGCAGCTTTAGAAACTTTGAGTTTTGCATAAGATTTAAGGTTTAAAATAGATTCTGAATTTCCAAACAAAGTATGGAGTACATTTTTTTCATTTTTAGATAAAGAAGCAAAGTTATCGGTTTTTTTAATGAGCAAAACATTATTGTCATTTTCTTCAATATCAATAATATTTTTTCGATAGAGGTTAAGTAAAAAGGCGCCAAAGGTTTTTTTATCAATACAGCCTTTTGCCAAATAGCGCAACAAGGGAGCATCATTATAAATACCTTTGACGGGCATATTTTTATTTTTGCGAATATATAACCAAGACACAAAATAGGATAAGAAAATGGCAAATAAGCCAAAGGCAGCAAAGATAATATCTCCGTAAGCATTAATCAAACGTAAGAAGTGTTTGCTCCAAGAAATATTAGAAACGGCTCCTTTCGGAATGGAAATAATCATTTCCATGGCTTGCCCGATAAACAAAGGTGTTTGCGAGACAAAACCCAGCACGTTATCTTGTTCTTGAGAGATGGCAACAGTATCTTCGCGCCAATATCCGTTATATCCGGAAAAAGCGGTTTGACCGAGAGTTTTTGTGTTGGGCGGTAAAATGACGGCGGCACCGGCACGTGAAATAACAAGATTCCACACGCTTCCGGTCAAATTCCAATAAAATTCATCAAATTCGTCATAAGAAAAGAGTTGGTTGTCGACGGTGTAATCAAATTGATATTCATAAACACCGGGGATGAGTTCTATTTTGTCTTTAGGTTCCATAAAGACATAGTTATTTCTGTCGGAGAGTTTATATTCCACGGGATTTCCGTTGATAGAAACATTCAGTAAATTAAATTCAACTTTTTGCCTGTTTCCTTCTCGATCAAAAACAAATTTCGGAAAGGCGCGATGAATGCTGTCTTTAATTTTTTCGGCATTTGCCACAACAATAATCGTATCAGTTATTTTTACCAATCCGTCAGGGAGCAACTCGATACGAGAAAACAGGTAAGGGATGTGTTCCAAAGCAGGGACAAGAGTTTTTTGATTATAAGGAGGTAATTCAACGTCAATCATCTGGACATTGCTGTTGAGCCAAGCTTGTCGTTGAGCTTCTTGCAGCATTTGTATTTTTTCAGCATCTTCGGCAGCCTGAGGTCGCATATTTTGTTCATTATCGGTATAAATTTTGGCAGCGGGCTTAGGGTCAGTAATATTAATAAGATTGCTCATTGCCTTATCATAAATTTTCTCAAAAATACTTTTTTTATTTTGAGCCTCAATTTCTTGTTGAATGGCAGATTTTTGTACGTTAATGGCGCCATCGCCGCCGAGTCCGTCTGTTTTTTCCAGTTCTGTGGTTACAACATGAAAAAGTCTGTCTTTGAGATAATCGAGCATTTGCTCTTGTGTCATGTTGCGAAAATATTGTTTTTCCGCCATCAATTCTTGAGACATTTGCAACTGAGTTTCGCTGCTGGCATTTTGAGCTTCCGCTAAATTAGCCATGCTTCTGACGGCAGAAGATCCGATTTTGGGCGCCAAACAAAGAGTGAAACAAATTGCAAAAAAAAGTTTTCTCATAACCACCTCAAAAATGTTAACAAAAATTATACCTCTACTAATATAAACTGATATTAATTAATAAAAGATTATAAAGGAGAAATATAATGAACAATAAAGTTGCTGCGGTAATATTAGGAGCCGGAAAAGGGACCAGAATGAAATCTGATTTGCCTAAAGTGATGATGCCTGTTTGTGGAAAACCGATGATTCGTCACATTTTAGACACTTTGGAAGCCGAAAAGGTTGATGAAGTTGTCGTGGTTGTTTCTCCCGATGGTGATTTGGTAAAAAAAGAAGTTGCCCCATATAAGACCTGCGTTCAGGACCAACAACTCGGTACGGGACATGCCGTAAAATGCGCTAAAGAAGCCTTAAAAAATTTTAAGGGCGATGTGTTGGTTATTTTCGGCGATCAACCGCTTTATACCAAAGAAACAATAGAAAAGATTTTAAATAAAAGAAGAGAAGGCTATGCCGTTGTTTGTTTAGGCTTTTGTCCGGAAGACGCCGCTCGTTACGGTCGCTTGATTATGAAAAACGGTGAGCTGGAACGCATTGTCGAATATAAAGATGCCACAGATGAAGAAAAAAACGTTAAATTCTGCAATTCCGGCATGATGTGCTTTGATGGCGAAAAGATGTTTGAAATTCTTGATGCCATAGATAACAATAATGCCGCCGGCGAATATTATCTGACCGATGCCGTTAAAATTGCTTTGGACAAAGGTTGGAAGTGTAGCGCGGTCGAATGTTCCGTTTATGAGGCCTCTGCAGCCAATACCAGAGAAGAATTGGCTTTGTTGGAACAATTGTTGCAGGAAAGAAACGGAAAAAAATCGGCATGAGAAAACTACTTGCTTTCTTAAAATATTATTGGTTCGGCTTGCTGATGAGTTTCATTTTACTAATGGGCTTTATGCTTTTTTTACTCATTTTGGTTTCACCGAAACAGGATATGCAAAAACGAGGCTTCATTCCTTGTACCGAAACTTTGGTGCAAAATTTGCAGACCTGCCCGAAAGACAATAAATATAGCTGTGGCATAAAGCACGTTTTGGCAAACAGCTGGTGCAATATAAAAGTCATTGGCAAAGGCTGGCAATATTGGTGGCAAGGAAAGCAGGCAACCCCTTGGGCAAATTATATCTTTGAGCCGGAAATCCTAAAAACAACGGATGAAAATGATGAATTTTATGCCGAGTATAAAGAAAAAGGCATAACTCCGGAATTAGATATGCAAAATTTAATCAAAATGAGTGATGAGTTGGATAAACACATCGCTACAATAAAAGAAGACAAAACAACAAAAGAGGAAAAGAAAGATGGACAAGAAAAATGAACTTCCGGCATGGGATTTGTCGGACTTATACAAAAGTATTCATGATCCTCAAATTCAAAAAGATTTGGCTGAATATAAGAAAAAAGCTGCCGATTTTGCCAAGAAATATAAAGGAAAATTGGCAGACATGGATGCTAAAAAGATTTATGCGGCATTAAAAGAATATGAGCATTTGGATACAGTGAGCACCATTTTGGGTGAGTTTGCTTATTTGAATATGTGCACGCAAATGAAAAACGGCGAAGCTATGGCTTTTTATCAAAATACGGCCGAGGCATTGACCGAATATGCCAAACCGTTGGTCTTCTTTTCTTTGGAAATCAACCAACTTTCCGATAAAAAAATCAAAGAATGGTTGAAAGATGAAAAAGTAAGCTTCTACAAGCCATGGTTTGAACGGGTTTTGCGTTTCAAAAAACATGAACTGAGTGAAGAAGTGGAAGAAGTGTTGCTGGAAAAATCCGTTACTTCATCTGCCGCTTGGGTTCGTTTGTATGAAGAGCAATCTTCACGTTTGAAATTCACAATCGACGGTAAAGAATATAACGATGCCGAAATTTCTAAACTTTTGCAGGATAAAGATCCAAAAGTCAGAGAAAAAGCCGGCAAAGAATTAAACCGCGTCAGCAAAGAAAATTCTCCTTTGTTTACCTTTATCTACAATATGGTTATAAAAGATAAATCTATTGAAGATAACAAAAGAAAATATAAAAAGCCGGTATCCGAGCGCAATCTGTGTGAAAATGTCACAGATGACGTTGTTGATGCTTTAGCCGACACGGTAAAAGAGAATTATAAAAATATCAGCCATCGTTTTTATAAATTAAAAGCCAAATGGTTGGGCGTTGATAAAATTGAATATTGGGACAGAAACGCACCGTTGCCTTTTTCGGCCGATTTGCATTATAGCTGGGAAGAAGCAGTTAAAACTGTGTTGAATGCGTATAAAGAATTTTCTCCCGAACTCTATGAAACAGCTTTGCCTTTCTTTGAAAATGCTTGGATTGATGTTCCGCCGCGTGACGGTAAAAGAAGCGGAGCCTTTGCTGCCGGAACAAGTAGTGTCAAACATCCGTATTTATTATTGAATTTTGTCGGCAAACAAAATGATGTTTTGACTTTGGCTCATGAGCTGGGACATGGTTGCCACATGCGCCTTAGACAAAAAAATGGCGATTTGAATGAAACTTCCCGCATGACCTCGGAAGAAGTTGCGTCGGTATTCGGAGAGATGATAACTTTCCAGTCCATGCTGAGAAATATAAAAGATGACAAAACCAAGTTGTGCTTAATCGCCTCTAAAGTCAATGATATGATTAATACCGCATTCCGCCAAATTGCTTTCCACTTCTTTGAAAGCAAAGCGCATGAAGAAAGAAAAGCGGGAGAATTATCTGAGCAACGCTTGGCAGATATTTGGGTTGAGGTGCAAAAAGATGTCTTGGGACCTTATGTGAACGTAGATGAAAATTCGGCTTATATTTGGCTTCAGGTCGGACATTTCTTTTTCTTGCCGTTTTATGTTTACGCTTATTCATTTGCCGATTGCTTGGTCAACTCCTTGTATCAAGTCAGTCAAGACGGCAGCGTCAAAGATTTTCCGAAAAAATATTTGCAAATGTTGGAAAAGACTGCGATTACCGATTATGACAGGTTGTTAAAACCATTTGGTTTGAACCCGAATGATCCAAAATTCTGGAACATGGGTTTGAAACTTATCTCAGGTTATATTGATGAACTTGAAAAACTGGATAAAAAAGTTTTTGGTAAATAAAATATACAAAAAAGGCGGAGTTTTCTCCGCCTTTTTATATTTTAAACGCTGCGTTTGTACTGATTTTCCAAGGCCATAAAACTGGGTCGTAAAGGTTGTCTTTCTTTTGGCTTTCCGGTCATTCTGTTTTTATATTCATCGCGAATAAGAATGAGTTGTTGCTTTTTGAGCTCTATTTCTCTTTTATCTAAAAGTTCCATTTTGGGAATAGATTTCATCTCTTGTGCATGACGTAAAAAACGCCGAATAATTTTATCAGGATTATCGGCGTGAGAGAGTAAAACGGCATCATCTTCCAAATCAATAAAATTCATATTATCAGAAAAATCGTATCGGATTTGTTCGGCGCGGTGAAAGTTTCCATCTGAACCATAGCGAGCAATTAAAATTTCAAGATTATATTGAGGAGAAGGGGTAGAGAAGAAGGAAGAAGATTTTGGTTTTTCGTAAAGGAGAGAGATGAGGGCGGCTGTTTTGTGAGAGGGAGATATCTTAAATGAGAAAATATCTTTTGTGTCGAAGTAGAAACGACCTTTGAATAGGTCATAGATTTTTTTATATTCAAGGTTTTTTTCAATAAAGTTTTCTAAACCGATAATATCTTTTTGAGAAAATAATTTTTCAAATTCTTTGGTTCTAGTGTCATCAAAATTAAGCATTTATCAAACTCCCAAGTTTTAACACTTACGCATATCATAATATATAATTTTTAAAATTTTGTCAAGTTTTAAGTCTATTATGTTGGGTTAAGCTAGCAAATCCGCGGTGTTTAGCATGGAGTAAAAAGAAAAAGAATCGAGATAAAAAATGCCAAAATTGTATTTAAAAAATAAATTTTTGTCATAAAATTGACTAAATTTTATGGAATCCATGTGGAATCGAAAGCAAAATAAGCCGCAAATCTTTACAATCTACGGCTTTGCAATAAAATTTAATGTGTTTTTTTACGAATGCTTAAATTTTTCTTTTTTAGCGGAGTGATTTTTTGAGTTTTAGCAATTTTTTCTTTAGGCTCAAAATCCTTTTCCTTAACTTTTTTCGGATTTTTTTCTACCGAGAAGCCAAATTTACCGATTTTTCGACCGAGGGTATAATAAAAGCCGTGGACATAAGCAATTAAGCCGGCTTTTTCGAGCCAAAGTTTGCCATCTTCATCAATATATTTGTCATCAACATTAACGGCAACAATTTCAGCCAAAAACATATCATGCGTGCCGTAATTGGTTATACTTTTCACTTTACATTCGAGAGAAACGGGTGCTTCTTCAATTTGCGGAGCTTTAATTTGTGAACAAGGCGCTGCGGTCAACCCCATTTCTTTGAATTTATCAACATTTTTGCCGGATTTTACGCCGCACCAGTCAGCCGCTTTAACCAAAGGCAGATGAGTGAGGTTAATGACAAATTCTCCGCTGTCTTTAATCAACTTGTGCGAGTATCTTGACGGACGAATGGAAACATAGGTCATGGCAGGGTCAGAGGCAATAATACCTGTCCACGCAGCGGTCATAACATTAGGATTTTCAAGAGTGCCGCAAGAAATAAGTGCCGGCGGAACGGGAGCTAACAAAGTCCCCGGTTTCCAAGTAATTTTTGTCATATTAAATCCTTTACAATTATTAGTAACTAAATTAAGCTAAATTATAAACGCTTTATTTTATTATGCAAGCCGGCGGAGGCAAAATTGAATATTAAAGACATCAATTTATTGCAAGCTATTTGTTATTTGCAAATCATCGAAAAATATGCAGGAAAAAAACAGGCAGCACAAAGATTCGGTGTTTCTATAGACACCTTAAATAAATATATAGACAATTTGGAACAAGAGTTGGGCTATAAAGTATTATCAAGCAACGTTCGCGGTTCTTTTCTAACGCCCAGAGGTAAAGAATTATTAAAAAAATCAGCCATTATCGAAAGTGTTTTGGATGATGTCAAAAGCAATGCCGAAGAGGGGAAGGAAATTGCCGGAGAAGTACGAGTAGCCATTTCTTCCATTGCCGCATCGGCTCTTTTCAGCAAAGATTTAGTTTCTTTTCAAGAGCAGTATCCGCAAATCAAATTGCTGCATCTGATTCGCAATGAAGACGGGCAAAACGCAGTTCCTTTTTCAGATGTTGATATAGCCCTTTCCTTAAGTTTACCGACAGATTCCGATTCTGTGGTAATCTGCTCAAAGAAGATAGAATTTGGCTTTTTTGCCGCACCGCAATACATTTCCAAATATGGTTGCCCGCAAAACATGGAAGATTTAATTGCCAATCACCAAATCGTCAATAAAATCGGTTATGAAAAATATATTGAAGGATGGGCAGATGTATTAAAAAAAGCAAAAAGTAATAATTTTGCAACAAATGTCAGTTATTATATGTATGAAGTTTTGAAAAACGGGTTGGGAATAGGTATTATGCCATTGCGTTTTAAACAAGAAGGAATGTTTTATTTAGAGCATTTGCCATGCGAAAGTAACATTTCTTTACATTTGATAACGCATTTAGGATGTAAAGACATTCCGAAAAACCGCGCGGTATTAAACTACTACAAAGACTTATTACAAGAATTATAACCGATATTTGTTTGAGGATTTTTGATGCACTCGATTCATACGCTGATTGTGGATTTAACGTTAATCACGATTTATGCCGGCTTGACCACATTGTTTTGCAAAAAGTTTAAACAGCCGATAGTTTTGGGCTATGTTTTGGCCGGTATTTTAGCCGGACCGTATTTTAACTTTTTACCCACCGTGAGTGATAAAGAAAATTTAACCTTATGGGGTGAAATTGGTGTCATTTTCTTGCTTTTCGGTTTGGGTTTGGAGTTCAGCTTCAAAAAAATGATGAATGTGGGCAAGTCGGCGATGATAACCGCCAACTCCAACGTATTATTCATGCTTTTTATCGGTTATAGCACGGGCTTGTTGTTGGGATGGTCCACCATGGACAGTTTCTTTTTGGGAAGCATGATATCAATGTCCTCCACCACCATTATCATCAAAGCCTTTGATGACTTGAATATAAAAAAGCAAAAATTTACCGATTTGGTATTTGGTGTGCTGGTAGTTGAAGATTTAGTCGGTATTTTAATGTTGGTGATGTTACCGATGGTTGCGGTTGGCAGCAGCATTGACGGCGGTCAACTGCTTATCAGTGCGGCAAAGTTGTTCTTCTTTTTAATTTTGTGTTTTATCATCGGTATCTATCTGGTTCCGACATTTTTAAATAAGATCAGTAAATATTTGAATGATGAAATGTTGCTCTTAATTACGGTCAGCATGTGTTTTGGCATGGTTTTGTTGGCAACGGGATTTGGTTTTTCTTCAGCCTTGGGCGCATTTTTGATGGGTTCTATTCTGTCAGAAACGGAAGTGATAGATAAAATTGAAAAGAATATTAAACCTCTGAAAGACTTTTTCGGAGCTGTCTTTTTTGTTTCTGTCGGAATGATGGTCAATCCGATATTGTTTATCGAATATGCCAAGCCGATTTTAGTGATTACGGTTATCGTGATGGTCGGCAACACGACCTTATCCTGCTTAGGGTTCATTGTTTCCGGACAGCCGTTAAAAACCGCAATTTCAGGAGGTTTTTCTTTGGCGCAAGTTGGTGAATTTGCTTTTATTATTGCTTCTTTAGGCATGAGTCTGGGTGTTTTGGATGCTAAGGTTTATCCGATTATTGTTGCCGTGTGCGTCATTACCACCTTTTTCACGCCAATGATGATAAAAGCGGCCGACCCGTTCTATAAAAAATTGATGGGAATTATGCCGGTAAAATTGGCAGAATATTTTAACAAAACCGAAAAAGCGCAAATAACAACACCATCGGAAGAAAAGATGTGGAGTGAACTATTTAAAAATTACTTTTTGCGTCTGATTTTGTTTTCAATGATTCTTTATTTCATCATCATCATTTCCGGCAGCTACATTCAACCTTTTATGCACACGCTCTTTCCGGGGTTGTGGGGACGTATTACCACGACAACCATCACTTTGGTTTTGATGGCACCGTTCTTAAAAGCCCTAATCGGATGGGAGGCTATTTTGCCAAGCTTTATTATCGGTACAATAAGATATATCTTTTTCTGGAAAAAGCCTAAAGCAACTGAAATTGCAGAAGGAGAGGGAGAAAACAAAGAAGGAGTAGTCAAAAAATTAGAAAATCGTTTTGATTTTTGCACCGGCTGGTCAGAAAATGTTGAAAATGTACGCAACTTTTTTGTTTCTAACAGTGTTTTGGCAAAAATTTATTATAAACTATGGATGGCCAAAAAGAGCAATCGCTTGCCATTGGCCGTGATGACCAGTCTGCGCTTGCTCATTATCTGCTTTTTTATCGTGACGGTGGTGCATCACTTTTTAACCGAAAATGTTGAGGTGATAATGCTCATGCTTTGCGGCACGGTTTTGGTTTTGTTTCAGTCGCGCTGGTTGTTAACGCAATATATGAAAATGGAAGCCCAATTTTTAGCCAATTTGCGTGGTCGCAAAACCGAGCAAGAGGAAGAAAAACAGGTTCCGGACGCTGAGAAAAAACAAGTTGCCGAAAAATAATAATTTTTGTAAACTATACGCAATTTATTAAAATTATAGATATTATTAAATTTTATTTGCTTATGGAAACACAAATTATTTTTTATGAAGTTAAAAGCGGAGAAGATATTATTGAAGCTGTCAGAGCCATGATTTTAAAAGCTCAGCAAAGCCAAAAAGGAGTAGTATGCCAATATAATAACATCACTTTTGCCGTTAATCCCAACAGCAAATTACAAGAGATTTTGAGTTTTTATTATTCCGAGGCTTCACATCTTTCTGATGGATACAAAGAAAAACTGCATCAAACGGAAAGAAAAAACAAAATAACAGAAAGACGTTATCGCGGTTGTTAAAAAAACTTCTACAAACAGCACTATTGTATAAAATAGTGCTGTTTTTTATAATAAATTATTGCTTTGCAATAGTCATTAAAATTCAGCTCAGTATAAATGTGTCATATTTTGTCGTGGGTTGTTGCTATATTAAATAATAAACCTAAGAGGCTCAGATGACTAAAAAGCATTTATAACGTGAAAGCAATCTGTTGTCTCAAGCCGCCATTTCCCGAATTTTGAAGCTTTTACCCAGAAACAAGCCTCACTCTCCTGAATATATCTCCGTTCTGCGGCAGGAGATATCGCTTTAGAAGGGATAAAGGGTTTTGGAGAAGGAATAGAACAGGGATTTTTAAGAATGGCAAATGGAATGAGTATGAATAACTTAAAAAAATGGAGTGATAATATTTTTGATGGAGCATACACACGCCAAGAACAAAATTTTGAAAATAAATTAAAATCACAAAACTTAGGAACTCCGCTTAAAGTGGCTAATGCTGCAATAGATATTGGATCTCCTGCCAAAATATATAAAAAAGCATATAAAAAATGGGACAACAATATTTAGAAGAACCTATAAAAAAATATATTAAAGACCCATTAAAAACTATTTTCAAGTCTAAATAACTTATTATTTTTTCAATAGAATCTTGACATCAAAATAGGAACTTAATATTCTAAATTCCTATTTTGATGTATAAGAGATTAATACAATGCTCAAAAACAAATTAAAAAATTCTATTTTATTTTTGGTACAATTCTTTTTTTCTTTTAAAGGAACTATAGATGGCACAGGTTTTTTACTGGCTGTTTTAGTGCTTTCAACATTAGGTGATTTTGCGTTCAATTCAGAAAATTTTCTTCTGAAAATAATATCTTTCGGAATTATATTTTATTCCTCATTGGCAATCATTCAAAAAAGAAATCGAGATTTAGGAAAAAAAGGAAATATTTCAATAATCATAACAACGCTTTGTTTTGCATTCATAAGCATTGTCCATCTTTTACCTTCTCATATAACAAAAACAGGCTTAACCGCTGTAATGATTATTTTTATGCTGTTGGGTATTTATTATAGTTTTGCGCCTCAAAATTCCAAGAAAAATATGGTATTAACTTCATATCTTTTAAAAAATCCAAATATTTATATCATAGCTTGTTTTGCCATCTTCGGACTTTTAAACTTTCTCATCAAGATTTATGTTAGTCATTATTTTTAGAATTTTATTTTACAATAAAACATATTCAGATATTTTTATCAGTAATAAATTTTGAAGGAAGAACCTCCATTCTTGGGTTATCTTTATATTTTATAATAAGTCCTTATTTTTCAAAGCTTAAAAAAACAAATCCGTTGATGGTTAAAATAAAGCCATTATAATTTATATAAAATATTGTGTAATTATAATAACTTGGAGAACATTATGGGGATAGGAAAACAAGCAAAAATATTAAACGCGAAACAACAAACCATGGTCTTAGCCTATTTGGAAAATACCAGATATCCACTCAGAAACAAAATAATGTTTTTATTGAGCTTCAAAGCCGGTTTAAGAGCCAAGGAAATATCCCAACTCACATGGTCGATGGTATGTGATAGCGAAGGCTATATATCGGACAGCATTAATTTACCGAATAATGCTTCTAAAGGTAAATATTCCGGTCGGATTATACCGCTGTATAAAGACTTAAAAAAGTTGCTGACAAACTTAAAACAAGAAAACACAAACCTATCTTCATATATAATAACGACCGAGAGAGATAAGAAAATGTCTGCTCAGGCAATCGTTAATTTCTTTTATTTACTGTATAAGGGGCTGAATATGGATGGATGCTCTTCTCATAGCGGCAGAAGAACTTTTATTACTCAAGCTGCAAAAATGATTAGCCAAGCCGGAGGCACAATAAACGATGTCAGACAACTTGCCGGACACTCAAGCCTAGCCACGACACAACGATATATTGAGTATAATACCGAAGCTCATAAAAAAATAATTGAAATGATATGAACTTAAATACGTCATATTTTATCGTGGTTTGTTGCTATATTAAATAATAAACCTAAGAGGCTCAGATGACTAAAAAGCATTTATATAAAGATTTATATATCCGCAAATGGATAAAAGTTTACCGTCA
>CASFNB010000017.1:0-30221 GCA_949295915.1 uncultured Pseudomonadota bacterium | reverse complement strand
AACGTGAAAGCAATCTGTTGTCTCAAGCCGCCATTTCCCGAATTTTGAAGCTTTTACCCAGAAACAAGCCTCACTCTCCTGAATATATCTCCGTTCTGCTTAAACATAAGAAATACGACTTGCTTAATTATATGTATAATCTTGCCGCATTTGTGTCGGAAGATTTGAAAGAATATGTAAATCAGCGTGGCTTTGAAGACTTTTGCCTTAAGCAAACATTTGACAAAGATCTATTTGACAATTTTTATAATGCGATAATAAGAAGCGGAGCCGATATAGAAAATTGGGATGATTTAACAAAAAATAATCGTAAAATTGCCGATTATGCCAAGGTAAAACTGTTAAATTTAAGAATAAGTCGAATAAAACACATGCAAAAACAATATAATTTTAATCTGGAACATATTGAGGATTATTGGTCAAACGGTAAATATTGGTGTATCAAAAGAAATTTTGAATATTTGGGAAGAGTTTATTCTTGGCAGACGATTATAGATTATCTGGGCAAAGAAATAATCAATTTTGCCAATAAGTCGGTTGAAGATATAACCCCAAGCGGAAAAGTTATTTTCAAAGATGAAAATGGCAAATACAGAGTAAAAGTGCTGCCGGATAAAGGTGTTAATATTTCAACAACCACAAGCCACCCAGAAGAGCCTAAGCCGGTTTCACGACATAGTCATTGGGGATATATGGATAATACAGGCAAAATCATCATTCCGATAATTTTTGATAAAGTCGGTGAGTTTTGCAATGGTCAGGCTTTTGTCGCGGTAAATAATAAATATTGCATTATTGATACATCCGGTAAACAGGTTAATACCGATAGCGTAACTCTCAAACTACCGAAAATATTAGATAAAAAAGAAGCCGTAAAACTTTTTCAAAAACTGCTTCGCAAATATCCGATAATCTTAGATAAAATCTAAAAAATAATTGCGCAACAAAAAAAGCACCTTAGAAAAAGGTGCTTTTTTATGAATAGGGTGCTTTTGCTGTGTAATTATCAGGCTGATTTTTACAATGAATTTAGAAAAATTTTTTTCTATAAAATGAACGACTTGAGTATAAAATATGTTTGAAATTTAAAAGCTATTTTTATAGTATATCAAAAAAAAGGGGGGTACTATGAAAAAAATATATCTGCTTTTGTTATTGTTATTATCTGCTTGTGCAACATCTGAGGGGTACAATAGAATATTAAATACATGGTTAGATTCGGATAAGCAAAATTTAATAGAAACATGGGGTGTCCCAACCAGTACATATAAATTGAATGAACATATAGAATATCTTAGTTATTTAAGAACATCTATCTCATCTATAGATGGTAATATTTATCATTGGAAATGTGAAACAACGTTTACCGTAGAAGATGATAAGGTAACATCTTGGAAGTATAATGGAAATAGTTGTGAAGCTTGCAATGAAGATTTTTGGGGCGCTTTGTGCAAAATATTCTAAGTACTGTACAAGATACACTAAATACAAAGTCATTGAAGAAATATAGGTAAGAGCCTTTATAAATGGAAATAATTTTATTTATACTTTTTATTGTTGCAAGTATTGTATTCAGAATTCTTAAGCCTAGAATTAAAGGGTATTTAGGTGAAAGAAGAGTGTCAGTAATTCTTTCGTTTCTTCCTTCTGACAAGTATAAGATAATTAATGACCTGTTAATTGAAGTTAATGGTAAAACTATCCAAATAGATCATATTGTTATCTCAGTTTATGGAATCTTTGTAATTGAAACTAAAAATTATAAAGGTTGGATTACCGGTTCTGACAATTCTGAGTATTGGACTAAAAATATATTTGGTAATAAATATAAATTTTATAATCCAATTAGGCAAAATAAGGCTCATATTTTAGCTCTTAGTAAACAATTAGGTCTTAGTCTTAATAAGTTAATACCAATTATTGTTTTTTCAGAAGATGCCGAATTAAAGATTAATACAGCTCATAATGTTATTTATACAAATCAAATTAATAGGGTAATAAAAGAATATTCAGAAATAAAATTTTCAGAAACAGATATACAGAAGCTTTATGATAAAATTTCTTTACTCCGCACTATATCACCTAAAGTTAGAAAGAAACATATATTAGAAGTTCAAAAAACAATCGCGACAAAACAATATTTAGTGCAACAAGGTGTTTGTCCGAGATGTGGGCATAGTTTAGTGCTCAGAAATGGGAAATATGGTAATTTCTTTGGGTGTAGTAATTATCCTAAATGTAGATTTACCAACCCTATTGAGCATAGAAATAGGTATTTTCTAAAAAAACTGGCTAAAAAAATCATTAGAAACTTGTTAAAATAGTTTTTGTTGAATTAAAATCTTAAAAAATAATAGATTGAATTTTTTGTAAATGGAGTGCTCGCTAGGCTGGAGTAGAAAAACAATTTGGGAAATTGTTTTTCGCCGACAGGCGAAGTTTTGTTAGAAAGCGAGGGCGGGAAGCGACCGGAGCGAACGTTACAAAACGAGTGACCGCAGCGAGTTAGTGGCTGAGGAACAGCCACTTAAGAGCCAGAGGAATTTTAATTCCGGCCAAAAGTGCAACAAAAAAAGCACCTTAGTAAAAAGGTGCTTTTTTATAAATGGTGCGCTAGGCCGGAATCGAACCGGCACGGCCTTGCGGCCAACAGATTTTAAGTCTGCAGCGTCTACCTGTTCCGCCACAAGCGCATCAACAAAGATGGTTATACAAAGAAAAAATAATAAATGCAACATAAAACTTGAGTCTTTTGCAAAAATATGTTTGAGTAAAGATGTCAATGCAATAAAAGCATTGGTGCTTTGCGGCAGGAGACAGCGTCCCGGCAAGGCTTTTTTCAATATAATATAAGGATTTTTTAATATGAAAACGATTGATATTTCATGGCGCCGCTATGTATTGCCCAACATTAATAATGAAGGCTGGCGCTTTGTCGGTATCTTTGCGGCAGTAACAGCGTTACTGGCAATGATTTGGCAACCTTTGGGCTGGATTGGTTTGGGCTTAACCGTTTGGTGCTTCTATTTCTTCCGTGATCCGGAACGTGTTACACCGGAAATTGACGATGTTGTTGTTTCTCCGGCAGATGGTATCGTTCAAATGATTACCAAAGTCAAAGCACCGGAAGAATTAGGTCTTGGCGATGCCAAATTCACCCGTGTCAGCGTTTTCATGAGTGTATTTAATGTTCACGTCAACCGCGCTCCGGCACAAGGAACGATTATCAAATCAGTTTATGTCCCCGGAAAATTTTTCAATGCCACTTTGGATAAAGCCAGCAAAGATAACGAACGTCAACTCTTGGCTATGAAAACCAAAAGCGGTAAAAACATTTGTTTTGTTCAAATAGCAGGTTTAATTGCCCGCCGCATTTTATGTGAAGCCTCTGAAGGTATGGAATACAAAGCCGGTGAACGTTTTGGCTTGATTCGTTTTGGTTCTCGTTTGGATGTATATTTGCCGGAAGGCGTTGAACCGCAAGTTTGCTTAGGACAAACCATGGTTGCCGGTGAAACTGTTATCGCTAACCTGACCAATGGTGCAGACCAAGTTAAGGGAGTAATCAGATAATGGAAGAAAAAAACAAGATGATGATTAGGCACAAGCTCACGTCTTTGCCTTTCAGAAAAATTGCCCCCAATATTGTAACCATGTTAGCGTTGTGCGCAGGTGTAACCTCCATTCGCTATTCCATTCAAGAAGATTGGGTTAAAGCTGTTTTATGCGTATTTATCGCCGCTTTCTTTGATGGCTTGGATGGTCGCGTAGCCCGCATGTTAAAAGGTTCAACCAAATTTGGTGCCGAATTGGATTCTTTGTCCGATTTTGTTAGTTTCGGCGTTGCTCCGGCAATTTTGTTGTATCAATGGGCTTTGTTTGATTTGCCGAAATTCGGTTGGTTCTTCTGCTTGTTGATGAGCATTGGCATGGCAATGCGTTTGGCTCGTTTCAACACTATGTTGGAAGAAGAGCCGCAACCGGAATATTGGTCACATTTCTTTGTCGGTGTTCCGGCTCCGGCCGCTGCCGCCTTGGTTATGATGCCGGTTATGATTTCCTTTGAAATGCCGGAATTGACCTTTGTTCGTTCTCATGCTTTTTGTGCCACGGTGTTATGTGTGGTAGCCTTTTTAATGGTTAGCCGCATTCCGACATTTTCTACCAAAAAGCTGAAAGTTCCAACCTATATGTTCATGCCGATGATGTTGTTTGTTGCTTTGTTTGCAAGTTTTATCATCACTCAACCATGGTTAACATTGGGAACTTTAACGATAATTTATGCTTTATCGATTCCGGTTGGTGTCATTGTTTTCTTAAAAGAAAAACACAAATTTGAATCTGAAGCAAAATAAACGATAAAAAAGGTTCTGAGTAAAATCAGAACCTTTTTAGTATTGATAATACAAATAAAAGCTTCCTATTAGATATAGATAGACTTTTTTGGTACCAATATCATTGGCTATCGAGAAAAATCTTTAGAAAATATATTCTGGCTAAATTTATTTTTATTGTTTTCAATTTCAAGTAGTTCAATCATTTTTTTTCTGGTGTCGTCGGTAATTCCGGCAGATTTTAGTTTATTAATTCTGCTATTAACATAATTTGTCAATATTGCGCCTTGAGCCATAATATAGCCATATTCAGTTCTAAAATTAGACGAGGCTATATATGAACTTAAATCAATTTTTTCACCGCCTGTATCAATAGTAAAGTAATTACTGAGAGTTTTTTTGTATGCCTCCGGATCAGATCGAAGATCAAATGCACAATAATATTTTGATTGATAATCCATTTGTTCCAATATTTGTGCGTGAGGATCTGAGGCATATAAAAATCCTTGTTTTATTGACCAAGCTTCATCGACAAATGATAATAGTTCTACCGGAGAGTTGAGATAAGCATCTCTTTCTTGTTCCGGTAATTTTTTACATTCTTTCAAAAAAGATTTAAAATAAGCGCTGTATTGACTTGTATCTTGGGGCTTATTGTTTTGATTATAATGTTTGATTTCATATCTAAGAGCATTAAAAACGGCACTGATTTCATCATTTCTGTTGCGGAAACCAACTTCGGTAAGACTTTTGTTGATATTTGTGCCATGCTTCTTTATATGTTTATTGTTTTCTTGAATTTCATTTATATTATTATTTGCATGAGAAGCTTCATGAACAAATGTACTCATTCTTTCCAAACTTGACTGTATTGTTCCTGAGTTTTTAGCTAATTCATAAATTTTTTTTAGTTCTTCTTTTTGTTGGTTGTTGTTTAATTTTCTTATTTCTTTCTCAAGATTATTGTCTAAACAAATAACAACGTCGTTCATAATAATTTTTCGGGATTTACTGTCATGTCCTCCTAATAATGTAGATACATGTCTACTTCCATCATAATTGATTAATTCATACCCTTTATCATTTTTAATAATTTTAAGAAGAACATTTCCTCTTTCTAAAGTATATCCGGCCTTTTTCAAATTATCTGGAACATCATCGTCATTAACTATAAGTTCTCCACTTTGTAATATAATTTTTTCTGAAATTTTGGGCGTGTTTGGCTTTTGCGATAAATAATTTGTATATCCGTCTTTTTCTATTTCTTCAATTTTAGGGAGCATCAAATTTAATTCAAAACTTAGATAAGCGTCTACATTGGGGTAGTTTTTTTTATGTGCTAAATATTCTTCATACGAACGAGGCAAGTTTTCAGAAGATTTAGCATAGATAAAACTTCCATTTGTATAATGGATATTGAGATTATTAAGCTCATCTTTAAGTATTTGCTGTCGGCTCATTGTTAGTGCTCTTTTTTGTGCTGAATAATATAGTTAATTATATCATTTAAATTTTGTTATTTAAATTAGTATATTTGTTATTTTAGTCTTTGTCTTGATAAGGGTTGTTACCTTTACGCACGGTAATGCGAATTGGAATACCACCCATATCAAAAGTTTCTCTTAAGTTATTAATCAGATAACGCAAATATGAATCAGGCAACCCTTCCGGATTGCTGGAAAAAATAAAAAATGCCGGTGGTCTGGTCTTGGCTTGCGTGATATAACGCAATTTAATACGACGATTATTTTTGCCGAGCGGTGGCGGGTTGTTGTCGGTCACATCGGCAAACCATTTGTTCAAAGGAGATGTCGGAATACGAATATTCCAACGGTCATAAACTTTGAATACGGCACGCATCAACTTCTCCAAACCTTCGCCTTTGAGGGCGGAAATGGTGACGGTCGGCACGCCTTCTGCCTGTGTTAAAGACGTGCGCAATTTATAGTTCAACTGGTTAAGCGCTTCTTTGCGATTGGCAACGTCCCATTTGTTGACGGCAATCACCAAAGCACGACCTTCATCCAAAACTTGACGTGCAATAGTTAAATCTTGCTTATCGAGTACGGCATCGGCATCCAAAACCAAAACCACAACTTGAGCTAAGAAAGCGGCACGCTTGGTGCTGGCAGCAGACATTTTTTCCAAAGAGTCGGAAACTCTCGATTGCTTGCGTAAACCGGCGGTATCTACCAAATTGATTTTACGACCTTGATATTCCCAAGCCGTGGTAATGGCATCACGTGTCACACCGGCTTCAGGACCTGTGAGCATACGCTCATCTTGGAGCAAGGCATTGACAAGGGTAGATTTGCCCACATTCGGACGACCGACAATCGCGAGCTGAATAGTGCGTTTTTTCCATGCCTCTTCACTGATTTCTTCCATTCCGTTATCGGTAGTTGGATTTTCTTCGGATTTTTCGGCTGTTTTGTCTTTAGGGTTCAATTTAACATAATGTTCGTGCAAAGCTTCGTATAAATCTTGCATACCCAAGCCATGCTCGGCAGAGAAGGGAATAGGTTGCCCAAAACCGAGCTTATAAGCCTCACCGATACTATCTTCCTGCAACTTGCCTTCACATTTGTTGGCAAGCAAGATAACCGGACGGTGCATTTGACGCAAGAGCTGAGCAAAATGCTCATCATAGGGTTGCAAGCCATCGCGAGAGTCAAAAAGAAACAAGCAAACATCGGCATCTTCAATTGCGCGTTTGGTTTGCTCCCACATACGCTTTTCAATGTTATCTTCTTTAGAATATTCATAACCGGCAGTATCAATGATGGTTAAATTCATATCGCGCAGTTTGGTCGGGGTTTCTCTACGGTCACGGGTTACGCCCGGTTTGTCGTGCACAATGGCAACCTTGCGACCGGCCAAGCGGTTAAACAAGGTAGATTTTCCGACATTCGGACGCCCGATGATGGCAACTTTCATACTCATTAAATTTTATCCTAATCTATTATTTATAAGCCACAACTTCGGCATCATTGGTTGTAAACAAGACCATGCCGCGGGCAACAACCGGAGAAACACTCACCCCGTCAGAGAGTGTGATATAACCGATAATCTTACCATTATACGGAGATATGGCAAAAACATAGCCGTTTGAACTTGTCACAAGCAATCTGTTTCCGGCCAAAACCGGGCCTTTGGCAAAAATGCCGGATGTGTTTTCTTCGTTATTGGTAACCGGAATATTGGTATTCCAAACAATTTTACCGCTTGCTTTTTCAATGGCTAAGAGATTGAAACTGTTATCTAAAACATAGATATATTTTCCGGCAATCCACGGCTGGCTGATTCCGCCGATTTCTCTTTCCCAAATGCGATTTCCGGTTCTCAAATCAATAGCGGCTAAGATATTTGAGTGCCCGAGGGCATAAACAACACTTCCGTCAATAATCGGGTTGGCTTTGATACCGTTGATGCTGGCCAAAGCATGATTACGACGATAAGAAACGAGTAAGGAACTCCAGAGTTCTGAACCCGTGCTGGCTTTAAAAGCTTTGAGTTCTCCGGTAGAAAATGCAGCAATAACCACATCTTGGAATGGGTCGTATGCCGGACTGGCTCCGCCGACCAAAGTTGTCGCTTCCGTCGCGGTTTTGTGACGCCAGAGCTCTTTACCTGTTTGAGCGTCAAGAGCAATAAGCATATTTTCAATAGTTTGTACAAAGACGATATTATTAGCAACAGTCGGTGCAATACGGATTGGAGCGGATACGTCAAAACGCCAAATTTGCTTTCCGTTTTTCATATCCAAAGCAAAAACGCTGCCAAATCCTGTTGTGGCATAAATTTTGCGATTAAATTCTGCCAAACCGGCACCTTTCATGGATATATCATATTCATCATCGACCAAGGGTTTCAAATTTTTTGACCAAATTTCAGCGCCGTCTTCCAAACGAGAAGCTCGCACTTGCGCATCGGCATCAATGGTAAAGACAACTTTATAAGCAACAACCGGAGCGGCTAAAAGATAATCTCTTTTAGAGCTTCCGGTTCCGATTCCCGCATCCCAAACTTTTTTCAAATTTTGAGAAGCTTGTAAATGTTCCATACGGTGCAGAGAATTTCCGCCGGTCTGTTTCCAAGAATTATTAACATAAGGTTGAGGTAATGTAATTTTTAACGATCCGGCCTCAAAATCGGGAGCCAACATTTTAGATTCCTGCAAAACAGCCACGCGTTCTCCATCAAGTTTGAGGCGTTCTTTGCCAAACATTCCGCAAGCGGATAATAACAATGCCAAACAACAAATGGAGGTTTTTTTATAAGCTATATATTTCATGACCTCTTCCTTAACAAAAAACAAAAATTATTTTTGTGATAAAACGTTAATCATATCTTGAGCTCGAGCTTTGAGGGTATCGGCTGCTTGAGGACTGTTGCTGATTTCTTGATAAAGTATTTTTGCTTCATCAAAATTTTTTTCTCGAATGGCGAGCATTGCCAAAAGCTCATTTGCCGTATTTTTCCAAACGCTCTGATCAGTTGTTAACGGTGATAACAAAGTTTTAATCTCATCAGCCGGAGCATCTTTGAGTTTGAATGAAGCCAATTTCAAAATGGCAATATCACGAATTTGCGGGTTAAAATCTTTGTTTTGAGAGATGGCTTCCAAAATATTTACGGCATTTTGCAATTGATTTTGTTCAACCAGCAGAGAGACCTCCTGCATCTTTGCAATATCGGAATAAATACCGCGGTCAGCCTCTTGCAAAGAAGTCAAAACTTCATGAGCTTCGGCATAGCGTCCTTGATTTTGCAAGTTGAGTGCATAGGCAAAAGTATCGGACATTTCTTGATTGCGTTTATCTTTCCAAGCATAAAAACTCTCAAAGCTCACGGCTGAAAAAACGGCAACGACAACAAAAATGATGATAAACAGACCATATTTATTCCAAATATTTTTAATTTTTTCGTTTTTTAATTCTTCATCAATCTCGCGAATAAAAGCATCTTCAAAATCATTATGCTGTTCCGGAGTTTTTTTCTTTATCATCTATCATCTCCCCAATTAAGAAAACTCTTTTTAATATGTATAATAGAAATCAAATTTTAAGCAAAGCAAATTTTTACAAAAACGGCAAAAATGTGCGTATTTATTCAATTTCTTGCTCATTAGGGCAAATGATTTGTTCGACTAAAAAGTTTTTAACCCATTTTAAGTCGGAAATCGGCAACTTTTTCCCGAAAATAATATTTTTTTCGGAAGATGTAATGGTTACAAAGTATCTGTCTGTTGCCGGATTGAGTGTAACATAAACACCTTTAATATCTTTTTTATAAAGTTCATCGTGTTTGGTAGAAAATAAGAAATATTTGTGTGTATTGACAATCTTGTCTTTTTTTATGACCAATTTTTCTTTACGGAACATAATGAATACGGCGGCAATAATTCCGATAAAACAAAGAGAATAGAAAGCAGACAAAAAAGCTTGAGAAAATCCCTGAGTGTTGAAGCTGACGATAAACAAGAGCAGGACAAGCATAAAAATGCTTAATGCGCCGAGAATATTATAACCATCCCATAGAACCTTGCGTAATTTTATAATAATTTTATTAGGAGTTTCTTTGACGGCGATTCGGGCGGAATGCTTGTCATGGGGATTAAATTTTCCGCGTAAATTCCAAATATCGACCATTTCTCGTAAAGATTTATCCAAATCGGGAACGTTGCGTTTTAAAATACCTTCATCGGTATACAAAAGGGTTGGTAAGTTCAATTTTTTTGCATAATCAACCCAAATTTTGCGAATATTTTTTTCTGAAGTAGAAATATATAAAGGAACGGTTCTGTCACTTAATTTATGATGTAGTTCAACAATATAACGATTTTTTGTTAAAAAGCCGCATTGGACGAATTCGATTCTCAGCATCACGCCTTGAAAATCACTGATTTTATTTCGATAAGTAATCTTTTTTCCGAGAGAACTGCGTTTTACGGTTGTAATATTTTGTCCGTCAAAAAAAATTTTTTTATAACGTAGATAAGAGAGTATTAAAGAAGAGATGATTCCCATACCTAAAAGGATAATAAAAGTGTCAAATACCACAGGAGAAATAAAGGAATTGCGACTAACGTAATGATTGTTTTGAGACAAAGCATCAAAAAGAAGATTTTGAGAATTGAAACCATTAGTCAATTCAATAATACCGAGCAAAATCAAAACCAACCCCAGTAGCAATCCGGGAAGCAAAATTTGTAAACTGATACGATCCGATTCTTTAGTTGGGGTTTGGCTGATATCGAGCTTAAAGTTATAACTGTAATGAAAGGGAATATTTCTGTTCATGTTCAATCCTTTAATAGTTACATCCCGACAAACAAGAAAATTGTACAATATTTTTTTTTATTTATCATCAAAATTTTTTTCTAAAAAAAGATTTTTTATAAAAAGCAAAATAGATTTAGTTTATATTAATATTCTTAGTATAAAACATTTTAACAAATACTAAAATTGAAAAAATAGGGCGTTATAATGGGAAATATCAGCATATTTAATCAAACAGCATATATAGTGGTAACCTATTTGGCATTATTTCTATTATGCTTTTCATGTATATATGCCTCAATCGGAAATAAGCAAAACAAAGGAATTTGGCTTTTGTTTTGGGGCTTGATAGTAGATTTTATCTCACTTTATGTTTCTCTTCATTCGTCGGAAGTCTATGCTCGTGGTCAATCGGTAGAAATTTGGGTTTTTATGGAAATGTTATTGTGTTTAAGCTCAATGCTATTGCTGGCCATGGCTTCATCGCATATTTTGATTAATAAAATTTCAGATATCCCGATCATATCGGCATTTGGCGGATTAGGTTTAATTGCAATCGTATTTTTCTTATATATCTTTCCGGATAACAATATGATTATGAAAATGCGATATATATTTCCATTAGCGGGTTTTGCATATTTATCAGTCGGTTTTTTGTACCAAATAACCAAAAAAAGGAGCAGTGGCTTTATTTTTGCCGGAATGGTAACAACATTTGCATCAATAATAATGGTTTTAAAATTGGCAGGGATAAACTATTTTATATATGAAGCGTGGTATATTCCCGCATCAATATATATTTTGTTGGGCATATCAATGATTATGTTGAAGGCAGATATTTTTGCCAAAAAATATGATGAGAGCTGTTTGGAAATAGAAAAAAATACACAAAGGATTGAAGAAATTATTAAATATTCGCCTTTCCCGATTATCATTTCCCGATTAAGCGATGACCGCATTATATTAGCCAACAGCAACGCCATCAAACTGTTTGATATCATACCAAATGAGCTTGACAGATACCATTTTAAAGACTTTTTTGCAGATGGTGAAAATCGTCAGGTTTTAAATGAACGTTTAGAAAAAGAACGTATCGTTCAAGATTTTGAAATTTTGGTAAAGACCCCGACGGGAAACACGCCTTTTTGGCTGTTGGCATCGGCTAACATTATAGATTATAATTATGATGTAGCGTTATATACGGCATTTCAAGATATTACATCACGTAAAAATAGCGAAGTCTTATTAAAAAATCAAGCAACAAGAGATCCTTTAACATCATTGTATAATCGACGATATTTTGAAGAAGAGGTTTTCAAACGCATAGTAGATTCTAAAGTAACGAACGAACCGTTCAGTATTTTAATGATAGATGCCGACCATTTTAAAAAGGTAAATGATACCTATGGTCATAAAACGGGCGATAAGGTTTTAATCGAACTGGCTTCTACTTGTGAAAGAGCATTAAGAAATGATGATATTGTGGCTCGTTACGGCGGAGAAGAATTTGTTGTATTTTTATCGGGTGTAAACGCCCAAAAAGGGAAAATTGTTGCCGATAGATTAAGAGAAAGCATTTCTGAAATTGTTGTCTATTCCGATGAAGGGGATGAAGTTCGCTTTACAATAAGTATAGGTGTTTCTTCATCTGAAATTTCCGATAATATTGATACTCTGATAAAAACGGCAGACGAGGCTTTATATAAAGCTAAAGAAAACGGCAGAAATCGTGTCGAGGTTTTTGATCAAGACGATCTTGTTGCATTTGATAATAAAGAAACGCAAGAACGTATCAAGAATGAGGTAAACAACCGCCATCCGATTTTTGACAAAGAGGAAAGTACCGAAATTTCTTTACTGGACGGAATAGAAGCCAATCATATTCAAGGTGAGCATACCAATATAGAAGAACAGGATGATAGGATTGACTATCCTCTTCTGGGCGTAGATGAAGAGGATTTGAAATAAAATGGATTGTCCGTATCAGAATGAATGTGGAGGTTGCCTTTGGCGGCATGTTTCTAATGAAGCTTATCAACAAAATAAGATCGAGCAAGTAAAAAAGATATTATCCGAATTAAAATGCGTCCAATATCATTGGAATGAGCCGTTTTTTTTGGAAGATGGGGCGCGTCGCCGCGCATCTCTGGCATTTAAATATAAAAAAGGTGTATTGGAATTTGGTTTTAACAAAAAGCAAAGTAACAAAATTGTTGACCTGCAAGCTTGCTTACTTTTGACTCCGAAAATAAATGCCAATTTAGAAAATATACGTCATCTTGTCTGTGAACTCTGTGCCGTAAAAATTCCGCAGCGCAAAAAAAACAAGATTATCGGTTATCAAAATTTATCCGCAGGAGATGTTTGGATAACCGAGGCGGATAACGGTTTGGACTTGGTTTTAGAATTTGATGCCGAACTGAATCTGGATTATCGGATGATTATCTCCGAAGAAGGAAATTCGGCTTCTGATATTATTCGCATTTCTCATCGACGCAAGGCAGATGCAAAATCCGAAACCGTTTTGGAAAAGGTAAAACCTTATATTGATATTGCCGGCTACCATGTTTTAATTCCTGCCGGAACATTTTTGCAGGCAGGAAAAGCCTCTGAAACAGCCATGATAAATTTGGTAAAAAAATATATAGGTGAAGATGAAGGAAAAATTGCTGATTTATTCTGCGGCGTCGGTACATTTTCTTATCCTTTGTCGGTGAACAAAAATAATCAAATCACGGCAATTGATTCTTCTTTTGAATTGTTGGAAGGTTTCAAACAGTCTGTAAACGCCAATATGATTCCCAATATCAAAATCATCACCAAAAACTTATTCAAATATCCATTGGATGAAAAAGAATTGGCAGAGTTTGATATCATTGTATTTGATCCGCCGCGAGCCGGAGCTTTGGCTCAAGTGCAAAAAATAGTTGCCGCAGCAAAGCAGCCTCATAAAATTGTAGCCGTATCATGCAATCCGCATAGTTTTGTCCGTGATGCCAATATTTTGATTGAAGGCGGCTATCATCTTCAAGAAATAACACTTATCGATCAATTCAGTTATTCTAATCACAGCGAGCTCGTTGCCTTATTTACAAAATAGAACAAGCCTTATATATTGGCATTAATATTAATTATAAACGGGATAAGCGCAATGCGAAGAATATTTTATGCTGTATTGATGATACTTACAATCGCGGGATGCACGTCATCGATTCCGGAAGGCTATAGACAATGTCCGCTAGTGACCATCAAACGAGAAGATGCCAGAGTAATTCAGATTGTCAATTATCAAGACAATTTTGAAGTTGAGCTGATAGGATTTGAGGGTTTTTGTTATTTTGATACCCGTGTCAAACAAGAAAAGGCTAAAATCACACCGATATTTGTCGTCAATAAACTACGCAACACTGATGAGAGCGATGTTCAGTTCAGCTGGTTTACCAACACCATCAAAGGACCGCCGGCATATCTTGGCAAAAAGACCTACTTTGTAGAAACAAGTTTGCAAAAAGATGAACAACGCAAAGAATTTAAAGGGGCGCAAGTCGAGGTGAAAATTCCGGTAGATATGATGTATGAGTTTGAAATCTTTGCCGGATTGGAGCTTTCACCCAAAGAAAAGAAATATAATCAACGTCTTTTTGATGTGGATTTGGGTTACTATGAAAACCAATCTTCATTAGAGCCGTATCATGTCAAAATAAGAGAATATCCGACAGAATATTATGAAGACGGCTCGGTTGCCGAACCCGAAAATTTAAGAAAATAAAAAAACAGGAGAATAAAGAATGAATATGTCTAATCCATCCTTAACCGATATGGCTAATGCCATTCGTTTTTTGAGTGCCGATGCCATTGAAAAATCACAATCCGGACACCCCGGCATGCCTTTGGGTATGGCCGATGTTGCAACGGTTTTGTTTTCAAAGTTCATTAAACTCAACCCCAAATCTCCGCGCTGGTTTGATAGAGACAGATTCGTATTGTCGGCAGGACATGGCTCCATGTTGCTTTATTCCTTGCTTTATTTGATGGGTTATGAAGATATTTCGATAGAAGATATCAAAAACTTCCGTCAGTTGGGCGCCAAAACGGCAGGCCACCCCGAATATGGTCACTTGGCAGGCATTGACATGACCACAGGTCCGTTGGGGCAAGGTATCAGTTCCGCGGTCGGTATGGCAATGGCCGAAAGAATTTTAGCCGCTAAATATGGTAACGACGTTTGCAATCACTATACTTATGTGATTTGCGGCGATGGTTGCTTGATGGAAGGTATATCCGAAGAGGCTATTTCTTTGGCCGGACATTGGGGTTTGAACAAACTGATTGTCTTCTGGGATAACAACAATATCACCATTGACGGCACGGTTGATAAAGCCAACTCCACAGACCAAATTGCCCGTTTCCAAGCTGTAGGTTGGAATACCATTGCCATTGACGGACATGATTATACAGCAATTGAACAAGCTATTGAAAAAGCCCAAAAGTCAGATAAGCCGACATTGATTGCCTGCAAAACCAAAATCGGATTCGGTGCTCCGACCAAATGCGGCACCAGCAAATGCCATGGTTCTCCGCTTGGTGCGGAAGAAGTAGCAGCAATGCGTCAGGCTTTGAACTGGAATTATGCCCCGTTCGAAGTTCCGGTAGAAATTTTAGAGGCATGGAAAAGTTGCGGTGCAGCTCATCAAGATGAATATGCTGCATGGGAAAAACGCGCTGTGGCCAAAGGTAAAGAATTTTTGGATGTTATTGCCGGTAAATTGCCGCAAAACTGGGACAAAGATTTATTAGCCATGGCTCAAAAGGCGATTGATGAAAAAACAAAAGTAGCAACCAGAAAAGCATCGCAAATGTGTTTGGAACAAATTGTGCCGAATATTCCGCAAATTGTTGGCGGTTCGGCAGATTTGGCAGCTTCTAACCTGACATTTGTTAATGGCATGAAAACTATTATCAAAGGAGATTATAACGGTAACAATTTGATGTATGGTATCAGAGAACATGCCATGGGAGCCATTATGAACGGTTTGTCTTTGCATGGCGGAGTTATACCCTACGGCGGTACATTCTTTGTATTTTCCGATTATTTGCGTCCGTCTATGCGCTTGGCTTCTTTAATGGGTATCAGAGCCGTTTATGTCTTAACTCACGATTCAATCGGTGTCGGCGAGGATGGTCCGACACACCAACCAATCGAACATTTGGTATCATATCGAGCCATGCCCAATATTTATACTTTCCGTCCTTGTGATGTGGTCGAAACGGCAGAGGCTTGGAAGATTGCTTTGGAAAGTGAACATACGCCAAGCATTTTGGCTTTAACCAGACAAGGTTTACCGATGTTAAGAAACTCTGTTGCCGAAAATCTGACGGCAAAAGGAGGTTACGTCATTTCTGACGTAAGCAATGGTAAAGAAAGGCAAGCCACCATTATTGCCACCGGCTCAGAGGTTTCATTGGCTGTTGAAGCGCAACAAAAATTGAGAGAAGAGGGCATTGAAGTTGCTGTCGTTTCCATGCCTTGTACCGAACTCTTTGATGCTCAAAGCAAAGAATATAAAGAAAAAGTTTTGGGTAAGGCACCGCGCGTTGCCGTCGAAGCTGCAGCTAAATATGGCTGGGAACGTTATGTCGGAATCGAAGGCAAAATCATCGGCATGGACGGATTTGGTGCATCCGGTCCGGCCGGAGAATTATATAAGCATTTCGGCATAACGGTTGATGCGGTTGTTAATGCCGTTAAGAGCTTGTAAAAAAATACAATTTAGCCAAAGGCTCGGTTTCCCGAGCCTTTTTTGCATATAGGAATGTAAAAAATATTTGACAAAGCTCTTTTTCGTGTTAAGTTCAATGCCATATTTAGTCTTATTAATTCATTTAATATTTATAATTATGAAAAAAGAATACATTAAGTATGCTTCGCAGGCTGTTGCAAAAGCTGCTGAAGCGGGTTTTAATTTGAAAAATGAAGATTTTTTGCCATGCCGAATTTTCCCGAAAGACGGAAGAAATTTCGGTTATGTGGCTTTTGTCGCAGAAGTAGAAAAAGATGGCGAAAAATGCTATTTGTATGTAAAAGCTTATTCGGGGCAGACCCCGAGACAGGCGATACTTGTAGCCAAAGAAGGAACAAAAATACAAAAATTTGGGCAAGGACATAACTGGAAAGCCGTCGGAAAGACCGAGTGGGCATATAGAGCCATGGAAAACGGTGATTATGAGATCGTCTCTGAGGATGAATTGTTAGAACGCCGTCTGTGCAAGCAATGTTAAACCAATAATATGTATTTTTTCTGTAATCCAATTCTGTTGTTAACAGGTGGATTACAGCCTAGGAATCAAAAAGCCGTCCGCGATATTTTATAAATCGCGCACGGCTTTTTTTTAATGAATGAAATTTGCAAGAGCAAACAAGCTGAAGGCAATGACATTCAGTAAAACCAATTTCATATACCAATGCCTGTAAAAATCATATTTTGCGGCTCGTTTTTCTTTTATATGCCGCAACTGAATATCAGATGAGACACAGCAATTTTCTTCGGTTAGCAAATCGGGATTGTGTTGTCTTTTCTTCTTGAGTAAAAAGGCATATCCGACCGAACAAATGCAAAGTGCGGTTAGAAAAGCATGCCCGACTGTTCCAAAACCGGAAGCAAAAATAAAGACATAAAAAGCCACAATCACAATGGCAAAGCAAATAAAACCAAATTTCTTTCTTACAATTTTTGGGGCAGTATAAACCGTAGCCACCATTAACAGGACAATTCCTGCAAAAAATAAAATTTCCATAGCAAAAATAATTAAATTAATAAATAAAAACTGTAAGGGTAATAAAGACTATTTCAAAAAAATATGCAATGTTTTTTTTGTGAAGATTTTGTAACAAAAAGAAAGGGCATTGAGATGAGAGCTTCGTGACGCCAACCTACAATGCCCGTGATGGGGAGGGAATTTATACTTATATAATAGCATAAAAAATGAAAAATAATCATTACAGTTTTGTGAAAATGCAAAATTGGCATAATTTTCTTGCAAAAGAGAAGGAAGGATATATATTTGCAGCAGTAATAATATGTCAAACAATCAAAAGGAGTTAAAATATGCCTTTAGTTACAATGCGTCAAATCCTTGACCATGCAGCTGAGAACAACTATGGCGTTCCGGCTTTTAATATTAATGATATGGAACAAATCATTGCTGTTTTACAAGCTGCAAAAAAAGTAAATGCTCCGGTTATTTTGCAAACCTCTACCGGTGCTCGTAAATTTGCCGGTGATCCGATGATTCGTCATATGGTTCAAGCCGGTATTGAAATGTTCCCGGAATTGCCGATTTGTATTCACCAAGATCACGGTTCATCCGTAGATATTTGCCAATCAGCCATTGTTAACGGCTATTCATCTGTCATGATGGACGGTTCTTTGGAAGCTGACGGAAAAACTCCTTCTTCTTTTGAATATAACGTAAAAGTTACCAAAGAAGTAGTTGCCAGAGCTCATGCCGTTGGTGCATCCGTTGAAGGTGAATTAGGTGTTATCGGTTCTTTGGAAACCGGTAAGGGAGATAAAGAAGATGGTCATGGTGCGGAAGGTGTAATTGACAAGAAACGTCTTGTAACTGACCCGGATGAAGCAGCGCGTTTTGTCGCAGAAACAAAATTGGATGCTTTGGCTGTTGCCGTCGGAACATCTCACGGTGCATATAAATTCACCCGCAAACCGGATGGTGAAATTTTGGCAATAGATGTTATCGAAAAAATCCATAAAAAATTGCCGAACACCCACATGGTTATGCACGGTTCATCTTCCGTTCCGCAAGAGCTGCAAGATTTGATTAATGCTTACGGCGGAGCCATTCCTCAAACTTACGGTGTTCCGGTTGAAGAAATTGTCAGAGGTATCAAATCAGGTGTTCGTAAAGTAAACGTTGATACAGACTGCCGTATGGCTATTACCGGTGCGATTCGCAAATTGTTTGCCGAAAATCCGAAAGAATTTGATCCGCGCAAATATTTGAAACCGGCAATTGAAGAAATGCAAAAAGTATGTGAAGCTCGCTACATTGCATTTGGTGCTGCCGGTCATGCTGATAAAATTAAGGCCATTCCGATGTCTGAAATGGCAAAACGTTATGCAGCCGGTGACTTATAATTATATTTTTTTCAAAAAAAAGCTCTCGGAAGAGAGCTTTTTTTGTTGCCTGAAAAAAGTAAAAGTGATAGACCAACGTCAAAAGCTAATTATTTTCAATAATTATTAAAAAAATAAGCTATGAGAAAAAAATTATTTTTAATTGCGATTTTGTGTTTAGGTTTTGGAGGTTACCCCAAAGTAAAGGCGCAAACAATTGAGAAAGATGTTGTTATCACACATCTGGAGAAAGATTCTTTTTATAATTTTCATTTTGTTAATGATGTAAATGTAAAAAGTGAATTTGATCGGGAAAAGAAACTATGGAAAGTTCGGCTTGAAGAGGTGCTCGACAGAAAAAGCTTACCGGAACCGCATGTGGAAACCCTATGGTTAAAATTGGATGAAGATTGTAACCCCAAATATTGGGAACTGGATAAATTTAAAATAAACAGACACAATTTTACAGTCTTCTTACTTAAAAAGAAATCGCAAAAATGAGCTAAAAAACCTGTCGGAATAAACTCCGATGGGTTTTTTTTATAAGATTAACCAAAATCTAATTATCTCTCTGTATATTAAAAAATAAATATAAAAGATAGGGAGATTGAACAGATGGTCAAAATTGCACCCAGCATTTTATCGGCAGATTTTGCCAATTTGGGCAAAGAAATACAAGCACTGGATAAAGCCGGCGCGGATATGATCCATATTGATGTTATGGATGGAAATTTTGTTCCGAACTTAACCTTTGGTGCCGGTGTTGTTAAAGCCTTGCGTAGCTATACCAAACTTCCGTTTGACGTTCATCTGATGGTTAAAAATCCGGATATCATGATACCGTGGTTTGCAGAAGCCGGAGCAGATATAATCACGGTGCATGCAGAAGCCTGCAAACATCTGGATAAAACCTTATCCACCATCAGAGAATATGGCAAAAAATCGGGTGTATCATTAAATCCCTCAACAGATGAAGCATGTCTGAAATATGTACTCGATAAATTAGATTTAGTTTTAATAATGAGTGTCAATCCCGGATTCGGCGGACAAAGCTTTATAGAATCTCAGTTAAAAAAAATATCGGCAGTAAAACAATTATGCGCCTCAAAAGATATAAAAATTGAAGTCGACGGAGGTATCAATCCAATGACGGCGGCAGAGTGTGTTGCTGCCGGAGCAGATATTTTGGTAGCAGGTACGGCAGTATTTTCCGGAGGCGATTATCAAAAAAATATCAATAATTTAAGGTAAAATTAAGGAAAAGAAAATACAATACCGAGATAAGGAATAAAATCGGGAGTAGTTTGATGAAACATAAGGTTATGCTTGTAGAAGATGAAGAAGCTTTGGCTTTGCTTTTAAAATATAATCTTGAAAAAGAAGGCTATGAGGTTTTATGGGAAGCCAGAGGAGGCAAGGCAGTAGCCGAAGTTGAAAAAAACATGCCCTCCGTCATTATCTTAGACTGGATGTTGCCGGAATTATCAGGAATAGAAATTTGTAAAATGATTCGCAATAAGCCGGATATCAAGGCAATCCCGATAATTATGCTGACGGCCAAAGGCGAGGAAGAAGATAAAATCAAAGGTTTGTCAGCCGGTGCGGATGACTATGTCACCAAGCCTTTTTCCATTCCTGAACTCATGGCTCGTGTCAAAACACAATTGAGAAGAGCTCCCGAACCGCAAGATGATAAAGAATTAGTTTTTGAAGATATTGTAATGGATTTAACCGCTAAAAAGGTATATCGCGGCGAAAACTATATTCACCTCGGACCAACGGAATTTCGCTTGCTCCGCATGTTGATGGAAACGCCGGGAAAAGTTTTTTCACGAGAATATTTATTGAAAAATGTATGGGGAGACAACATTTATGTGGAGTCTCGTACGGTTGATGTCCATATTAGACGTTTAAGAAAAGCATTGAATGAATTTGGTCCGGATTATATACGCACGGTCAGAGCCACCGGCTATGCCATAGATAAAAATATTTTGGGCGATTCGGAAGAATAAAAAAAGTCATCAACATGATGCCTTTTTTTAGACATAGATATTCTTCTTGCTAAAAAACAGAAAACGAGGCATTATCAAAACCATTATAATTAAAATAATGGAAAAATTGAAATGTCATTGAAATTTGAAATATTAAAACGTCACGGAAAAACCAGACTGGGAAAATTGTATACCAAACATGGAGTTGTTAACACACCGGCTTTTATGCCGGTCGGAACTTGTGCAACCGTCAAAGCAATGATGCCGGAATCCGTTGCGGCTACCGGAGCCGAAATTTTACTTGGAAATACATATCATTTAATGCTGCGTCCCGGAGCAGATTTGGTTGAAAAAATGGGTGGCCTGCACAAATTTATGAATTGGCCGAAACCAATTTTAACCGATTCGGGAGGATTCCAAGTAATGAGTTTGTCCGGATTAAGAAAATTAACCGAAGAGGGGGTTGCTTTCAGCTCTCATGTAGATGGAAAGAAATATTTTCTAAGTCCGGAAGAATCAATCAAAATTCAGCACAAACTCGATTCGAATATCACCATGTGTATGGATGAATGCGTTAAATTACCGGCACCGCATGATAAGGTTAAAAAGTCTGTCGAAATGTCCATGCGCTGGGCAAAACGTAGTAAAGATGCGTTTGTCAACAGAGACGGTTACGGCATTTTCGGCATACAGCAAGGCGGAGATTATCAAGATTTGCGTGCGTATTCTGCTGAAAAATTAAAAGAAATCGGATTTGATGGCTATGCTATCGGGGGTTTGGCCGTAGGAGAAGGTCAAGAGACCATGTTTCAAGTTTTGGATTATGCCCCCGGCATGTTGCCGGATGACAAACCGCGCTATTTGATGGGGGTTGGACGTCCGGATGATATCGTCGGAGCGGTTATCCGCGGTGTTGATATGTTTGACTGTGTGATGCCGACCCGTTCGGGCAGAACATCGCAAGCCTTTACGCGTTTTGGAACGATCAACATTCGTAATGCACGCCATAGAGAAGATCCTCGCCCGTTAGAAGAGGGATGTGATTGCCCGTTGTGCACACAATACAGCAGAGCCTATATTCATCATTTGCAAAAATGTAACGAGGTTTTGGCGGTGATGCTGTTGACATGGCACAATATTCGTTATTATCAACGCTTGATGCAAGGTATTCGGCAATCTTTGGCGGAAGATAAATTTGAAGAATTCGTCAAAGAGTTTTATGAGAATCAAGCCAAGGGCGATATAGAGCCCTTGTAGGAGAGAGTTATGGATAAAAAAATAGATGATATGGTTGGGAGTTTTGCCGAAGAAAACGCCAAAAAAGGGTTGCGCGTTTTTGTTGCCGGCGGATCTCGCTCCGGTAATGATAATTTATATGTTGAAGAAGCCTATAATTTGGGACGTCAGATAGCGCGTATGGAGTTTAAACTGGATTTTGGTTTGTCCAGCAGCGGTATCATGGGGGCCGTAGCCAAAGGTGTTCTGGATGGCTGGAAACACAATCAAGACAAGACAACGGCAATTCAAGGTATTACAACAAAAGAATATTACAATTTATATCAAAGTGATGAAATCATCTCGCAAATAGAAGATGTGATTGTGGCTCAAACACTGGAAGAAAGAAAACAAAAGCTTTTAAATGCCGATTTTGTGGTCTTTGCGCCCGGAGGTGTCGGAACTCTGGATGAATTGGCATATGATTGCGTGGCCATGCAAGATGGCTTGCTGCCGGTTAAACCCTTCATTTTGTACAATGTAAACGGTTTCTTTCATCATTTGGTGGAATATTTGAAGTTTATTTCGGCAGAAGGTTTTGCAGATCCGGTTCCGTTTATTGTTGTTGATAACAGTAATGAGCTGAGTATTGTGTTCAGATTGTTAAAACTGCGTTATCAAAAAACAGACAGCACCAAGGAAGCTTATGCTCAAGCCCGACAATTAATTTATGAATTGCCGTATTTTGTAAAGAAGAAAACAGATAGCTCAGTGCATGTGGAAGATATTTATGCTCATATAAAAGAAATAAGCGGGCATGAAGATTTTGAAAAGGATGAACTAAATAATGAAATAGAACAAGCTTATCTGGAAAAAGAGATAGAGCGCATGTATGATCGTTTGGCAAAAACGGGACGAGATACATCCATTGTAAGTGATAAGCTGACCAATTTGAAAAAAAGAAAAAAGGAAAGTTCTTCAAAAAAATAAAAATAAAAAAACTCTCGTTCATCCAAACGAGAGTTTTTTTATTATCTGTCACGCAATTCTTTTGCCGTCTCCAAATAGTGGGCGGAAGTTTCAGGTGTACCCATATAACCGAGAGAATAGTTCGTGACTAAAAAACCGAAAGGATTTTTTGCCAGATCATTTCTGTTTCTGAACCGAGGCTGCCCATAACCTATGCGAATAACGGCTCTCCAAATATTAACAGCGGGCTTGGGATTGTTACGAATATAGTCATAAGTCAAAAATTGAGCTTGCCAGAGACCGGTACTCATAATTTTAATCCATTGAATTTCCACATCTCGATACAGGGATAAATTTCTAAACTGATCCATACCGTACAAAGCTTCATTCTTTGAAAAATTTTCATAGACGCTGTTAAGAGAATACCAATAAAGTGTAGAATAAGGAGCCCATTTTTCTCTGAGTTCGTCCACATCATTGGGAATGGCATGTCGAAGCATGATATAATTGTAGATATGTTGTTCGGTAATTAAATCCGTTGCGGCGATGCGTCTTTCTTGTGGTTCGATTTGGTCAAGTCTGGAGAAATAGTCATTAATATAGAGCAAACGCGGATAAGCAGAACGTTGCGGCAACATCAGATAAAGGGTAGAAGCAAGCATCATATTAAAGCTTATACTCATGCAAGCAATAATAACCAAAATCCGAGAAGTCCAAAGATAACGACGTTCGGGCATGGCATCCACATGGACACTTTCGGGATAAAGACCGAGTTTATCCGGGCTTTCCTTTTCTTTATATTTAAAAATAGTGTTAAAAATGTCCAACATCAGAGAAAAAATCCATAAAACAACTTCTAAAAATAAAAGTAACATTCAACCCTTAATATTTTATATATGAAAGTTGAATAAAAGCAAATAAATACTGTAAATCTAAAAAGAATTAGTATAACTTAAACAAAAAGAGTGTCTGTTAAAGGATAAAATAATGAAAAAAATTTTGCTTTTATCTATTTGGGGAATAATTTTTTTAAGTAGTTGCAGTTTGTTTGAAAACGGTAGTGAGCAGAGTGTTCCGGCTCCCGTAGCCTATAGCGATTGGGATAGAGCCATTCGTGTTGATACCGATTTACAGAATATGTATGCGGCAACGCCCCGAAAAATTGAAAAGCCGATAGATATGTACATGGCCATGGCTTTGGCGTTGAAATATAATTATACGCGCCGCATTGCCGGTTATGAGCAAAGCATGATAGATGCCGGACAATTAACCTATGATCAAATGCCCGAAGTTTTTGCCTCAGCCGGTTATGTAACAGATGTCACTTCTTCAAAATCCAATTCAGAATTAAAACAGACATGGAATATTTTGGATATTGGCAGTGTTTACTATCAAAGCCAAGATGCCGAATATAAAAATAATATTGCATACGAACAAAGCCGTAAAGTTATTCATAATATTTTGCAAGAAACCCGCATTTTATATTGGAAAACTTTAACTGCGCAAAAGTTACTTCCGACTGTAGACGAGATGATAGAGTATATGACTTTGGCGGTAGATGAAATCAATGCTCAAAGTAAAGAGCTTGCCAAATCAGGTCAAAGTTTGTCTATGGATATAATGGTTCAAAAAAGAAAATATATGGAAGCGGTTAAAACTTTGTCGACAATGAAGCGTGAATTTGAAAATTCCGAGATTCGTTTGGCAACATTAATGGGTTTGCATCCATATAGTGAATATAAATTGGTCGGTCCGGAATATGGTAATTTCTCTTTGCCTGAAATCAAGAGCAATTTATCTGAGATGGAGTGGTTGGCTTTAACCAATCGTCCGGAGTTGAGAGTAAGAGATTTGGTAACTTCCCCCGAAACTTTGAAAATGTATGTCAAAGAATATAAAGCACCGTCAGAGATTAAGTATAAAAACAATCCGTCTTATTACAATCGTTTGATTGCCAAACAAGGACGAGAAGTTGCTATTCATATTTTTGAAGATTTAAAAAATCCCAATGCAGCAGATTTAGAAAATTTGCGTCGTCAAAGAATAACCTCATTGATTTTGAATCAGGTTTATGTTGCATGGGCGCGCTATATGTCAGCGCTTGAAGATTATCAAATCAGCAAAGAATTGGCTGATGTATCTGAAAACATTGCCGAAGATGTGACTATTGCCGACGGAGCACAAGCCGAAAAAAGCAAACTTGAAGCTGCCAAAGCCATAGAAGATGAAACTTCGGCATACGGAGCCTATGTAGAGTTGCAGGATTCTTTAGGCAACTTATATGCAACTTTGGGTATGGATGCGATTCCTTACTATATGTTGAATGAAAAACCGTCTCAAATTGCCATGTATTTGCGCAAGACATTCCGTAAATGGGGCAATGGTGAGTTTATACCCGATAACCGTCCATATTTGTTGGACATTCCGGCAAAACGTCCGCCGGTCAACATTTCGTCGGCTGTTTTGGTTCCGGATATTACGGTTGAAACATGGCAAGATATAGATATCACGATTCCTAAAGAAATCATGGATAAAATTGATTTTCAAGGCAAAATCACCACCAAAGCAGGTCTGCATGACGATTCTCCGTTGCCTTCTTGGTTGAAGTATGATGAAGAGAATATGCGCTTTACCGGAAAAGTTCAGCCCGGAGCCAATAAAGAATATAAGATCAAAGTTTATATGTCTGATGAAGAAGGTAATGTTGCCTATGTGATCTTTAAGATAACCGTGGTTGATGTATATGTTCCGTCCATGCGCGTTATGGGCTTAACGGAAGGAAGAAAAGCAACGGTTTTAAAACGTTGTTTGGGACCGCAATGTACGGATGAATATATTGAAGAAAGTGTCATTGGCGAAGAAGTGGTTACTCAGCCAAAATAACTTTTTCCGATTCTAAAAACTCCCGAAACAGATTCGGGAGTTTTTTTATGTTAGATACAAAATATAGTGTTACGAATCCAAAAATATAAAATATGTTGCGATAGAGTCGCAAAAAAAAGCTGCAACTTTTGCAATAAATTTTTGTGTATTTTGACATAAATTTAGCCTTAATTGCCGATAAAAAAAGTTATACAGAATCTTATCTACAAGGCTAAAATTTTTTTATCAAATAAATATAAGGGGATAGTAAGAAAAACACTTTTTGTTAACTTTAAAGTCCTTGTTATCAGCGTTTGGATAAAGCAATAATAAAAGCAGAAAGAGACGAAAAATCTTCTTTCAAGAATTTAAAATAAAAACATGTGGATACTATATTTTGAGATGTTTACAATTTATTTACACAATATATGGTATGAATCATGTCAGGCGACAAAATAGTTTTAACCAAAGAAAAACGAAGGATTGTTAAGTAAAAATGTCAGAGACCGAATACAAATCCTCTCCGATTGAGAGCGTTACCAAAAGAGACGGAACATTAGCCCCGTTTGATAACACCAAAATTTTTAATGCCATTAATAAGGCCGGAACCACCACCGGAGAATTTGGCGAAGAAGAGAGCCAACTTTTAACAGCACAAGTATTAAAAGTCTTGAAACACAAATTTGCAGAGTCTCTGCCATCAATTGAGCAAATTCAAGATGTGGTTGAACAAGTTTTGATTTCAGCAAACTATTTTGCCACAGCCAAAGCTTATATTTTATATCGAGATCAACGCAATCGTATGCGCGCCGATAAAAAGGTAATGGTAGATGTTGAAAGTTCAATCAATGAATATTTGGAAAGATTGGACTGGCGTGTTAATGCCAATGCAAACCAAGGTTATTCAAACGGTGGCCTTATTTTGAACGTTTCCGGTAAAGTTACCGCCAACTATTGGTTAAGCCATGTTTATCCGGCCAATGTCGGGGAAGCTCACCGCAACGGGGATATTCATATTCACGATTTGGATATGTTGGCAGCCTATTGCGCCGGTTGGTCATTGAAGAACTTATTGCATGAAGGTTTTAACGGAGTCCCCGGAAAAGCGGAAGCCGGTCCGGCCAAACACTTATCAGCCGCTATCGGACAAATGGTTAACTTTATGGGTACATTGCAAAACGAATGGGCAGGTGCGCAAGCCTTCTCTTCTGTGGATACCTATTTGGCTCCCTATATCAGAGCGGATAAATTGAGCTATGAACAAGTTGAGCAAGCCTTCCAAGAATTGATTTACAACTTGAATGTACCTTCTCGTTGGGGTTCGCAAACACCGTTCACCAACTTTACCTTTGACTGGGTATGTCCGGAAGATTTACGTGACAAACATCCGATTATCGCCGGTGTTGAACAAGACTTTACATATGGCGACTTAAAAGAAGAAATGCACATGATAAATAAAGCCTACATCAAAGTTATGATGAAAGGCGATATTAAAGGACGTCCGTTCACCTTCCCGATTCCAACCTACAATATGACACCTGATTTCCCTTGGGAAGATGAAAATACCGAATTGTTGTTTGAAATGACGGCAAAATATGGTTTGCCATATTTCCAAAACTTCATCAATTCCTCTTTGAAACCGGGACAAATTCGCTCCATGTGCTGCCGTTTGCAACTGGACTTGCGTGAGTTGTTGGCAAGAGGTAACGGCTTGTTCGGCTCAGCAGAACAAACAGGTTCAATCGGTGTTGTTACCTTCAACTGCGCTCGATTGGGTTATGTCTATAAAGGCAATGAAGCCGGTTTGTTCGCTCGTGTTGACGAGTTGATGAACATTGCACGTACTTCTTTGGAGATCAAGCGCAAAGTTATTCAACGCTTAATAGACAACGGTTTGTATCCTTATACCAAACGCTATTTGGGAACTTTGCGTAATCACTTTTCAACCATTGGCGTAAACGGTATCAATGAAATGATTTTGAACTACACAGATGGCAAAGAAAACATCTCCACCCCATGGGGACAAGATTTTGCCGAGAAGTTCTTGGATTACATCCGTGCTCAATTAATCAAAATTCAAGAAGAAACCGGTCATATGTATAACTTGGAAGCAACACCTGCAGAAAGCGCAACCTACCGCTTTGCTCGTGAAGATAAAAAACGCTTCCCGAATATCATTCAAGCCGGAACCAAAGAAAATCCGTATTATACGAACTCATCACAATTACCGGTCGGCTTTACGGATGATCCGTTTGAAGCTTTGGATTTACAAGCACGTTTGCAAACCAAATATACGGGCGGAACGGTTCTTCACCTTTACATGGGACAAAAGCTGTCATCAGCCAAAGTCTGCCGCGATTTGGTAAGAAAAGTTCTGACCAATTATAGATTACCCTACATTACCATCACTCCGACTTTCTCTGTGTGTCCAAAACACGGATATATTTCCGGAGAGCATAAATACTGCCCGATCTGCGATGAAGAGAAAATGGCAGAAAAAAGAGCCGTAGCTTCAAGAAAAGAAGTTGCTTAAGTTAAAAATCTTAGAAACTGGAGTATATTAAAATGAATACAATTAATATTAATGATGTTAGATTATCCGATGAAGAAAGACAACCTTGCGAAGTTTGGACCAGAGTAATGGGCTATTTGCGTCCGGTATCCGAATTCAACAAAGGTAAAAAATCTGAGTTTTATTCAAGAGTATGCTTCTCTGAGAGCAAAGCGATCGCAGGTATGGAAGCCAGAGAAGATTATACGGCAATAGCAGCTGAATAGTATTATTGAGAAATAATGCAAAAAGAAATAAAAGTCGGCGGTGTTGAGACCTTCAGCACCGTCGATTTTCCTAATAAGATGGCCGCTGTTGTCTTTATGCAGGGCTGTCCGTGGCGTTGTCCGTTTTGCCATAATAAAGCTTTACAAAAAATCGGTGGAGAGACAAATTTCATTTGGGAGAAGTTTGCCGAGTTTTTGAAAAGCCGTAAAGGTATTTTAGATGCGGTTGTGTTCAGCGGCGGCGAGCCTTTGGTGCAAGATTGTTTAGAAGATTATATCAAGCAAGTTAAAACAATGGGCTATGAGGTCGGCATGCACTCAGGGGGCTATCGTCCGGAGCATTTTGAAAAAGTTTTGCCAATGCTCGATTGGGTAGGCTTTGATATTAAGGCCCCGTTAAATGCCGAGCATTATTCCAAAGCCGTCGGTGGAATTAATCAATTTGACAAAGTCATGCAGAGTTTGGATATGTTGATAAAAAGCGGCAAGGCGTTTGAATGCCGCACCACTTGCGATCCGAGAGTGTTGAGTATTGAAGATATTTATAAGATTGCGGATGAGCTCAAGGCAAAAGGTGTTAAAGAATATTATTTACAGCGCTATCGTCAGGTTGAAGGAGACAAGACGCCCGATAGTGAATGTGATAAGTTTTTTGAAGATAAAGATTTATTGAGTTATCTGAAAGCAAGTTTCGAGATATTTGATGTGAGAAAATAATTTTGTAAAAAAACTCTCTCTTAAAATTTAAGAGAGAGTTTTTTTGTGTGTTTAATTTACATTAGAATGTAACTAAAAAGCGCAAGGATTACTGCTACATTGAATACTGCAATATGACCAATCATATGCCGTTCCACCGCTATTAATGGAACCGGTAGCACAATTATTTACGCATCTAGTATAGTCACATTGAGATGTTTTACCGGAACAGTCATAACAAGTTTTTCCCTGAACGGTAACAGAATTACAGGTCCATAAGCTTGCAGGCGTTTTGGGGCTGTCTGAATATCCATAACTACTGCAGCTGACGCTGGTTGTTTTATTCACGCAAGTACCGTTTTTACATTCTTGGTTGCTTCCGCAGTTACAACAAGAAGATTTAGAGATACAAGAGCCGTTACAATCTTTTTTACCTTGTTCGGCACAAGTTTTAGCGCGGCAAGAATATCTTGTTGTTCCGTAACAGTCTGTACAAGAAGACGTTTGAATCTGGGAACTAGAGCAAGAAGAAGTTTGTCCTGAGCAAGAAGAGCTACCGGCACAAGCCTTACAGCAAGTTCGTGTTCCGTTACAACCATCGGAGCAAGAGTAAGTTCCGTATGAGCAACCGGTTTCGTCAGCTTTAGGTGTACAATTAGGACCTGATTTACAACAAGTACGACTACCGCCGCAGCCATCTGAACAGCTTTCAGTCCCGTATTGACAATTAGTTTCACTGCTCATCGGAGTACAAACGGGAGCAGAAGAACAGCAAGTTCTGGTACCACCACACCCGTCGGAGCAAGAGTATGTTCCGTAAGAACAGCCGGTTTCACTGGACATTGGTGTACAAACGGGAGCAGAAGAACAGCAAGAACGAGTACCGCCACACCCGTCGGAACAAGAATAAGTACCATATTGACAACCGGTTTCACTTGAAGCCGGAGAACAAGCTCTGCA
>CASFNB010000016.1 GCA_949295915.1 uncultured Pseudomonadota bacterium | reverse complement strand
AAGCTGACAACTTGCTCATCCTTAAAATCTTCATAAGAACCATAATTATCGGAATGTTCATAATCCGAGCGGCTGAGCATGGTGATATCAAGCTCATGTACCGAGAGCTGATTATTTTTAATTTGAAAATAAGAATCGTCTAACTTGTTTTGAATCTCTTTAATGCGGCTGGCAACGATATTTTCGATATCGTCATCGGAAAGAATGAGTTTGTTGTTTTTTATTTCCATCAGCAGCCGTTCCAAATCATTGATTAACGTATCAAACTTAAAAGTTTCTCGCTTCAATAGCAGGATGGCTATATTGTAATCATTAGTGTTTAAAGAATACCTAACGTGCGTTTTTTTGAAGAAAGGTTGGAGTGATTTTGGTATCAGCGGAAATAATAGGTGTGATTTCTGCGTTCCAAATGATTTTGTTTTAAGGCCATGACTGTCTCACCCAACTGTCTCAGATGTTACAAAAGGGCATTTTCCGACATTTGAAGGCTTTTTCTAAAGAAAAAAGCCATTGAAAATCAATGGCTTCTCATTTTGCTTGGCTGACCAAGCTTTATGACCTTAGGAAAAAATATGAGCAAGAATTAGCTGAAATGTACCTTATAATTAGCAATATGGATGATGAATTATTAAAGATGATTACCATTGAAAAAGAATAGTTTTCAATATTTTTATTATATACAGGAAATCAGAAGGAGATAATAAAAATGATAAAAGATTATTATATTTGCTTAGACAATGGATCTTTTCATTATGCCTTAAAGCATTTTAGCAATTCATTTACAAGAATACTGCGTTGTTATACAGGTTTTGAAGTCGAAGTTATTGTGAAGATTATGGAAAATAACAAGATGAAGAATTTTTATACGCTTCGTTCGGTACAAAATAAAATATTAAAGGCAACAATTAATAACATTGATATTTTAGGGGCAGTTTTTGAACGAGCGGATAATAATATAGAATAGTAAACTTCATAAAAAATGCTTTTACATCTTGATACTAAATAAAAAAGTACCTAAGTATACACTATAGATTAATTTTTGCAAAATTTATTGGATATAGTCTGTGAGCTGAAGTATGGCAATTTATTTGAATGCATTTCCTGTTAAACTCAAACACACCAAAATTTCTATTTGCGTTTTTGAGTATTCCAATGATTTATTCAATGAATTAAAAGCAAAGTACAAATCTGTAATATTTTACCGTCATAAAGGTATAGAAATATTGGGCTTTTCGTTTGATCAGAAGTATGATGATGCATTACAAGCAAATATAAAAGAAGTAGATACTTCAAATGCAGAATATACTGATTTTAAAAAATTTATAATCAAACAAGCAATAAAAAAAGCCATCGATAGCGCTGGTAAAAATAAAGCTTGGGGGTTAAGTCCAATTTGTCTTATTAGTTCAAAGACAGAAGAAGATATTATCAAAAAAGTCATAAATGCGGATTTTCCTTTTGCCGCACTTCCAGCATATTTGATTGATGTGCGTGATGTTGACAATGCGAATTGTATTTTAGTTGATATTTCAGTTCGATATCAGACAAATTACCCATGTAATTATTTTGCAGCAAAAGGATTTAATTTAATTGGAAGGAAAGCTTATATAAATTTATCCAATGGTGAAAGAAAAAAAGTCGGAAAAATCAAAAGTTATGAAGGCAATAATATTATTTGTGAAGCAAATGGAATTTGTATGAATTATTCTTCGGATAATCTTTTTTTGATAGCAAACAATAAAAACATTAAAGATTATTTGAGTTTATTATATCGAATGTCGGCTCATAAAATAAATGAGAAATTGTATAATGCAGTTTCTGATTTTAGTAATGGTAAAAATAAATTCAATAAGATTAAAGCTTTTGTAAATTTTCTTAGAAAATCTAAATTTCTTGAAGATCACGAGATTCAAATTGATGAACTTTTGAATATTACTTCTAAAATAAATAATTTTGAAAAACCTCAATTTACATTTGCCAATAGTTCTATTGCAACAGGAATAGAATATGGTTTGAAAAAGTTTGGACCTTATACAAAAGCTCATTTTGATAGAAACAATCCTGCTATATGTGTAATTTGTTCAGAAACAAGACAAGGAGAAGTGGAGCAATTTGTACGTAAATTTCTGAGAGGAATTAATGGACATAAATACTTTAGTAATGGTTTAGAAGGAAAATTTGGAATTGGCCAAAGTTTTGTGAAAACTTTTACATTTGCATCAAAAACACCTGCAGGATATAAAAAAGCTATAGAAAATGCTTTGGAATATAAGGCAGGCGAGAAATTATGGGATTTAGCATTGGTTCAAATTGAAAAATCGTTTAAAGACTTGAACGTTAACGATAATCCTTATTTTACAGCAAAATCAATGTTAATGGCTCGTGATATACCAGTTCAGGATTTTGCAATAGAAACACTTCAACAAAATGATACAACTCTAGGATTTTCATTAAATAATATGGCTTTAGCTACATATGCAAAAATGGGGGGTGTTCCGTGGCTATTACAATCAATACCAACAGTTGTACATGAGTTGGTAATAGGAATAGGCAGTGCGTTTATTTCTGAAGATGGACAAAATGCTAGAAAAAACAGAGTTATGGGTATCACAACGGTATTTAGTGGTAGCGGTCAATATATTCTTACAGGAAAATCTAATGCGGTTACTCCTGAGGAATATGAAAACGAACTAGCGGATGTTTTAGAAACTACAATTGATAAAATTAAGTTATCCATGAATTGGGTGGAAGGTGATACTATCAGAATTGTCTTTCACTCTATGGTAAAAGAATTTAATGAATATGAAATTGATGCCGTAAAAAATGTTATAAAAAAATTTAATGAGTATAATATTGAATATGCATTTGTAAAATTATCGAAAGAACATTTATGGGAAACTTTTGATACAAATAGGGGAAATGAAAGTAAGGGATGTTTGGCTCCAACACGAGGACAATATTTTAAAGTCTCAGATTATGCTATGTTACTATGTTTAACTGGAGGACAAGAACTTAAAAAGTCTAATGATGGACACCCTCAATGCGTGTATGCAAGTGTTCATAAAGATTCTACGTTTAAGGATATTAAGTATTTAAGCAATCAAATATTTAACTTTTCAGCACACTCTTGGAGAAGTTATTTTGTAGCTCCTTTACCTGTTACAATAATGTACTCAAATTTAATCGCTTATAGTTTAGGTTGGTTAAGTCAATTGCCCAAATGGGATGATAGTTGCTTATTTCAAAAGACAGGAAGGGCAAAATGGTTTCTGTAAATAATAACTATCATATCAAAGAGTATCTTAAAGAGAAGCTTAACCAAAGTATGGGGATGAATGATATTGTTGATGCCTTTGTAAGATATTTGGGGCTGAGTACACAAGAAGTTTTTAATAATACAGATTTTTATGAGTGTGCTATTAATGGGTTTAATGGTCTTTATAATCAAGAAAAATTAGGCAGATTATTCAAGTGTGCTGCAGAATTTGATGGAGTTCCGATGCCATGGTATTATGATGTTATTGGTTTATTGGGTATTAAGTTGGCGGTGATTGCATCAAAAAATGATATCTTGATAAAATCTTTTAATCATTGGGTTAGAAGTTTTTTAGAAGTTGCTATTAAAAAAGAAAAATTTGATTCATCTGAATATACTTTAGCTAAATTTGTGCTTGATGACAATATTTCAAGCAAAAACGCTTCTCCTGTTGTCCTTTTGTTGTTGCATTATAAAGGTTTATATAAATTATCACCTGATTTAAAAGAATATTGCATAGAGAAGTTCTGGGATATATATGCTAGAGTCGAAGAAAACTCCTCTATCTGGTTAGTCGCTGCTTTAATTTATGTTTTTGATAATATTTCAAAAGAACAAGCAACAGTTCCTGCAAATAATTGGAATTTGGAAAATTTAATTTCTTTTTTAGAAAACATTTCGGTGGGATTGAATTGTTGGACTTGGGAAGAAAAACCTAAGACAAAAACGAGTACAGCTGTAAAATGGCTTATAGAAAATGAATATCATGTTCAAAATTTGTTATATTTGTTGCTGGCACCAATTTTTCCAAGAATACAAAAAGAAGTCAATCTTCCACCACAGGGGCATAAGAATCCTAGGGTAGATATTTATATTCCAGAGCTTCAATTGATAATTGAAGTTAAGTATCGAAAAGATAAGGCAAAAAAATTTGCGGATATAACGGAAGAACTGGCAGCAGATAAAGCATTATATACATCGTCTGAAGAATATAAAAATTGTAAATTAGTTGCTTTTTTGTGGGATAATTTAGCCTCAACAGAAGAGTATCAAAAATTTAAAAATGGAATAAATGGTTTAAAATATGATGGATGCGTCGTAATTTCATCGCCATCTTGTATGCGTATCTCTTAAACCATCTCAATAATTTTCTTTTGTGCATCGGTGTTGTATTCAATATAGCGTTGAGTCGTGGCAAGGGTAGAATGTCCGGCAAGCATACGGATATCATTTAAGGTTCCGCCAGCTAGGCTGATATTTTTTGCAGCGGTGGTGATAAAGGTTCTACGTCCGCTATGTGAGGAGCAGCCTTCAAAGCCGATTTCTTTATATAAATTGTAAAAGAAGTTTACAATAACTTGCGGGCTGGCTTTATTGTCTCGTTCTGTGGTTATGATATGGTCGGACAAATTAAAATAGTCATTCTTCTTCTGTTCAGCCAACAATTCTGCCAGTAAAATTGCCAAATCCTTATGCAGAGGAATAATGCGGCCGGATTGTTTGCCTTTAGAGGCTTTATTAATAAGATTAATTTCTTGGCTTAATTGTCCTTCAGAATCACAAACCATAAGCCAGTTTAAACTTGCGATTTCTTTAGCTCTTAATCCTGCTTTATAACTCAACATAAAAATAATTTTATTGCGGAGCGGATATCTTGTCTGCTCTAAATAACCCAATGCCAGTTCTTGCTGTTTTGGGGTAAGTATTTTTGCTTGTTTATTAAGTGCCATTTCTTCTAAAACTCATTATGTTATTGAAAGTACATCATAAATTATAATGAGTATAAAATAAAAGTCCAGGCATAAAGTCTTGTAACACTTGAAAAATAAGGACTCATTATAAAATTTAGAAAAAGTCTCAAGCGAGCCAATTGCTTTGGTTGTCGCTTCTGCGGATAGGCTTGCCAGAAATTTTAACCATATATCGATATTAGATGTATTGGTAAAGGAAGAGAAGGTTGAAATACACTTTGTTAAAGAGGCTATGGTTATCAAGAGGCTTTCCGATGCTGATACAATGTTTAAATACAGGCAGTTGATAGCCAGTGCCGAGCATTTTTCTGCAGAAAAATCAGAAAAAGATAAAAAGGCTTTGCAAGACATGAGAGAAAAAGGCTTATACCCAGGAAAAGCCCCGATAGGGTACAAGAATTGTCGCCCAAGTTGGATCCCTTGGATTGAGTTCGATGAACAGGCTGATAAGGTTAAGTGTCTATTTGACATCTATTTGCAAACGAAAGTTGATATCAAAATGTTGCTTGAACTTGCAAAGTCCATGCCGCTGTATACAACATCAGGTGCATTAATCAGTCGAAGAACACTGCTTCATTTATTGCAAAACCCTTTCTATTGCGGGCTGATGCGTAGTGGAGGAAAGCTTTATCGCCATAATTATGAGAGATTAATCAAAGAAGAAGTTTTCATGGCGGTGCAAGATAAATTGGCGCGAGAACTTCACCATAATGCTGAGGAAGGAAAAAATATGAAGTTGGCAGCATAGAGAAAATCAATTCAAAGAAGGCTGGATAATAAATCCGGCCTTCATTGACCTAAGGAATAATAAAACTTAAAAATAAATTTTAATAAAAAAATGAAAGGTAAAAACATGGGCAGAAAAGTCGTAAAAGTTGTAAAAAATGAAAATATAAAACACGCTGTTTTATGGATAAGAGTGTCAAGTCGGGAGCAAAAAGAAGGTTATTCACTTGATGCTCAGGAAGACAGGTTAAAAAATTATTGCGTGCAACGAGGGTTAACAGTGGTTAAGCAATTTACCGTAGTGGAAAGTTCGACCAGAGGAGAACGGGAAGAATTTTATAATATGATAAATTTTATCAAAAAATATAAAAATCCGGTTGCTTTGGTTTGTGATAAGGTTGACCGTTTGCAAAGGAGTTTCAAAGAATATAATGTTTTGAATGAGCTGATTGAAAAAGAAAAAATTGTCATTCATTTTAATACGGAACAATCGGTGATAGCCAAGAATGCTAAAGCTCATGATAAGTTGATGTGGAACTTTCGGATTACTGTAGCTCAGTCGCAAACTGATACAATGAGTGATAATGTAATAAGAAGTTTTGAAAAAATGCGTAAAGAGGGAAAATGGGCGCATCATGCACCTGTCGGTTATAAGAATGTAAGGAATGAAAATGGAAATAGCGAAATTATTTTAGATGCAGATAAACATTTTATAATTACTCGCTTATTTAAAGATTTTTCAATCGGCACATATAATTTGGAGCAGATAACGAGAAAAGCCGCTGATTACGGATTAAAAATGAAAAACAGTAATAAAATCCATAAGCAAACCATACGTGGCATATTGAGCAATCGTTTTTATATGGGAGAAATGTATAGTGGCGGGCATTATTATCCACATTGTTACCCAAAATTGATAGATAAGGAGACGTTTGAGAAGTGCCAAGATATTTTGGAAGGAAAGGCTAATCATAAGGTTCAGAAGCATGATTATGTTTTTAAGGGATTGGTTCGTTGCAAAAAATGTGGCGGAATCATTTCGACGGATATCAATATACATAAAGCCAAAAAGAAGGGAGATGAAAAAATCGTTTATAAATACCTTTTTTGCCCGCAATGCAGCGGTTATCGAACAAGAGAAGAAAAAGGGGTTGAAAAAGTGAAAGAGGCGTTAAAAACGCTTAAAAACATACCTAAAGGCGTTGTCGAAAAAATGGTGGAATGCTTAAATGAAGAAATGTATAAAGATCATAAAATGGAAATAGAAGCCAAGAAGGCATTGGAGCGACAAATTGCAGGTTTTACGGAGAAGGAGAGTCGTTTGATTGACCTGTATACAGAAGCTAGTATTACACAAGATTTATATATTAAAAAAATAACCGAATATAGACATGAAAAGAAAAAACTGGAAGAACGATTAACAGACTATAGTCATCTGACTAATCAAGGATTAATAACGCTAAAATACTTAGCAGGATTGCTTTTGATGTCAGATCAGATATGGAATTTTCTGAACAACGACAAAAAACAGCAGATTTTAAAATTACTTTGTTCGGAAATTTTATTAGACGGTAAAAATATAGAAATTTCAATAAGAAAGCCTATTTTAGCACTCGCTAAAATAGGCTCTTGTCAACTTTGGCTGGGGTGGCTGGATTCGAACCAACGAATGACGATACCAAAAACCGTTGCCTTACCACTTGGCGACACCCCAATCTCGATAACGAAGCAATATATATTCTATATTTTTTTATTTGGCAAGAGTTTTTTTATATTTTTTGAAAAAAATAATTTTTGAAATTTTTTTATTATTTTTTATAGACAAAAATAAAATATCATTTTATAAGAAATCGATATCTGATGACATTTATAGGAAAGAAAGCTATGGAATATTCAAAAAAAATAGTGTCGGATATCAATCAATTTATGCAAGAGTCCGATCTTAATGAAGTATATATGTTTGGCGGTGCCGTTTTGGACGTCTTGACACAAGAAAATCCAAAAATTAATGATTATGATTTATGTGTAAAAAACCAGGATGAGTTTTACGCAACTTTGCAAACATTGGAGCAAAAGGGTGTCGAAATTTCTGAGGTGATGCGTACTCATAATATCTACACGGTTATTCATCACCCTAAACTGGGACAAATTGATTTTTCTTGTATGGATCCTGAAGATAACGGTATTTTCAATATTGAAAAAATTTATGCTCAGTTCAGACGAAAAAATGGGCATGTCGAAGCTAAAATTATAGACAAGTATGGTGCTGTTGATGGTATCAAACGAGGAGAAATCAGAATCTCTTGTAATCAGGAAAAAGAGGGTGCTTATAACATTTTGCGCCGTTTTTTGGCTAATGTGGGCAAATATGGTTTGGATATTAGTAAAAACGGACGCAACCAAAATACAATCGCTCAAATTAACAAATTGTTTGCTGCCGGATATCATTATATTCCGCAAGATAAGGTGCGTTGTTTATCTCGTGTTACGGCCAGCTTGAAGCGCTCTTCCGATAGAAAGACTTTTGTTCAAAATATTGGCGAACAAAAGATGTTTCAACACGCGTTTCCCGATTTGCATAAATTGTTTAACAATCCCTTATTTCAGAACTGCGAAAAGTTAAAAACAGCATCTTCGCAGAAGGAATTGCTAGAGTTGATGCTTGCGAATGTTGATTTTAAAGACAGAGATGCGATGGTGGATTGTTTGATGCTCTTGTCAAAAAGAGAAAAAGCCAGACAAGATAAAGGTGTGCGTGAGTTTGTCGAGGATATTTCTTCAGAAAAAACGTCTCCGCAAAGATTGGCTAAATCTGTTCTTAATCCGGTATTTCAATATATTTTGGCGAATAAAGGAAAGGCTCAATAAATGAAAATTACTGTTCTTGGCTCCGGTTCGGCTTATGGTTGTCCGATGATTTTTAATAATTGGCGTAAGTTAACGCCTCACCATCCGAAAAATATTCGCAATCGCGCCTCTGTGTATATGGAGATTGAGGGGAAAAAGTTTGTGGTTGATTGCGGTCCGGAATTTCGTTTACAAATTAATGAAAATAACATCACTGATTTAGATGCCGTATTTATCACTCATTCTCACTATGATCATATTGCAAGTATTCCCGAATTGTCTCGCGCATGCTCGGTTCTTAATCATCCGATTGAGGTTTGGTCGAGTGTAGAAACACAGTCGGAGCTCAAGCAAGAATATCCGTTTTTGTTTAACGGGGAAGAGCAAGAGGGCGCTGGTTTGCATTGGCGCGTTTGTCCGAATGTCGGCGAATTTGATGCCTGCGGCGTGAAGTTTCAAACCTTCCAAGTGCCGCATCATCGTTGGCATTGCTCGGCTTTCCGGCATCAAGATTTTGCTTATGTTACGGATTGGGAGGAAATTCCTGAGGAAGGATTATCTGTTTTACAAGGCGTGAAAACTTTGTTGATTGAGTGCAATAATGGTCTTTATCCGGAAAAGAACGGACATAGTGATTTGGAAGATGTGAAAAAAATTGCCGAAATCATTAAACCTGAGCGCGTGATTTTAACACATCTTTCCGCACGCGTGGATTATGAAGAAACACTAGCCGCTTTGCCTGAAAATTTTGAACTTGCCTATGATGGTATGAGTTTTGATGTTTAAGCACAAAAAAAAGCCGTGATAAAGATCACGGCTTTTAATTTTATGGGAAAGTTATTTAGTTCATTTCCGTAATATCTTTAATGGGGATTTCATTATCCTCACTCATACGGAATGAAACTTTAACTTTTGTTCCGACCTCGTCAATCCATCTTGCTTCCGGCACAATTTCCGAGAAAGCATAGAAGGTTTTGCCATTATATTCTTCAAACAAGAAATTGTAGCGACTGCCTTCCTGACGGATTTTCTTCACGGTCAGGACTTCTCCTGCAATATCTTTGCCGTCAGCGGGGAGAGAAACTTGCTGCATACTCATATGATAAGCTCTCATATAAGCTGCATAGGCCTCTTCCTTAGTCTTACCAGCTCCGACAACATTCACATTCTTGAGATAACAGAAACCATGTCCTACTATCTTACGACCACTGATAATCGGTGCGTAGTAAGTCTGCAATCCACCGACATTATACATCACAGCTTTTCCCACTTCATATGACGGATATTTCGCCGTCCATTCGTGAGCTTGGATGGCACTTTCAGCTCTATCTTCATCAATGCCGGACATTTTATAGAATGTTCCGACACCGTTTTTGGCATTAACCAAGATAAAACCTGATGTCGATGCATCATGGCCAACTGAAGTCAAGCCACTGTAATAGCAGCATTCCTTCTGACCATAAACTGCTTCTATTCCGTTTGGATGCAAGCGGTCTTTGTCTGCCCAATTGATATAGCCATGGATCAGATTATAGTGCTTATCAATTAAACTGTAGGTCAGGTCTTCCGGCTGGACAACGTCAATAAACTCAGGTGTTTCATTCAAAGCATACTCTTTGATTTCCCCGGTTTGGATATCAACAACTAAGCTACCGACGACCTTATCTCCACCCCAGCCGATTTGGTTCTCGATTTTGGCAAAGATGTTATACGGGCGGCCGTTTCCGTCTATTTGGATGCCGTTATCTGTTATCTTACCCATAAATCCGGAATAACGCACGTGACGACGCAGTTCCTTGCTAAAGCAAGATGACTGCAGATATTGCATTTTCAGCGGCTCACCATTGACAGCGGTTACCAAATGATAAACATTTTCGTTGGTGGCGCTGACAATGACATAAGCTTTTGAAATACCCTCTGTCTCCCTCCATTTCCAGTAGCTTCTAAACTCCAACGCTGCAACGTAAATAAAATCATTGTCAAAAGAAAGATGATAATTTTTACCTTGTCCATCGGTGATATCAAATTCACCGGTTATGGATTGCAGGGACATCTCACCAATCTCATATTGAGAACCAAATGCCGGAATTTGTCCCATCACGGTTTCCGCAAGCAGGCGTGCCACAGATGGAGATACAACTCGCATTTTCTCCAAAGATACCGGAGAAATACTTTGATTGAATAATGAGTCCTGATTTGCGGCGATGTTTAAGCTGTCTTGCATAATCATACCGTAATCATTATTGCTCATTTCCAGCAAAGCTTTATGCTTATCAGATTGTATCCATTTTCCAGAGCTTATTTCCGTGGCAAGCATACCAAGAGAAACTATGCCCAAAGCAATCAAGGCTTTGTAGTTGATGCTCCAGTCTTTGGAATATGTCGGTAATGCCATCGCAATGGCAAACAATAATTCCCAATAGATCGCTGGTCTGTCCCAAGCAATGGTTGGGGTGTAAAACCAATTAAACACCGCTAATCCAAAGTACAGTACCGGATAGTAAGTACAAATTTTAACCAGCACTTGTTTCTTTAATTTTTTGTACTTCTTTTCTGCTTCGTTGCGGTAATAATCGTTGTAGTTTTGGAGCTTTGCTTTTTCCTTACGCAGCATTGGTACTGCGTGAGCCAGATACAAAACGATAAATACAACTGAGCAAATCAGAGATACAAATAAATATGTTACCATAAGTTTATTTTGTTTCGTCTTTATTTTCTGAGGCGCGTGGGTTCCTAGGCCCTTCCTCTATTGTTAATAATATTAATAATCTTAATTTTGCGGATAATAAAATATCACATTTTGTCTATTTGGTCAATAGGTGTTTGATAGAATATTTTTTATTATTCCGCTAAAAGCTTTTTCTTTTCTTCTTTGGCCTTTAAGACGTCCAAATCGCGTTCTTTAGCGAGCTTGTCTAAAATGGTTTTGACAACCTTATCAATTTGCTTGTCTTCACGATAATCCGCCGGTAGGGCAAAATTAACGCGACCGTCGCGCAGGAGTTTTAATGCCGTGTTTTTATTATCTCCGTTGGGATTATATACGGCAATGGCGTTGCCTTTGCGCTCTTTTGTCATTTTCATTGAGGGAATGTCGGTACTTCCGTCGCCGAAATATATCATTCTGGTGAACGGAATGCGGCGTTTGTCATCGGGCATAAACTCATTTACGGCTCTATCTTCCAATTTACCCAATCCTTTGTTGATTTTGGAAAGATATTGCGTTTTGGTGGAATAGTTAATGACGCGAGCCGGCCAGACCGGTTTGCCTTCTTCATTAAAAGCAAAACTGCAACCGAATATGTCCTTAAAATATTTTTTGATTTTGCATCCGTACAAAATCTCTTCATAGCCGGCAGAAATGATATAATGTTCAATATCCAAATCGAGTTTTTTGCCATATTCGTTAATGCGGTCAAACCAACCTTCAACTCCGGGGAAATATTTGATATTTTTTCCGGCTTCGGCCATGTTTTCTCGTGTGAGCTTAATATTCAATTCTTCGGCTTTTTTGACAAAGTAATACATTGAGCCGGTGACCTGGTCGGCAAAATGATCGCGTCCCCATTTGTTGGCTTCATACCAAAAATCATCCGGTTCCATGCCGAATTCGGGAATGAGAGCGTAGTTTTGCATATCGGTGGTGCTTAAGGTGCCGTCAAAGTCGTATATCAGTGCCACTTTGGTCTTTTTTGTTCTTTTTGCCATTTTTTTTATTATCTCCACTTGCTTTTTGCGAATATTCATTATAAAAATAACAAGTTAATTTTTTGATAAAAACTTATTTAGAGGATTAAAAAAATGCCTGCAACATCTATGGACCAGTTGGTCTCTTTGTGCAAACGTCGTGGTTTTATCTTTCAGAATGCCGATATTTATGGTGGTATGCAAGGTTTGTATGATTACGGACCGTTGGGCGTTGAACTCAAAAATAATGTTAAAGCCGCTTGGTGGCGCTCTATGGTTTATGAGCGTGATGATATAGAGGGTTTGGATGCAGCCATTCTGACAAACCGTAAGGTTTTACACTATTCTGGTCACGAAGATACTTTTGCAGACCCAATGACAGATTGTCGTAAATGTAAAGGTCGTTTCCGCGCAGATCATATTAAAGATGGAAAATGTCCAAACTGCGGTTCAACCGATTTGACCGAACCTCGTCCTTTTAACCTGATGTTTAAAACGACGGTCGGACCGATTGATAATGCTGAAAATATTGCTTATTTGCGTCCCGAAACAGCGCAAGCCATCTTTACGCAATTCCGCAACGTGGTTGACTCTACTTCTCGTAAATTGCCTTTTGGTATTGCCCAAATCGGAAAATCTTTCCGCAATGAAATTACCCCTCGCAACTTTATTTTCCGCGTGCGTGAATTTGAACATATGGAAATGGAGTATTTTGTAAAGCCTGGTGAAGATGAACAATGGCACAAATATTGGATTGAAAATCGTGTTAAATGGTGGGAAGACCAAGGCTTAAGAAGAGATCGTTTTCGTTTGTATGAACAGCAACCAGATGAATTGGCTCACTATGCTAAAGCTTGTTATGATATTGAATATCAATTCCCGCATGGTATGGAAGAGCTTGAGGGTATTGCTAACAGACGCGATTATGACTTGGGTAACCATACCAAAGGTCAAGAAGAGTTCAAACTTGAAGCTCATTGTCATGAAAATCATGAGTCAACACAAAAATTGTGTATGAAAGATGAGCAAACAGGAGAGGCTTTTATTCCTTTTGTAATTGAACCTTCTGTGGGCTTGGATCGTGCCGTTTTGGCTTTGTTGACCGAGGCTTATACCGAAGAAGATTTGGGTAATGGTAACAGCCGTATTGTTTTGAAACTCAAAAAACACCTCGCTCCGATTAAAGTTGCCGTTATTCCGTTGAAGAAGAATAATGAGCAAATTATGGCAAAATGCCATGAGATTAAAAAGAATTTGCTCAAACTCGGTATCGGTCGTGTGGCTTTGGAAAATACCGGTAACATCGGTAAGGCTTATCGCCGTCATGATGAAGTCGGTACACCGATTTGCATTACGGTTGACTTTGAAACCATTGAGCAACAACCCGAATCGGTAACCATTCGTGACAGAGATACCATGGAGCAACATCGCGTAAATATTGCCGATTTGCCGGCTTATCTCCGCGAATATTTCAATAACTAAGTTTGTTAAGAAAAAATCCCTTGCTCTTCTCGGGTGAGGGATTTTTTTGATTCTGAGGCTGCCCATGGGAAATATTCAACAAGGTTTGGAAAACTTAAAGCGACACATTAAAATTGCGCCCGAAGCCCCCGGTGTGTACCGCATGCTCGGCGAAAATGATGAAGTACTTTATGTGGGCAAAGCCAAAAATATCAAAAAAAGAATCGTAGCGTATTCTCATTTTGACAAACTGCCCATTCGTTTGCAGCGCATGGTTTCGCAAATCAAACGGATGGAATTTATCATTGTGGAAAACGAAGCTAAGGCTTTGCTCATGGAAAATGAGCTGATTAAAGAGCTTGAGCCGAAATATAACATCTTGCTTAAAGATGACAAAACTTTTCCGCACCTTGTGATTGACGTTACCTCAAAGTTTCCGAGCTTGCGCAAATATCGCGGCAAACGCCAAGACAAAAACAAATATTTTGGTCCTTTTGCCAGTGTAACCGCCGTTAACAGCGTGTTGGACATTGTGCAAAAAGCCTTCCTCTTGCGTTCTTGTCGTGACGGGGTGTTTAATAACCGACAGCGTCCTTGCCTGATGTATCAAATCAAGCGTTGTTCGGCGCCTTGCGTGGGAAGAATCTCGGAAGAAGATTATAAACAGCTTGTGCAAGAAGCCATAGATTTTCTGGAAGGCAAAAATACCAAACTGCAAGAAGAACTTTCTGTCCAAATGAACGAGGCGAGTGAGCGTTTGGACTATGAAACCGCGCTGGTGTTGCGTGACCGCATCAAAGCTCTTGCTTCGGTTCAACGCGGCAACAATGTGGAATATGCCGATATTAAATCCGTGGATATGATAGCTCTCGTACGTAAAAACAATTTGGTTTGTATTCAGGTCTTTTTTATCCGTTCCGGTCAAAACTGTGGTAATGCGCCATATTTTCCCAAACAGATTGAAGATGCCGACGACAACGAGATTTTGGAAGCTTTTTTGAGTAGTTTCTATTCATCGCACATTCCGCCGAAAGAGATTGTTCTCTCGCAAGAAATTGAGAATAAAGAGTTTTTGGAAGAGGCGCTTTCAACCCGAATCAATACCTATCAAAAAGGTAACAAAGCGCACATTATCAATATGGTCAAAGCCAATGCCGAAGCCTCGATTGACCGCAAAATTGCCGAGCAAGCCTCGGTTAAAAGCAATTTGGAAGAAATGGTCAAATGGTTTGATTTACCTCGCATTCCGCAGCGTATTGAAATTTATGATAACTCGCATAATCAAGGCTCCTTTGCCATCGGCGCCATGGTTGTTGCCACGCCGGAAGGCTTTGATAAAAAGTCTTATCGACAGTTTAATATTAAAGAAAGTGACTTCAACCATCGCCAAGGGGAAAACGATTTTAAGCGTCATCCAGAGGCGTCAGCCGGTGCTCGAAATGCAGCGACTCAATCTCAAAAAATCATAAACCAAGATGACTTTTTGATGATGAAAGAAGTTCTCTTGCGTCGTTTTGCACGCATGACACCGGAAAACAAACCGGATGTCATTCTGCTTGACGGAGGTCTCGGGCAACTTCATGCCGTGCATGAAGCACTCAAAGATTTTGACCTTTCCGGAATCGCCATTATTGCCATTTCTAAAGGTCCGGATAGAAATGCCGGTAAAGAATTTTATCATCAGTTCGGTAAAGAGAGTTTCTCTCTGCCGTTTCAATCACCAATCGCTTTTTATCTGCAGAATCTGCGTGATGAAGCACACCGTTTTGCTATCGGAACGCACCGTGCGCGTCGTGCAAAATCAATTTCAAAATCTAAACTGGATGAGATTGAAGGAATCGGTGCACGTCGCAAACGCGATTTACTCAATTATTTCGGCTCTGTGGAAGAAATTTCGCAATCCAGCATCAAAGATTTGCAAAAAGTTGTCGGTATAAGTAAAAAAACGGCGGAAAAAATTTATAATTACTTCCATTTTTGAATAGAATATTTTACTATTATTTCAACTTAAATGTATATTCAAGGGGAACATAACGTGTATAACTTGCCTAATATCTTAACAATTTCCAGAATAATCGTCATTCCGGTTATCTTTCTGGCTATTTATATTCATACTGCTTGGTGGTCAATTTTGACGGCCGTTTTGTTTATTGTGGCAGCCGTAACCGATTATTTGGACGGTTATTTGGCGCGTTCTCGTAACGAAACTTCAGCTTTCGGTCGTTTGCTCGATCCGATTGCCGATAAGCTTTTGGTCGTTTCTGCTTTGCTTATCATTGTGGCAAACCATTTGGTTAGCGAAGTCAGCTATATTCCGGTTTGTATTATCATGTGCCGCGAAATTTTGGTTTCCGGTTTGCGTGAGTTTTTAGCCGAAGTTAAAGTCGGGATGCCGGTTACGCGCTTGGCAAAATGGAAAACCGCTGCTCAAATGACAGCTTTGTCCATGATTTTGTTGAGTGCGGTTTCTTATGCTTATCCTGATAATATGTTCGTTTCCGTAATGGGGGTTATGGGTGAGGTTTTATTATGGGTTGCCGGAGTTTTAACGTTTATGACCGGTTATGATTATTTCAAACGTGGTTTGGATTATGTTAAAAATTTAGAAAAACAAAAGCAATCTGCTCATGCCGCCATTGAAGCTCCGGAGGTTGGTGCCGAAAATAAAAAAACAGCTCAAAAAGCAAAAAAAACAGCGCCTAAAATGAAAACACCCCGTAAAACGGTTCGTGCTAAAAAAACGGCTAAACCCGAATAGGGCATTGTGAATGGAAAACATAAAAGCTCATATTTTGGTGGTGGATGATGACACCAGATTGCGTTCTCTCTTACAACGTTTTTTAAGAGAGAACGGCTTTTATGTATCTATAGCTAAAAATGCGGCGTCAGCTCGTCAACAATTACAAAACTATTTGTTTGATTTGCTGATTGTCGATATTATGATGCCTGAAGAAACCGGTTTGCAATTTTTGCACAAACTGCGCGAAGAAAGCAATGTGCCGGTCATATTGCTTACGGCAATGGGAGAAACAGAAGATAGAATCACTGGTCTGGAAACAGGTGCCGATGATTATTTGCCCAAACCCTTTGAACCTAAAGAGTTGGTTTTGCGCATTAAAAATATTTTGCGTCGTACGCCTTCCGTTAAAGAAAACCAAAAGCAAATTTTGGATTTGGGACTTTGTTTGTATGATTTGCAGAAAAAAGAATTGTTTTCTAAAAATGGTCAGTTTGTTCATATTACACCTGTGGAACAGGCTTTGCTCAATGTGTTGGGACAAAAGTCCGGACAGGTCTTTTCTCGCGAAAAATTGGCTGATATTTTAGGAGCTGGGCAAAATCCGCGTTCCATTGATGTGCAAATTACACGTTTGCGTAAAAAAATTGAAACAGATTCAAAAAATCCGCGCTTTTTGCAGACCGTACGTGGTAAGGGCTATATGTTGTTGCCTCAATAAAGAGGCTTTTTTACTTAAATTATAAGGAGTGGATATGCGTATTAAATTTCCTGAAAAAGTGGATAATGTTTTAAGATATTTGAAGCTTAAATTTATGCCTAAAACATTGTTCTTTAGAACAATGTTGCTTATTTTTATTCCGCTAATCGTGGTGCAAGTTGTTTCTATTATTGCTTTTTTTGACGGAAGTTGGGGACGTGTCGGTAAACGCTTGTCTACAAATTTGACCTCAGATATGTCTTTTATTATTGAGCTGACAGAAAAAACGCCTAATAAATTGAAAGATATTCAAGCATTGGCTTTGAAAAATTTTGATTTTGAATATAATTTTTACAACAATAAACAAAAACACAATGTAATTAATAAAGCCAGCCGTAATAATCGTTTGATTACCGGATTTTTGGAAGATTCTTTGCGGTCAACTTTTCCCGATGCCATTACCAATATATATATGAGTAAAGGCGAAAAGGATATGATGGTTTTGATTGATAAACCGAACGGTTTGTATCAGTTTCAAACTTCTTCCAAAAATATATTCAGTAGCTCTATTTTTGGTTTTGTCCTTTGGATGATCGGAACTTCGGCTCTACTTTTCTTGGTTGCCGTTTTGTTCTTGCGTATTCAGGTTCGTTCCATTGCCGAGTTGGCTCAGGTGGCTGAAGATTTCGGTAAAGGTATTGATAATAAAGACTTTAAACCTTATGGCTCTTCCGAGGTGAGAAAAGCTGCCATTGCTTTTATTAAGATGAAAGAGCGTATTAATCGCCAAATCAGTGAACGTACTCAGATGTTGGCAGGTGTTTCTCATGACTTACGTACGCCTTTGACACGCATGAAACTGCAAAGCACAATGATGCAAGAAGGTCAAGATAAGACGGATTTCTTGGCTGATATTGATGAAATGGAAAAAATGCTTGACGGTTATTTGGCTTTTGTCAGCGGCGAGGGTAGTGAAAAAGCAACCTTTGTTGATATGAACGAAATGATTTTGAGTATTATTAATAAATTTCGTAATACTCAAGCCATGATCCGTTATTCTACCAATGATCAAGTCAGCGCCATTCAAGGTCGCGAACAGGCTTTGAAACGTGCTTTGACCAACATTATTTCCAATGCTTTTCGCTATGGTAAAACAATTGCCGTTAAACTGGAAAGTAATAATAATAAATTGGAAGTAACCATTGATGATGACGGACCGGGAATTCCTGTTGAGAAGCGCGAAGATGTTTTCAAAGCTTTTTATCGCTTAGATGAGTCTCGTAATAAAGAAACAGGGGGTGTCGGTCTGGGCTTGTCTATTGCTAAAGATGTGATTACTTCCCATGGCGGTAGAATCGAACTCTTAGATAGTCCATTGGGCGGATTAAGAGTTCTGGTATCCATTCCCTTATAGGACACCTTTACGAAAGTTTCTGGGATTTTATATATCTTAAAAAATTTCAGAATCAGGTAAATTAATCTGAATTTTGTTTAGGTGGCGGTATATCTCAAAGCAAAACGGTTCCGAGTTCATTCTCGAAACCGTTTTTTTGTTAAAATGATTTTAAGACTCTTTTGCTTATATTATTGATAATATAAATGCGAATCATAAGGATAAAGCAATGAATGAAACACAAACAACCGGTCAAAACGGTAATTCAGAGCAAGAATTTGAGTATATTGAACTTGAAGACGGAGAGGAACTTCCCGAAGGTTATGAATATGAATATGTGGAAGTTCCTGCGGATGATGTTTCGGAAATGGATGTTGTTAATCGTCCGCATCCCTTTGAGCATGATGATGTTGACGATATGGAATCTGAAGATGATTCCGAAACAAAAAAAGAAGCTCCTTTCCCTTCTTTTTTGCAAGCTGAATATGACGGAAGTACGGTAAATGTTTCTGATGTGGCCGAACAACAGATTGTGGAGGATAAAAACGAAAACGTTACTCAGTCTAATGTTCCAATGGTTGAGGTTTCATCTGTGGGATCAACGGATGAAAATGCTTTTATAACTTCTCCTCAGAATAATGAAGAAATATGGTTGCCTCAGTCTGGAGATGTTAGTCCTACGGATGGTGCCGTCAAAGAAGATGTACATTTTTTAAATAATTATGATGAAAGTGAAAATTGGCAAGAAGATAGCCGCGCAACGGTAGATTTGGACGAGGTTAAGGCCGATGCAAGCGGAATCCAATTTCAAAAAAATACTATATCAAGTATGAATGTGAATGATTATATAGAACCGGAAGCAACTTTAAAAACCAAAGATGTGGCCGTGACAGATGTGCCTGAAGCTATGCAAAAAACAAAAGAATTAGTTTCGGTTGAGAAAATTGCCGAAAATGTTGCGCCCGCTCATGAGCTTCCCGATAGTTTGGAGGAGCATTTAAATGAGGATGTCGATAATAGTTTGGATCTGGAAAATGAAGCGTCTTTAGATGAGTTGTTGCAAGAAGAGGTTGTTGTTCCCCAGATTGAAGATACTTCCTCTGTTAATGAAGTTTTTTTGGCTGATGAAAATAAAGAGATTCCTTCAAAAGATGATAAGCCTTTGCATATTTCTGAAGTAAATTTGGATAATGATATAAATATCTCCGAAAAAACAGAAAATGCCGTTCCGATGGAAGAAAATACACTTACCGCGGTTTCTCAAAACGATGTTCGCGCAGAAAGTCTTGTCTCTTCGTCGGAAGTAGTGGTTAATACGAATGTTTCTCCGGCAGAATCTCATCCCTCACAGATGTCTGAAAATGTTAATCAAACGGAAAATTTAGTTCCTGCAGAGCAAAATTTATCATTGCCAAAATCGGATGTTTCTGAAGAAAACATTGTAAATGTTAAACAGGATAAAGAGGGAAATGTTTGGGATGATATTGCGCTTGATACGCAAAGTTCAGATGAACATTGGGAACAACTTGCGTCAGAAGCTGCGCCTGCGATGATATCCGCTCCGGAAGAAAATTCTACATTTCAGCCGCAAGATAGTGACGAAAAAGAAAAAACAGAAAAAGCTTACAAAGTTGATGAAATAGTTGAGAAAAATATTCCATCAGAACCTTCTTCCACGAGTTTACCTCAGGAACAGAGTGTTGGTGTATATATCGTGGAAGATAGTGAATTTGAACAAATTAATCCTCAGATACTTGATTTTGATGTTGTGCAATATCAAACGGAGGAAATTGAAAAAGCTGAATTTTGTTCTCGCGTCATATCTAAGCAAAACGGAGTCCAGTCTTTTAAAGCCAGTAGGGAGGTCTCTGATATTTTATTGACGGATATTGATTTCTCTCAAAATGAGTTAAAATTTTGGAATTTAGTTTTGTATCAGAAAAGTATTGTCCCTTTAGAAAAAAAGGTCTCTGAGTTGACAATGCCTCGTAGCACAATGATAAATCGTTATGTGAGTGTCATTCAAGGTGGAAATAGTAAAATTGATCTTTATAACGAAACGGATTTGAAGATTATTAATGCAAGTCATGCTTGTGTTGCGGTTAACGGAAATTTTATTTGCGGTGATTTTGAGGCTAATTCAGGTGTTGTTGTTGATGATTTTGTTACGTTGCCCTTAATTGATTTTATCGGAAAGAAAATATCGTTTAAAAAACCTGCTTCCGGATTATTGACCGGACCAAACGGTTGCGTTGTCTTTTTCTTTGGACTGCAAAATTTGTGGATACCCAATTCGGATGTCGCCGCAATTGATGCTGAAAAGTTGCAATATAAAATTTCAAAGTGGTATAGCGGAACAGCACGAGATAAGTATTTTGAATTTTCATCACAGTCCGAAAGTTCTGAATTTATCGGAAATGCCGATGTTGATGCAATTCATGTTAATGTGAGCAATACTTCATATGGTTGGAATGTGGCTTTTGATAATGGCATTACCATGAATTTGCGAGATTTACGTGAATATCAAACTCGCTTTGGAAAAATACCTTCAGAGAATGGTATTATTTCTTACGGACAGAAAACATTAACATTTAAAAATGTAAAACGGATTGTGGTTTATGAAGCTGCGCAATATTTTTTCTATAATTAGAATATGTATCTAAAAAAAGAGAAGAGGGACAAGCCCTCTTCTCTTATTGTTTTGCCGGAAGCGGAAATACTTGTACGCTTTCTTCAATGGTTCCTTGCGGCGTATCTGCTTGAACATCCATAGTCATGCTTGTTCCTTCTTGAGGATATGCCGGAGTTGAGGCGTCAGTCGATATTTGTTTAGATTTTTTTGATTTCGGGGTTTGTAACTCGGGTGCCAAAGGATAGGCATTTTTCGGCAGACGTAGCAACATGTAGCCTGTTCCTCCACCGTATGCCGGACCGGATAGTCCTAAAGAATAGTATCCGCCTATAAATCCGTAGTCTAAATCAATATAATCTATAACAAATACGGTTTTGATGTTGGTTGTTCCGACGGTTGTCATTTTGCAATTGTATCCCGGATCTTCCAGCAAAATATGATTTACGTTACGTACGTATAAAATGGATTGAGCCGGTGTGCAATCGGGCGTTTGACCATTATAAGTTACATTATAGTTTAGAATCAGATTGAGTGTATTATTTCCTTTGTTAATAGTAATATCGGTTATTTTTACAGAATCAATATACATATATGCCGGTGTGATACCAACTTTTATCGGAAGTGTAATATAATGTTCAAGGCAGGTTCTAGAGGAAGGGTTTGCTTGGCAGACCAGCATTTTTTTATGGTTGTTATTTTCAAACAGGTGGAGCAGACTGTTAAAAATGTATTGACTGGACATTGATAGTTTGGCCGGAGCGCATTGTTTGCTGCGGCAAACAACAATAGCACCGGCTTCACGTAAAGGTGCATTTTCAACATTTGAGCCGGAAACATATTTGCTGTTGACCAAACTTTGAAAACTTACATAACGCAAGTTGCAGCCGCTGAGAATGAGCAAACTTATAAGAAAAACGGTTTTGATGTATTTATTGAACACGAATCTATCTTCCTTTATTAAAAAAATATTCTAATGCCACGATATTAAAGCTAAAGATTATAAACGACAAAGGATTTTTGCGTTTATTAAACAATTTTTTAGAATTGATATTTTTTTGTCAGATTATAAACTTGTACAATCAATTAAAGGAAAAATGATGCAGATGAAAAAATGTGTAAAGTTGTGGCTTGAAAGTTGTCTTTTGTGGGGAATTTGTGTCGGTTCGGCAGAGGCATTCGTCAAGGTTATAGACGGCGATAGTTTGGTTGTTGATAATAAAGAAATCAGATTATCAGGAATCGACGCTCCGGAATATAAGCAAACTTGCTTTAATGCCAAAAATAAAGAATATCCTTGCGGAAAGTTGGCAACACGATTTTTGAAAAAATTAGCCGGAGATGATACAAAATGCAAGTTTGTCGTTAAAGATAAGTATAAGCGCTATGTCTCGGTTTGTTATAGTCGCGGAGTCAATATTAACGAAAAAATGGTTGAAGAAGGATGGGCCGTGGCTTATAAAAGATATACGCAAGAATATAATGACGCTGAAGAACAAGCAGAAAAGAGGAAAAAAGGCATTTGGCAAGGGCGTTTCCTTAAACCCGAACTATACAGAATTTTAAATAAAAAATAAGAAAAATTGCCTTTTATTGATGTTTTATTAATTTTTATAGAGATTCTTACTTGACACGGCGAAAAACTTATGTATATTGCAAAGCAACGTTTTATGTTTAAAATTGTAAAATTAGGTGAATAAAAATGTACGCAGTAATTAGAACAGGCGGAAAACAATATAAAGTAGCATCTGGTGATGTTATTAAAATTGAGAAAATCGCCGGTAATGAAGGTAGCGAAGTTGTATTTAACGAAGTTTTGGCATGCGGAGAAACCATCGGCACTCCTTTGGTTGCAGGTGCTTCCGTTAAAGCTACCGTTTTGAAACAAGCTAAAGACGCAAAAGTTATTGTTTTCAAAAAGAAAAGAAGACAAAACTATCGTCGTAAAAACGGCCACAGACAACAAATTACATTGGTTAAAATTACCGATGTTTGTGGTAAATAAGATATAAGGGAGTATTGAGTTATGGCACATAAGAAGTCAGGCGGTAGTTCCAATAACGGACGCGACTCTATCGGACGTCGTTTGGGCGTTAAAAAATTCGGCGGTGAAGCCGTTATCCCCGGAAATATCATCATTCGTCAACGTGGTACTGTTTACCATCCGGGTAACAATGTTGCTATGGGTAAAGATCACACAATCTTTGCCGTTGCCGAAGGTAAAGTTGAGTTTTCTAAAAAAGCCGGTGATAGAACAGTTGTTTCTGTTGTTACCGAATAGTTTTTAGAAAACAGACAAATTTATGGCGGAGGGGGTGTTTTATCCCCCTTTCGTTTTTTTAGGAATCAGTGTTATGAAATTTTTGGATCAAGCTAAAATATTTGTTAAATCCGGTGACGGAGGCTCTGGTTGTGTCTCTTTTCGCCGTGAAAAATATATTGAGTTCGGCGGGCCCAACGGCGGTGACGGCGGAAAGGGCGGCAGCGTTTATTTTGAAGCGGTTGAAAATTTGAATACATTGATTGATTTTCGTTATCAACAGCATTTTAAAGCACATAAAGGTTATAACGGCAGCGGAGCCGAGAAAACCGGCCCTAAAGGGGATGATATCATCATTAAAGTTCCGGTCGGAACCGAAATCGTGGCCGAAGACGGCGAAACCATTATTGTCGATATGATTGAACCCGGTCAACGCTTTTTGATTGCTAAAGGCGGTGACGGTGGTCGCGGTAATGCTCAGTTTAAATCTTCTACCAATCAGGCGCCTCGTTATGCTGAACCCGGTTGGCCCGGTGAAGAAAAATGGGTATGGCTGCGTTTGAAAGTGATTGCCGATGTGGGCTTGTTGGGTTTGCCTAACGCAGGGAAGTCGACATTTCTTTCCGTGGTAACGTCAGCTCGTCCAAAAATAGCTGACTATCCGTTTACCACACTTCATCCGAATCTGGGGGTGGCTTGGGTTGATGGCTACGAAATGGTCATTGCCGATATTCCGGGATTGATCGAAGGAGCTCATGAAGGAACCGGCCTCGGAGACAGATTTTTGAAGCATGTTGAACGTTGCGCTGCTTTTTTGCATATTATTGATGCAACGGCTGAAGATGTGGTTGCTCCGTATAAGGTTATTCGTAAAGAATTGGAACTTTATGATGAGAAGTTGGTTAATAAACCGGAAGTCGTGGCTTTGAATAAATGTGATGCGTTGAGCGAAAAAGAAGTAAAACAAAAGATAAATGCCTTGGAAAAAGCATGCGGTAAAAAAGTTTATGCTATTTCCGCCGTGGCAAAACAAGGATTATTTGATTGCCTTTTAGATGTTAACCGTTATATTACACGTGACAGGCTGAAAAAGAATCAAGACAATATCAGTGAAGAAAAACAAGAAAATAAGGGGTGGTCACCGGTATAGCGGTGCAAAATGAGGAGCAGAGATTTGATTAAGAGAGCAAAAAAACAAACCTCCGAGCAAGATGCTGCAGAAATTTTGAAAATTGTGGTCGATACCTTGGATGAAGGTAAGGCTGAAGATATGGTCGTTATTGATTTGCAAGGAAAATCATCAATCGCAAATCAGATGGTGATTGCCAGCGGTACGTCACAGCGCCATGTTGCATCTTTGGCAGAAAAAGTACAAGAAAAGCTCAAAGCTGCCGGATACCTCTCAATGGCAGAGGGTGAAGAAAAAGCAGATTGGGTTTTGATAGATGCTTTTGACGTGATCGTCCATATTTTTAAGCCGGAAGTTCGCGAATTTTATAATTTGGAAAAGATGTGGGCTTCTATCGGGACTTTGAAAAAAGTCGGTGGCGAATAGAATAAATAAAAAAAGCTGAGTTTTGAAGCTCAGCTTTTTTTTATTTATTGAAAATAGGCAATCATAATTATTATTAACACCAGAATTAAAATTATTATGCCGCGAATTTTTATGTTTTCCGTCAACAAAGCGTATGCAGATCGCCGTGTGTTATAATCGAAGCATTTTTCCATCTTAAAGAGATTTTTATCAAGAAAAAATATCTTGTTATCATCTTTCCAAATGATTATCCAGCCTAAATTGGGGACAAGATAAGCAAAACCTGAGCTTATTTTTAATTCGGTACATGGTGTGCGTTGGCTGTACGGAACGCCCCAAAAAATCATGCTTGTTTCAATTTTGTCATCGAGTATTTCGGAAAGAGCTTGAGCCGCATCATTTTCATCAGATATGTTGTGATGATACTCAGCTAATGTTAATACTTTTGATACTACTTTTTGTGAGCCGTTTAATAATTTTTTTTGTTCTTGATGCCATGACGAAATGGCGTCGAAAATTTCTTTTTTCATAATATTTAGTTTTAATAATTTTTTATAATTGTATTAATTTACATTTAAGATTATGTTTTTAAGAAAAAATGTCAAGAGAGGAAATGTATGAAAGTTACAATTTTAGCCATCGGAAAATGTAAGAAAAACTCGCCGGAGGCCATGATTATTGCCGAATATGTGAAACGTTCTTCATGGAATGTGATTATTAAAGAAAAAGATAATTCCGACCAAGTTGATGAAGCTAAGTTTTTGCAAGAAAATATACCTCATGGCGCAAAGGTTATAGTTTTGGATGAACGTGGTGAAAATATGAAGAGTTTGGAGCTTGCCGCAAAAATTGAAAATTGGCAGTTGAATGGGGTTTCGGAAATTTGTTTTTTAATTGGCGGAGCAGACGGACATTTGCAATCTACCAGAGATAAAGCCGATTTGTTGCTTTCTTTCGGAAAGCTTACTTTGCCTCATATGCTTATGCGTGCGGTGTTGACGGAACAAATTTATCGTGTGCAGACAATTATTGCGCATCATCCTTATCACAGAGAATGACCGAATCGGAATTTTTTTGTTCAATTTGGTTTCAAAAAACAAATTTTGAATGAAAAAACTTGTTTTTGACATATTAGAAAACAATAATTTTGATTTTTTTTGTATAAAACCGGCAAATTTTTTTATTTGTTGTTGAAAAATTAACTTTTATTGCTTAAGTTATTTTCTGTATTAATTGTTAAACAATTAAATATTAAACCCATATGGAGATTAATAATATGAAAAAACTGTTTAGTTTATTCTTTGCAATTGTTGCATTGTCTGGTTGTTCTTCTTTAGGCTTTGACGGCGGTTTGTTCGGTGGTGCTGAATGCGACACTATTGAAGCTCGCGATTTCATGGCCAATGCTGAAGACAGAGTTTTCTTTGCTTTCGATAGTTCTGCTATTTCCAGCGAAGCTGCCGAAGTTTTGGATGGTCAAGCAAAATGGTTGAAAGATCACAAAAAAGTTAACGTAATCGTTCAAGGTTACTGCGATGACAGAGGTACTCGCGAATACAACTTGGCTTTGGGTGAACGCCGCGCCAACGCTGTTAAACAATACCTCATCTCTCAAGGCGTAGCCGCTGACAGAATTTCTACAATTTCTTACGGTAAAGAAAGACCGGCTGTTTTGGGTAACAACGAAGCTGCTTGGGCTCAAAACCGTCGTGCCGTAACTGTAGTTAAAGCTACTTCTAAATAATTTACAGTTATAAGAGATTGATAAAAAACGTATCCTTATTTGGGATACGTTTTTTTTATTGCTTGAGCTTATTTGTAAATTGTTTTAACCTAAGAAAAGTTTTGAAAGATTTGTGAGGTTTTAATGAAAATATCTAAGATTTTGTTTTTATCTTTTTCCGTAGCGCTTTTGTGTTCTACAGCTCAGGCACAACAATTTGGCGCTTTGGAGGCTGATGTTGAAGCCTTGAAAGAAGATGTGCGCGCTTTGCAGAGAAATGCTTATCGTGCACAAAATGACGACTTTTCCGGTCCGGTTTCTTCTTCAGATATGGCTGTGCGTGTCGGTGAAATGGATGAAAATATGCGCAAAATTAACGGTCGCTTGGATGAAATTGAATATAAACTCAAAACCATGAACGAACGTATTGATATGATTAATCGCGATATTGACGTGCGTATTTCCATGATTGAAGGAAAACCCATTAAATCAAGCGGTGTCGGCATTAAAGAACCAAAAGAAAAATTCGCGCCCAAAGTAGCAGATAATGCTCCTAAATCTTTACTCGGTGCCGAGATTGATAAAGGTACGGATTTACCTTCCATGCCGACTAAAACTGCCGATCAAATTTATAAAGAAGGTTTAGAATATTTAAAAGCTAAAAATTATGACAAGGCAGAAGGGGCTTTTGACTCAGTCTTGCGTCGTTTCCCGCAGGATAAGCTCGCCGGTAACGCTCAATTTTGGCTCGGTGAAGTCTATTACTCCAGAGGACAATATAAAGAAGCCGCCGTTGCTTTCGGTAAGGTATATAAAAATTATAAAGATGGTCCGAAGGGGGCAGACGGTTTATTGAAGCTCGGTATGAGCATGAAAGAACTTAATAATAAAGAAGCCGCTTGTGAAGCCTTTGTTAATATGAAATCTGAATTTCCGAAGGCTGAAGACAGAATTAAAAATAAAGCAGCAGAAGAAGCCAAAAAACTTGGTTGTAAATAGAGAAGAAGTTTTCCGTTGATTAAAGAATTTTTGGAAAAATATGGTTTAGTCGAAGTTCAAGAGTTTGCCGTTGCCGTTTCCGGCGGGGCGGACTCTTTGGCTTTGGTATTGATGATGCAAGAAGAGTTGGCTCCTCTCGGCAAAAAAATTGTGGCATTGACGGTTGATCACAAGTTGCGCGGCGAATCTACCGCGGAAGCTCTTTATGTCGGGCGGATTATGAATGCTTATCAAATTGAGCACCATATTTTGACTTGGAACGGAGAAAAGCCTAAAAACGGAATCGAAGAAGCGGCGCGTGAGGCTCGCTATGATTTGCTTGCCGATTGGTGCCTAGAAAACAAGGTTAAAGTTGTGGCGATTGCGCACCAAGCCTTAGACCAAGCCGAAACATTTTTTATGCGTTTGCAACGCGGCAGTGGTTTGGACGGCTTGTGCGGTATGCGTGCCGTTACTCAGCGAAACGGCTTAATACTTATTCGTCCTTTACTTTCCATTCTGCCCGAAGATTTGAAAAAATATCTTTATAATCGTCAAATTGAATGGGTGGAAGATCCGTCAAACCAATGTGATGATTTTTTGCGCGTTCGCGTGCGCAAGTTTATGCCGCAAATTGAAGAGAGTTTGGGTATTACGCCGCAGCGCTTGGTCGAAACCATGAAAGTGTTGCAATCGACTCTGGATTATGTGCAACATCGCGTTAATCAATATATAAAAAATCATGTTCGTTTTTGGGGCGGAGCAGGCGTTTCTTTTTCCGAAAAAAATTTAGGTGAATTGCATGAAGAATTGTTGTTTCGCATTCTCGGAACTTTGCTCTATCAGCAGGGTAAAGCCAAATATAAGCCGGAATCGGCAGAGCTTCATCGTTTAATGATGCGTCTGAAAGAAGATGATTTTGTGTCTTGCACTTTGGGCGGATGTGAAATTATCAAAAAATATGGGCAGATTTGGATTGTGCCCGAGCTCAAAATCAAAAACAAACCTTCAAAAAAAGATTGGGAAGATTTTTGCAATTTGCACCCAAAATACAAGAAACTGAAGATACCTTATAAATTGCGATTGTCTTTGCTGAAATTAGTCCCTATATATAAATAAGTTGTGTTAAAAAATAAGGAAAAAAGATGAGAACAGGAAAAAGTATTATCATCTGGTTGGTGGCTTTTATAGCCTTATCTACCGTTTTGAATATGTTTAACGGTAATGCTAAAAAAGCCGGATACCAGACAGTGGCCTTTTCTGACTTTATGAACGAGGTAGATGCCAAGCGTATGGCCGAGGTTAAAATTGCCGGTCCCGATGTGACCGGAACGACGATTGACGGGCAGAAGTTGATGACCTATGCGCCTTATGACCCGACCATGGTGGATACCATTCGCAGTAGCGGTGCCAAAGTTACGGCAGCGCCGCAAGATAATTCTTCCGATACATTCTGGGGCGTGTTTGTTTCTTGGTTTCCGATGATTTTGCTTGTCGGCGTGTGGATTTATTTTATGCGTCAAGCCAACTCCGGCAACAACAAAGCCTTGAGCTTTGGAAAGTCGCGTGCTCGTTTGATTGAAAACAACAAAAAGGTGACTTTTGATGATGTTGCCGGTTGCGATGAATCCAAGCAAGAATTGGAAGAAGTGGTTGAATTTTTGAAAGAACCGGAAAAATTCCAACGTTTGGGCGGAAAAATTCCAAAGGGTGTTTTGCTCGTAGGTCCTCCGGGAACAGGTAAAACCTTGCTTGCCAAAGCGGTTGCCGGCGAGGCCAATGTGCCGTTCTTTTCCATCTCCGGTTCTGACTTTGTTGAGATGTTTGTCGGTGTGGGCGCTTCACGCGTGCGTGATATGTTTGCGCAAGCCAAGAAAAATGCGCCGTGCTTATTGTTTATTGATGAAATTGATGCCGTCGGTCGTCATCGTGGCGCCGGTTTGGGCGGCGGAAATGATGAACGTGAGCAAACATTAAACCAGCTTTTGGTCGAAATGGATGGTTTTGACGAGAATGAAAATGTGATTTTGATTGCCGCTACCAACCGTCCCGATGTTTTGGATCCGGCTTTGCTGCGTCCGGGACGTTTTGACCGTCAAGTTACGGTTTCAAATCCTGACGTACGCGGTCGTGAGGCTATTCTTAAGGTTCACGTTCGCAAAGTTCCTTTGGCAAAAGATGTCAGCTTAACCGTGGTGGCGCGCGGAACTCCGGGGTTCTCAGGTGCAGAGCTGGCCAACCTTGTGAATGAAGCGGCTTTGATTGCGGCACGTAAGAACAAACGCAAAGTTACATCTGCTGATTTTGATGAAGCCAAAGATAAGGTTTTGATGGGTAATGAGCGTAAATCCGTGGCTATGGATGAAAAAGAAAAGCGCAATACCGCATATCATGAAGCCGGACATGCGATTTGCACGCTTCATGTGCCGGAAGCCGACCCCATTCACAAAGCCACGATTATTCCGAGAGGACGCGCTTTGGGTATGGTGCAACAACTGCCGGAAAAAGACCAATATTCTTATTCTCGTGCCAAAATGCACTCGACACTTACCATTTTTATGGGCGGGCGCGTGGCAGAAGAGCTCATGTTTGGTTATGATGCGGTAACCTCCGGTGCATCTTCGGATATTTCCGCTGCGACCAACTTGGCTCGCTCGATGGTGATGGAATGGGGTATGAGCGATAAGCTTGGACCAATCCGTTATTCGGAGAATTCCAACGAAGTCTTTTTGGGAAAATCGGTTACGCAAAACCAAAATATGAGTGAAGAAACCGCTTCTTTGGTTGATGAAGAAATTAAAGCTTTTGTCAACCAAGGTTATGAAAACGCCAAGAAGATTTTGACCGAACATCGCGAAGATTGGGAAAAATTGGCTGAGGCTTTGATGGAATATGAAACCTTGACCGGTGAAGAAATCAATGATTTGTTGGCCGGAAAGCCGATTGATAAAACCAAAGATGAGCCGGTGCCGGAAGAAAAACGCGTTCATTCTTCTGTGCCGGAGGTATAAAAAAAAGAGGCTTTTAAGCCTCTTTTTTTTTCAAGCTGAAGCCACAAACATGGCGTGTTTGACAAGCTGAAGCCAGCTTGACCGCAAAAGTTAGACTGCCGCGTTGGCAGGGCCCAGAAACCGCGATGCTGTCAACGTGCAAGGCAGAGCGGTTGAGCCTTGTTCAAACACAATAGAGCCGGCTTGACCGCCAAAAGTTAGACTGTGGCAAAGGCTATGGCTTAAATAAAAAAGGGGGATTTCATCAGAAATCCTCCTTTTTTTATTTTTCTTTTTTAATTAAAAAATCCTTTGATTTTATCACTAAAGGATTTTTTTGGTACAAATGAAATAAACGCTCTGATAGAGTTGCTATCTTCAGGGCGAACAGCCCAATTCCAAATAATACAGTGTTTGAATTTTTCAAACAAAAGCATATTTTTCATACTTTCATCTGAAGGATTCATTATCATCTGCGTTACCGGATATCTATCCGTGCAGGTGATTGCTATATCATCGGAATTAAAGCCAAAAACATTACCATCCGGCAACCAGTTCATGGCTTTTCCAGAAAGAGGTGCCCCACCCAAGGCTTGAATGGTAGCATCAATATTTTTCAAAACTTGTCTGTTGTTATATAGGTATAAAAACATAGACAAGTATTGTTTGTATTCCAAGCTTTGTTGCTTTGTCTTTCCGACCTTAACGGAAGCCAAAGCTTTTTTAGCTTCTTTCAAATTGCCTTTGCTCCTGTCAATAGCAACGACGATGTTATCTTTTACAACAACGCCCCATGCTGTTTTATTTGTTTGGGGAACTGTTGTGATTGTGCCGTCGGTATATAAAACGGCGCAGGGATAAGCCTGCATAAAATTTTTCTTTTCCATAATATCTATAATTTAATTTTTTTCTGAAAAAGAAAATAGCATATTTTGGAAATTTTGTCAAATCTGTTTAAGCAAAAGGCGAAGATGTCATAAATTTGTCATCATTAATATGCTTGTTTGAAGGTGAAAAATGTGGTATTATAAAAATGTTAAGTGATTTTTATAGTTCATTATTCTGTCAGACAGTTTTTCATATTTCTTTCTTTTTTAGAGGAAAATGATTAATTCAGATTAATGGAACTTTTTGTTTTATGAGAGGGACAATAGTCTGGTTGTTTCCTTTAAAAAATTAGAATTATGGAAAATATTTTCGTGGAAATCGTATGCTTCTTCGGAGGCGTATTGATTTCTATAGCCGCGGTGGCCATAGGGCTCTTTTTGAGAGCTAAGTTCCGCGGCTAATTGTTGGCGCCATATCTTGATTTGTTCCGTTCTCGGTTCTGTCAGATATGGTGCTTTTTTTTTGCTTGTATGTCGTTATGCCGAAACTTTAGAGATCCTGAAACAAGTTCAGGATGACAGTGAACTATTATCAAGGATGACAGTGCAATATTATCAAGATCCTGAAACAAGTTCAGGATGACAGTGCAATATTATCAAGATCCTGAAACAAGTTCAGGATGACAATATGGCGTCCAGGATGACAATATGGCGTTCAGGATGACAATATGGCGTTCAGGATGACATAGGGTGTATAGTGTATTTAGGAGGATATAGTAATGATATGGTGTTTTTGATTATATTTTCTTTTTATCTATAATGCTGAATATCTTTCTATTGTCACCCTGAACTTGTTTCAGGGTCTTAAGAGATTCCGAAATAAATTCGGAATGACTGGAGAGAGAAATATTGAACTTGCTTCCCTATTTTTTATTTGGTTATCTGCTCATACAAATCATTAAATTCAGGATTATGTTCTTTTATAAGTTTTATTTTCCAAGCTCGATGCCAATTTTTTAATTGTTTTTCTCTTATTATGGCTTGTTCTATATCTTCATATATTTCAAAATATATCAATTTGTTTACATTGTATTTTTGAGTAAATCCAGCAATAATTTTTTCTTTATGTTCATATATTCTGCGGATTAAATCATTTGTAACGCCAATATACAAAACATTATTGGTATTATTACTTAGAATATATACATATCCTTTTTTACTCATTTTTCCTCTTTTATTTTAAAGATCCTGAAACAAGTTCAGGATGACAGTGCAATATTGGATGACAGTGCAATATTATCAAGATCCTGAAACAAGTTCAGGATGACAGTGCAATATTATCAAGATCCTGAAACAAGTTCAGGATGACAATATGGCGTTCAGGATGACAAGGTGAGCCAGGTTGATCGCAAAAGTTAGACGGCTTTTCTTATTTAATTCTGTCTTTCGATGATAAAGTCAGCCAGATCTTGCAAGGTTTGGGCTTTGGCGCCGAAAATGGCGATGCTCTCTTTGGCTTGTTTGATTAAATCTTTGGCAATTTCTTTGGCCTTATCTAAGCCATAGATACTTACAAATGTGGCTTTGCCTTGGTCGGCATCTTTTTGCAGTTTTTTACCCATTAATTCCTGATTACCCTCAACATCCAAAATGTCATCGGCAATTTGGAAAGCTAAACCAATTTTTCTGGCGTAATTGACAATCGCTAATCTCTCATCCATATCGGCTTTGCCCAAAATGGCACCGGCTTCGCAAGCATAGCGAATTAAACGACCGGTTTTCATTTCTTCAATTCGCAAAATCAATTTCTCATTATTTTCTTCTTTGGGTGCGGTTTCGGCATAAATATCGAGCATTTGTCCTGCAATCATGCCATTATAAGCACCAGCCGCGTTGGCAAGCAAGTTGACCAGCTCACAACGGGTGTTGGCATCAATATTCAAAGTCTTATGGCTCAAAAGCTCAAAAGCTTGAGTCAACAAGCCATCTCCGGCCAAAATGGCGGTTGCTTCATCAAAAGCCTTGTGGCAAGTGGGCTTGCCGCGGCGCAAATCATCGTTATCCATGGCGGGTAAATCGTCATGAATGAGCGAGTAGGAGTGCAACATCTCTAAAGAAGCCGATACAAGTGCGGCGGTCGGGTAGGTGGGCACACCATAAAGCTTGGCGGTTTCACAAACCAAAAACGGGCGCAAACGCTTGCCGCCGTTCATAACCGAATATTTCATCGCTTCAACAACTCTTCTTTCCGGACCGCTCGGTAACGGAAAATATTGTTCCAATCTGTTATTGAAGTCTTGGGAGAAGGTTTTGAGCTTTTCTTTAATGTCAGACATTATTCTTCTACCTTATCTAACGGGGTGGTCGTCATTTCGCCGTTGGGGGCAATTTCAATTTTTTCAATTTTCAACTGAGCGTCTTTGAGTTTCTTTTCGCAAAGTTGTTTTAAGGCAACGGCTTTTTCATAAGCCTTGACGGCATCGTCCAATTTGATACGTCCGCTTTCCAGTTCTCTTACGATGTTTTCAAGCTGAATGAGTGCATCTTCAAAGCTCAAATTTTGAATATCATTTTCAGGCATGTTCTTCTCCTTGAATTAATTTATCCTCATCATAATCTACTTATTTTTGATTGGCAATTTTAAAAGTAAAACTATTGGCTATGTATTTAAGTATATATAACAATTAGTTTGGTTAGAACTGGGCAAGTATTTCAATTTATGCTAAATTAAATTGTAATTATGTACATCAGGAGGTGTGAATGAAAAACATGGCGATTGCGAATGGCGCCAGATTATTTCGAGCGCTGGGTAACTTGAAACGGCTTGAGATTTTGTTCTTTCTGCTTGGCAAAGAACTCAAAGTCGGCGAATTGGAAAAATTGGTCGGAATCAGCCAATCTGCTTTGTCGCAACATTTGGCGATATTGCGAGCCGAAAATATTGTGAAAACAAGGCGTGAGGCTCAAACAATCTATTATTCCATTCGTAACGATAAGGTGATTAAGCTCTTGCGTTTTATGGATAAACTTTATAACCAACCCTATAGTATTTGAAAGTATATATTATGTCGGATGCAAACTCTCATTCAAATTAACAATCCCGATTTTCGGGGTTGTTTTCTTTTAAAACAATGCCGTGTTTGTTTTTATCATAAGCAATACAGACATTGCCGTTTCTGAGCTCTATGGCTTCTTTGCCAAAAATGTCATATCTCCAGCCCGAAAGTGCCATGCAATTTTCATCTTGAAAAGTGGAAAGCAATTTCAAATCATCATCAGTGGCAATTAGTTTTGCGACCACGCCTTGTTCGGTTGAGCGAATTTTTAAAAGCAGTTTTAAGAGTTCATACAAAGCCAGTGTGCCGGCAGACATGGGTTTGTCTTTTTCTGCTCGGACGTATTCCGAAACGGGAATTTCTTTACATTTCTCCAAAACTTCCAAAATTTCGGTGCCGAGTTTGCCTTGAGCCACGTCTTTTCTCATGTTGCGGATTTGTAAAAGTTCGTCAACCGTCTTGGGGCAAATGGCGGCAATGTTTGCCAACATATCATCTTTCATAATCGATTGGCGCGGTGTGTTTTTGCTCTTTGCTCTTTTTTCGCGCCATGCGGCTAACTCACGTAAATAGGTGAGAACTTTGGCATTGTGTGAACGATGTCTGATTTTGTGCCAAATCTCGTATGGATCAACATCATAAGTTTGCGGATTGCGCAAAATGTCAAGTTCACTTTCCAACCAGCTTTCTCTTCCGTTTTCCGCTAGTTTTTGTTTGAAATGGGTGTATAAATTGACTAAATGTGTAACGTCGGACAAGGCATATTGCAGTTGTTTTTCATCCAAGGGGCGGAGCTCCCAGTTGGAACAACGGCTGGTCTTGTCTAAATCTATTTTCAAAATGCCTTTGACCAAGCTCTCATAACCGGCGGATTCTCCATAGCCGCAGACCATGGCGGCAACTTGCGTGTCAAACAACGGGGTGGGAATTTTTCCGGTCAAGTTATATAAAATTTCAATATCTTGGCGTCCGGAGTGAAAAACTTTGACAATATTTTGATTGTCCAACAATTTGTAAAACGGTGTTAATTTGATATCTTTGCTCATCGGGTCAATGACGGCGGCTTGTCCTTCCGTGCCGACCTGAATGAGGCAAAGCTCGGCATAATAAGTTTTTTCTCGCATAAATTCCAAATCTATGGTAATAAATGGTTTGTCGTTTAATAATGCGCAAAATTCTTCCAGTTTTTCGGTGCTATCAATCAAATTTATCATATTTCTTCCTTAATTAAATTCATTTTTCTTATAAAGCAAAACAAGAGAGGATTCAATATTTTTTATTTCTTTGCTTGTTTTAGCCTTAAAACAGTGGTATATTGGGCTTATGTTTCAGACAAGTGAGGAGTTTTGATATGGCTACGGAATTGGAGCTGGGCAGTCGTTTTGACATTGTCGAAAAAAAAGCCGTTAATAATGACGATAATTACAGCTTTCATAATAATTATGAATATTACCAAGAATTGCAGCGCAGTAATGTTCATGCTCCCGATATTTTGCTTAAAGACGGTCATGAGATTGATAAAGGTTCTTTTTTCGGTCATCCGTATTTAGATGAAAGTTTGATTTTGTTTCAATCTGACGGCAAACAAAAATTGTATAAAGACGGAGAGCTTTGCGCCATCGGAGATCATATTTCTTTTGCCAAAGATTTTTATGTGATGGCGGATAACCAACAGCTTCATTTCTTTAATGCCAAAACACAACAAGAAATGTTTACCGTTAAAGGTCTTGAGTTTGGCGGCCATAATGCCGAGCATAAACTTATTAAAGTTGATAATACGGTATGGAAATTTTCTGATAATAAGGTACTGCCGTATCAAGATGGGCAGGCTTATTTGCCTTTTGAAACACTCGATTTTCAGCTTTCCGTTTCCGGTGCGTTGCGCGGAGACGATATTATTCAGTCTTACGAAACCGTTAAAAGTTCAACTCAAAATTTTGTTTTTGTTGATGAAAACGGCAAGGCTACGACTTTGGATAGTGTTCGTGGTCATGCCAAAGAAGATATGTTCTCACCCGAGCATTTGTTTCAACTCTATCGGGATGAAATCTATTCCTATTCCGCTCTATCTCATTCGAGTATGTATGGTGAAAATTCTTTGAAGCATATTCAAGCTTCTAAAAAAGAGCGTATTTCGGCTCTTCGTGATGTTTATAAAATTTTGTTTAAAAAAGATATTGATAAAAACAATAATACAAGTATTTTTGAGACATTGGCTCAGGATGTTTCTTCTCATTTTGCTGCCTTATGGGATTTGTATCCTGATGAATTTTTGAAAAAACAAGAATTTAATAAACAAGAGTTTAATTTTAATCGGATCAGAGGAAAATATCAATCTGATGAATATTTACCTTTTATGGCTCATTTTGTCGGATTGCATCCCGAATATGTATCTCAAGGCGGTTATGAAAGAAAATATCTCGTTCGTATGATTGAAAAACAGCCTGATTTGTTGGATAAATTGCTCAAATCGTCTTTACGAGATTCTCTTATGGAAAGTGATGCTCGTTCAAAAATTAATCAATCTTTGCAACAGCAAGGAAAAAACTTGTATCATTTGGAAGATTTCAGTATTGCACCCAATAAAAAGTTTTTACAAGAATTGCAAGCTTATGGATTTGGCAATCATGATACTGCGTTGAAAAAATTAATTGAGGATATTGATAAGTCTACCGGTTTTTATCGAAATGATTTTGTTTTTGAAAATGCAAAAAAATTGCTTAAACAGTTAATTGCCGAAGACAAAGAGGTCGTTGACAGAAATGTTGATGCTATCTTTTACGGTTCTTGGGCAAAGTTAGTTGAGCTTAATATTGTTAAAACCCCCAGAATTATTGAAAAATTAAACGACATTGCTCAGCAAAATGTGGATATGTACGGTCATGTACCGCCCGGACTCGTCAATCTTTATGAAAAAGGTATTTTAAAACCAAAGCAGAAAGCATATCCGGCATTGGATGTTATTCGATACGGAAAGAATAAGACCGACATTAGTTTAGACAGTAATTATCAGAAATTAAAGCTCGATTTTTCCGATTGTCGTGCCGTGGCTCGGGCTTATCATCTTTCTTGTGATTCCAAAACTACATTCTTAAATGAAATGCTTATTTATGGGCGCGCCGAGGCTGCCGCTTTTGCTTTGGCTAACGGGGCGTCGCCGTTCCAAAAAATTGAATTCGCTCACGGTAAAAAAACAGGTATGCCTTTTACCGGTTTCTTCTTACGCGCCAAAAATAATAATTATAAAGGGGTTAAAGAACTTATGGTTGATATTGCCAAGTATCTTCCTGTCGATAAAGGTCCTAAAATTATCGGTGATATTGAAAAATCTTTGGGACAAACTTTACGTCAAGATTCTTATGTCACCGGTGTTTTTGCCGAAATGAGGCAAAATTTGGGAAAAAATGTGCCTCAAAAACAAAATGAAAATTCCGAAAATACGGAACAAAAATTTGCTGCTTTTTATGCCTTGCCTCAAGAAAAATTGGATGAAATTGATGAACGTAATCGAATCTTAAAAGGGCAAAATATTGATGAATATAAAACCTTATTTGCTTTATATGACAGTTTTTTCCTTGACGGATATCGTGTTCCTTATTCTCCTGAAAATATAGAGCGTTTGGAATTGAGCATTAAAGCTCAAGAAGAGGAAAAGCAAGCTCAAAAATCGGCTGAAGAGAAAGCAAAAGAAGCGCCTCAGGTAAATCAGTCTAAGCCAAAACTTAAAACCGTCGGTCCGGCAGATTTGGCGGCAATGCTCAATTCTAAAGAGATGGATTGATACAAGGTCTTAGCGTTTATTCATTAAAGCTTGAGATTTTTCTCAAGCTTTTTGTTTTTGAATTTAAAAAAGCTTGATTTTGTCTAAAAATGTGTTACAACTTTGCCATTAAAAATATTTTTATAGTGATTATCAACCTTATTATAAAATTTTAAAATTTAAAGTTATGGAAAATAAGAATGTATTTCCCGCCATCGTTTTGATGCCGTCTAATCGGGTGAACGGATTTCTTGCTCAAATGCCGGTCGATTGTGTCAATTATGTCGCTTTAGTGAACGGTATTCGTTGCCGAGAAGAGGCTTATGCCGTGTTTGACCTTTTATCCGCGGAAGCTTTGCATGAATATTTGAAAAGTTTTCCCAAAGATGCTGCCGTAAGATATTGTTATCCGGCATATAATCCTGAAGGAAAGGCTAAAATTTGCTCCTTTACCATGCAGTTCGATGATGATCCTCAGCTTTATGCCGTGTGGTGTCAGTGTAGCAAGGTGGTGGCCGGTTTATCTGCCGATGATTTGAAAAAACTGAATTTTGCCATTTATGAAATTCCCAATAAAAAGCAAATTCGTTTCTTGTCTTATTCTCAACAGCCGGATGATGCCTGGATTATGATGATGTTGCAATTTATTCATCATATTCAACCCGAACAGAACGAGTGGGTGGCTTCCGAAATCAAATTCGAGCGTTGTGATATTAAATCTAATTTCTAACTTATAAATTTTTTTACTATGTACACTTTAAAATCTTATTTTTTAGTGATTGCCGAAGCGGCTCAACTTCAGCAAGTATTGGAAAAATATCCAGAGTTGAAAATTGTCGATGCAAAGGTTGTTACCGGTGCGGATGAACAAAATGTTCAGGTTTTGGAACTGAGCGATGATGCTCCTATCGAAAAATTGCTACAGGAATTTGCGGCTCAGCAAAAAGATTTTTGGAAAGTGCCGAAAGCTGTCGATTTTTCCGTCATCTTGCCACAGTCAGAATGTAACAGCTTTGTTTTGCCTGTGTATGGTAACTTTCGGGATGCAAGTCGTTGGGCCGAAAAATGGCAAGAAGTTTCATGGAAAGAAACCAATAAGTTTTATCCGGTTATAATCTCTTGTCATAAAACGCAGGATGCCTCTTGGGTGGAATTCAGAGGACATACCGAAATGCCCGATGAATATTGGTTCGAAAATGTGCGGAAGATTTGTAAACATTTTACAAAATCAAATCCGACTTTCTTTTCTGCCGAAAAAATCGCTTAAGATTTTAATTTAAGAAAAAAGAGTTATGACCCAAGTCATAGCTCTTTTTTTGTTGCTTTTCTTTTGTTTTGAGTCTACAACATAAAAGCAAAAATGATAAAAATTTTATGTGAGGTTTTGATATGAATTGCTATCGTACACATACCTGTGGCGAACTTCGTGCCGCAGATATTAATAAAAAGGTGAAACTCGCCGGTTGGGTTCACCGCAAACGTAATCTCGGAAACTTGTGCTTTGTGGATTTGCGAGATCATTACGGAATTACGCAATGTGTGTTTGATAGTCATTCCGATTTGTTTGAAACAATCCAAGCCATCCGTCCCGAATCGGTTATCGGTATCACAGGTAAAGTAATTGCGCGTGAAAGCGTGAACAAAAATATGCCGACCGGTGATATTGAAATTGCCGTCAGTGCTTTGGAAATCCACTCTCAAGCAGATGTTCTTCCTTTCCAAGTAGCGATTGAAGACGATGCGCCGGAAGAATTGCGTTTGAAATATCGTTTCCTTGACTTGCGTAAAGACCGTATTCATAAAAACATTTTGCTCCGTTCCGCCGTTATTCAGCGTTCGCGTGAGTTGATGCGCGAGCAGGGCTTTACCGAGTATCAAACCCCGATTTTGACCGCTTCTTCTCCGGAAGGGGCGCGCGACTTTTTGGTTCCTTCTCGTATTAATCCCGGAAAATTTTACGCTTTGCCGCAAGCACCGCAACAATTCAAACAATTATTAATGGTTTCCGGCTTTGATAAATATTTCCAAATTGCACCGTGTTTCCGTGATGAAGATCCGCGTGCCGACCGCTCTCCGGGTGAGTTCTACCAGATGGATATGGAAATGAGTTTTGCTACTCAAGAAGATGTGTTCAAGGTTATTGAGCATACTTTGGGTGCCATCTTTAATGAATTTGCCAATGGTAAAAAAGTTGACCAAGCTCCGTTTATTCATATTCCGTTTCGCGAAGCTATGGCTAAATATGGTTCCGATAAACCCGATTTGCGTAACCCGCTTATTTTGCAAGATGCAACTTCATTCTTCGGCAACAGCGGCTTCGGTGTTTATGACGGCTTGGTTAAAGAAGGCAAAACCGTTAAAGCCATGGTGGTTGAAGGTATTGCCGAAAAACCGCGTTCTTTCTTTGATAAGCTCGATGCTTATGCTAAAGAAGAGGGGATGGGCGGTATTGCTTATGTGGCTTTTGCTTCAGCCGGCGCCAAAGGTATTGCCAAACTCCTGAGTGAAGAAAAATTGAACGAACTCAAAGCAAACTTTGGCGCTAAAGATGGTGATGCCGTTATCTTTATGGTCGGCAAAGGCATGAAGTTTGATAAGTTCAGCGGGCGTTTGCGTAACAAAGTTGGCGAGGAGTTAGGTTTAATTGATGAAAACTCTTTCAAAATGTGCTGGATTGTCGATTTTCCGTTCTATGAAGAAAATGAAGAAACCGGTGCGGTTGAATTTTCTCACAATCCGTTCTCGATGCCGCAAGGCGGTATGGATGCTTTGTTGAACAAAAATCCGTTGGATATTTTGGCTTATCAATATGACTTTGTTTGCAACGGCGTTGAGCTTTTGTCCGGTGCGGTTCGTAACCATGAACCTCAAATTATGTACAAAGCTTTTGAAATTGCCGGTTATGACAACAGCGTGGTTGATAACAAGTTCGGTGGTATGATAAGCGCATTTAAGTTTGGTGCTCCTCCGCACGCCGGTTCTGCTTATGGTGTTGACCGTTTGGTGATGTTGCTCTTGGATGAGCCGATTATCCGTGATGTGATTTTGTTCCCGCTCAATGGTAAGGCGCAAGACTTGATGATGCAAGCTCCAAACTATGTAACCGAGCAACAACTCAAAGAACTGCATATCAACGTGGTTCCGGTCGAAGATAAAAAATAGTTGATAGATATCCCCGGGTTTACCCGGGATATCTATCATTCGGCAGCATTTAGGCATAAACCTTCCAAATCACAATCATCAAGACACATACCGTAAATACAGCAGTCATCATGACGGTCGTAATATTGTTTTAAGGTCGCCTCTAATGTAAAGCCGCATGAATTGTAAAATTTTCGGGTGGCTTTATATTCGGGCTTGCTGTCGGTTTTTAAGTAAAGTTTGCGTCCGCCTAAAGCTTTTATGTGTTCAACCAGTTTGGTAATTAACTGTCTGCCGATACCGCGACCTTGATATTGGGCATGGGTTGCCAGCCAATAAAGCTCAAAAGTTCCGTCAGAATCGGCAATTTCACCATAGCAGGCATAAGCACAAGTTATGCCATCCAATTCGGCAAAGATGAAGTTGGTATCATGCGGATAATCACCATCTTCGGGGTGTTCTGCCTGATATAAAGCATCATCTGCCAGATGTGCGGTAATATCTACACAGTCTTCATCAAAATTGGGGGCAGAGGCGGAAATTTCTCTGACTTTTTTAATGTCATCGGCACAAATCGTATATCTGAAGGTAAGCATCTTACACCTCCTTCAGAGCAACGCAGTCCTCATTAAAAGAAAAGTTAAAGCAAAAATTACGTTTCGGAGGCTCGGCTGAATCGGCCTGAGTTCCTTTCTTTGAAATATGTTTTGAACGTTTTTTCATAATAAATATCCTTTTGTTTTTGAGAAAGAAATGTTCTTCCTCTATAATTATTAGAGCATGAAAAAATGCTTTTGGCAAGAGGGATTTTTTTGCGAAGGTATGGAACAAACCATTTGACAAGAGCAATAAAAAGGCATAGATATTATGCAATGTTAATGTTATTGCTTCGTCGTCTAATGGTAGGACAGCGGATTCTGACTCCGTCAATCTTGGTTCGAGTCCAGGCGAAGCAGCCATATATAAGCCTTTCCTCTATCGGAAAGGCTTTTTTTGTATATAAAAAAAATAGACAAAATATTTTGTTTGTGATATATTAAGAAATATCTGATTTACTGAATATAAATAAAACAAGAATCGGGAGAAGAAAAATGGATCAATATAGTAGAATGTGGCAACAAAGCAGAGCCGGACAAGAAGCCATAGCACTGAGAAGTCGTGCTGAAGAATACGAAAGAATTAAAGAGGAAGAATATCAAAAATTTTGGCAACTCGCTGATGAAAAAGCCAGACAACTTGATTTTAGCTCGGAGAAATTAGCCAAAGATGCGTTTAAATATTATCATAGACGTTATGAATATTATGATTTTTCTTCAGATTTGTTTCCAAATTATAAAGAGCTTTTCCCTGATTATGATTCTACAATAATGACATTGACTATTTATGATAGTGAATATGATAAAAAAACAAAAAATCCATATGCAGCGCACACTGAAGAAAAAAATTTAATGCAAGCTGCTTTTAAAAGAAGAGTTTCCCATTATTTTTATGAAGATATTAAAGATTTTAGCCAAGATGGTATTTTTGACTTATTTGTTGATTATCTTAGGTTCTCAGAAGATTTTGATTTTGATAAAATAGCTAAAAATCCGGCTTTGTCTGATGAACACATTAAATCTATGGTTGAAAAACTTCATTCCGAAGACAGAAACCTTTTACAAATTAACCTTTTGATGGCTCATCCACATGCGTTTACTTCCGAACAAGCCAAAAAAATTATCAAAGATGGATGGTTTAATAAGAATGTTGTTATCGGATATGGGTATGATTTTGATACCTATTATCCTTCTCATTTGGGAATGGCTCAGGAGGATGTCGAATTTCGTCAGAAGTTAGATGCCATTTCTAAAGAAATGTTGGGAAAAAGCATTTATGAGTTGAACTTTGACGGGCAAACCTATTTTGATAAATTGTGGGATAAAAAGCAGTATGATGAGTTGATTGCCGAGCATTATGATGAGTTTGTGAAAAAAGTTAAAAGTACCAGATCCTATGATTTTCTTGTTGATGATTTATCTTTTGATGAAAATGGTATGCTTACCGATAAAGGTTGGAATAAGCAATTTTTGCCGATTATTGATTCTGTGATTACTACCGAAGATGAAGTTCTTTTATCTGATATATATGGTTATAAACAAAAGAGAATTTTTTATATGCAAAATAGAGCATTACAAGGGAAAATTCTTAACAGAAATACATTAAAAAGCATAATTAACCGCTCGGGAGAAAGTGCTGACTTTTTGTTTGCCCATAAAGAAGAACTCAATAAAGATATTCTCAAAGCAGTTTATGAAGATGCTTGGTTGTATGCTCAAGGTTCAAAGTCCGGTCCTGAGCTTAAAAAAGAATATCAAGAATTGTTTGGCGAAAATATTGAAAACGTTAAAGAAACTTGGGCTGAACAATATCCAATCGGCTCTTCTCGTTTTGATATTTTATGTCGAAAGAAAGATATAAGAAAAATTGCTCATGAATATATCGATGAATTTTTAAAATTGCCAGTGGAGCAGAGTAAGGGTATTATAAAAAATGCTTCAATCGAATGTGATGAAAATTTTAATGTTGAACCTGAATATCAAGATATTTTGAATTTGGTCAATAAATATATCAATAAGTTTGGCTCGGAAGTTTTTATTGAAAATCTTTATAATAATGGGCTAAAAAAAATTTTTGCTGTCCGTTATATGCAGGGTGTTCGTGAACAAAAAGAGATTGAATATCTAAGAAAAAATTTGCGTCATGATGACGTTTTGGAGGCAGAGTTTAATAAGTACGGCGATACGTTAAAGACTATTTCCGATGTTCCGGATTTGCTTATGAAGCAAAATTTTGAAACGGTTGATTTAATCTTAAAACGCGGATATAAGTTTGATAGCGAAGAACAGAAATATCAATGCTTACATGATTTTATTTATCGTGCTCAATCTGATAGCGGAAAAGATCCTAAAGTCCAAAAATATGTGGATGATTTTATTAAAAATGCAAATATAGATTGGAAAAAAGCCGAAATAAATCATTATTTTTCAGAGCGTGAAACTCTTGATTTTATGTTGGAAAAATATGGTAAAAATCCGGCAATTTCTAAAAAAGATTTGGAATATATGCTCGATAAAGCGCGTCGAAGCGAAAACATCAGCGATAATGCCATGAAGAAATTGCATGAATTGGGATATGATTTTAAGCCTCATTTGGCTTATCAGTTGATTCATTATGACAGCAAAAGAAGAGCTGTTCGTATTGAATTGGAAGACAGAGATTTATCTCAATATGATTTTGAAGCTAAGTTTTTGCAAGATCAACCTTTTCATTTCTCAAGTGATTCTCATACCACTTTTTTGAACGAAACTTTGCAGTATTGGAAAAAAGAAGCTACCGTTGCTGCTCTTAATAACGGCGCAAGTCCGTTTACCAAAGCCGGTTTCTTCAGAGATAAGTTTGAGGCGATGCCTTTCAACATGATGTTTTCTAAAGCCTTAAAAGAAAATAAAAGCCAAGAATTGAAAGAATTTATGGGATATATTGCTACTAATTTGGATGAGAGCAAAAAAGGTGTCTTGAAAGATATTTGGACCAGCTTGGGACAAAAACTCCGTGATGATACGCGCGTCCAAAGCATTATCAGAGATACGGATAAAATCTTGAAATCAAGAGATTTCGTGCAAGAAAGAATAGATAAAGAACTTAAACGCAAAGCCGAGGAAGAACGTCGCAAGCAACAGGAAGAACAGGCCAGAATTGAGCAAGAAAAACGCCTTGCAGAAGAAAAACGCAGAGAGGAAGAACGCCGTATAGCCGAAGAAAAAAGAAAACATGAAGAAGCCGTTGCGACTTTGAAGCAAAATATTTTGGCTTCGCTTACCGACATTATTTCCATGGATAATAAAACAATTACCGAAAATATTGCTCGTTATCTTGAAAATAATAAATCGGAACTTCCGGTCATTCCAAACTCAGACGAATTATCGGCTATCAAAATTGCCGCTTTTGAGAAAAAAACCGAAGAGTTGAAACTCAAAAAAATAAGAGATGAGGAAAAACAGGCTCAAATGGCTGAGGCTATTCAAAAAGCCATAGAAGAAAAGGAAAAAGAAGAAGCGGTTATTCTTTCGCCTAAAGAGGTTGGTGAATTTGTTACCAAGTATTTTGAAGAAGATGCGGAGGCTAAGCCGTTTGTCAATTCCACAATCAAGAAATTTTCCGAGGAAGCCAAAGAAAAAGCGGAAATTCAGAAAAAACTGGCTCAAGTTGATAAAGTTGCTGCCGATAAGTTGCTTGACTTTTATGATGATGAGCCGACACACGGCATCGATTATTTCACCGCAGTCGGAAAAGAAAGACGTAACTGGGGATATACCGTTGTTACCATGAATGTTATGGAAGAATTGGATCTTCCGATGCCTAACGGTGATATTCTTTATGCGCCGAAAAAAGAGCAAGAATTGTTTAATAAGGTTAAGGATAAAGTTATTGGTCTTATTGATAAATCTAATGCACAAACCTATTATGACGAAAAGAAAGGCGAATGGGTCGATAATCGTTATGATTTTCTTGCCGATATTGCAGATTATGAACCCGAAAAACCGGTTGTGGACGAAAAAGAGCTTTTGAAGCAAGCCAAGAAAGAAGTCAAGAAAAATAAAAAAGGCGAAAGTGTCGTCAATAGTTTGGCCGGACTTGCCGCGCTCAAGGATAAGTTTGGTAACGGCAAGGATTAAGAATTGCTTGGATTGCAAAATAAGTTATCATCTTGGTTTGCTTATATGCGCAAAAAGGTGATTGTGCCGATGAGCCGGAGTTATAAAAATCCGGCTTATCTGGCGCGGTCTAATGCCATTGGTATGGGCTTGGCTTTTGCTCCGTTTCCGGGGCAAGTGCCGGTGGTGCTTGCCTTGTGGATGTTGTCGCGGCGCACGAAATATCGTTTCAGTTTGGCTATATCGGTTGCTTGGACGTTTATTTCCAACGTGTTTACCAATCTGCCGCTTTTTTATCTTTACTACCTGACCGGTGCTTATTTTAGGCAAGATGAAACGGCTTTTTCTTATGCCGAGCTTAAAGAACTGTTTGCAAACGGCATTTTTCAGGCTGCCGGAGAAATCGGGGTAAATATTCTTTATGGTAGCTTGCTCTATATGCTGGTTTTTGGAGCATTCGGATATTATCTCGGTATTCGCAAGCAGGTAAAAAACTAAGCCTCAACTTTTTGCAAAATGGCTTGCTCAATTTTATGTCCGTTGGTTTTTACCAGTTTGATACGAATGTTTTGATAATTGAGCTTAATATTCTTTTTATCCAGCGGAATTTCATCCATTAAAGAAAAAATAAAGCCGGCAAAGGTTTCGCAATCAATTCCCGATAAATCGAGCTCAAAAGCTTTTTCAACTTCTTCAATGGGGGTATGCCCATGAATTACCCACGAATTTTTGTTGATTTGTTTGATGTTGGGAATAGATGGAGGAGCGGTTGTATCATCTTCCAGCTCTCCGACAATTTCTTCCAATAAATCGTTCATGGTGACAATGCCGGATATACCGCCGTATTCATCAACTGCAAAAGCAAAGTGTATGCGGCTTTTTTGCATGTTGTGAAACAGATTATCTATATGTTGTGTTTCAGGTACAAATAAGGTCGGCTTGATGGCTTTGTTGATAAGGGCTGATTTGCCTTGCGGTTTGTATTTGAAATAGTCTTTAATATTCAAAATACCCAAAATATTGTCGGTATTATCTTTGTATACCGGATAGACAGAGTAACGGGTTTTAATCATGATTTTTTCCCAATTTCCGGTATCATCATCCACATCCAAAAACTGAACATCGGTGCGATGGTTCATAACCTCATATACCAGTTTGTCGTCAAATTCAAACACGTTATGGATGAGCTCTTTTTCTTTATCATCAATCGTGCCGTTTTCAGTACCGACGTCAATCATAATGCGGATTTCTTCTTCGGTTACGTTTTCATTTTTTTCTTCGGGATTGATACCGATTAACCGCAAAGAAATATTGGTGGAAGCCGTTAAAAACCAGACAATTGGAGAGAAAATTTTGGCAATGATATATATGGCGGAGGACATAAACAGTCCGATTTTTTCAGCATGCTGCATAGCAATGCGTTTGGGTACAAGCTCGCCCCAAATCAGGGTGATGTAAGATAAAATGAGCGTAATGCCAATAACCGCCAAAATGTCTAATTTGGTTGGGGAGATGGTTACACCTTGCGCAATAAGCCAATCTACAATGCGGTCAGAAAAGTTATCGGCAGCAAAAGCACTACCCAAAAAACCGGCAAGAGTGATGCCGACTTGAATGGTAGCCAAAAATTTGGCAGGTTGTGCCGTGAGAGATGCTAAGCGAACGGCTCGTTTATCGCCATTTTCAGCCATGCGTTTGAGTTTGTTATCATTGATGGAGATAACCGCAATTTCGGCGCAAGCAAAAACGGCATTCAAGAAAATTAAAAAAGCTTGGAACAATAATAATTCTAGAACAGTATAGTCAGTCATAAACAGCTTCCAATCGTTGTTTGTGAATTTATAATAAAAGTGTAGCGGCAGAATTTGACTTTGACAAGGGCAAATTTAAAACTCAGCCTTATTTTTCAGATTGTCGTAGCGTTTATGGATGCACTGGATGGCGGTTTTGTGCACGCCTTGTGTGATGTCATAATAAATAAAACGTCCGTCGCGGCGGGCAGTAACAAAGCCATCGTCTTTCAGGCGTTTTAAGTATTGCGAAACTTTCATTTGCTCGCTTCTTATACCGTTGATGATGTCTGTTACATTACTTTCGCCAAACAAAGTGAGATATTCCAAAATGCGCATTTTATCATAGTTGGCAAAAAGCTTGATGCGGTTGGCAACCATGGTGGTATAATCTTTGGGCAGAATTGCTTTTTCGTTCAAATAAAAAAAGCTGTCGGTCATATAGGCAAAAAGTTTGCGAATGCACTCAAAAATGCTTGCTGGATATTCTTCGTAAATATTATAATAAATAAAAATGCCTTTGCGCTCGGTTTTAACCAGATTGGCATCGCGGAGTTTTTTTAAGCTTTGGGACACAATCATCTGCTCTTCCTCCACGGCTTTGGTCAGGGTGGATACGGATGAGGCACCGTTGACATCCATATATTCCAACAAACGCAAGCGCAAAGGGTGGGCAATATAGCTGATGCCTTTGACGGCTTTTTTCATGATTTCCGGCGGCAGTTGCTGCTCCATAAACTTTTCTCCGATATTTTTTCTTTCAGCCTATATCAAACTGCGGCAATTTGCAATTATAAAAAAATTCCCCGACTTATAACATCGGGGAAAGTTTTATTTTACAAAAGGCTGAACATAATTTTCAAATTGGGTTTCATATTCCGGAGCCCAGCCCATCAGATAATTTTTACCCATAAGCAGAAGCGGAGTACCGACAGAACTGCCGTTGATTTTATATTCTTTTACCGCTTGCACAAGGAGTTTATAACCACCGGCATTTTCAACATTGACCATGGATAACTCTAAGTTTGGGTGCTTGGCTTTGATATAAGTTAGAGCAGCGTGGCAGTGCGGGCAATAGTTGGAATAGAAAAAATATATTTTGTTTTCGGAAAAAGCAGGTTTTTCGCTTGTGGTTTGAGCCGTGTTTTCCGTTTGGGTTTGATTATCGCAACCGGTGAGGACAAACAACCCTAATACAAAAGCAAAGATGATTTTGTTCATTTGTTTTCTCCTTATTCTATGCAGCAGTCAACCGCTTTTCTGACAAAAGCTTTCATTTTGGATAACGTACCGGCTTTTCCTTCTGAAACCTCAGGTGTGCTCGGGATGTTGGCATCAATTTTTTCTGAAAGTTTTTTCATGTCTTCGGTTTTATCTTCAATCCATTTAACATCTGCGACGTTTAACATATTCATATTCAAGCCCCAGAACAGACAATAAAGCTCATAGGCTTGGTTGAAAAGTTTGTAGGCTTCTTCTTTGTGACCTAAAGATTGTTGCTTGGTGCCAACCTCCATCAAACGCATGGAAGAAGCCAGCAAATGTTTGGATATGCACCAGACTTCGCCTTCATAAGCCGGAATAACTTTTTGCATTAAGGTTTTGCGCATTTCACGAATGTTTTGTACCAAATCGTAAAAAGAATTTTTGCCGGTTTTGGCTCCCGAGAAAACAAGGTGTTCTTCAATGCTGATAAGGTTCATGATGGCGATGGTTAAATCTTGGTCAGAAGACAGGTCTTTGGGATTGACCTTTTTGGCGCTGTCTATCTTCTCCACAAACTCTTTGATATTTTCAATTTTTTTCATGGCAAGTCTCCGATATATTTTATAATATATATGTATTATATATGTAATATATTAAAATTGTCAAGTATTTTTATTCGATAGTATCTTATCACAAAAAAGTCCTCCGCAAGGGAGGCCTTTTTTATGATGGTGCCGACACAGGATTGACGTCGCTAAAGCTCCGCCGCTTCGTCGTCGCTCGGGCTATGCCCTCACCGGCATACTTCCGTCTGCCTCTCTCTCCTAGTCGAACCGCGGACCCACTGATTACAAATCGACTGCGCTTATAAAATATTATCTTTATAAATCAATGTGTTAATCTTAAAGTTTTAGCGATTTTTTAGCTGAGCTACCACCGAGCTACCACGCTAAAACAAGCTACTTCCAGCTTATTACAAAATATTTTTTAATATAAATTTATGAATATTAAAAATTTTAATGACTTTTAAATATTGTATCATTAAGATATTTTTCAAGTTATTTATACAAACAGGATATTAAATGTTAGAGAAAATTAGAAGCCTCCTTCAACAGGGTGAAGGTCTTAAAATTGAGTTCAAAGAAGCTCAAGGTGGAATGCCTAAGAGCGTATATGAAACTGTTTGCGCCTTTTCTAACACTCAAGGTGGAGAAATTCTTTTGGGGGTTAAAGATAATGGAGATGTTGTAGGTATTGCTCCTCATCAAATATCTCAACTTAAGAAGGATTTTGCAAACACAATTAACAATCCAGCTAAAAATCATCCACCGCTTTATTTATCTATTGAGCCGATAGTTTTTGAAGAAAAACATATTCTTTATATTAATGTTCCAGAAAGTGCAGAAGTTCATCGCTGTTGTAATAAGATTTTTGTGCGTAATGAAGATGGTGATTATGATATTACCTCCCAACAAGCTCAAGTAGCGGCTTTATATTTAAGGAAACAAACTTCTTATTCTGAAAACCAGATATTCAAATATGCAAGGCTTGATGATTTGCGCCAAGATTTAATTGCGAAGGCTCGTAAAATGGCTGTTATTAGAGACGCAAACCATCCATGGAAAGAACTTGATGATTTTGAACTCTTAAAAAGTGCCTCTTTATACAAGAGAGATGTTCAGACAGGAGAAGAAGGAATAACGCTTGCCGGTTTATTACTTTTAGGAAAAGATGAAGTTATAGCATCTGTTTTACCTCATTTTAAGACAGATTTAATTATGCGTGTAAAAGATATTGGTCGTTATGATGATAGAGATGATGTTAGAACAAATTTAATTGACAGTTATGACCGTATAATGGCTTTTGTATCTAAACATTTACCATCACCTTTCTATTTAGAAGGAACGGCACGATTGGATATTCGGAACATTATTTTCAGAGAAATTGCAGTCAATTTACTTGTTCACCGAGAATATACCAATCACTATCCGGCAAAATTAGTTATAGAAAAAGACAGAATTTTTACTGAAAATGGTAATAAGCCATATATTCATGGTAATATCAATCCAGAAATGAATACACCTTACCCAAAGAATCCAACGATTGCACGATTTTTCAAGGAAATAGGATTGGCGGATGAACTTGGTTCTGGTGTTCGTAAAATAACGCAATATGCAGAAGCTTATGCTGGAAATCAGCCAATATTAACCGACTCTGATATATTTAGATTAGAGTGGAAAACAAATCTGTTTCAAGATGTGAAAAGCCAAGAACAGGATAGCTCTATAACGGTTACTGATAAAGCTAGTGATAAAGCTAGTGATAAAGCTAGTGATAAAGCTAGTGATAAAGCTAGTGATAAAGTTCTTATTGTTTTGGAATTTTGCAAAATACCCAGAACCTTATTTGAAATAATGGCTGAGACCGGATATTCTAGTAAGGCTTATTTCTTAAAAACGATTTTACAACCATTAATAAATGAAGGTCGTATTGAACGGATATTCCCAAATGTTCCAAACCATCCAAACCAAAAATATAAAACCAAAAAATAAATTTGTGATTTTAATTAAAATACCCCGCGAGGTTTGCCATTTGTAAATTAGGGGAATCCCAAGTAGAAAAGATTTCTCCCGATAAGCTATTGCCGTGAATAACGCGAACACTAAGGCCTAATAAGCTAAGTTGCGTATAAGTCATGCAGACACATAACTCATCAATATCAGTGGCCTCAATATATAATTTGCCGCCCAGCTTTTCATATCCGCGATTTTGCAGACATTTAACCAATCCCAAAACCATAGCTCCAGATCCGCAGGTCGGCTCGGCAACGCGACAATATCCTTTTTCTTGAATTGTTTTTTCTAAATTTTCATTAAATGTTATTTCTGCCATAAACTCGCAGATGTGTGACGGAGTAAAGAATTGTCCTCTGTAATGCTGTCCTAAATTTAATCTCGCAAATATTGCTCCCAGATAATCCTTTGGGTTTTCTAATAATAATCTTGCTAAAATGGCCATAAGGCTTGGAAAATATTCATTGAAAACCGCTTTATCATATTTATTCGCAATATTCTTAAATTCTTGCTCTCGTGAAATAAACAAATCCCTGTAATAGCTTTGAGCCATAACAGGGGCATCCTTAAAGGTATTGTGTAATGAACAACTGCAAATTTTACAAAAATCTTCAAAAACTTTATATACAGGGTAATAACTTAATCCGGAGATTGCTTCCAATCTCCGGATTATGCTGTCTTCATTTATTTTTTCGACTTCTTTTTGCTCAATTTTTTTTTAGATTTTTTGACTTTCTCAGATTTTACGTTGCAAATTTCTTCGTCAATCTCATCTGTCGGAATTGGAACAATGGTTTCCGGTGGAAAGCCTTTCCATTCGTCATCTTCGTTTTCTTGGACTTCTTCCAGCGCATTTTCGCTAAAAGAAAGAGGAGCGTTTTCTTGAGGCTCCTCTTGTATCTCCGTGTCGTCTTCCATTTCAACTTTTTCAAAGGTCATTCTTCCGTTTTCATCATAACCTATTTTATGGCACTCGGTTACGACTACCGGTTCTTCCGGAACATCTAAACCTTTTCGCTTAATGTATTTTTGGCAAAAATCTAAATATTCGGGGTTTATATCATCGGGTTGCTTTTTGGTTACAACATTTACAAATTGTTCTTCCACGTCATCAATTTTAATGCTTTTGAACTTTTCTTGATATTCTTCAATCATTTTATCAAATTGACTGACTTGGTATTTGTTGTCGGTGTGGACATTAATATATGGCTCAAAACCTTCAAATTTCATAAAGAAATAGTATTTATTATAAAAGTCATATAAATAAACTTCTTTATTGTCGCTGGTATAAAAGGTTTCAAGAGATTTCTTTCTGGTTAATGTTGGTTTACGATTGCGGAATAACATCTCTGTATATCCGGGGTATTTTTTTACATCAAAAGTCATTTTTGCTCTCCTTTATTAATATTCAATCGGTAATAAAATTGTCAAAACTCTGGTGGTTATTGATTCATCTGCTGGATTTTCAGAGCCATAAGTCAAAGTTTTGTCATAATAATCAATTTTCCAATAAGCCTCTACATCACCTTCTTGGACAATTCCAAAGTCATGCTCTCCGTGAGGGTCATTTTTGAAATTAAACTCATTAAATTTTTGTACCTTGCTTATAATTTTTGTTTTTGTCGCCCAATCCAAAGCGTCAATTCCGCAAGTCATAAGGACTTTACCACCGCAGAAGCTCTTTCTGAATTGGTCATTTAACTCAGCGATTTTTTGATGATTAGGGGATAAAAAGCTATCATCATATTCATC